>CAUSAC010000009.1:0-59897 GCA_963529615.1 uncultured Campylobacter sp. | reverse complement strand
GCTAAGAACAGCTAAGAGCGACAAAATTTAAAGGCAATTTTAAAATTTAAACCTCAAAATTCGGAGCTGAAATTTCAAACTCACAAATCCCGCGCGGTAAATTTTAAAGCTTCATTCGCAAAATTTCAAATCTGCGCGCAGAGCTTTAAAATCCGCGCCGCTACCACTGCACGTAGGTTCGCGCCTTTTTGATCTCGTCAAGTCGCACGCCTACCTCGCCGCCGTCCGTGCGCAGTCTAAGCACGCCGTCTTCGCAGCCAAGCACCTCGCCGCTTAGCTTCTGCCCGTCCGTGCGACTTAGGCGCACGAGCTCGCCCACGGAGTTTGCGAAATGCTGCGGCTTGCTTAGCTTGCGCTCAAGCCCAGGCGAGCCGACCTCTAGCGTCCATTCGCCCTCAAGCGGCGGCTCCACGTCGAAAATCGGCGAAAGCAGCCGCGATAGCCGCTCGCAGTCGTCTAGGCCCACGCCGCCCGCTTTCGTGATGCTGATGCGATAAATCGTTCTGCCGTTTTCGCTCACCGTCTCCACGTCGTAAAGCTGCACGCCGCACTCGCGCGCTAAAGCCTCTAAATCAACCATTTTTGCGCAGCTCCTCCTCTATTTTGTCAAAAAGATCGTCCATTTTGTTTTGATACTCCAAGCGGTCGTCGAATTTGAAGTGAAACGCGGGGCAGCGGTACCAGCCCTCCGCCTCGGCGCAGAAGTTTTGCAAATATCTCGCCACGCGGCCGAGCTTTTCGAGCACGAATTCCTGCTCGCGCTCGTCGAAGGCGTTTTTATCCAGATACACGAACGCGTCGTAGCGCCCGCGCTTGCACTCCACGTCGGTGACGCACAGCCCGCGCAAAAGCTCGTCCTCTAGGCTCGCGAGCGCTTCGGGGATGAGCTGCTTTAGCACGCTTTGCGTGCGAAGTCTTCTGAGTTCGGTCGGATTCATCTTTACCTCGCTATCTTAAATCGCCGCAGATTGCGCGGCGATGGAATTTTATTTTGCGTCTTGCGATGACGGAATTTTATTGCTTTGTCGCAGCGGAGCGTCCGTCTTGCGGCGATATAGAATTTTATCTCGCGTCTTTCAGCGACGCGAAATTTTATTTCGCTTGGGCATGACGATGCGGAATTCTATTCCACTTCGGCGTTGCGAAATATCCGTCCTGCGGCGACGCGGTCTGTTTAAATTTGACGCGGCTTGCGATGCGTCGGAACGTCCATTTAAATTCTAAGCGGTTTGCTGCGCGCTGGTATTGCAAACGGCGCCGCACTTTTTAAAATTTCGCTCTTAAATTTTAAAAGGCGCAAGCCCTGCTTTGAAATTATTTTAGCCCGCGCGCTTCGCGCTTAAATTTCAAACGCAGATCGCATAAAATTTATGGCTCGCGTACGGAAGCTCATCGCATAGCCTCACCGCTACAGCAGAAATATTTCCGCGCCAAGACGCGGTGCTATTCTGCGCCGTACTCTGCTCGCCACGGCGCTATATTGCTGCCGCACTACCCGTCTTGGCGCCGCAATAATACGGTGCGCGGTGGCACCCTCTTTGCGCTACGCTCGCTTACTGCGTCGCTATTTACGATATCCGTTGCCGTCTTTTGACAGCGCCGCAATGACACCGCACGCCGTTGCGGTCTCATTTTGCGCCGCTTGCACCGTGCCGTTCTCCGCGTCGCTATTTTGCCGCACACTGCGCCGATTTAGAATTTATCTTAAATTTTAGAAACGCTTCGATGCTGCGCGAGATCTAAATTTTGCCGCTTTAAAATTTCAACTTTGCGATTAAATTTAAAATTTAAGTCGCGCGGAAAAACTGCGATCAGCAAGCGGCGTCAAATAAAATTTAATCGCAAAGACGCGCTGCAAGAAAAATCTAAACATTAAAATTTCAAAACTGACGCTACGCGGCAGAGCCTCACGCAGAAACCGACAAAATTTAAAGCTTTATTCGCACATTCCGCCGCTAAATTTAAAAGGCGAAATTTCACGCCCAAATTCTGCGAGCATAAAATTTCAAGGCGCGATCGAAGCTTAAAATTTAGCCGCAAGCCGTGCAAACGAAGCGAATGCTCACGCGGATTTCGCGAGCATTAATCGATCGTAGCCTGCTCCTCTTTTTGCTTGTAGCTTTCGATAAAATCGCCCACGCGCATATCGTCGTAGCCCTCGATGCCTACGCCGCACTCGAAGCCCTTGGCAACCTCTTTAGCGTCGTCTTTGAAGCGCTTGAGCGAGCTGACGTTGCCCTCGAAAACGATGACGCCCTCTCTGATGACGCGGATCTTCGCGCCGCGAGCGATGAGCCCGTCGGTAACCATGCAGCCCGCGATCTGCCCGATCTTAGGCACATTGATGACCTGACGAATCTCGGCTTGACCCAAGGCCTCCTCGCTGATGATCGGGCTCATAAGACCGCTCAAAAGCGCCTTGATATCGTCGATTAGATTATAGATGACGTTGTAGGTCTTAATCTGCGCGCCGCGCTCCTTGGCAAGCTCTTTGATCTCGCCCGTAGGACGGACGTTGAAGCCCAAGATCACGCAGTTTTCGCTGGCGCTTGCTAAGGCGATGTCGTTTTGCGTGATACCGCCGATGCCGCTGTGGATGATATCGACCTTGACCTCGTCGTTGCGGAGCTTTTCAAGGCTTGCTTTGATAGCCTCCAGCGAGCCCGCAACGTCGGCTTTGACAATCACAGGCAGGCTTTTTAGCGAGCCTTCGGCGATCTTGGCGCTTAGCTCGTCGATGGTGACCTTGGTCGATTTGCTAAGCTCTTTTTGGCGCTGATGCTCGTAAATTTTACTTGCGTACTCGCGCGCTTCTTTATCGCTTGAAACGCCGATCAGCGTCTCGCCGGCTCCCGGAACCTCGCTAAGGCCTATGATGACGCCGCATTCGCCCGGTAAAATTTGCTTTAGCGCCCTGCCCTTATCGTCGCTAAGCGCGCGCACCTTGCCGTACGCGATGCCTGCTACGACGGTATCGCCGACGCGTAGGGTGCCGTTTTGCACGATGACGGTGGCAACGGCGCCGCGACCTTTTTGAAGGGAGCTTTCGATGATGGTTGCTTTAGCCTGCTTGCTAGGATCGGCTTTGAGCTCCAAAAGATCGGCTTGCAAAAGCACGATCTCTAATAAATTTTCTATCCCGTCGCCCGTCTTTGCGGAGATCGGCACGAACTCGTAGCTGCCGCCCCACTCGGTAGGCATGATATCAAGCTCTGCAAGCCCAGTTTTTACGAGATCGGGATTAGCATTAGGCTTGTCCATTTTATTTATCGCGATGATGATCGGCACGTTTGCCGCCTTGGCGTGCGCTATAGCCTCCTTAGTCTGAGGCTTGACGCCGTCGTCTGCGGCCACTACGATGATTACGATATCGGTAACCTCGGCTCCGCGCGCTCTCATCGAAGTAAAGGCCTCGTGACCAGGAGTGTCGATGAAGGTGATCTTCCTGCCGTTTTTTTCGACCATATACGCGCCTACGTGCTGCGTGATGCCGCCCGCTTCGCCGCTTGCGACGCGCGAGTTTCGGATGTAATCTAGCAGGCTCGTTTTGCCGTGATCGACGTGTCCCATAATGGTGATGACAGGCGCTCTAGCGATTAAATTTTCTTCGCCTTCGCTGTCCTCGTAGGCCTTGATGTAATCAAACTCCTGCGACTCATCGATGATATTTACTTCGATACCGAATTCGCTTGCTAAAATTTCTATCGCGTCCTCGTCCAAAAAGTCGTTTTTCGTCGTCATCATCCCAAGCGCAAATAGCTTGCCGATGATCTCGCTAGGCTGCTTTTTGATCTTATCGGCGAACTCATAGACGCGAATCTCTTTTGGGATATTTACAGAGCTTACGATTTCGCTACCCTGCTCGCGAGGAGCTTTTTTATGCTTTTTGCGACCGCCGCGACTTATGCCACCTTCGCTGCTAAAAATTTGATTCTGCGAGGCGCGATAAATATTGGGTTGGTTTTTACTTTTGGTGCGGTTTTCGGTTTGGATCGGTTTGACGGTGAAATCGGGCATTACCACGACGTCTTCGTCCTCGATTACGATATCCGCCATCTCGTGATCAGGAATGATGTCGATTTTAAGGGCGTCCTCTTTTTTAGCCGCGGGAGCTTTTTTCTTTTCGATCTTTTTCTTTTTCAAATTTAGTTCGGCATTTGAAAAGATCGCCTCTAGGCTCGCACTTATCTTTTCGCGCCTAGGTTCAGCTCTATCTTGTGCCGCCGGGGCTTGAACTTCCTTTTTCTTTTTGACGATGACTAAGCCGCGACGCTTTTGCAAGCTCTCGCTAGCGATGCTATCGCCGCTATTTATCTGCACCGGCGCAGGCTTTGAAGCGGTGTTTTGCTTCTCCTCTTTCTCCTGCGCGGCGGCGGAAATTTCTTCTTTTTGATTTTGAGATTTTTCGGTTTTTACCTCGGGCTCTTGCGTACGCGCTTTTTCGTCGCTAGGCTCTTTGGCGCTATGCGCGGACTCTTTGGATTCGGAAGCTTTTAAGCTTTCCACCTTTTTAAGGTTCTCTTTTTTAGCAGTTTTTTTAGTTTCGCTCTGTTTTTTAGCGGGCTTATTCTCA
Organism: uncultured Campylobacter sp.; assembly: GCA_963529615.1. Taxonomy (GTDB): domain Bacteria; phylum Campylobacterota; class Campylobacteria; order Campylobacterales; family Campylobacteraceae; genus Campylobacter_B. The sequence goes on along the minus strand of CAUSAC010000009.1, from coordinate 55,324 downwards.
TCTTCTTGCGCTTTTTCAGAGCTTTTCTTTGCGGGCTTTGACTTTTTCCCCGGCAAAATTCCCGTCTGGATATAATCGTAAATAGCGGCAGCTTCTTCCTCGCTTACTTTATTCGACGCGGTTTTTACCTTTTTAAAGCCCATCTCCTGCGCTTTTTCGATTATCTCTTTGCTTGCGTATCCAAGCTCGTCCGCGATATCTTTAATCAGAACACCCATTTAAAACCCTCTCCTTGATATGTCCCAAATCTGCACTAGACGCAAATTTAGATAGATATTTTGAAATTTTCTCTTTTTGATTTATGCAACCGTCGCAAATATAAAATTGTCTGTTTGAGCTTATATTTTTAAAATTTTGCAAAAAGGCGTGGAGCTCGCGCTTGGCGAAGCGCCCCCTGCAAATAACGCACATCCTAATCGGTTCGCTCATGCGATTATATCTTTATTTTTCTTAGTCAATATTAAAGCCGCCGTTGTCGATCTCTAAAATTTCGACGCGGAAGTTTTTAAAATTTTCGCTAAGGCAGGCTTTAAGCTTTGCGGCGTCGGCTCTGTAGGCTAAATTTAAAAAGCTTGAGCCGCTTCCCGAGAGCGAGCTCATAAGCGCGCCGTTATCATAGGCGATCTCGCGCACTTTAAAAAGCTGCGGAAGCACACCCATGCGCATCTGCTCGTGCATCTTATCGATACAGGCGTAGCGCAAGCTGTCGTAGTCGCGTTGCATAAAGCAAGCGGTTAGAAACGCCGCGTGCGAGAGGTTGCTAACGCAATCTTTGATCGAAAAGCTCTTAGGCAGCTTGCCGCGAGATTCATTCGTAGGCATCGGCGTATCGGGGATAACGACGACGGCTTGCAGATCTTGCGAAATTTCGCATTTTTGCGTGCGAACCGTCTTGCCGTCCACGACGCTGCTGACAAAGCCGCCGAGCGTCGCGGGTGCGATATTATCAGGGTGATTTTCATATTCCAGCGCCGCGTTTAAAATTTTAGCGCGATCGATCTCAAAACCGCAAATTTTATAAGCGCTTGCGATAGCACCTACGATCACGGCAGAGCTACTGCCCAGTCCCCGCGAAAACGGGATGTTGTTGTGAAAAGCAAATTTAAAATTTATCTCTTGCCCGCCGCCTAGTTTTCTGTAAATTTCATTGAAAATATTCAAAAAAGCGTTGCCCTTTTTTAACCACGCTCTGTCGCTGCCCTCACCGCTAAGCGATACGCAAAAAAACTTCTGCTCGGTAATCTCTACTTCGTTAAATAGCCCTAGGCTAAGGCCGAGCGCGTCGAAACCGGGGCCTAAATTTGCGCTCGTCGCAGGAATTCTTATAATCAAGCTCTCTCCTAAACCGCTTCTATGATGTAATTTGGAAGTATATCATCGCTTTTATTTAAAACCGATAAATCCTGCGGCAAAGATAGCGCGGCCGGAGCGCATTTTTTCATTTTGATTTCTCCGCACTCGTAAACGTAGCTGAAGTTTTTATTCGCTCTGATCGGCCCGAAGCCGCTTAGCTCAAAGCCGCTGATTGCGTATAGCGGCACATCAAGAGCGATGCTAAGCGTGCGCAAAATCACATAGCTTACCTTCATGCCCATGAAGCTGCCGGGAGTATTTGCGTAGATGAGCTCTTTGATTTTATAAGTTTTTAGAATTTCGCTAAATTTGCAGATCAGAAAGTTATCGGCTTTTTCGCCTTCAACGCTTGCAAATTCCGCTATCTTAGCGCCGTTTTCATACACACCGAGCAAGCATGGAGCGCTAAGGGCGGCAATTAGAATTTCAACCTCTTTGATTTTGCAGCCTTAAGCAAAGACTTTTTGATATTCGCGCACAACCTCGGCGGTAAGATCTACTAGCTCGAAATTTTTCGCATCGGCAAGGACTGCCAAAGTGAGTTTATGATTTAGATCGTGGCTTCCCGCAAACGCCGTATAATCGCCCAAAATCGGAGCGCCCACCAGTGCCAAATCGCCGATTGCGTCTAAAATTTTATGGCGAACAAACTCGTTTTCAAAGCGCAATCCCTCGGGATTTAAAATTTTATTCTCATCGATTACGACGGCATTTTCCAAGCTGCCGCCTAGAGCTAGGCCCATAGAGCGCAGCGCTTGCACATCTTTCAAAAACCCAAAAGTTCTGGCGCGCGAAATTTCTTTGACGTAGGATTTCTTGCTAAATTCAAAAACATGGTGCTGAGTGCCGATGAGCGGATGGCTAAATTTAATTGTATAATCAAATTTCGGGCTCTTGCTAGGACTCAGCCGTACGAGCTTATCTCCCTCGCGAACTTCTACGGCACGCTTGATGATGAGAGCTTTTTTATTAGCGTCAAGCTCTCTTACTCCCGCCTCATCCAAAAGCATACAAAAGCTCGCCGAACTTCCGTCCATCACAGGAATTTCATTAGCATCGACGATGATACGGATATTATCAATACCATAGGCATTAATGGCGCTCATTAGATGCTCTATTGTTGATATATAGCCCTTCTCATTTCCTACGACGGTTGCCATCTGCGTATTTATGACGTTTTTCGGCTCGGCTTTAAAACTAATGCCAAGATCACTTCTATAAAATACGATTCCACTGCCTGCCTCTAAAGGCTCTAACGTAAGTCTGATAGGCTCACCTTTGTGCAACCCGATGCCGACGTTATGGACTTTCTTAGCTATCGTTGTCTGTCTCATTTCTATCCTCGTTTTCATTAACCCGCGCATTATAGCGAAAATTTTAAAATTTACTTACCTTTTTCTATTACTTTTTTGGACGATTCTAAGACATCGGTAATGTTATCTTTCATCCACTTAGGATCCATCCACTCCTCGGGTCTTACGTCCACACCCTGAACTACGATACCAAAATGCAGATGATCTCCGAAAGCAAAGCCGCTTGAGCCCGTCTGCGCTAGAATATCGCCCGGCTTTACGTCGCTGCCCACACTTAACTGCGTCGCCGAGCAGTGTCCGTAGATGCCGTACAATCCAAAGCCGTAGTAAATTCCTAAATTTAATCCGAAAATTCCGTTTTCCTGCGCGAAAACCACCTTGCCATAGTTGCTCTCTTTGATATCGGCGTTTGCAACGCTTGCTAGATCAAGCCCCATATGCCAAGACTCACTTACCTGTTCGTCGTTCATAAAAAATATCCGATGATCGGCAAAGCTTGCTACCGCTGCGCCTTTAGCAAGCGGATAAAAAGGCTTTAGCTCAAATCCATTTATTCTATCCTCGTGCACCGCGCTAGTAGCAGCGTGCAGATCATCTCCGTTTTTCTTACGCAGAGTTTCGTTTACGAATTTAAATTTCTCCAAATCGCTCATCGAGTTAAAATTCTGCGCATATTGGCTAGCCAGATCACTTACTTTGCCGTTAATGAAGCCCGGATTTAGCTTGATAGTAGAGACTTTATATTTTTTGTCCTGATAAAAATATTTTATCTGCGAAATGCTTTCATTGCCTGCACGATCAGTGGCGACCGCTTCTGCGCGAAATTCCTCTAAATTTGCAGGCCACGCTACGAGAGATGCATAATAACCCTCTTTTACAAAAGGAATTGCTTTAAAAATTTTGCCATAGTTGGTTTTGACATAGACTTCGTTTAGGCGCTCATCTTTTGCCGAAAATACAACCACGGCGCTACCACCTTTGGTAATTTTATAGGATTGATTGATGATATTTATGAGGGGCTTTTTGTCATCTATTATTATATTTGCCGTTTTTACGCTCTTATTTCCTTGCGCAAAATTCCACGAGCTAATGTCGTTTGCAAAAACCTCAAGCTTGTAGTTTTTATCTTTATTAAGCATCAAATTTTTAGGAAATTGCACGGCAAGCTCTAGCGTAGTTTGCGGAACGTTCAGCTCCTCATTTAGTAACGGTATCGTGCTGGCTCCGTCGTTTAAATTAACGCGAACGAGCTTAATGCCGGTATCATCTGAAATTTTAATCTTCAAAGGCGAGGTTAAATTCCAATAAATTTCATTTTCCAGCGCAATTTGCGGAGGATTTTTTTCAAATTTAGGCGAGGTAAAAATTCTAAAGATTCCATAAACCAAAGCGCATATTATAATAAGAAATATTAAAATTTTAAGCTTCGTTCCATTGCCATTTCTACGCATAAAAGAGCCTTTGATATGATTTTAGAGCGCGATTTTACAAGCTTAACTTAAATTATCGGTAAAGCGAGGTAAAATTTAACGCAAATGTTTAGAGATTTACGAGGCGATTTAAAATATTAAATTCTCGCGATTTTATAATCTCAAAATTTATGAGCTTTAAAATTCAGTGGCACGCTAAATCCTATGCAGTGAAATTCCGCGCACAACAAAGCGGCGTTTATCGTCTATATCGTAATCTTTAAAATTTCAATATAGAATTTCTTTAAATTATGCTAATGGCTTGTATTGATTTTTTAGAACTCTTGTGCTTAAAATTTTACCATACGAATGAAATTATAAACTATCTTGATAAATAAAATTCTAAAAAATTCAAAGCAAGCTACGCGTTTAAATTTCATCCTAAGCCGAGCGGAATTCCAATTAAAATTTAGCTCAACCCGCCTACAATAATTCGGCTGCAAATTAGCGCGACAAGAAAAGTCAAAATTGCAGCGTTACTAAATTTTAAGGCGTGCGGTAGAAAATTCTACGCACGCCTTAATGTTCGCAATTGCCGCGTTTAATTAAATCTAGCGCCGATACTAAATTCGAAGCTATTTGTGTCGTCGTGCGGCTTTTTATTAAGCGGCTTAACGAAGTATAACTGCAAAGGCCCCATCGGCGTCATCCACTCGATACCGGCGCCCGTGCTATAGCGCTCCTCCTCATTCCAATCATGATCGCCGATCATTCCGTAGTCAAAAAACGTTACAAAGCGCATTTTAAGCCTATCAACTACCGGAAAGCTTAGCTCAAAGGAGTTATTGAAACTCTGCATACCGCCCGTTTCGATATAGCGGCAATTATTTGCATTTAAACAGATCTCTTTTTTCGGGATACTGCGACCTTCGTAGCCTCTAATGCTTTTCATTCCGCCCAGGAATAGCTTTTCGTTGATCGGGATCTTTTTATTACCTTCCCACATATAGCCCGTTGCAGCTTTGTATCTAAAGATAATGTCGTGATCGATATAATCTCGCAAGCCAAAATAGTAGTTAAACGATCCTCGCGCCTTGGTGTAGTCCATATCGCCGCCAAGACCCGCGTATTCCAAGCTAGCACTTGCGATCATACCGCTTCTTGGCAAGTAATAATCATCGGTGCTGTTGTATGTGATAGACGGGATAATCGAGCTTTTTAAATTCTTGCCATCTAGATAGCCTGCTTTGGCGTAATATTCGTTTAGGCCCTTAATCTCGCTCTTTTCGAGATAATACGTAAGGCTTACATCGGTATTGCGCCCGATCTTGCGACCGCCCGTAATTGAAAATCCGTAAGATTTCTCATCGTAATCGTCCCAGTCATAGTCGTTGGCAAAGATCGATCCGCCCAAGCTATACTCAGAATCAAATACTCTAGGATTGGTTAAGCTCAAGCGTCCGCTTAACTGATCGTCGCTCTTTTCGACCGAGAATGCGCCGTGAAGACCGGTGCCAAATACATTGCGATCACTGATACCGCCGCTAAGTAAAATTCCATCCTCGCTGCCATATCCGATACCACCCGTGATAGAGCCTGTAGGAGCTTCTTTGACTGCGACTTCAAGATCGATCTGATCGTTAGAAACGCGGTTTTCTTTAATCTCCACCTCATCGAAATACCCCGTGCGTTTTAAAGAATTTAACGAATCGTTGTAGTCGGTTTTGCTATATAAATTTCCCTCGGTCAGATACATCTCGCGACGGATGACCTTGTCCTCGGTCTTATCGTTACCCGAAATCGTTACGTTTCTAATATAGACTTTATCCTCCGGGATAACCTGATACGTGATAGCGACCGTGCGAGCTTCTTTGTCCTGCTTAGTCTTAGGCACGATGCGCACATAGGCGTATCCCTGATCCGCGACTAAAGTCTCTAGCGTATTCATATCGCGGCGCAAACGCTCGGAATTCATCGTATCGCCCTTTTGAAGCTTAAAATCGTCCAAAACTTTTTCTTTATCAAGCTTGATTATATCTGCAGGATACTCGATATCTACGGAGCTTACGGTATATTGCTCGCCCTCGCTGATATAGTAGGTAAGATCGGCAGTGTAATTATCCATATCGGCATTAAGTAGCGGCGCCGAAACCTGTGCGTCTAAGTAGCCTTTTTTATAATATTCTTCTTGAATTCTATTTGCGTCGTTAGGAAGCTCGGCGGTTTTTACCTTACCATCATTAAAGCCCCACATCCAGCCCAGCGTCTCGCGTTCTTTATTAGCAACGGATGGCTCTATATCGTCATAGTCGAGCTTGTCTGCGCCTACTAAATTTACCTTATCGATGATGATATTTTCGCCGCGATTTACCTCGATCGTTAGCAAGATGACCGATTTATCGTCGTTGATCGGCTTTGGATAAAATTCCACCACGGTGTCGAAAAAGCCCTTGACTTCGTAGTATTGCTTGATGCGGGTCTCTGCTTTTTTAGCAGCCACCTCGTCGTAAACCTGACCCGGACGCAAGCCGATGAGCTCATTTATCTTATCGCGATCATTGGTAACTACGTTTTTGATCTCGACCTTAGCGATAGTCGGTTTTTCGGTTACGTTGATAGTGACCGCGCCGCCTTGTTCGCTGATATAAACGTCGCTGAAATAGCCCTGCTCAAATAGCTTCGAAATCGCAGCATTGGTGTTTTCGCCGTTAAGCTCATCGCCTACCTTAAGTCCTGAAATTTGCTGTGCGACCTGTGGAGAGAGATGCCTAAGACCTTCGAATTTAATGGATTTGATCTGTGCGGCGCACGCCACGGAAATCCCGCCTACTAAGAGTAAAAAAACGCTTTTTTTCATAAAATTTTACCTAAAAACGAAAATAATTTGCGTATAATACCACATTAAAATTAAAACTTGCATATATCAAAAAGGAATTTTATGAAGATAGGAATTATCGGCTTGGGTCTCATCGGCGGCTCTCTTGGGCTATGTCTAAAAAGCACCAAAATCATTAGCGCCGTCTATGGCTGCGACATCAGCCGCGAAAACGAAAAAGAAGCTCTGAGACTTGGGCTCGTGCATGAAATTTTAAGCCTAGAGCAGATGAAGCAAAGCTGCGACGCGATCTTTCTTGCAATCCCCGTGGAGGCAATTATTGAGACGTTGCAAAAACTAAGCGACTGCAGAAGTGAAACGACGATCATCGATCTGGGAAGCACGAAATTTAAAATTTTACAAAGCTGCCCGCCGCAAATCAGACGAAATTTCATCGCAGCTCACCCGATGGCAGGTACCGAAAACTCCGGTCCGCAAGCGGCATTTAAAGAGCTTTTAAACGGCGCGGTAGTCGTCATCTGCGATGATCACGGCGCGGACGAAACGCATGTCAAGCGCGCGGTAGAAATTTTTTCGTTTGCGGGGATGAAGATCGTATTTATGGATGCAAAAAGCCACGATCACCACGTGGCGCTCATCTCGCACCTACCGCATGTGATCAGCTACTCGCTCGTAAACAGCGTGCTAAAAGAGGAAAATCGCCGCAATATCATAAATTTAGCCGGCGGCAGCTTCTCGGGCATGAGCCGTATCGCCAAGAGCTCGCCGCAGATGTGGGTCGATATTTTTAAGCAAAACCGCACAAACCTCCTAGGCGCGATCGATGCTTTTAAAAACGAACTGGATCTTTGCGTGCAGATGATTCGTGACGAGCGCTGGGATGAGCTTGAGGCGTGGATGTATGAAGCGCGTAAGCTAAGGGATATTATTTAAAATTTCAGCGCGACCTGGCTGCGCGACGGACGCTGCAAGAACGCGCCTTTAAATTCTAAAATTTCGCTTTCAAACAGCCTACGCAATTTAAATTTTAATCCGCGCTATCCCGATACAAACTCAAAAATCTATGCACTCCTGCGTGAAAATGCTCTTTGACGGAAATTCCAGCGCGCAAAGCCTCGCCTTCTCGCCCCAATAATTTTTATAAACGCACCCCAGATCGATATTTGCGCTAAATTCCGTAATGATGGGCTTTTTTACCGGCGTGTGCCCATAGACATTAAAAATTCCATCATTCGCGCTATCATCTCCGCGCCCGCTTAGCACGTGAGCGGCGAAGCTTTTCGCGCGCTCTGCATCGTGTCTGATCCCCCACGCGCGACCCACTGCGGAGTGCGATACGACGAGCGTGCGACCGCTTTCGTCCCTCAAATCATACTCTAGGTAAATCGGCAGCTGCGAGACAAACCGCAGATGCTCCTTGCATTGTTTCACGCCTCCGTGACGATAATACGACGCTAGCGTCGCTTCACCGCCGTTATTAAACAGCCAGCTTTCGTCCAGGCTAAAAAATGCGTAGAGGTCATTTGAGCTCGTAAATTTGCCCGTCTTTGCGCACCTTAGTGCAGTTTTTGCGTTGCTTACAAAGCGCTTTTCGTGATTGCCCATCACCGCGTCATATCCGCGAGTGCGCACTAGCTCCACCACATCCGAGCTCGCAGGGCCTCGGTCGATCAGATCGCCCACAAAGCAAATTTTGCTATCAAATTTATGCGGCAGCTGCTCTATTAACGCCAAAAGCGATCTGTAGCAGCCATGCACGTCGCCTATGATGTAGATATTTTCCATAATTTCTCCTTAAATTTTAACGCCCTCGCCTTTTAACGCGCAGGCTGTGATATAAGCGATAGATAAAAGCTCTGCACTAAATTTTAAAATTTCGCGCGCTAGGACTTGGGCGGATAAATCTGCTTTAGGACCTCGGCTACGACGATCATAAAAAGAACGATAAATATTAATGCGCTAAGCAATGAGGAATAAAACGTGGCAAGATGCAAATCTGAAACAATCAGCGCCACAATCATCATCCCTAAAAATGGCGATAGTATCCAAACCGCTGCTGTAGGCAAAAATAAATTTACGAAAAAATCCGTGAGCTTACCAAAATCCTTTAGCTTTGCGGCAAGCACCGCACAAACCCCGCAGAAAAATATCCACAAAAATAGGAAATATACGCACTTCTGCTGTAGCCATTCTAAGGGATCGTCAAACCGGACGCTAGATGTGTCAAAAATCTGCCCTGTCAAAAAACCCATCAAACTTGAAATGCACATCAAGCAAAAACCCATCGAAAACGCGCAGGCTATAATTTTTAAAATAATCATCAGAGTTCCTAAAATTCTAAATTTAGCTAAAAAATTCCTCGATCAGCCGAGTCATTTCGCTCTCGGTGGCGACGTGGTTGATCTGCTCGCGAAAGCTTGCGGCATTTTCGCGCCCCTTAGAGTATTCGTGCAGATGCTTGCGAAATATCGCTACGCCGTGGCTACCGTAATGGCCGAGCATTTGGGAGAAATGATAAAGCACGACCTCCCTTTTTAGCGCGTCGCTTGCCTGCTCGCCCGTTTTGATCTCGCGAAAGATCCACGGCCTGCCGATTACCGCGCGACCGATCATCAGCGCGTTTGCGCCGCTAAGGCCTCGCACAGCAGGGGCATTGGCGGAGTTTATGTCGCCGTTTGCGATCACGGGGATTTGCAGCACGCATTTGGCTCTTGCGATCGCGCCGTAATCCACCGCCGCGCTGTATCCGCCCGCTCTGGTGCGGCCATGAATCGCGATAAAATCGGCTCCTGCGCTTTGTACGGCGCGCGCGATATTTTCTATATCCACGACGCCGAAGCCCAGCCGCACCTTCGCGCTCGTAAATTTTTTATTCGAATACTTTTTGATAGTCTCAACCATGCGCGACAAGCGGGGCAGATCAAGCAGCAGCGCCGAGCCGGCGCCCTGCTTTACGACCTTGGGGACGGGGCAGCCGCAGTTTAGATCGATGCCGTCGATGCCGTCAAATTTATTGATGAGCAAAACCGCCTTTTTGATAATTTCCGCATCGCTGCCTGCGATCTGCACAAAAAATGGGGTTTCGGCGGCGTTTTTTTCGAGCATCTTTAGCGTCTTTTCACCCTCGAAAACAAGGGCGTTTGCACTTATCATCTCGCTTACGGTCGCGTCGCAGCCGAATTTTTTCACTACGCCCCGTAGCGGCGGATCCGAAAAGCCCGCCAAAGGCGCCAAAAATAGAGGGTCCCTTTTAAAAAAATCTTTCGTCATTTTAAATTTCTCATTTTGATTTCGTCTGAATTTAAACCTTTAAATTTAACGCCGCAGCGCTTGCAGCGGGTTTTGCCGCGAGCTTTAAAATTTTAAATTTCATAGGCTACGTATTCGCATTTAGGCGCGAATTTTATTTTTAAGCTTAGCTAATTTGAGTGGTGGCAAAACGGCAGCAAGGATGATCGCCACCAAATTTTATTTGCGCGGCGAACCCAGCAAGTAGCTTGCAAAACGCCGCACGGATTTTAAAATTTCAACACTTTTATTCAGCTAGCAAATCTTGCGCTTTATGTTTAAATTCTAAATTTCATAGCATAAATGCAAAACCCGTTTACACGCGCACTACGCAAACAAATCTTTTAAATTTTACCGCTTACGCGCATTGATTTTTCGACAAATTTTGAAATTTAAAATTTGCGCGAGTTAGAATTTTACCCGCACTTTAAAATTTATCGCGCAGGCTGTGTTTAATAGACGCAAAGAGCTTAAAGGCAGCCTCTCTTACCCGCATAAAACGAACTCGTAAAATTACCGAGCTAAAATAACAGCGACGCAGGGACGTTTTTGCCGTTGTCGCGCAAAAATAGCAGAATTTTAAACTTCTCAAACTCGTCGCCGTCAGCAAGGCTTAGCTGCTCTCTAAACTCGTCGATCATGCCAAGCTCATATAGCGCGTACAGATATGCCTCGGTCGCTTCTTGATTCTCGTTTTTGAGCCGCTCGAAAAAGGCTTTGTATTGCTCTGGAGCGAGATGATTTTTTAGCTTTTTGGCAAAGCCGATAAAATCCTGCTCGTTAAATTTTTCATTATTTACGAGATCGAAAAGCTCCTCGCTACTGATCTCAAAGCTCGCGTCATTTACCGCGCGATCCACTAAAATATTTACCTCGGCTATATCTTGAGGAATTTTATAGGCCTTGATCTTATCGTAGCTTCCTTTGGCAAGCGCTACGGCATAGGCTTTTTTAGTGATATTTTCACTATAAACGCCCTTGGTTTTTAAAATTTCATACGCATACGCAGGCTCAGCATCTAGGCGGTTGAGTTCGTTTTGCAAAAATAGTCCGTTATCTTTAGGAAGTTTATATTTTCGCAGATCCGCCACTTCGCCGTTTTTAACCTTCTCAATAACGCCTATGACCTCTTTTAAATCCTCATTTTTGACATCTATGCCGGTGCTATCGTACCACGGAGATAAAATTTTAGTAAGCTCGCTTGGGTCTTTAAAATACTCGGTTTTAAAGTCTTTATTGGTATCAAGACCCAGCAAAACCTCTTTACTCATCGCATCGTATGCGCTTAGATCCTTTGCGATCGCCCTTTTTGTGCGGTAAAACGCAAAGCTATGAAAAACGATATGAAAAATCGCCAAAATCATATATAAAATTAACGGCAGTACGATCCACACCGCCACAGGAAGCGTAAGCGTAAAACCGAAAAGCCCCAGTGTATAGCTACTGCTTTGCTGCGTAAAAACTAAAATCGCGACGATTGCGATATAGACGATCGAATATAAAAAGAATTGCTTGGTTTTCATAGCTAACTCCTATTTTGCTTTTCCGCCTGTTCCTTGCACGAAATGCACAATCTCGCCTCCGGATTTACCTTAAGGCGCTCTAAGCTTATCTGCTCGCCGCAGCTTTCGCAAAGCCCATAAGTGCCGTTTTCGATGCGTTTAAGCGCGCTTTCGATCTCTAAAAACGCCTTTTGTTGATTAACATTGAGCGAGTATTCGATGCTTAAATCCGTATTCATACTCGCTACGTCAAAATCATCCGCAGCTTTATTTTCGCGCAATTCCGAAATTTCATTTACAGAGCTATTTATATTGGCGATGAGTTGCTCTCTTTTTTCTTCTAAAATTTTCTTGTAAAATTTCAACTCGTTTTTCTTCATTACTTCCCTTTATTTGTGATATGGATGGTTTGCGTTAATGCACAGTGCGCGAAAAATTTGCTCAAAAAGCAAAAGTTTAGCGATTTTGTGCGCTAACGTAAGCCTGCTAAGACTGATTATTTTATCGGCTTTTGCCTTAAAATTTTCACTAAGCCCGTAAGCGCCACCGATAAAAAACGATACGGCACTTTTATCCTTTAGCATACTCGCAAATTCCATGCTATCTAGCTCCTGTCCGCGCTCATCCAGAGCTACGACGTATCCGCTAAGGCGCGGTAGATAAGCTTCATCATACGCCTTAAGCGCTAGCTCAGCAGATGTGCTTTGTGCGCGAGCGATATTAGCGTTAAAAAATGTCTCATCTCGCACCGCGGCAAATTTAGCCGCCATTTTTTTATAATCACTTATTGCGCCTGCGAACTCGTCCGCGCCCTTTTGGATGGAATTTACCGTTATCTGCACTACTCTTCGCTTCCCTCTTCGTGCAGCGACTTATCGCTCGTGTCATCGATCTGCACGGCGTTTTTGCTAAGCACATTGATTATATCGCTTAAATACTGCCTCATCTCAGCTCTAGGCACGATTGCATCAATTAATCCATGCTCGAGCAGAAATTCCGATCTCTGAAAGCCCTCCGGCAGATCCGCGCCTATAGTTTGCTTGATGACGCGCTGTCCGGCAAAGCCGATAAGAGCGCCGGGCTCTGCAATGATGATATCTCCCAGCCACGCAAACGACGCGCTCACGCCGCCCATCGTAGGATCGGTAAGAACGGAGATGAAAGGAATTTTATGCTCGGATAAAATTTTAAGCGCGGCAGAGGTTTTACTCATCTGCATCAGCGAAAAGGTGCTTTCTTGCATCCTTGCGCCACCGCTTGCGCTTACGATGATTAGCGGCTCGTTTTTATCCAGACTGCGTTTTACGGCGCGCACGATCTTCTCGCCCTCTACAGAGCCCAGGCTTCCGCCCATGAAGTTAAAATCAAACACCGCAAGCTGCACTCTTTGGCGACTTATAGCGCCCTCGCCCGCGATCACCGCGCTAAACCTGCCCGTTTTTTCCTTGCTCTCGGAGATGCGCTTTTTATAGGATTTTTTATCGACGAATTTTAGAGGATCGACGGGCTGCAAATTTTGATCGTACTCCACGAAAGAGCCCTCGTCGCAGATCAGATCGATGCGAGCCTGCGCGTCAAAACGAAGGTGATAGTTACACTTGGGGCAAACGCTATGATTTTGCTCGACCTCTTTGCTATACATCAGCGCGCCGCATCCTGGGCACTTTATCCAGTGCGTAGGAGCTTCGCTCGGCGCAGGTTGCGTCCTACGTATTTTTGAAAATAGATCTCCAAAATTCATATGATTTCCTTTAAATTCTATGAAATGAAACTTCTGATTATAACCTAAAATTCTTTATTTAAATTTATATGTGAATTTCGCTAAAATAGGAAAATGCAAGGATTTATATTAAAAACGACCAAGGTTAGGGATGAGGACTGCATCGTAGACGTGCTAAGCGAAAGTGCGCTCGTGCGTGCGTACCGCTTTTACGGCGCGCGCCACTCAAACATCATCCAGGGCTATAAAATCGACTTCGAGCTCTCGCAAAATCAAAACTTCCTCCCTCGTCTTAGCGGCGTGATGCATCTGGGATACGCGTGGCTCGGAAGCCGCGAGAAGCTGCTATTTTGGCAGCAATTTATGCGGCTTTTGCACGCGCATCTAAAAGATGCCGAGCATCTGGATAAATTCTATTACGAGCTGCTAAACCGAGCCGCTATGCGCTTCGGCAAACAAAACCCGCGCCGCATAATCGTAGAAAGCTACGCCGAAATTTTAAAATTTGAGGGACGCTTGCACGACGAGCCATATTGTTTTTTATGCGACGAAGAAATTTCGGAAAATATCGCGCTATGCCGCGGCTTTTTGCCTGCGCACGAGCATTGTGCGCAAAGAGCGGGCTTTGCGCAGGATGAAATTTTAGAATTTTTACGAAGCAAAAAGACACTAAATTTAAACGACGAAACTGTAGAGAGGCTCTATGACATAACGCTTGAGGGGCTATGATTTGCAGCGCGTTTGATATGGACGTGAAATTTCAAAGCTCAAGCGCTAAATTTAAAATTTCGTAGAATTTCAAAATTTCATGAACGGGCGGTTTTGTACTTTATCCGCCTTTTCTCGCGCAAAGCCAAACAATCGCATTGCGCGGGGTTTGCATTAAATTTTAACTGAACTAGCTAAAAAGCTTTTTCATCGCCTTAAAAAACATTGCGGTGAGCGGATTTGATTTGCCTGAGACCTTTGCGATCCAGCTCTCATAGGTCTCGCCTTTGCTTTTTAAAAAGTCCACGAGCGCCTTTTGGCTAGCCTGCATACCGCCGTTTCTTTCAGCATCCAGCAACGCCCTATAAATTGGCTCTATAGTTTCGATCGCAGATCTTGGCGGAGCCTTGCGAAATGCCGTGTATTCGGTGATCTGCCCTGTCACGGGATCTTTTTTAGAAGTAAATTCCGTAATGACCCAATAAAAGCGCCCGTCTTTGGCTAAATTTTTAACCACGGCGGTGAAATCCTTGCCCTGCTGTATCGTATCCCACATAAGCTTAAACGCTATTCGCGGCATATCCGGATGTCGTATGATGTTATGCGGCTGCCCCAAAAGCTCAAGCTCACTATAGCCGCAAATCATACAAAAATACGGATTTGCAAATGTGATAATGCCCTTCGGATCGGTTTTGGAAACGATATAGCGCTTCTCATCGAGTTTGATCTCCTGATTAATCGGAGTCGGTCTTTGCATTTTTAATCCTTTGCTTAAAAATTTATTGCAGAGTATATAAAATTTTTCTTTTCAGAAATATTAAATTTTCGTTAAATTTTTATAAATGTTAAATCTTTAAGTGAATTTTTAAAATTTAATGTATAATCTCAAATCAAAATTTCAAAAGGCAGCGCGTTGAAAAATCCCTTCCTATCGCTTAAATACTCAAATTTTAGAATTTATTGGATCGGGATGAACCTCTCGCTGATCGGTTCTTGGATGCAAAGCGTCGCGCTGCCGTGGCTAGTGCTAAGCATCACCGCAGACGCTTTTAAGGTCAGTCTCGTAGCTGCGGCGAGGTTCTTGCCCGCGCTACTTTTCACGCCGTTTTCCGGTGTACTGCTCGATAAGTTTAATCGCAAAAAGATCCTTTTGCTCGCTCAAATAGGTATGGCGGTGACTGCCTCAATTTTCGCGGTTATGAGCTTTTGCGAGCTATATTCTTTCGGCAAAATTTTATTTTGCGCTTTTGTAAGCGGCATCTTTACCAGCATGGACGCCCCGAGCCGTCAGTCGATGGTAAAAGACCTCATCGACTCGCCCCGCGATCTAGCCAACGCCATAGCGTTAAATTCTATGTCCTTCAACGTCGCTCGTATCGCAGGACCCGCACTTGCAGGGATCGTGATGGCGCTGTGGGGCGTGGGCTTTTGCTTTTTATTCAATGCACTTAGCTTTTTAGGCATCATCGTTTCGCTGTTTTTCATAAAAATTCCGCCATCCGCTATTACGCTATCTAGCAGAAGCGGAGGCGTTTTTGCCTCGATCGGTGCTGGAATTTCGTATGTATCGCACAAAAAAACTCTAAGCGAGCTAATGATAATAGTGCTTATCGTAGCGACGCTGGTGCCAAATTATAATGTAACAATCTCGGCGCTTGTTAAGCTTAGCCTAGACGCGGATGAGCGAAGCTTTGGATATTTGATGTCGGCTCTGGGCGTGGGAGCCTTTTGCGGCGCGCTTTTCGTAGCAGTCTTTGATAAACTTGGCATCCGTAAAATCAGATCGTGCGCGATCGCTATGGGGGTGAGCTTAGCTCTTACTGGGGCTGCGAATTCCTTCGCATGGGCTGCGGCAGGGCTTGCCGTAACTGGATTTCTTTTCGTAATCACAAACTCAAGCATCAACTCCACCGTGCAGATGCACGTAAGCAACGAATTTCGCGGGCGTGTGCTTAGCTTATACGCGCTATTTTTAATAGGTAGTACGCCATTTGGAGCGCTCATATCGGGCTTTTTTACCGAGTTATTAGGCGCTCGCGTAGCCCTTGCGATCTGCGGCGCAATTAACATTTTGCTACTGCTGGCGCTATTTTATGGCTTTAAAATACGGCGCAGGACGCATTTTATCTTTCGAGATAAAGTCTAAGCCAAAAGCTGCATTATCAAAATTAACCTTATTTTTACGATGAAGCCTTAGAATTCCTACCGAAATTTAAAGGTAAGGAGTTTTTATGAATAGACGAAATTTCTTAAAAAGCACCGCCGCAATCGGTACACTAGCGACGCTAAATCTAAATTTAAACGCTAGCGCGGTCACCGGCGAGACGGAAAAGAAAGTCGCCAGCGTCTGCGAGATGTGCTCCTCGCGCTGTCCTATCGAGGTGACCGTCAAAAACGGTCGCGGCGCTCTCATCGAGGGCAACCATCGCTTTTCAAACAAAACCTCGGTCTGCGCGCGCGGAGGCGCGGGCATAAATCAGCTCTACGACGATCAAAGGCTCATTAAGCCGCTCATTCGCGTGGGCGAGCGCGGCGAGGGCAAATTTAAAGAGGCGAGCTGGGAGGAGGCGCTTAAAATTTGCGCGCAGAAGCTTGGCGAGATTTCGCAAAAATACGGTCCGCAAAGCGTAGTTTTTACCTCCAAAACGGGCGAGCACCACACTCAGATGATGAATTTCGCCTGTGCCTACGGCAGCCCGAACATCTACTCGCACTGGTCCTGTTGCCCGGTCACTTATAATATCGCCGTGCCGCACACCTTCGGCACCAACATGCAAAGAGACTACGGCGATGCAAAATATATCGTAAATTTCGGCCATAATCTCTTTGAGGGCATCGACATCTCAAAAACCAAAAAGCTCGCAAAAGCCGCGAGCAGAGAGGACGTAAAGCTTTTGGTGCTCGATCCGCGCTTCAGCACCGTAGCTTCCAAGGCAGACGAGTGGCTACCGATAAAACCGGGAACCGACGCGGCGTTTTTGATGGCGCTGATTCACGTCTGGCTGCGCGATAACAAATACGACAAAAAATTTATCGAACAATACGCCGTAGGGCTAGAGGAGCTAAGGCAGTCCGTAAAGGATACGACGCCGCTTTGGCAGGAGGCCATCACGGGGATCAAAGCGGACAAGGTAGAGCGCATCGCAAATGAAATTTACGCCGCGGCTCCCGCGGTCGTAATCGACTGGGGTCATAAAACCACGACCGCTAAAGCCGAATATATCCGCACGCGCGCCATCGCGATCGCAAACGCGCTGATGGGGAACGTCGAGAAAAAGGGCGGAATTTACTTTTCTAAAGACTCTAAAACCTTCAACACGCTTTGTAAAGAGGATCTATTCCCTACCATCTCGAATCCGGATAAAAATTTTAAAATTCCAAAGACCGCGCGTATCGACGGCTGCGGCGAAGAAGGTAGCGAAAATTTCTTCGTGCCGCGCAAACACGGCGTTTTGATGCAGATCGCGCCTACGATTTTAAGCGAAAAGCCTTACCCTGTAAAAGGCTGGGTCAGCACGCGCTTTAACCACCTCATCAACGTTGCGGGCGTGGATAAGAGCGTAGAAGCGATCAAAAAGCTAGACTTCGTGCTCGCAATCGACGTGTATATGAGCGACTTCGCGTGCCTAGCTGACGTGATCTTGCCCGAATCCACATATTTGGAGCGCGACGAGTCGATTCAAAACAAAGGCGGCACCGCGCCTGGATTTGTGATGCGAAACAAAGCCGTCGAGCCGGTGGGCGATACGAAGTGCGGCTATGAAATTTTTAGAGAGCTTGCACGAGTGATGAAGATCGATAAGGACTACACCTGGAACAACATCGACGAATACCGCATGCAGCAAGCCAAAGGCAACGCCGAGCTAATCGCAAATTTAATCAAAAACGGCTACGTAAGCTACAAGGTGCCGAAGCTGTATTACCGAGAGCCGAAGCTCGTGGCTAAATTTATCGATAAATATCCTGCCGCGGCGGAGTTCGTGGACGAAAACGGCGAGATGAGCTCGCAGATGAAATTTAAAACCCCGAGCGGCAAGATCGAGCTTTTCGCACAAAAGGTCGAGGATCTCTTTACGGGCTACGGCTGCTTAAATACCGAGGGTATGGACGTATTTGGCGGACACAAATACTGCTTGATGAGCGGCAAGACCGCGCTTCACACCAACGGACACACGCAAAATATCGAAATTTTAAACGATATGATGAGCGAATCGCCGGTTTGGATAAGCCCTGCTTCTGCAAAGGCGGAAGGACTAAAGACGGGCGATGTCGTGAAGCTCAAAAATAAATTCGGCGAGCAAAAAGCTAAAATTTTCGTCACGCAAGGTATCAGGGACGATTGCTTGTTCGTCTATCACGGCTTTGGACACGTAAGCCCGAGACTAAAGCGCACGAACGGCGACGGAACTAATCAAAGCGCCCTACTCGATCCCGCAAAAGGTCCCGTGGTAAGCACGATGGTAACCAACGTCGGCGTCGATATAGTTAAAATTTAAGGGAGCGGTTATGAAAAAATTCGTAATGATTCACGACGAAAATTTATGTATAGGCTGCCAAGCCTGTTCGGTTGCGTGCAGGAATGAAAACGGCGTACCGAGCGGCGTTTATAGGCTGCAAGTGCACGGCAAAACAAGCGGCGTTTTTCCAAGCTTAAAGCTCGATTATTCGCGCGCCAGCTGCGTTATGTGCGAGGATAGCCCCTGCGTGGATGTCTGCCCTACGGGAGCGAGCTTTAAAACCAAAGACGGCGTAACGCTCATAGATGAGAGGCTTTGCGTCAGCTGCAAATACTGTATTCTGGCCTGTCCTTACGACGCTAGATTTGTCGATCCTATCACTCACGCTATCGGCAAATGCACCTTTTGCTACACGAACCGCACGAGCAAAGGCTTACAGCCTGCCTGCGTAAGCGTGTGCCCGACCGACGCTTTAGTTTTCGGCGACGTAAACGACGCGGGCTCTGGGGTAAACAAGCTGCTAGCCAAAACGAGCGTAGAATATCCAAAAGCGTATCTAAACACCAAACCGCGCCTAGCGAATATCAAAAACAAAAAAGGAGGACGCTATGAATAATATGTGGGGCGATATGAGCCAATACTCTGAAATTTACTGGCCTTGGCCGATTGCGATCTATCTATTTTTGGCGGGTCTTAGCGCGGGAGCGACGATGGTGGCGCTTTTAGTTAAATGGAATCGCCACGAAAGCGAGCAAAATTCTATCTGGGATGCGATGATTAGAGCGGGCGCGATCACGGCGCCGCTTACGATCTGCGCGGGGCTTTTGCTTTTGATCTTTGACCTGGGCAAGCCTCTTACCTTCTATCTTTTGCTGATCAAATTTAACTTCGGCTCGGTGATGAGCCTCGGCGTGGCGGCGCTTTTAATCTACGTTCCGTTTAGCTTTGTATTTGCGCTATGCGTATTCGGCGAGGAAATTTGTAAATTTAAACTGCTCGCTTTTCTGCGCCCTATCGTAAATTTACTAAGCTCGTTCGCCAAGGCTTCTAAACTATTCGAGCGAGTTTTGTTTATCCTTGCTCTTTGCGTGGGCGCATATACGGGCTTTTTGCTAAGCGCGGTGATGAAAATTCCGCTTTGGAATACTCCGGTGCTACCGATTTTATTTCTGCTATCCGGCTTTTCCAGCGGCATCGCGGCGAGCATTTTAGTGGGACTTCTGTTTTTTAAAGGCTCGTTAAACAAAGATAGCATAAAATACCTTTTGGTGCTTGATCTGCGCGCGATACTCTTTGAGATTCCGCTTTTGTTCATTCTATTTGTCGGGATGTATTTCGAGGGCGGCACGAGCGCGCTTGCGGCACAGCAGGCTTTGACGCACGAGGTTTACGGCAAAATTTTCTGGATCGGCGTTTTAGGCACGGGGCTCATCGCTCCGATCATCATCGCCTTTACGGCGCTGAAAAACCACGCCTACAAGCCTGCGTTTATAGTTTTAAATTCTTTCGTCGTGCTTTGCGGCGTCATTCTGCTTCGCTACTTCGTTGTATATGCGGGGCAAATTTGCACGGGAGCGTAATCTCGCTCCCGATTTAGGGAACGGGTTTGAAAATTTTACTTTTAGAAGACGATTTTGAATACAGAAGCAGCGTAAGCGAGTATCTGCAGGAGCTCGGCTACGAGGTGGACGAATGCGAAAGCGGCGACGCAGCCTGCGATAAGATCGCCGCGAATGCCTACCACTTGCTGATTTTAGACATCAAGGTGCCGGAGGTTTCGGGCGAAGAGGTGCTTAGATATGCGCGGAACCTCGGTCTTAGCACTCCCGTAATGATGATGACCTCGCTCGGCGACATCGACGATTTAAGCCAGTGCTACGAGCTTGGTTGCAACGAATATCTAAAAAAGCCCTTCCACCTAGCCGAGCTTAAATTTAGGGTAAGCGAGCTGATGCGAAAGTATTTCGGCGACGAAAAGGGCGCCGTCAAGATCGCGGATAAATTTCACTACTTCGCAAATTTAAAAATTTTAAAGCGCGCGGACGAAGAGATATCGCTAAGCGCCAAAGAGATCAAGATTATAGAATTTCTACTCGCCAATATCAAAAGATTCGTAAGCGTAGATGAACTCATCGCCGACGTATGGGACGGCGAAGCGGGCAGCGTCGATGTGCGCGTGCATATCAGCAACCTCCGCGCCAAAACGAGCAACGATTTCATACTCTCCAGCCGCGGACTCGGATATAAGATCAATGCTTAAAGGGTTTAAATTTACGCTTTTTAGCGCGATTTTCATCATCGGCGCCTTTATAAGCGAGAGCCTTTATATAATCTATTTAAATTCCAAAATCGAGGAGAGCGCCGACGTCGCCGAGCTGATACAAAAAAGTGGCGAAGCCCTAAGCGGAGCGTATCCCGATCTAAAAGACGAGCTCATCTACGACTACGCGATCCTAAATGCAAACGGCGAAATTTTAAGATCAAACCTCAGCGTGCAGCCGCCCGATTTTGCATTTATCACGCTGAAATTCGGCGGGCGGGTGTTTTTTAAGCGCCATTTTCTGCATGAGGGCAAGCTGCATTTTTTCGTCATCTCAAAAAAGATAAGCTACGCCAAGATAGAATTTATCGCGATCTCCACGATCTTTATCACGATCTTCGTAGCGCTCATCATCGCGCTGTTTAACTACAAAATCATTAAAAATTTCTACGCACAGCAAAGCAACCTCATCAAGGCGTTTTTCAACGACGCGATGCACGAGCTAAAGACCCCTCTGGGCGTAGCACTCATCAATACCGAGATGCTAGGCCTGCGCGACAAACACACGGCGCGCATAAAATCGGCGCTCAAGCAAATGGTAATTACTTACGAGGACGTGGAGTACTTCATAAAAAGCGGCAAGATGAGCTTAAAAAGCCGCCGCATCGATATGAGCGAGTTTTTGAGCGCTAGGATAAATTTCATCTATCTGGTCGCAAAAAGCAAAAACATAAGCCTGCAATCGCGAATAGCGCCAGATGTGAGCGTCTTTATGGACGAAACCTCGCTAATGCGCCTCATCGACAACACGCTAAGCAACGCCATAAAATACTCGCGCCCCGGCGGCAAGATCATCATCGGGCTGGAAAAGTGGGTAAGCATAGCGGTCTTTAGCGTGCAGGATTTCGGCATCGGCATAAAGGATACGAGCGCGATCTGGGAGAGATACTCGCGCGAAAACGCGGCTCTTGGCGGATTCGGTCTCGGGCTAAACATAATCGATAAAATTTGCAAGCGCTACGGCATCGCAAAAAGCGTCAGCTCGAAGCTTGGCGAAGGCAGCACCTTTTGCTACAAAATCCCGCTGTTTAAACAGAAGCTTTTAGACTAAAACGGCACATGAAATTTAGACGCAAATTTTAAAATTTTGAAAGTAAAATTTGCGCGGCTAGGGCTTTTTAAAATTTTGTTTTAGCGTGGCTTTTCAGCCACCTTTAAACAAATCCTCTCTTACCAGGCGATCCGCTATTTCTTCGGCATTGTTTTTATAAATTTTAAAATCGCTATTGCCACATGTGTCGATTTTAAAGTCATCTTCGCTATATGATCTGGTTTGAATCTCTCTTTCATAATATTGCTTTCTATCCAATAAATCTTTGGGAGTATATCCTTCAGGAACTCTAACCAAAATAGCACTGAATTTAAAATCATCATAAAGAATAAAGCTTTTATCAAGATATAAAAGATATTTATTTAATCCTTTGTATTCAATTACTGGCATATCAAAGCCCGCAAAGCCCTCCGCTAAATTTATCTTTAGCCTTTCTGCTATATTTACGGGTTTCATTTGAAATTTCTCGACAAAAATATTTCTATACAGCAGCCAAGCGTCTTGATTTTTACGTTTTTCTATCTCATACTCTTTGGATAAAACTTCCAACCAATCATCGTTATTAAATTTATCCGTCTCATAAAAGCCTACTTTAACGGCAAATTCTCCATTGCCGTAGTTGCAAGCTTCATTGTCATATACATAATAGCATCTGTCTGTAATAGCGGCATAAAACAATACGGATCTGTCTAAGGTATCTAAAATTCCGCGCTTAAAGCGCTCCTCTTTAGACAAAATCCTATCCTCTTTTAGGCAGTATCCCTGCTTGTATTTGTCGTAGTCGGAAAGGGAAACTACGGCAAAGCCTCGCGAAGTGGAGTAGTCGGGGATTATGCGGATAAATGCGGCGCAGAGTATCGCCGTCAGAAGCAGCATGCCAGCTATTGCTTTAAATTTAAAAGATTTATAAAATTTCATACCGACGCTCCTTTTAAAATTTCAGCGTAAATTCCCGCGATCATGCGATTAAATTTAAAACGCCCGCCGCGACAAAGCAGGCAAGCTGCAAAAGGCCTAAATTTAAATCCCGCCGCTAGCTTTCGCGATGCAAAATTATATAGCCCAGCTTCGTGCCGTTTTCGTCCGAAAACGCCCTCACGTAAAAATAATGCCCATCCTTTTTGATAAAACTCTGCGCCCCAAAATCAAGCGTTGCCAAAATCGACAAAACATCGTAATCCGGCGCGCTGTTTACAACAATAAAATCCTTGATAACGCCTATTTTATCGTAGAAGCAGTCGGTTTCAAACCTCTTATCTACGAGGATAAAAATATCGTTTCCCATACGGTTGATCTGCGCGATAACGTGCTCGAAATCGAGCATTATCTCGGCGCTTCCGATAAATTTACCCTCGCTAAAAACCGGCGAAATTCCGCGCATGAAAACCCCACACCGCCCCATCTCGACGAGCGCTTTTGGAAGCAGACTATGGCGGATCTGCAAAAGCGAATGGCGAAACGAGCTCAGATCGTCGTTGTAAAATTCGTCGCTCCAGCTCCTAGCCAGGCTTCTGGTGTTTTGCGTATGAAAATGTATCTTCACGCCCGTGTAGAAGGGCACCGCGCCTAAAATGTCTTTGTATTTTTTTGTCACGTCCATACACTCGCCGTGTTTGCCGCTTTCGAAGCAGCGCACCACGTCGCTGTTCTGCGACAAAATCAGCGAGATCGCAAAGGCGTTTAGCTTCTCTTCGTCCACGATCTTTTCAAACAAACTCGCGCTAAAATCGAACTGCTGCTTGATTTTTATCTCGTTTTCCTCGCTTTTAAAGCGCAGGTAAAACGCAAAGGTGGCGACGCAGCAAGCAAGCGCGAAAAGACTTAGGTATTTTTTGGATCGCGCACCTATCATCTGAATTCCATCTTTAAATTTGCCGCTAAAATCTCCGCAAATTCGCTAAATTCCGGCAGATCGAGCTTACCGTTTCGCATCTTTTTACCCCAGACGGATTCCGGGAAAAAGCTGTCGTTTTTAAAGCGCGCTTGGATGTGAAAATGCACGCGCGGCACGTAGTTGGCGAAGCTTGCGATGTTGATCTTATCGGGCGCGTAAAACTCCCGCAGGCTCTTTTCGCACTGAAGCACGGCGCGCCACAGATGCGCCAGCGTCGCCTCGTCGCAGTCGCTGAGCTCTTTAAATTTCGCCTTCGTAAAGACCTTCACCCACGGCACTTCGTGCTCCTCGCGCTCCACGTAAATCATCTCATCTTCGTAAATCATCGCTTCTCCTTGGAAATAGAATTTTAATGCAAAGCCCATTAAAGCTCGGTAAATTCCTCTTACATAAATAATATACTAAAATGTAAGAATTAAATATATCTATAAAATCTCGATATATTCGTGATTTTTATGTTATAATTCTATCTTTTAAAAGGAATATATATGAAATCAGTTTGGACAATGATCCTATGCGCCGCGGCGATTTTGATGATTACGATGGGCATTCGTATGTCATTAGGTCTTTTCGTGCAGCCTATAATGCAAGCAAATTCCCTATCCATCGCGCAAGTAAGCTTTGCGATGGCGACTACGCAGCTGGTATGGGGCTTTTCGCAACCGCTTAGTGGGATACTTGCAGACAAGCTCGGTGCCTACGTCGTGCTGTTTTGGGGCAGCGTGCTTTTGGCGATTAGCTGCGTTCTTGTGCCGTTATTTAGTAGCAAAAGCGCGCTTGTATTAACGATGGGCTTTGGGCTTGCACTGGGGCTTGGCGCGGGTAGTTTTCCGATTCTAATGAGCCTAATGGCAAAGCGCCTGCCATTTTCTATCCGCTCGGTTGCTAGCGGAGTACTAAATGCAGGCGGCTCGTTCGGGCAGTTTTTATTTGCGCCAATGATTGGGTTTTGTATCGCAACGCCTACTTTGGGATACGGCGGCGCATTTTTTACGCTTGCAGGGCTTAGCTTGCTAATTCTGCCGCTTGCAAGACTTTTGGCAGGCGGTAAAATTCTATTCGGCGAACAAACCAGCCTGCATGAAGAAGATAAGCGCAGCTTAGGCGAAGTGCTGCGTTTAGCGCTGCGCGATAAAAGCTATATTTTGATAAATTTAAGCTTTGCTACATGCGGTTTTCACGTAGCGTTTTTAGTGACGCATCTGCCTAGCGAAGTAGCGCTAAGCGGGCATGGCGCGCAGGTAGCGTCCTTTTCGCTCGCACTGATTGGCATCGCAAACATCGTAGGCAGCTTATTCGTAGGCTGGTGTGTTTCCAAAGTGCGCTGTAAAGTCATTTTATTTTGCATATATACCCTGCGTATCGCTCTTATTGGTGCTTATGTGCTCTCGCCCAAAGATAGCCTTACGTTTTATATCTTCAGCGTGGGATTAGGATTTACCTGGCTAGCGACCGTACCGCCTACTGCGGCTGCCGTCGGTAAGCTGTTGGGGACGCGATATTTAGCAAGCCTATTTGGATTTACGATGCTTTCGCATCAAATCGGTGGATTTTTTGGCGCATATATCGGAGGTCTTGCGGTACGGGTATACGGCGCGTATGATTATATGTGGTATTTGGATATGACGCTAGCGGCTATTGCAGCTCTGCTAAGCCTACCTGTGCGTGAAGCTAAGATGAAGCACGTTAAATTTTAAAAATTTTATGGGATTTTGAAATTTACGGACGGAATTTTCGCGAAATTTTGCAAGCTAAATTACGACGAAATTTTGAAATTCTTAAAATTTTAAAATTTATCGGATTTTATGTTTCGCACGATGAAATTTCACTTTAGCTTTAAAATTCCACTGCGATAATGCGATAAAATGCAAAATCCGCTTATACTTTCAAATTTAGCCGGGGCGAGATTTTAAATTTTATAGAATTTTGAAATTTTAAAATTTCGGCTCGCGCAGCATTTTAAGGGCCGGTGCGAGAGCATCTGCAAAGCCTTTAAATTTTTCAAATTCCTCCGCGCTAAACTCTGCGCTAAACTCCGCTCCTGCGGCACCGAAGCTTGCCTCATAAACGAAACCCGATTTTTTTAAAAAATGTTCAAATTTAGCCACCGCCGCAAACGGCACGAAAAACGCGCACTTCTTACGCAGCACGAATTCCACTAGCTCTGCGGCGTCCGCAGCGGCGTCTATCGCGGTATTTGCGCTACTAGCGTATGCCCGCACTAGCCCGCCGGTGCCTAGCTTGATGCCTCCGAAGTAGCGCACCACAAGCACGGCGGCATTAATTAGCTCGGCGCCGCGAAGCGCGTTTAGACACGGCGCGCCCGCGGTCGATTTGGGCTCGCCGTCGTCGCTTGAGTTTTCTACGATCTGCCCGGGCTCATTCAGCGCGCGATACGCCCAGACGATATGCCGCGCCTTGGGGTGTTGCTGCCGCAGCTGCGCACGCAGCGTCTCAAAGCTCGCTAGCGGCGCTAGATAGGCGATGAAGCTTGATTTTTTGATCTCCTGCGCGGCGCTGATCTCTTTTTCAATCGTTTTCAAGGCTTTCCTTTGCGGAATTTTATCTTTTTTGCATTATAATAAAAGTTCAAAAAAAGATCAAAGGAGCTTCATGATCCAGACTTGTTTATTTCCTGCGGCAGGCTACGGCACGCGCTTTTTGCCCGCGACCAAATCGCTACCTAAAGAGATGCTTCCGATCCTTACCAAGCCGCTCATTCATTACGGCGTGGACGAGGCGCTGGAGGCGGGCATGGACAATATGGCGTTCGTCACGGGTCGCGGCAAGCGCGCGCTGGAGGATTATTTCGACCGTAGCTACGAGCTGGAGGATCAAATTTCAGGCAGCAGCAAGGAGTATCTGCTCGACGAGATCAGGGCGCTTATGAAGCGCTGCACCTTCTCTTTCACGCGCCAAGAGCAGATGAAGGGGCTCGGCAACGCGATTTACACGGGTAAAATTTTAATCCGCGACGAGCCTTTCGGCGTGGTGCTCGCAGACGATCTGTGCGTGAACGAAAACGGCGAAGGCGTGCTTGCGCAGATGGTTAAAATTTACGAAAAATACCGCTGCAGCGTCGTTGCAGTGATGGAGGTGCCGCCGCAGGACGTAAACAAATACGGCATCATCGCCGGCAAAAGCATCAGCGACGATCTGATAATGG
Source organism: uncultured Campylobacter sp. (assembly GCA_963529615.1). Taxonomy (GTDB): domain Bacteria; phylum Campylobacterota; class Campylobacteria; order Campylobacterales; family Campylobacteraceae; genus Campylobacter_B. The sequence continues at coordinate 28,307 of CAUSAC010000009.1, read as the reverse complement.
TCTCGGATATGATCGAAAAACCCGAGGCTAGCGAGGCTCCGTCAAACTTAGCCATCATCGGGCGCTACATCCTAACGCCTAATATTTTTGATCTCATCGAGCAGACGGCGCCGGGTAAAAACGGCGAGGTGCAGATCACCGACGCGCTTTTGAAGCAGGCTCAAAACGGCGTGGTGATCGCGTATAAATTTAAAGGCACTCGCTTCGACTGCGGCTCGGTGAAAGGCTACGTGGAGGCGATCAAATATTTCTACGAGCGAGAATTCGGCGATGGTAAAAAATGAGCTGTTTTTCCCGCCGGTAAAAGAGGGCGCGCTAGAAGAAGTAGCAGCAAAGATCCGCGCCGAATACGAAAGCGGCGAGATAGGCTACTACCGCCTGCCGCAGCAAGGCGCAGACGAAATAGCGCGAGCGCAGGAATTTTTTAGCGCGCGAAGCTACGACGGGATCGTGCTTTTGGGCATCGGCGGCTCTAGCGTGGGCGTGCGGGCGCTTTATGAGATGCTGCGTCCGCGCGTAAGAAAGAATTTGCGCTTTGAAATTTTGGATAATCTCGACGGGCACAGTGTAAACCGCGCGCTTGAAGGGTTAAATTTCGCTCGCACGATTTTCATAGTATCCTCCAAATCGGGCGGCACGATCGAGACAATCTCGCTTTTTAAGGTCGTTTTGCAGCGTTTCGGAATTTCAGATTTAAAGACGCTAGCAAAAAATTTCATCTTCATCACCGATGCGGGCTCGCCGCTTGATATCTTCGCGCGCGAGCACGGCGTCTGCGTGATAAATATGCCCGCTAACGTAGGCGGTCGTTTTAGCGTGTTAAGTGCAGTAGGGCTAGTGCCCGCAGTTGGGCTAGGCCTTGATGCAAGCGCGATGTTGCGCGGGGCTGCCGCCGCAAAAGAGCGGTATCTGGATGAAATTTTAGCAGACAATCCCGCTAAAATCGCAGAGAATAAAATTCTACGAAAAGCCTATCACTACGCCACACACAAAAGTGCGAAAATTAATATCCTTTTTAGCTATGGCGACGCGCTGCGCGCATTGGGCGAGTGGTACGTGCAGCTATGGGCGGAAAGTCTAGGTAAAAAGATCGGCTTTAGCCGCGAGGGACTTACTCCTGTTGGGCTTGTAGGCTCGCGCGATCAGCACAGCTTCCTTCAGCTCATAATGGACGGCGTAAAGGATAAGACCGTGACTTTCTTAAAGCTCACGGACAACGGCACTACGGACGCGGTGCCTGGTATCAGTCTGCAAGGTCTTGAGGGCTGTGACTTCGTAAACGGCATGCGACTGGATGAGGTGCTAAATCTTCAGTGCGATGCTACGCTGCAAGCCGTGCTAAACGAGGGTATCAGCGTCGATCTAATCGAGGTTTCGCGGCTTTGTGAACAGAGCGTGGGCGAGCTATTTTACTACTTCGAGCTGCTAACCAGCGCCACCGGAGCGATACTGGGCGTCAGCACTTACGATCAGCCCGGCGTCGAGGTAGGCAAGAGAATTTTAAAATCGCTAGTTTTGAAATCGCGAGATTAGAATTTGCGGCGCTAGCTAGACGGAATTTCGTCGGTCTAATTTTACTAAAGCCAGGCTCTACTCGCACCCTATTTTGCTTGGGCAAAATTTTAGAATTTTAAAATTTACGCCGCGAAATTTTGATTTCGCGCTACGAGCATTTGGAATTTTGTCGCAAAATTTCGCGGTAAAATTCCAAAATTGTACCGCGAGGCGTAAAAATTTTGCGATTTGCGAGCGCACAGGGAGGCAAAATGAAAATCAAAGGGATCGATCACTTCGTCCTAGTTACGGAGGATCTGCAAAAATGCGTGGAATTTTACGAAGGGATTTTGGGGTTAGAGCACGTTTGCGAGGGCGGCAAACACAGCCTGCGTTTCGGCTCCTCAAAGATCAATATCCACACCCGCGCGGGCGAGTTTGCGCCGTTTGCAGCGCGTCCTAGCGTAGGCTCGGCGGATTTTTGCCTCATCTGCGAAGATCAAAGCGCACAGCAGCTCAAAACGGAGCTGGAAAGCAAAGGGGTGCAAATAGAGCTTGGCGTCGTGCCTCGAATGGGCGCGCGCGGCGCTATGCAAAGTATCTATCTGCGCGATCCGGACGGCAATCTCGTAGAGCTCGGCGTATATGAAGGCAGCGAAGATTAGCGCGTAAATTTTAAAGGCAAAATTTCAAGCGGAGCGCTAGAATTTAAATTTTCTAAATTTTACCTTTTTGCTAAATACCGACAAGGTGCGCGGGACGGTATCTAAATCTATATGCGTTTTGCGCATAAAATACTCTCTTAATTCCAGATACTCTTTTTCGCTATAAATCAAAACATTTATAATTCTAAGATCGCCCGTTTCGCCGTATATCACAAGCCGGTCATAGACGCCTAAGCATCTGAAACTGCCATTTTTAAGATGCATCAATATGCTCGCTCCGAATAGGCTAATTGCTATCATCGAAATTAGCGCGATCATCGCATGCATTCCGCGCATAACGTATGCGCCCAAAGGCCAAAGTGACAAAAATAGCATTTCGGGTATGCTTATCCTCTGCTGCCGGTCCCAGCGAGGATCAAAACTGATCGCAACGGCGCCGATTTGTTCAAGCTTCAAAGATTTATAAGCTTTATCTTCTTTGTAATATTTGATATCCGAATCGTTAAATACGAAATAGACGCCCTTTTGTTGCTTTCGCCTGATAAAAAACATTACCAAAGCGAAAGGGAGTAGTCTAAAATTTTTGGGCTCAATGGGATTTACTACGGTAACGACCGAGATAAAGAATAAACATCCTATAAGCGTAGCAATCGTGGAATATTTCATATAGTCGTAAAAAGCATAGTCTTTTATTACTATCGGATTTTTGTCGTAATCTCTGGCTTTTTGTTCATTATAATTTTCCATTATTTCAAGCACCTTTTAAAAAATAGATCTAAATTTTATATAACTCTCATTCGGCAAAAATCTTTCACACACCCTATCAAGCCCCAATTCTAGCCTTAGCTCTTCTACCTTGTTATTCACAACCAACTCCTAGCTAAGATAATATTTTTCTATTTTATCAATATCGATATGTTTTCTAATCAAAAACCATTCTTTTATTTCGTTTAGCCTTTCCGCACCATATACGCAAACTAAATAATTTTTTACCGATAAAATAGAGCTTAAATAATAAGTATTTTCTTGCTCATAGTACGGATAATCCACTACGATTGCAGAAAAGAATGAAAAATTCTTAAAATTGCCTACAATTAAAAAGTGAAAAAATATTTTCAAAAAGATTGCAGAAAGTATTGAAAAAATGAAGAATACTAAAATTTGCGATGATAGAAACGATAGTGCTGCAATAGAAAAAATTATAATAATATTATAAATGAGGCGACGAATCTTATCATCGTTGCGATATCCCCAAAATGGTCTGCCCATCACATAATTTAAATGAAGGTTATTTGTCCTTCTCTCAAGCTCGCCGTTGTTATAGAAATCTATAGAATTATTCATAAAGTAGATTTTTCGATTATTATTGCTTACGCAGCAGCTATAAATAAGTCTCAATGCTATCGCTATAAAAATTCCAAATATAATGCTAGAGCCTATTTCCATCATCGATATATGGTGTTTTGAAAAAATTAAATCCCATATGCTTAAAATATATTCACCTAAAATCATAGGCGCGTATAAAAATGTAATTGTAGATATTAGCAGCCTCTCATAATTTTTTACTATTATCGGATCTTTGTCGTAATCTCTAGCTTTGGGATTATGCTGCAAAAAGCCGCTATCATCCGAGATAAAATTTTGCGGCTCTGTGTTGTTTTTACGGACAGAATTCTGAACCGATTCGGCTTCTAATTTGGCTTTTAAATTTAAAGCGTCAGGATCGGAATTTATGATTTCAGAATTTGAAGCTTCGGAATTTTGAGCTCTATAATTCAGGGATTTAGAATTTAAGATTTCGGAATTCGGGGATTCAGAATTTAAAACTTCAGAATTCGAAGCTTCAAAATTTGAGGCTTCGGAATTTTCGGTTTCAGAATTTTGGGCTTTAAAATTTTCGCCGTTAGAATTTTGTTCCAAGCCCCGCTTCGGCTCCTGATGCCGCTTTTGTAGTAGCTTTTTTAATTTCTCAAGCCCGCTTTGATCCATTTGCCGCATTTAAATTTGATGGACGCGCCATTTTATAGTGCCACCGCTTAAAGCTCAGTAAATTTTACCGCTCGCCCGCTACGCGCCGTTTGATCAAAATTTAGCCCTCGTATCTTTGTAGCGATTTTTTATATGTTTTCGCCGCAGCGTAGCCCGCGCTCAGATATGCCTCAAACTCCTCGCTGGTAAGCCTGCGCGGCTCATTCGCAAGCTTCGCCGCACCGCTTGGCATATTTGCGTCCAGATTCGCTTCATTTACGATCTCGCCCCGTCGGATTCGATTGCTAAAGCCCGCTGCACGCGCTATTTGCGGCACACGCTTTAAAGAGAAGTTTAAATTTCGCGTTTGCAGATTTAAAATTTTACCCATGCATTTGCGCGGACCCGCGATAAAATCGCCATTTTGTATGAGCGGGGCGACGGCAGAGCCGAGCTGGCCGCTCTCCGCCGAGCCGGGTAAGCAGCCCGTTGAATCCGGTAAGCCGCCCGCCAAAAGCTCTGCGCCGCTTAGGACGCGCAGGCTTCGCACCAAAATCCCGCCGCCGCTTTGCGGGACGCTGCGAAACGAAATGTCAAAGCCGAAATTGTGAAAAAATATCTCGCCCGCCCGCGACGTGCGCTTGTAGGTGTTGCGATCCGCGCCCGTGAAATACGCCTCGATCTCCGCGAAGGCGAATTCCGCGCCGCTTATGCAAAGCACATAGTTTTGCAGCAGATCGCGCATGAAATTTTCGATCTTTGCCTGCGCTTGCTCGCCATCAAACTGCGCCTGCGACGGATGGGCACCAAACGCAAGCGCTTGTCTGACGCCCGGCTCCGACTGCGATGGACGGACGTTAAATTTTAAGTGTGCTTGCTCTGTATCAAGACGCACTTTCTCGGCATCAAACGGCGGCTCAGCATTAAATTTTAAAATTTCATCTTGCTGCGCGTCGCTAAAATATGACTGTCCGCCGCAAAATTCCACGCCGCCTTGTAATTTTAAGGGCTTGTCGTCGCTCCCGTCTCTAGCGCTTCCTGCAAGTTTGGGATTTTTTGAAGCAAGCTTTGAGCCCACAGAAATCCCAAACTCCGCCGCGTCGATTTTTGAGAAAAATTTTTCTAAATTTTCATCGCCTAGCATTTTGCTCTTCCGTAGAATTTCCTTCTCGCTTCGTCATGTCCGCCTTGCTGCCCGCAGTGTCAGATTTGCCGTTGTTTGCCTCGGCGCGCGTTAAATTTCCTCCGTCAGTCGCGTTCGTATCGCCTCGCGCTAAATTACCGCCGCTACTTGTCGTATTTGTTTCGCCGCCTTTAAAATTTGGAGCTTCGCAACGATCTACACCTAAACGCTCGAAATAATATCTCTCTCGCTCGCCTAAGTTTTCTACTCCCCTTTCGCATATGCGCTTGATATACGCCTTGCTAGGGTATCTAAGCCGATTGAGCGCCAATTCACTACCCGCGTCTGCGCGCTTTATCAGCTTGGCGATGCAGGCGTCATCCTCTTCGCTATTTGCGATATAATCCCATATCCCACAGTATCGATCACCGCTCAACGTCGTAATCAAAAAATAAACCCAAAGCAGGATTATGGCAATCGATATGCTTCCTTTTATTTTTAAAGATCTCTTTTTTACCATGTTTTTCCTTGAGTAATAAATTTTAACTCATTTTTTCACAAATTTGACCAACGACATAAGATTTACGATATCGCCCTCAAGGCTAATCTTATTGCCCAACATTTTGCTCTTCCGTAGAATTTCCTTCGCGCTTTATGGAGCTCACCTTGTTGCCCATAGTGTCGGCTTCGCCGTTGTTTGCCCCGGCGCGCGTTAAATTACCGCCGCTACTTGTCGTATTTGCTTCGCCGTCTTTTGATTTGGGCGTTTTAAAGCCCCAAATCTCGCATCGATCCCCGCTAAAGCCTTGGAAATAATATCTCTCGCGTTCGCTCAAGTTTTCTACCCCCTTTTCGCATGTGCGCTTGATATATGCCTGGCTCGGATACATTAGTCGATTTACTGCATGGTCATCGCCGGCATCCGCGCGCTTTATTAGCCTAGCGATGCAGGCGTCATCCTCTTCACCCTTATTGTTTAAAAAAGATTCCCAAATGTTGCAATACGCGCCACTGCTGTTTATATATAGGGCGCACAGAATAACAACCCCTACGATTAACAAAAAAATTTGACTTTTACTAGCTTTCAAGCTCGCTTTATTGCCCGGCATTTGACTCTCCCGTAGAATTTACATCGCGTTTGATCGCGCCTGCTTCATTACGGATCGTATTCGCACCCTCGCGCGTTAAATTTCCCTCGTCGTCCGTTGCGTTCGTATCGCCGCTCGTAGTATTTGCTTCGCCGCCCTTTGATTTGGGCGTTTTAAAGCTCCAAGCGCTACAACGATCTTTACTATAACGCTCGAAATAAAATCTTTCTCGCTCGCCTAAGCTTTCCACCCCCTTTTCGCACACTCGCTTGATATATTCCATAGTTGGGTATCTAAGCCTATTTTCTGCAAAACTATTTCCGTCGTCCGCTCGCTTTATCAGCTTAGCGATGCAAGCGTCATCCTCTTCGTCGTGCCTATCAGAAAAGAATTCCTCCATATTGCAATACATACCGCTGCTTCTTATAACTCCATAAATAATAAAAAACCCCGCAATTAGCATAATAAAAATTTTACTTTTACTAGTTTTCAAGCTCGCTTCCTTCGCGATTAAATTTTGATTTTTTCCGCAGATTTACGATCTGCGGGCGGATCGTAAACTCGCTTACGTTGGACTTCGTGCGCAGAATTTGCAGCGTAAAATTTGCGATCTCCTCCGCATCCACGAAGCTTGCTTCATCATCTGCAGGCTCGAAACTCAAATCCTCGTAAAATAGCGTTTTGGTGATGTCAGGGTTGATGCAGCTTACTCTGATCTGCTTGCGCGCCTCCTCGAAAAGACAGAGCAGAAACGCCCGCAGCCCCGCCTTGCTCGCGCTATAAACCGCGCTAAAGCGGCTCGCTCGCAGCGCCTCGATCGAGCTAATGCCGATGATATGGGCGCGGTTGCGCTTTAAATTTGACAAAAGCGTGCGCGTGATGATGATGTTTGCGGCAAGATTTACGTTTAAAATTTTTAAAATTTCGCTCTCATTCATCGCTTCAAGCGGCGCAAATTTCGCCGTGCCCGCGCATAAAATCAGCGCGTCAATCTCACACGCCGCAGCCAGAGCGCGGCACTCCTTCGCTAACGCGTCCGTATCTTCAAAGCGCGAGCTTAGCGTTAAAATTTCATAGCCGTTTTGCCGCAAAAGCTCCGCAACCGCGCTGCCGATACCGCCGCTTGCGCCCGTGATCAATGCTTTCATCTTTTCTCCTTTAAATTTTCATGCCGCTTCGGCGCGTTAAATTTCGCTGCATTAAATTTATTACCCGCTGTATTTGCCGCTAAATTTGCGCGATTTAAATATTTCGCGCCGCGACTTCGCCGGGTAAAATTTTAAATTTAGCCCGCGGTCGTTTTGCTACGCCGTCGCTTTGTAAAATTTCATCGCCGCTCGCTGTGCCCGCCCCGCACGATTTATAAAATTTAATTTTATAAAGCCAGGTGTGCCGCTAAATTTTAATCGCTCGTTCGCTGCAAATTTCGCGCCGTGTCCTTGACGCCGCATGCGAGCCGGTTCAGGCCGCGACGTCTGCGGTAAATAGCGCGTCTAGCGCTGTCTTATCTTCGCGAAATACGCCGCCTTCATCGCCTCCTCAAATGCGTCGTTGCTTTCATACTCGTGCCCCAAAACCTCGCGCCACAGGCTCGCATCCTCCATGCAGAGGTAGAAAAACACCTGCTCGCGCCACGGCGAAAGCGCGTCCGCGGCAAATTTAAAAAGCTCGCGTTTGATCTGCAGCGGGTAGGACAGCTTGCCGTTCGCGTCCGCAAGGGGCATCTGCAGAATTTTGCTCCGCAGCCCGCGAGAGCGCAGCTTCTTGACGACGGGCTTGATGAAAGTAAGCGTGCCGAGCGAGACCATCGCGACGCCGCTTGGATCAAAGCGGCGCAGCAGCTGCTCAAAAAGCGCGCCGTAATCGCTTTGCCACCCTTCGTACCAAACCATCGGGTGGAGGTGAAAGCCCACCAAAATGCCGCGCGCCGCGAGCGCTTCGGCTGCAGCCAGCCGCGCATCCAGGCTCGCGCTTAGATGCTCCTCGTTCGCTATGATCGCGGGGGTATTGAGCGAAAAGGTGACGATGAGGTTGCGCGGGATCTCGCGCTGCAGGAAAAACCGGATATTATTCGACTTGCTTTTAAGCTCCAAAATCACGTTTTCATGTTGCGCCGCAAAATCGCATAATGCGCTTAAAATGCCGAAGCGATCGCCCCACATGAGCGAGTCGGAGCTCTGACCCGTGCCGATGTGATAGCTGCGCGCGGGATCGAGCCGCAGGCGCGCTAAATTTGCCGCGAAATTCTCGTCAAAGCCGATTTTCCCGTGCTTGTAAAAGGAGCCGATCGCGCAATAGGAGCAGTCAAAGCCGCACGAATTGACTGCATCTAGCGTCAGCAGATTGCAGCAGCGGGTGTTTTCGCTCGCCACTGGACAGCGCCCCAAAGCGATGCGATCCGCGCGAAAGGAGGAGATTTCAAATTTTTTCGGCGCGTAATCGCTTTTGAAGCTCGCGTATGAGTGCGGGCACGACTTTAGCTCCAGCCATGCTTCGCGCACGAAATTAAAAATTTGCTCGCCGTTTGGGACTTTCCCTGTTTTATTAAATTTAGCTTTATTAAAATTTAGCCTGCCCTGCCCGTCCGCAAGCAGCTCATAAACGGGCCTCTCGCCCCACGCCTCAAAATCGCTCGCAAACTCCGCAAGCTGCTTTTTTTGCTGAAATGAAAAGTGAAATTTCTCAAATAGCGCGCCTAAAAACGCGCTCGATCGCTCGTCCAGATTCACGCCAAACTGCGCGCCCGGCTCCTTTTTCGCCTCCGTCATCTTGCTCCGCTTCGTTTAAATTTTGCAAATTATACTTAAATTTCGCGCACCGTCACTAAAAATCGTTGAAATTTCAGATCGTGCCGCAGAATAGTCGCTCGAAATAGAAGGCGTAAGCTAGCGTAATAGCGACGTTTAGAATCACAATTCCGCCGAGCGCAAGCTTTTGCGGGATTTTTTTGACGCCCGTTCGGTAGTAATACGGCAGGGCGCAGAAAAACGCGGGCAGCACGAGCAGAGCGATACCTAGCGGTATGCCTGCACCGCCGACGCCTATCTCTGCACCACGCACAAACTGCGCCATGGCAGGGAATTTATGAACGGCGAATATGGCCGCTGCAAAAAGTAGCTGCACGCAGACGCAGTAAAATAGGTAACGCGCGCCTATTAGGGTATCTTTTAGCCATAGCCCGATACAGAAAAATGCGAGCAAAAGAGCTAAAAAGACCAACAAGGGCGGATCCGCGAGTAAATCCGCCACGGCATACGCGCAAGCTGCGACGCACGCGCATGCCAAGAGGGCGAAATACAGATAAGAGCCTTTTATTTTCATAGTTTCTCCTGCGACTCCGCAATACCTTAAAATTCCGCGTCGTATTCGGCATATGAAGCCAAAATTTCATCTCTCGGCTCAGTTTTTTGCATACGCTCTAGTAGTTAAATTTTGCTCTTTATTGCGGCGCGGATTTGCGGCAGGCGCGCCTTTACGAGCTCATAGACGAAGCGTTTGCAAAGCCGCTCTCCGCGCAAATGATCGCTTACGATCTTCATCATCGCCCACGGCACACCCGCGCGCTCGCAAGCACTAATAAAAAGCGCGCTCTCCATATCGTAAAGCATAACGCCGCGATTTGCGCGCCCGCAGGTAGCATCTTTTGCCGTGCACGGCGTATTTTGTGTTGCTCGTGCTGCGGTATTCGTCGCGACGTTGTGCCCACCTACCGCGATTTGTGAGGGTTTTACACCCGCTAAATTTTGCGCCTCGACCTGCGTCGCGCTTTGTGTTGCGGCCTGCACCGCGCCGCGCGTGAAATTTTTTGTATCTGCTGCGCCGTTCGTCCCTTGCGTTGGGGCTTGTGCGTTTATCTCGCCGCACGCCTCGATCGTTGCGATATTTGCCTCACCGGTTTGTTCCGCTGCGTTTAAAATTTTAGGCTCACTTACGCAGATCAAATTTGCCCGCAGCTTGCCGTCCGAGCTCGCGCCATAAAATTTCTGCTCGCAAACGTTTTGAAATTTTAGAGCTTGCTCGCTGTGTTCCCTAACCTGCAAGCGATAAAATTTCGATCTGTCCTCGCCGCAAAATTCCTGCGCTGCCGTGCCGTCAAAGTAAAACGCCTCGCCGATTTGCACGCCTTTATCTGCGCAGCCGCAGACGCCTATGTTTAGCGCAAAGTCCACGCGCCGCGAAAGTAAAATTTCACCGAAGCGCTCTGAATTCTGCGCGGAGTTAAAATTTAAAATTTCAAAATTTTCAGTCGCATTTTGCGTGGAACCGGTCTCTGTATCGCCGTCGCAGAGCGCGCCCGCATCCGAACGGTGCTTAAATTTTACGTCCGCGCCACGCCGATCCTTGCGAAGTTCGCGCCCGAATTCCGCGTCTGTATCGGCACGGCGAACAAATTCCGCGCCCGCTTCAAATTTAGCCCCAAACCTCACGCCGCAGATGTATAGAAGCATCTGTTTGCTTGCGAATAGATCGCCGCCGCGCGTAAGTTTAAAACTCTCGATTATCGCTTGGGCTTCGCAGTGCAAAGCCGTGCAGATTAGTATCATCGCCGCCCCTTCCAAAAGCACAATTTTAACAATTTGAGCTATAATGTAAGATTAATTTGGCACAAAAGGGCGAAAATGAACGATCTCATCACCATCACGGGCGCGCGCGAGCACAATCTGAAAAATATAAATTTGCAAATTCCAAAGGACAAACTCGTCGTTTTTACGGGTCTTAGCGGCAGCGGCAAAAGTACTCTGGCGTTTGATACGCTATATGCCGAGGGGCAGCGTAGATACGTCGAGAGCCTAAGCAGCTACGCGAGGCAGTTTTTAGACCGTGTAGGCAAGCCCGACGTCGATAAGATCGACGGTCTGACGCCTGCGATCGCGATCGATCAAAAAACGACGTCGAAAAATCCGCGCTCGACGGTGGGCACGATCACCGAAATTTACGACTATCTGAGGCTGCTTTATGCGCGCGTGGGAGTGCAGCACTGCCACAAATGCGGCAAGCCGATCTCAAAGATGAGCTCCAGCGACATCATCGCCGAGATTATGAAGCTGCCGCGCGGCGCGAAGGTGATCTTGGGCGCGCCTTTGGTGCGCGAGAAAAAGGGCAGCTTCGCCGATATGTTGCAAAGCTTGCGCGAGCAGGGCTACGTGCGTGCTCAGATCGATGGCGTGCTGGTGCGGCTGGACGAGGAGATCGAGCTGAGCAAGACGAAAAAGCACTCGATCAAGGTCATCATCGATCGCACGATCATCGACGAGGAAAATTCCATCCGTATCGCAAGCGACGTCGAAAAGGCGCTCAAGCTCAGTTTCGGCGAGCTTGAGGTGGAGATCGCAAACGCCGCCGAGCTGGGGCTCGCGCAGAGTCTAATCCACTACAGCGAGCATATGGCGTGCTTTGATTGTAAAATTTCATTCAAGCCGCTCGAGCCGCTCGCGTTTAGCTTCAACTCTCCAAAGGGCGCGTGCGAGAGCTGCGACGGACTGGGGATAAAATTTAGCCTCGATCTGGGCAAGATCATCAACGAAAACGCCTCGATCGAAGGCGGCGCGATTAAAGTGATGTCGGGATTTAACAAGAGCTATTACTATAAATTTCTGCTCGGGTTTTGCGAGGAAAACGGCATAAACGTTAAAATCCCGTACGCAAACTTAAGCGAGGAGCAAAAAAAGCTGATCCTCTACGGCAGCGTCAAAGAGATCGATTTTTACTGGAAAAAACACAAGCTCGTGCGTAAATTTGAGGGCGCGATTAAATACGCCTACGATCTGCTCAAAAACGAAAGCGATCTGGACGATTATATGAGCGAAAAAATTTGCCCCGACTGCGGCGGGTTGCGCCTGCGCCCCGAAAGCCTAGCCGTAAAGGTTGCGGGAAAAGGCATCGGCGACGTGATAAATATGAGTATCGCGGACTGCGTGGAATTTTTCAGCGACGAGAAGCGGTTTTCAAATTTAAGCGAAAAGGACGCGCAGATCGCAGCGCCGATCCTAAAAGAGATCAACGAAAGGCTGTTTTTCTTAAAGGACGTGGGACTTGGATACCTCACGCTGGGGCGCGATGCGCGCACCATTAGCGGCGGCGAGGCGCAGCGTATCCGTATCGCAAGCCAGATCGGTTCGGGTCTTAGCGGCGTGATGTACGTGCTAGATGAGCCTAGCATCGGGCTTCACGAGCGTGATACGCAAAAGCTCATCAAGACGCTACGAAGCTTACAAGAAAAGGGAAATTCCGTAATCGTCGTCGAGCACGATAAAAAGACGATCGAGGCGGCGGACTTCGTCGTGGATATCGGCCCTGGGGCGGGTAATCTAGGCGGCGAGGTCGTATTTGCCGGGGATGTGGCGCATCTGCTTAAAAGCAATACGCAAACCGCGCTGTATCTGAACAACCAAAAGGAGATAAACTACCAAAAGCATCGCAAGCAAGAGCTTTGGCTTAGCATCAAAAACGTAAATATCAATAATATCCACGGTCTTTGCGCGAAATTTCCGCTGCGAAATTTAGTCGGCATCACGGGCGTTAGCGGCAGCGGCAAGAGCTCCTTGGTGCTGCAAACCATCCTGCCGACGGCGCTTGAGGAGCTAAATCGCGCTAGAAAGGTGCACGCGGTAAAGGGCGCTAAAATTTCGGGGCTTGAGAGCCTGGATAAAGTGATCTATCTGGATCAAACCCCGATCGGACGCACCCCGCGCAGCAATCCCGCGACCTACACGGGGGTGATGGACGAGATCCGCGCGCTTTTTGCCGCGACGAAGGAAGCGCAGCTGCGCGGATACAAGATCGGCCGCTTCAGCTTCAACGTCAAGGGCGGGCGCTGCGAAAAATGCGCGGGCGAGGGCGAAATCACGATCGAGATGCACTTCTTGCCCGATATCAGCGTCGTTTGCGACGTTTGCCACGGCACGAGATACAACGCGCAGACGCTTGAAATTTTATACAAAAACAAAAGCATAGCCGACGTTTTGGCGATGAGTATCGACGAGGCGCTCGAGTTTTTCAAAGCCGTGCCTAAAATTTATCAAAAGCTAAAGACGCTCGCGGACGTCGGGCTCGGCTACGTTTCGCTAGGCCAACCCGCCACGACGCTTAGCGGCGGCGAGGCACAGCGCGTCAAGCTCGCCAAGGAGCTAAGCCGCACCGACACGGGCAACACGCTATATATCCTGGACGAACCAACCACGGGACTGCATTTTGCAGACGTAGATCGCCTGGTAGCGGTGCTGCACCATCTGGTCGATCTTGGGAATTCCGTCTTTGTGATCGAGCATAACCTAGACGTCATCAAAAATTGCGATTACATCATCGATATGGGGCCCGAAGGCGGCGAGGGCGGCGGACGGATCGTCGCTTGCGGCACCCCAGAAAAGCTTGCGAAGGATTTTAAAAAGACAGGTAGCTACACGGGGGAATTTTTGGCGCAGGAGCTAGCGGCAATGAAAAGCACGAGCAAAAATAAACGAGGCTGAAACTCCTTATCGGGGGCAAGAATGGATCAAAACAGGCTTGAGGAATTAAAAAGGCTTCTGGATGAGCGGCGTAGCAATGCAAAGCAAAACCGCAGCGAGGAGCTTGGTGTCGAAAATTCCAAAACTGAGAATTCTGAAACTGAAAATTCCGAAACTTCGAATTTTAAAGCTCAGAATTCTGAAGTCTCAAATTTTGAATCTCTGAATCCTGAATCCTCGAATTCTGAGTTCCCGAGTTCTGAAATCTCGAATTATCAAACCCAGAATTCTAAAGTTCCAAATTCCGCTCCTGACGCTTTAAATTTAGAAGCCGAAGCGGATCAGAATTCCGCCTGTGCAAACAACATAGAGCAGCAAAATTTTATATCCGATGACAGCGGTGTCTTACCGCAGAATTCCAAGGCTAGAGATTACGACAAAGAGCCGATAGTAATAAAAGATCATACTTATTATGACTATATGAAATACTCTATAATTCCTACTATGGTAGGCTTGTTAATAGCGCTTGCATTTGCCACTATCGTAAATCCCATAAACATTAAAATGTTTCGCCTCCTTCCTTTGGTCTTGGTAATATTCGTAACAAATTTTATGAATAGAGACGGCGCGTACTTCGTGTTTTATAACGATAAAATTTTATATTACAATAAAAATAAGATTCGTAAAACGTTCGAGATAAATACAATCGGCGCTATGGCTTTAAGTTTTGATTGGAGATGGAGCTGGAAACAAAAAATACCTATTTATATAAAGGTTTTTCTTGTTCTTTGGTTTTTGCTCGGTTGCTATACGACGGGAGAGCCAATCAATGGCGTGGCGATAATCTTTACCTTTTGTTTCTCCATTTTAACTACCAAAGCCTATATGCATCTGCTTAACGGTAGCCTCGGCTTTTTCGGTCTTCAGGATCAGCTTGTGCTTTATAAGGAAAACGCCGAGGTCGAGATATTAAATATCTTGATGGCGAATAAAGAGGAATATCTGCAGCTGAGAGATTATTTTATGCAAACGATGCAAAAAGATATAAACAATCTTCAGCGCACGATGTCGATTTTTAATGAAAAGATAGAATTTAGAAAGTTTAAATTTTAAAGGAGCATATTATGGAGCAAATTGAGAAGGCAAGAAAAATCTTAGCCATTGCGGCTAGATAATAGAATTTCACGCATCAAATTCCATCCCGCGATACGGCGGAATGGAATTTGAAAGCAGTTCGTAGTGAGTAAATCTAAAATAGAATTTTAAAATTTAAATCCCAAAGCCTTAGCCGTTGTATCCTAAGCGGCGCATATTTGCGCACGCGTCCTTGTAGCCGTAATAGCACGAGATGCGGTATAGGTCAATGGCGTTGAATTTATTCTGCTCCACGCCTTCACCTTTTTCAAACATAGCTGCGAGCTTCTGGCAAGCAGGAAAGTTTTGAGAGAGCGTGCACGCAGCGTTGTAGGCGTTAGCAGCGGAAGCATAGTCGCGCTTGGAATACATAGAATCGGCGAAATTTAGACACATTGCGCCATTGCCGTTTTTGCACGCATCGCTTTGCACGACGCCGCCTTGTAGGTTCATCGCACGGATACCATCTTGAACGTCGGCGAAAGAATATTTGCCGCTCTTTGGTGCATCGACTGCACTCTTTGGTGCGTTGCTAACGCAGCCCGCCAAAAATACTCCAGCGGCGATCAAAGCTAGAATTTTTTTCATATTTTGCTCCTTAATTTTTTGAAATTTGGCGACCCAAAACGTAATAGGTCTCTTTGCCTGCGACCTTTTGTAGTTTGAGCTTAAATTTTTCCGACCAAGCGCTGATGATATCCTCAACAGCGGTCTTGCGCTCCTCATTCGTAGCGTCGTTTTTAATCTTAAAATACGGGTTTGAATTCGACATAGCCACGTGCGCACCGTAAATTTTAAGCTTATCGTTCAGCCCCACAATGCGATCAAGCTCGTTATCCTCAAAATCACACTTCGATAAAATTCCTCGCAGCTGCGCGACCGTCGCGTCGTTTACGCTATATCCTAGCGCTAGCAAAATTCCATCTTCACTCATTCTCATCCTTTCAAAAAAATTTATTTGTTCGCTTGTGAAATCAAAACGCCTTCGATTATGCTTTTTATATCGCCGTCCAAGATCGCATCGGTCTGGCTATACGCCTCGCCGCTGCGGTTATCCTTAACCTGCTGATACGGGAAAAGTACGTAGGAGCGGATCTGATGCCCCCAGCCAATCTCGCTTTTAGACACGTTCTCGTCCTTTTCGCGCTGCTTCATCAGCTCAAGCTCGTAAAGGCGGGATTTCAGCACCTTCATCGCCGTTTCTTTGTTTTTGTGCTGGCTTCTGTCGTTTTGGCAGTTTACTACGATGCCCGTCGGGATGTGCGTGATACGCACGGCGCTTTCGGTTTTATTGATATGCTGCCCGCCTGCGCCGCTTGCGCGAAACACATCGATGCGAATATCCTTCTCTTCGATATTTATCTCGATATCGTCATTTAGCTCGGGGCTTACCATCACGCTTGAAAAGCTCGTATGTCTGCGCCCCGCACTATCGAATGGGCTAACGCGCACCAGGCGATGGATGCCGTTTTCGGCTTTCAGATATCCGTAGGCGTTCTCGCCGCGCACGATGAAGCTAACATCCTTAAGACCCGCTTCCTCGCCCTCTTGGAAGTCCAGAACCTCGATCTTAAAGCCCTCTCGCTCGCAAAAGCGCAGATACATTCGGTATAGCATACTCGCCCAGTCGTTGCTCTCCGTACCGCCCGCGCCCGGATGAATGCTGACGATAGCGTTTTTATCGTCGTTTTCGCCGCTAAGCATCATAGAAATTTCTAAATTTATGATCTTGCCCTCTAGTTCGTCCGCCTCGGCAAAAAGCGAGTTTATCGTCTCCTCGTCGTTTTCCGAGTTTGCCAGCTCATATAGAGCCTTTGCGTCGTCTACGGCGTTTTTAGCGTTTAGAAATTTATTTAAGATATTTAAAATTTTAGTTTTTTCCTTGCCGATAGCGCCTGCTTTTGCGATGTCCTGCCAGAGATTTTGATCGTTTTCAAGCTCCTCGATTTCTTTTAGGCGCGCTTTAATGTTCTCCGGTTTTACGACGCCTGCAATATTTTCGACTTTAGTACTTAGGGTTTTTAAAAGTTCCGTGTATTCGTAATTATCCAAAATTTAAGACCTTTTTATGCTTTTAACATGATTATAACATATTTTGGATTAAGGTTGTTTATAAAATTTTATTTAAGGCGGGTATTATGAAGCATTTATCTATTAGGGATATCAAAACCTGCTTGATATTGCCATGATTAATCAGTTTAAGCTCCATCGAGAGATCAGGCAAGGGGTCGTTTAGTAGCAGCTTTAGCTTTGCTTCTTCTAGCTTCAACTTTTTGCAATCGGCTTTTTTGTCTTCAAGCATAGACACCACTAGTCTTAGCTTCTCTTTTGTCATTTCGCTTTGCACGAAAGCACCTTATATACGATAATAGAGCATAAAAAAGCTGCGATAGAGCAAGCAAAATACGCCCAAATTTCTCCGATAGTTTTTTCAAGAAGCGCGTGCAGTCCTAGCAAAAAGAAAACTAAGCCTATAATGCAAATCACGCCCGTAATTATATTTAGTAAAACCGAATTGGCGCTCTTTAAAAAAGAGCGCCTAATATCGCTAGCTTGAGCGTCTACGAGCTCTACTACCGAAACTATAAATTCAGATATGCCAGCCATTATTTTTTCAGCAACCAAGCGAGCAAAAATCCGACACCTGCAGCGATAGCGACGCTTTTTATCGGGTCTTGTTTTATCGTGTCATTTACGCTTTCTATGCCGTCTTTGCCTTTGAGCCTTAGATCATCTATATATTTTTTGATCTCATTGCTATTTAGCTGATCTAGAATTTTATCTTTAGCAGACTCCGCACGCTCTGCGCCTATGTTTTTGATAGACTTCATAATCTCTTTAAAATCCGCTTTTAAAGAGTCGATATCTTTTTTCAAAGAATCTAAATTTGTCTCTTGAGTAGCCATTTTCGCTCCTTTTGAAGTTTATTTTAGAGCTAAAGCTCATGGTAGATTTTAGTACTTATTGATTAACGCTCGCTAAATAGACCGCCCTTTTGCGCTTAATTTATACCTTTAATATTTTTTGATATAATTGCCAGCCTAATATTTTATATTGAAAAGAGAGAACAATGCAGATCATTAGAAGCGTAGAGGAGCTAAAAAGCTTCAGAGCATCAGAAAGCGGCAGCGTGGGCTTCGTGCCTACGATGGGGGCTTTGCACGCGGGGCATGCAAGCCTCATAAAAAGAGCGCGGAACGAAAACGACATCGTAATCGTCTCGGCATTCCTCAATCCGGCGCAGTTTTTGCCTGGAGAGGATCTAAATAGCTATCCAAAAAACGAAGCGGGCGATATTAAAATTTGCGAGAGCCTCGATGCGAACGCGCTTTTTATCCCGACCGTGGATGAAATTTACGGCACGGAGGAGCCAGCAATCATAGCACCTAAGCCAATAAGTGAAATTTTAGAAGGCAAAACGCGCCCCGGGCACTTCGACGGCGTACTTAAGGTGCTAAATAAGCTTTTTAATCTAACTCGTCCTAACAACGTTTATATGGGCAAAAAGGACACCCAGCAGCTTTTCATTGTGCAAAAGATGGTAAAGAGCTTTTTTATGCCTATAAATATCATCCCTTGTGAGATCGTGCGCGAGAGTGATGGGCTCGCGCTTAGCTCGCGCAACGCCTATTTGGATGAGGAGGGAAAGCTTATGGCGCTTAAGCTTTCGCGCTCCTTGCTAAATGCCAGCTCGCTTATTAAAAAAGGCGAGATCAGCCTAAATATAATCCGCGAAAAGATGCTTAGCGTGCTTGAGCCGCTGGCGGTCGATTATATAGCGTTCGTGGATTATAAATTTAATGAAATTTCGCAGATCAAGCAAGGCGATACGATAATCCTGCTTTCCGCAAAGATCGGTACGACCCGCCTGATCGATAATATCTGGCTGTAAAATGGCAAAACTCCATCTCGTCTCGCTGGGCTGTAATAAAAATTTAGTCGATAGCGAGATCATGCTTGGGCGCCTGCAAAACTATGAGCTCACAGATGAGCCTGCGAGTGCGGATGTGATGATCGTAAATACCTGCGGCTTCATAGCAAGCGCCAAGCAGGAAAGTATCCGCACGATTTTGAAGCTTAGCGAGCAGAAAAAAAGCGGCGCGCTGCTTGTCGTCACGGGCTGTCTGATGCAGCGCTACAAAGACGAGCTCATGCGCGAGCTGCCCGAGGTCGATATTTTTAGCGGCGTCGGCGACTACGACAAGATCGACGAAATGATTTTAAAAAAGCAGAATTTATTCAGCCCGCAAACTTATCTGCAAAGCCCCGCGCTTACCTCTTCGCGCGTGATAACGGGCTCAAACTACCACGCTTACGTTAAAATTTCGGAGGGCTGTAATCAAAAATGCTCTTTCTGCGCCATTCCGAGCTTCAAAGGTCGCCTAAAAAGCCGCAGCATCGACGATATCGAAGCGGAGGTGCGCGACTTGGTGGCGCGCGGATTTTACGATTTTAGCTTTATCGCGCAGGATTCTAGCAGCTACGGTCGCGATCTAAGACGCAGTAACAAAGGCGGATCAAATTTTAAAGGCTCCGAAGGCGAGTTAAATTTTGCAGGCTTTCGCGACGGGCAGAATTTCGATGACTCATGCTACGAGCAAAGCCCCAATGGCTCAAGCGGCAGCGCGGGAGATAAAATTTCCGCTCAAGGCAGGCTCACCCGCGGCAAGAGCTCTAGCGAGGAGAACGCGAGCGATGAAATAGCTGATGAGTGGGGCGCCGACCTAGTCGCCCTGATAAAACGCATCGAAAAAATAAAGGGCGTCAAGGTCGCGCGCGTGCTGTATCTCTACCCCACCAGCACCGACGAGCGACTCATCCGCACGATCGTGGGCTCACCCGTTTTCGCAAATTACTTCGACATGCCGATCCAACACATAAATGACAAAATGCTAAGCCTGATGAAGCGCGGCGCAGGCGCGGCGCGGATCAAAGAGCTTTTAAGCTTAATGCGAAGTGCGCCGGGCGCATTTTTACGAACGGGCGTCATCGTCGGACACCCAGGCGAAACAGACGTAGAATTTGACGAGCTTTGCGACTTTTTGCAGGAGTTTAAATTTGATAGAATTTCAGCTTTTGCCTACAGCAAGGAGGAGGATACGGTGAGCTTTGCGATGCCGCAGATCCCTGCGCGGACAATTAGCCGCCGCCTAAATAAGATCGAGAAAATCACGCACGAGGCGATAGATAGCAGCATGCGCGCGCTCGTAGGCAAAAAGATACCCCTAATAATCGAAGGTGCCAGCAGCGAGGGCGAGTTTTTTTACGGCGCCAAGCCTCTTACATGGGACAAGGATATCGACGGCGAAATTTTAATCAACGAAAGCTGCGTGCAAAATCTAAAAGTAGGCGGTCTATACGAGTGCGAAATCACGGAATTTGTTGGCGATAGACTGCTTGCGCGAGTACTAAAAAGCTCGCAAGGACAATGAAAAACTCGCCCGAAATTCCAAGCAAAATTCTAGCCTTGCTGCGGGCTGGCAAAAATCTGCTTGCCTTTTCGCACGGCGTCGATAGCACGGCGCTTTTTTACCTTTTAAACGAGGCGGGCGTAAAATTTGACCTCGCGATCGTGGATTATAATGTCCGCGCGCAGAGCAAAGACGAAGTCGATTCGGCGCGGGACTTGGCGGCCAAATTTAACAAACAAATCTACGTAAAAAGCGTGCGGCTAGGCGCGTCAAATTTCGAGCACGAGGCGCGCGCGGCTAGATACGAGTTTTTTGGTCAAATTTGCCGCGAGCAGGGATATGAAAATTTGATCTTAGCGCATCAGTTTGATGATAAATTCGAGTGGTTTTTGATGCAGCTTGGGCGCGGTGCGGGGCTTAGCGAGCTGCTAGGCATGCAGGAGCTTGAGCCCCGCGAGGACTACGTGATCGCTCGTCCGCTTCTAGGCGTGCGAAAGTGCGAGCTGGAGCGGTTTTTGCGTGAGCGAAACTTAAAATACTTCACCGACGAAACGAATTTAACAGACCAGTTTAAGCGTGGCTTTATTCGCGCGAAATTTAGCGAGCCGTTTTTAAATGAGTACTTTAGCGGCGTAAAAAAGAGCTTTGAGTTTTTGGCGACCGATGCGTTAAGCTTAACTCCCGAAATTTCTAATCCAGCGCCTAAAATTTACCTCGTAAAACGAGGCCGGGGCGAGCTTCGCGGCGTGGGTCTTACCTGCAAGCGACTAGGACTCGTGCTAAGCTCGGCACAGCGAAACGAATGCGCGCGCTGCCTAGAAAACAGCGCAGGCTGTGTGCTAGGCGGCAAGGTAGCCGTGGGGGCGGGCAAAAATTTTATTTTTGTGACGCCATATACCAAAGCGGCGATGGAAAAGAAATTTAAAGAAGCGTGCCGCACCTTAAAAATCCCGCCGATAAACCGCGGATTTTTATTTGCTTCGGGAGCGGATCTTGCGCTATTTGAGGAGCTTTTATGAGCGTTTATTTTACCTCCGATCTGCACTTCGGCCACGAGCTGGTGCTTAAAAAATATCCCAATTTTAGAAAAGGCGCAAACGTAGCCGAAATGGATGAAAATCTCATCGCCGCTTGGAATGCGCTCATTACGCCCGAGGATCTCGTCTATAATCTCGGCGACGTCTCCTTTCACAAGGATTTTGCGCACACTTGTGAGTTACTTCGCAGACTAAACGGGCGACATTTTTTGGTGCTCGGCAACCACGATGGGCGCATCGCCGCGATGAAAAACGAACTGCTAAGCGGACGCAAGGCGGACGGCAATTTTATGTTTGAGCAGATCGTGGGCTATGCCTTTGTGCGTCTATCGCATAAGAGAGCGGCTCTGTCTCACTACCCGATGATCGAGTGGGTAAACTGCCATTATGGTGCGCTGATGCTCTACGGTCACCTGCACGCAGATATGGCTGAAGTTTCGGGCAGGGCGCTAAACGTGGGCTTTGATCTGCACGGCAAAATTTTAAGCGAAGATGAGGTGTGGTCGTATCTGAAAGATATCCCACCCAAGGCCCATCACGCAAGCGAGCTAGAGGGCATTAGCGAGAACGACAATGTGGAGCAAAGGCGAGCTTTGATAGAAAATTTTTTAAGCAAAATTAATAGGGATTCGTGAAAAAGATAAAATTTACGGCGCAAGACGGGCCCTTTGCGGCAAATAAGTTTAAATTTAAAAGCGAGCCGTTAAATACGGATGATTTTACCTAGTCAAAATTTCATTATGTAACGCGAGATAAATTTAACAAAACGTAGCCGCAAACAGACAATCAAATCGTATCAAGCAGGCGTAATATTGCAAAGATAAAATTTTAAATTCTGCCTAGGTGCGGAGCGAAAAATTTGATCTAGCGGGCTTCCAGCATCGCGATTTTGTTGATGTAATCGGCGAAATTTAAATTTATTAAATTTGTTTTGATGAAGATACGCGTGAAAATCACATAACCAATCTCGTTGCTAAGCGTGCCGTCGGAGTAGATGAAAACGTTGGTGAGAAACTCGCTATTTTCGGATTTGTAGAAGGTCTCGATCTGAAAATTTAAAAGCTCGTAAAAAAGCTCGTCCGCGTCGTTCATCGCCGCCTGCATCTCCTCGTCGATACGCATTATGTCGGCATAGAGTACGCGCTCTTGGTTGGCGACGACAAAACACGCGCGGTTATTAAATTTCAGTGCGAACATCGCCATGTTTTCAAAATCGCTTTGATTTTTTAGCAAGAAGTATAAAATTTTAAATAAACTAGCGTGCGAGCTAAATTCTATTCCAAAAGTCTCATCCGCCGCCTGTGCACTTGCGCGAGGAAATTCCACGATGAAGCTATCATCGACTTTTTGATAAATGCTATTTTCTTTAATCATATAGTCTTCGTTAAAATGCACTCTTTGATTTTCGTCGTCTATCAGTACGCAAGAGATTAAATTTTTATCACTCAGATCCGCAAAGCCCGCCAGCGAGGTAGCCAGATCGTTTTCTTGCGCGGTGGGAAAACGATCGGATTTCTCATCCAAAATTCTTTTGCCAAAGCCCAATTTTCTATAAAAAAACTCGCATGCGTCGGCGCTTTTAGCGACGCCGAGGAATGATTTTGCTTTAAATAGTGCCATTTTTTCTCCTAAAATTGCAATTATACCGAAACACTATTATTTCAAACTAAAATTTAACGTCCTGCTCGGCGCTTGCAAAAAGCAGTTGCCTGATCGCCTCTTTGCCTACTTCGGTACTAAGCCCCGCCAAATTTAGCGGCGCGCTGAGGCTGTAATTTATGCGCGAAAACGGCTTTGGCAATACCATCTCGTCCCAACTACGGAATTTCCAAAAACTGCTCGCTTCGTAATTTAGCGCGTAAATGTCTAAGTTCAGCCGCTGCGCAAGGATCACGGCACCGTCGGCGACGCTGTGAAGCGGACCGCGCGGACCGTCGGGAGTGATGATGACGTCGGTACCGTTTTTTATCTCTTTGATCGCGCCCATAAGTGCGCGCGCGCCGCCTTTGAAACTGCTGCCGCGGATCGCACCGATGCCAAAATGTGAGATCACACGCGTAATTATCTCGCCGTCTTTGTGATCGCTGATGATGACCTTGGCGCGCCTTTTGCTGCCGAAATCCCGCAGCCACCAGCGTCTATATGCAAAGCTCATCATCGCTAATCTTCCATGCCAAAACACGACGACGCAGGGCTTTTCGGGCAGCTTCATGGGGGTAAATTTAACCCTGCACGTTAAAAAAATACACCAAATCAGGATAAAAATGAGATATTCGGCGACGCGGAAAAACAACCGCTTTTTAAGCGATAACTTGTCCATAAAGCGCCATTCTGGCGGTCTTTTCGATACGCACTCTGCGCGTTTTGCCTAGCAGCTCTTCGCCGCCTTGCGCGCAGATTAAAAAATTTGAAAAGCTTCTACCGCACACAGTGCCGTCCTCGCGCAGCTCCTCGAAATATACATCGAAAATTTTATCTTTTTGCGCCCCTGCGATCTCGTCTAAAATTTTAGCGTGAGCGCTTTGCAGCCTGCTTAATCTTTCGCTTGAAATTTCATCATCCAACGGCTTTAAATTTGCTGCCGGCGTAAGCGGTCGCGGGCTAAATTTAAAGGAGAAAACCTGCTCGAATCTCACCGCCTCCAATACTTCCATCGTCTCAGCAAAATCATCCTCGCTCTCGCTCGGATAGCCTACGATGATGTCGGTGCTAATCGCCACGCCCGGGCAGCTTTGGCGCAGTTTAAGCGCGCGGTCTAGATACCACTGCTTGGTATATCCGCGCTTCATATCGCGCAAAACCTTGCTAGAGCCGCTTTGCAGCGGCATATGCATCGATTTGCAAATTTTAGGATTATTGCAAAAAACGTCTAGAAATTTATCGTCCATATGCAGCGGATGCGGGCTGGTAAAGCGGATGCGCTCGATGCCCTCTATCTCGCTAAGCCGCACGAGCAGGTCACTGAAGTCGATTTTTTCGTGGGCATTAGAAAAGCGCTTGCCGTAATTATTGACGTTTTGGCCGAGCAAAAATATCTCTTTGGCGCCGCGAGCTGCGGATCTTTCGGCTTCGCGCAAGATGATTTGAGCGGGGATCGAAATTTCATCGCCTCTAGTCTGCGGCACGATGCAGTAGGAGCACTTTTTATCGCAGCCGATCATTATGTTTATGAAAGATTTATATGGCGAGCTCGCAAAATCGCCGAATGCAAACTCGCTCTCGTCGTAGTTTATGTCCGTGCTGATAAATTTTGGCGTACGTACGGCTTGCGAAATTTTAGATACGTTCCTAGCGCCGAGTACGAAATCCACGAATGGCGCGCGCTTAAAAATTTCTCCGCCCAGATGGCTTGCGGTGCAGCCGCAAACGCCGATTTTAGAGCCCTTTTTTCGCGCCTTATCAAAAGCTCCGATCTCGCTGAAAAGCTTATGCACTGGCTTTTCGCGCACGGAGCAGGTGTTTATTAAGATCAGATCCGCAATATTTACGTCGTCGGTGATCTCGTAATCTTGCTCTTTTAGCTGCGCGATAATGTGCTCGCTATCGCGCACGTTCATCGCGCAACCTAGGGTCTGGATGAAGAGTAGTTTACTCAAAGGATATGCACCTCGTACATATACTCGTTTTCGTTCAGCCCGTATCGCACTATGCGCTGATACACGCTAAAACCCTTAGTGTCGAAAAAATCCACCAAAGCGGCTAAATCTTTTTGAGAATTTTCTCTATCCAGATAAAATATTTTTTGTCCGCTCTTTTCTACTTGGGCTTGTAAATCCTCGATCTTAACGCTTTTTGGCTTAGAGGCAAGCTCCGTTCTGGCAAGTTTTAGCTGCATGATCTATCCTTTCATTTATGTTTTAAACCCGCGAGTTTAGCGAAATTTAGATAATAATTCGTTTAAATAAAAATAAAGTCAAAATTCCATATAATACCGCACTTCAAAATTTAAAATCCAAATTTAGTAGCACGAAATCAAATCTTAAGGAAAATTTATGGAAAAAATCACCGACATCATCGAGTCGATTGCAAATGAAAAGGGGCTTGAGCCCGCAGACGTCAAAGAGCGCGTCAAAACGGCGTTCATCCAGACCGCAAAAAGACTTTTCGGCGAGGAGTATCTCTACGACAGCGAAGTCGATCCTCAGACCAAACGCGTCAAGCTTTACCAGAAAGTCCACGTCGTCGCGGATGATGACGAGCGGCTCGGAGACCATAACTTCATCGCGCTGAGCGAAGCCAAAAAAATAGGCGAAAACGCAGAGATCGGCGATGAGCTAAGCTACGAAATAAATATCGAAAACCTCGGTCGCACGGCTTCCGGCGTGCTGGCTAGAGAGCTGAATTTCCATATCCAAAGGCTGCTCGAAGAGAAAATTTTTGAAAACTATAAAAGCAAGGTAGGCACTCTCACCCACGGCACGGTCACCAAGATCGATCACGACGGCACGACCTACGTAGAGATCGAGGATACGAAGGCCTTCATGCCGCAAAAAAACCGCATCAAGGGCGAAAATTTCAAAGTGGGCGACGTGCTGCAAGCCGTCATTAAAAACGTAGCCATTGACAAATCCCACGGCATCAGGCTGGAGCTTTCGCGCACCAGCCCGAAATTTCTAGAAGCCCTACTTGCCGCCGAAGTCCCCGAGATCAAAGACGGCAGCGTCATCATCCAAGCCTGCGCCAGAATCCCCGGCAGGCGAGCCAAGATCGCGCTTAGCGCCGTCTCGCCAAATGTCGATCCGGTAGGCGCTACTGTCGGCAAAGGAGGCGCTCGCATCGACGCGGTGAGTAGATTTTTAAGCAAAAATTTGCAAGACGGAAGCAGCGGCGAGAGCATAGACGCGTTTGAATACTCCGCAAGCCCCGAAATTTTGATCACTCGCGCGATGGCGCCCGCGATCGTAAACTCGGTCAAAATAGCGCAGGACGGCAAGGCGATCGTCTATGTAAACCCAGATCAAAAAAGTAAAGCGATCGGCAAAAACGGCCTAAATATCCGACTCGCCTCGATGCTGTGCGGCTGCGAGATTGAGCTTATCGAAACCAGTTCGGCAAGCGAGAAAAAGGTCTCCACGGAGGAAGGTCTTAAAAATCTCGAAGCGCTTTTCGGCGAGCTGTAGAGCTCGCGCGCTTTGCTTTTTGAAATTTTGTAAGTTACGCGCTCTATAAAATTCCACGCCAACCAAATTTTGCAAATTTAGTAATTAGTGGAATTTTGTAATTTAGTACTCCACGAAATTCTATATTACGTAAAATTTTACGCCGTTTCGGAATTCTAAAATTTAGCGCCAAAGCAAATTTTGACCGAAATTTTACGGCGCAGAATTCTAAGCTTAAATTTTATTCATGCGCGGATTTGAATTGATGCGATATTTGAATTTACACAGCACGCAAAATTCCGATCCAAGCTAAGCTGCGCCTACCGCTCATACAAAATTTCAACGCCGCCGTAGTGCCAAAATGCTTTCGGCGCGAGGTATTCGCCGCCCAGGACGGCTAAGCTTAGCTTAAAATACTGCGGCGAAAATTCCGTGATTTTTGAAATTTCCTGCTCGAGTAGCGTCGTGCAGTAGAGGTTCGCTTCGCCGCGAGGTCTTAGCGTAAAACTCTCGCCGACGCGCCTAAGTAAAGAAGCGGCGAGGCGCGCCTTTTGCTCCTCGCTTAAAAATTTCATCCGCACCGCGCCAAAGTCTCGCGCATGCGCCAAGAACTCCCGCATCGAAACAGCCGCGACGCCGTCTCGCTCGCCCTCGCCCGTTACGGCGTGCACTATCACGAGCGGGCGCTCGCGCACGATTATGCCTACGTGCGAGTATCTAAAATTCGTTGCGGTTGCGATTATGCGGCTGTCGGTGACATCGCCCATGCGAAAGACGAGATCGCCCGTGCGTAGATTTGATAAAATTTCATCCGGTACCCACAGCGGCTCTTTTGCCGTAGGCGCACGCGTGAGCGTCCAAAGCTCGCCGAGCCCGCCTAGAGCGAAGATCAGACAAACTAGAAGCTTTTTAGCTAAAGCGCAACCTTCCATTTGCCGTCTTTTTTGACGAGTTTAACGCTCTCGGTGCGGTTCGTGCCGTTTTTAAAAGACACGGCGACTTTCACGAGCGCCGATTTCTCGTCGCTATTTTGCAGCTCGCCCGAGACGCTCTTTAGCCCGTCGCGCTTGGAAGCCTCCTCCTTGCCGGCGCCTGCCATCTGCATCAGTTTGCCGTTTATCATCTGCATAGAGCCATCGTCCGATCTGTCCTTATCGGGTATGTCTATAGCATCCACCAAAGTCTTAGAATCGCCCTCGTATAGGGCTCTGATGAAGTCCTCGGCTACGCCTTTCGGGTCGCTGCCGCAGCCCGCTAAAACGAATATCGCGATGAGCGCGAGTAGAAATTTTTTCATAAGCTCTCCTCGTAGAAATTTTGAGATTCTATATACAAACGATAAATATTTTTTAAATTCAGATCTTTCTGCTCGGGGGAATTTATATCGCGTTTGGATTTGCGAAAGGCGTATTCGGTCGTGCCTTTGCTGAATTAAAATAGAATTTTGCATTCAAAGGAAAGCTCGTCTTGCCTCGGTAAAATTTTATCTTGCTGAAGCGAAATTTTATGGCAGTTTCTGTGAACCGCGTCTTGCGGCACACCACTCAAACGGCGCCCAAACTCATTCGGTAGCGTGCGAGGCGAGTTTTGCTTGTCGGAACTGAAATTTAGCCGTATTTTGCGGCTAAAATTTTAAAATTTAAATGTCGCCTTCGTGGGATTGCTCGCTCGCGATTTAGCTTTTTGCTGCGACGCTCGCGAAATTATAAGCAAAATTTATCCGAATAGAGCTATAATCTAGTAATTTTTCTAAAGGAAGATCATGGAAATTTGGGCGGCTTGGGCGCTCGCATCAGCGATATTTGCGGCGCTGACCGCGATATTTGCTAAAATCGGACTCGAA
>CAUSAC010000008.1:0-60432 GCA_963529615.1 uncultured Campylobacter sp. | reverse complement strand
ATACTAGTTAAGGTTAGTATATTTCTTTGAAAATATAAATTATCCCAATCCTCTGCATTTGAGGTATGTATTTTTGTTCCATCGCAATACCCGTATTCATTTAAAAATCTCTCCGACATTTTAATTTTTACGCAAATTTGATCTATATAGTTTTTGAAAATTAAATCACAAAATTGCATACCGAATTGTTCATAATCTGTCTTGCTATTTCCGATATGCAGATCAAAAATTTTGCCACTCCCTCGCACGGATATATTGCAGCCGGTTCCGCCACGATAGCTATCATATCTATGAAATTCATTTATGGTTCCAACAAAGACAAAAGGATCTTCTACATTTTTTCTACTAGGTGCGCTTTGATATGCTATCAAAAGAAGTATCGGTGCGATAAATGAAACGCAAACAACGATTAGCGTTATAAAAGTATGCTTCCGATCAAAGCCGAATTTAATCAAATCATACCAATAATCTACGTAGTAAAGCGGGTTTTTCATTGTATTCCTTTAGTAGCTTTTGGCAAATCAGAATATTCTTGTAGCGATTTAAAACCACCTGTAATAAGTACACCTTTTATCAACACTTCCTCTACTCATCTATATCTCCTTTATTAAAATTAAGGCATTGGAATTTTGAGCGTCAGAATTTTCCTGCAAGCCTTGCTCTAAATTCTGACGCCGCCCATCTAAAAGCCTCTTTAACTTTTCAAGCCTTGCTTCATTCATCCTTATCCCCGCTAAGCTACTGATTTAGAAGTCTAAATTTAAACCCCAAGCAAATCTCAGAGCTTTCCTTGTGCGCCTTTATAGACGTTTTTCACGTCGTAAACCAGCGAGCCCGCGTAATCAAGCTCGAAAAACTGCTTATGCGCCACGGCGATTACGACGCAGTCAAATTTGCGCAAGTCAGGCTTTTGCAGCAGATCGATATCGTAGTATCTCTTGGCGTCGGCGGCGCTCGCCCAAGGATCATAGACGCTTACCTCGCAGCCGAAATTTTTAAGCTCGTTTATCATATCCACGACGCGCGTATTGCGGGTATCGGGGCAGTTTTCTTTAAACGTCAGCCCCAAGATCAAGACCTTCGCGCCCTTGACCTTTTCATCGTATTTTATCATCATCTTAATGACCTCCGTAGCGACGTAACTTCCCATATTATCGTTGATACGGCGGCTTGAGAGGATGATTTCTGGGTGATAACCCACCTCGGTCGCCTTCTGCGCCAGATAATACGGATCGATGCCGATGCAGTGTCCGCCCACGAGCCCCGGACGGAAGCTTAAGAAATTCCACTTCGTAGCCGCTGCGTCGATGACGTCGTTGGTGTTGATACCGAGTTTGCCGAACAGGATTGCAAGCTCGTTGATAAAGCCGATGTTGATGTCGCGCTGGGTGTTTTCGATCACCTTCGCAGCCTCGGCGACCTTGATGCTGCTAGCGCGAAAGGTGCCGTTTTGCAGGATGCTAAGATAGACGCCATCTACGACGTCCAAAGCCTCGGGGGTGCTTGCCGAGACGATCTTTTTGATCTTCGTGACAGTATGAATTTTATCGCCAGGATTTATCCGCTCGGGCGAATATCCGCAGAAAAAATCACGGTTAAATTTAAGCCCGCTTACGCGCTGCAACACCGGTACGCAGTCCTCCTCCGTAGCGCCCGGATAGACGGTGCTTTCATACACGACGATGTCGCCCTTTTTAAGCACCGCTCCGACGCTTTCGCTGGCCTTGATTAGCGGCGTAAGATCGGGGCGATTTAGCCTATCTACGGGCGTCGGCACGCACACGATGTAAAAATTGCTCTGCCTCATATCATCTAGCTTCGCGCTAAATTTAAGCCCGTTTTGAATCGCCGCAGTAAGCTCCTCCTGGCTAAGCTCCAGCGTGCGATCGTGCCCGCCGCGCAGCTCGTCTATGCGGTCCTGAGCTACGTCAAAGCCCACGACCTCGTGTTTTGCGGCAAACGCCGCCGCCAAAGGAAGCCCAACGTAGCCAAGCCCGATTATCGCTATTTTCATTTTTCCCTCATTTGCTTTCATATTTTCCTCTTTTCTTTGCGTTAAATTTCATCGTTAAATCTCGCTCTCAAACTCGCTAAATTTCATACTCGCGCAGATACATTGCGCGTCTTAAAATTTAACATTGCAGGCTCGCTCGCCGTTTTACTTGCGCTTATTTGCACGGCGGCAAATTTAAAATTTTGCCTTGATACGGAATTTTATGCCGCACCGAATTTCGCATCACGATAAAATTCAGTTGCTTTAGTGCAGCGAGCAGCGCCATGCAAAATTTCAAGCCGTGATAAAATTTTACTACCGCGCCAAAATCCCGCATCGCGATAAAATTCTATCGCCGTGCCGTTAAAATTTACGCCGCGAAATTCTATGCCGCCAAAATTCTGTGCCATAAGATTTAAACGCCGTAAAATTTCAAAAAGCCGCGCCGAATTCCACGAATTTTCATAGTCGCAAGCCGCAAAATTTCAAAAAACCTCGCGAAATTTAGCAAATTTAATCTTTAATTTCAACTGCCTCATCCTTGATCTCGACCTTTTGCGTAGCGTTTGCGTCGGCTGCGGGCTTTAGATAGCCCTCTTCTATCAAAATTCCTACCGCCCGCTTAAATATCGGCAGCGCGTTTTGAGCGGCGTAGTAGCTGCCCCTTTTAGGCTCGCGCACCAAAACGCCGATCGTGTAGCTGGTGTCCGCGTCGTTGGCAAAGCCGAAAAACGAGCTGTTATAGGCGCTCGAATAGCCGCCTCCCTTGGCGATGCGCGCAGTGCCCGTCTTGCCGCCGATTTGCAGCCCCGCTACCCGCCCTTTGCGCCCCGTGCCGCTCTCGACCGTTTTAATTAAAATTCCTTTTATTACGTCAGCGGTAGGTTTAGAGATGACCTGATGGGTTTCGCTTTCGTTAACGGTGTAAGTTTTGCCGTTATTTTCTAAATTTTCCACTAGGCGCGGGCTAATCATGACGCCACCGTTGTTAAAGACGGTATAGGCATTGAGCATCTGAAGGAAGGTCATCTGCGCGCCGTAGCCGTAGCTGATCGTGGCTTTGTAAATTTTATTATTCAGGCTTTTGATGCTTGGGATATTTCCGCTTTGCTCATACGGCAGATCGATACCCGTTTTTTGCGACATACCGAAGTTCATCAGCCCATCATAAATAGCCTGCCCCTCCAGCCGCTCTGAAATTTTAATCATTCCGATATTTGAGCTGTGGATGATGATCTCCTCGCCGCTCATCTGCTTAGCCGGGTGCGTGTCGCGGATCGTGCGAGTACCAAGCTTATAGCTGCCGTTATAGGTGTTGATGATCTCGCCCGGTTTGACGGCTTTGGCATCATAGGCGATTGCGAAAATTATCGGCTTCATAATCGAGCCCACTTCGTAGGCGTATTCGCTCGCGGTAAAATTTAAATTCTTAAGATCGTTTTTCGTGATGTTTGAGGGGTCATAGCGGGCATTGGTCGCAAGGGATAAAATTTTGCCCGTTTTGGAGTTCATAATGCCCACAACGATTTCTCGCGCATCGTAATTATCAGCGCCCTCATCGCTTATGCGCTCTATCTTTCTTTGCAGCGTTAGCGGCACGCTTAGGCGGACGTTATAGCCGTCGATCCTGCCCGTTTTTTTGCTACTGCGCTCTAGAATGATGTTGCCGCCTATATCGCGCGGACCCACGATAAACTCATCTCTAACCGGCGCTAGATAATACTCATAGTACTTCTCGATCCCCTTAATTCCGCTAACCTTGGTGATACCATCAACCTCTTTTTTATTGATATAGCCGATTAACGGAGTTAGCGAATCACCGACATTGTAGCTGCGCTTCTCGCCGCTTTCGGTCACGCTCATGCGGATAGGAGGATTTAGCCTGCCGTTTGCGCCTATGAAGCTGACGAAGACCTTTTTTAAATTTAGCTTATACGCAAGCTCTTTTAGATGCACGGCGGTTTTGGCGTCGATCTTATACGACAGCACGGTCGTGCCGCCAGAGCCCTCGATCGCGCTTTTGACGCGCTTTTCACTATCGCCCGTGTAGATGCAGTATAACCGCACGAAAAGATCAAGCTTGTTTTTATCGATGCTGCGCGCATCGACGCTAACTTTGTAGAGTTTGACGGAATTTGCCGCGACGTAGTTATCTTTTGCGATTATCGCGCCGCGGATCGCGCTGTTGGTTTCATTGACATCCAGGCGCGGTAGCTTGCGCTCAGTGCTGCCCCAAAAATATAAAATCGCCAAAAATACAAAAAGCGCCGCCGGCACGAATATAAACATCACAATAATCATACCGACCGAGGAGCTTTTATCTCTTTGCCACATCTTATTTCTTTAAAATTCTAAATTCCGCGCATTTTTTACGCTGCTGCATCTCAAGCTTTGACTCAATGCTGCGCTCCGCGCGGAACTTTAAGATCCGCAAAGCGCTCAAAGCCGCTATCTTGCGCACTAAGCTCAGCAAATAGAGCGAGGAATTCCGCTCGCGGCATCTCTTTAGCACCCATAAATTTCAGATGCTCGTTCATAATCTGACAATCGATTAGAAAGCCGAAATTTGCAAGCACCTCACAAAGCCTAATCAGCGCGACTTTCGAAGCGTTGCTCTTTAGGCTCAGCATACTCTCGCCGCAAAACACCCGCCCAAAAATTAGCCCGTATAGCCCACCCACAAGCTCGCCATCTTCGTATGCCTCAACGCTGTGAGCGTAGCCGTCTGCTGCCAAACGCGAGTAAGCCTGCACGATCTGCTCGCTGATCCACGTGCCGTCGCTCTCTTTTTTTCGTACGTCTTTGCAGCGCTCGATGAAGCCCTTAAAATTCGCGTCAAATTTAACGTCATATCTCTTAAGATAGGGCTTAATGGACTTTTGCACACGCACTTCACGCGGATCAAGCACTGCGCGCGGATTGGGCGACCACCATAAAATCGGCTCATCCTCGCTAAACCACGGAAATATCCCTGCGCTATAAGCGCTAAGCAAACAATCCTCGCTCAGATCGCCGCCACTTGCAAGCGGCGCAAAATCGGGCGCATCCATAGGATCTGGAAAATCGTAAAACTGAGCCATTATTTAACGACGCTGCTTTGAGCTAGTGCGGGTTGCTTTTTTTCTATCTGCGGCAAAGGCGTAGAAGCAAAGCTAAAGCTTAGCTCGCCATCTTTTACGCTCACGCTAACTAAGCCACCCTCTTGCAGCGCGCCAAAAAGCAGCTCACCGCTTATATGATCGCTGATCTGAGAGCTGATCTCGCGCTTTAAATTTCGCGCTCCAAACTCGTCCGAATAGCCACGCGAGATAATCAAATCTTTTGCTTCCTTATTTAGGCTAATCTTTACGTTTTTTAGCTGCGACTCTAGCTCGCCGATAGTTTTATCCACGATCTTTTCTAAAATTTCGCCGCTTAAGCGGTTAAAATTTATGATTTTATCGATACGATTGCGAAATTCCGGCGCAAAAAAGCTTTTTATGGCACTATCTACTTTATAGCTCTCGTCCTTCGTAAATCCAACTTGCGGCGCTTCTTTCGTGCCTAAATTCGACGTCATTATTATGATCGTATTTTTAAAATCGGTCGTAACGCCGTTGTTATCGGTAAGACTTGCGTTATCGAAAATTCCTAAAAAAATATTCGTCATGCTAGGATGAGCTTTTTCTACCTCATCAAATAAAATGACGCTGTAGGGGTGCTTTTTGATGTTATTCGTGAAAATTCCACCGTTTTCAAAGCCCACGTATCCAGGAGGTGCTCCGATGAGCCTAGAGACGCTGTGAGCTTCCATATATTCACTCATATCATAGCGTTCAAAATGCACTCCAAGCTGTGCGGCTAAGACCTTGGCTAGCTCACTTTTGCCCACACCGCTACTACCTGCGAACAAAAATACGCCGATTGGGGAGCTTGCGCCTCCAAGCCCGGCGTAAGAGCGTAGAAGCGCCTTACAAAGACTGCTAACCGCTTCATCTTGACCGAAAATTTCACGCTTGATATTGGCTTCCAGATTTTTTAGTACTTGTTTATTATCGACACTACTACTTAAATTTGCGATATTCGCGCTAATAGAAAGCGTATTTACTAAATCATCCTTACTGATTTCAAGCGGAGCTTCATGCGGCTTAAATGCAAAACTCGCACCCACCTCGTCGATGAGATCAATGGCACTATCGGGAAGGAATTTATCGTTTTGATATTTTTTAGCAAGCGTTACGCTATCTCGCAAAATTTCGTCGCTAAATTTTACGCCGTGAAATTCCTCATATTTTTTGGCTACGCCTTTTAAAATTTTGACGCTATCGTCAATGCTAGGCTCGCTTACATCGATCTTACAAAACCTGCGACTAAGCGCCTTATCCTGCGAAAACGAGCGGTATTCGCCGTATGTAGTAGCGCCGATGACCGATAGCTCGCCGCTTGCAAGCGAAGGTTTTAGGATGTTTGACATATCAAGTTCGTTGCGATTGCCCGTGCCTGCGCCAACGATCGTGTGAATTTCATCGATAAATAAAATCGCGTTTTGATTAGCGCTAAACTCGTCTATGAGATCTTTTAGTCTCTCTTCAAACTCCCCGCGCAACGTAGTGCCTGCGATCAGCGAGCCAGCATCAAGGGCGTAAATCACCTTATTTTTTAGCTTTTCTGGCACTTCGCCGCGGACGATTTTTAGCGCGATACCCTCGATGATCGCGGTTTTACCAACTCCTGCTTCGCCCACTAAGATCGGATTATTTTTCTTGCGGCGACAGAGGGTTTGTAGCGTCTTTTCGATCTCTTTTTCGCGTCCGATGAGTGGATCGATCTTGCCCTCAAGCGCGATTTTATTGAGGTTTGCTGTATAAAGTGAACTAGGCGAGTCCTTTTTAATATCGCGCTCGTTTATCGCGTCCTTTTCGCCCTCAAACGCAGGCTCAAATTCCGTATTCTGCCACTGCCTACGGCTTTCGTCGTAATTCATCGCATGCGTGATATCATCGATATCGTATGAGTTTAGCTTAATCGCTGCGGCTTCGTCGCGAGAAACGACCTCATCACGGTGATCGAAAGCGGATTTGTACTTTCGCACGATGAGCTCAAAAATCGCAGCATTGATACCGTAGTGATTTAAAATTTTAGTGCAGTCGTTTTCCTTATCATTTAGAATTTTAAGCATAAAATCAAGCTCGTTTTTAGGCTCTTTAGCGTTATTTAATTCAGTATAGAACTGCTTAAATTCTATCGTCTGCGCCGGATCCTTACCGCTTGATTTAGGCATCATATCCAAAAGCCCGCCCAAATTATCCAAGATATTTAGATAGTTAATATCCGGAATTTCTTTGGCGATGAGCCCGTGAAAGGGCTTATTGTATTTAAAAATCGCATAAACTACGTGCGAAGTGGTGATATATTCGTCCTCGCCGTCGTTTGCGACGCTGATTGCTTGTTCAAAATGTTTGTTTAAAAAAAATCCTATCATTGCTTTCCTTTAAATTTAATCCTCTTCGATCTCACATCTAAGAGGGAATCCTGCGGCCTTTGCCGCTTGTAAAACCGCTTGTTGCTTGCACTCGGCTATCTCTTTAGGATACGCGCCGCAAACCGCGCGACCCTGCTTATGAACTTTCATCATTAAATCTACAGCATCGTTAAAGTTTTTAGCAAAAATCTCCATCAAAATATAAACCACGAAATCCATCGTCGTCACGTCGTCGTTTAGTAAAATCACCTTATACGGGCGAGGCACGAAAGATTTTGTTTTGGCGCGAGTGTGAATCTGCACGCCGGTTTTAGTTGCCATTTTTTATCCTGGCGATATCGCTTTTTATCACATCGGTATCGACCATACCTAAGTAATACGGCTTGCCCCGCTCATCACCCTCGTTAATGTCGGTAAGCCTTTGATATTTTCCATCTTTAAGTACTACCTTAAAAGGGATCGAAAGCGCGTGGCGATAACCGATGTCGCTTAAAATTTGACCTACTATACGCTCATTTTGTTTTGAATTGGAGATGAAATAATACGCATTAAACTTTTTCGTAAAATTTTCGATCACCTGCGCGTCCGTAATGTCCTCAAAATAAATCAAGCCGACCATTAGAAAATCCGCGGAATTTTTTAACTGAAAGTCCATCAGATGCGGCGCTTCGATGCGGCATGGCTGACAGTAAGTACCGAAAATATCAAACATTAAAATTTTATCGCTGTCCGCAAGCTTAAAGCCCTTTTCTGTCCGCTCAATCGTTACCTCGCCGCCTACGACGCTTTTAAGCGTAAGGCGCTCGCCCGTTTTAAACGGCGTAAAAGCTACCTCCTCGCCACTTTCTCCGCCAATACGCTCGCCATTTTTATCTTGAGCAGAATTTTTTGCCATCTGATTCTCGCTCGCGGCAGGATTCTCGCCAGCAGAGCCCGTCTTTTTCTGCGAATCATCTCCGCAGCCACTTAAAACAAAAATCGCCAAACATGATAGTAAAAATTTCTTCATTGCATTTCCTTCGGGTTTAAATTTAAGCCCGCATTTTAACCAAAGTTTTGTGAATTTAAAATGAATGCTTGTCGTATCGCTTCATCGCGCTTTGCGCTTCGCGGTCGGCTTCCTTGCGCTTTAGCGATTCGCGCTTGTCATGCAGATTTTTGCCACTAGCCAAAGCGATACGCGCCTTTACGCGGTTTTTATCATTGAGATACAGCGATAAAACCACGATGGTAAGACCCTCTTTGCTAACCGCGCCCAGAAGCTTATCGATCTGTTTTCGGTGCATCAAAAGCTTTCGCGCCGCCCCTTCGTCTGGACGAAAGTGGGCGTTTGTGCTTTCAAGATAGCTGATATGCGCATTTAGCAAAAACAGCTCGCCGCGGATCACGCGACAAAAGCTATCTTTGAGATTGCCCCTACCCGCGCGCAAAGCTTTGACCTCGCTACCCTTTAGCACGATGCCCGCTTCAAAGCTTTCAAGTATCGTAAAATCGTGAAACGCCTTGCGATTTTTACTCAGTTCTTTCATCTTTTTCCTTCTAAATTTGGTCCTAAGCTTAGCCCGTTTTTGCTTAAATTTAAAAGCGGGCGAGCGAAATTTTAAATTTTACCTTTAAATTTAGCTTTTAAATTTTAACCGCGCGCCTTGGAATTCTTATTTTAAGAAAAACACGCTGCTGCCGCTGCCGCTTAGAAACATATCGCGATACTTGCTCATCTGCGGATATAGCTTTATGCACGGCGCGAAAAGATCGTTTAGCCGAAAGCCGTCGTATCGCGCCAGCAGCTGCTCACTGCTTAAACGCAACATCTCTTGCGCCTGCGCGGCATTTATGTTTTGCATAAAGCTTGCGCGAAACTCATTATAAACCGCGCCGGTGGAGCAAAAGATCGCGGGCGTTAAAATTTCGATCGCGGGTAGCCGGTCCTCGAAAGGCTCGATGATCTCACCGATACCGCGCACGTTCGCAGCCTCAAGCCCGCTAACAAAAAACGCGACGTCTGCACCGATATTTTGCGCAATCGAAATAAGCCGCTCGCGCGGAATTTTTAAGCTTAATTCCTCGTTTGCAAGCCGCAAAAACGCCGCCGCATCGCTACTGCCGCCACCAAGACCCGCACCGATCGGAATACGTTTTTTAAGCACGATCTTGTGCGAGCTGAAAAAATCCGCAAGCTCGCGCGCAAAGCCCGCCTGCTCGAGCGCCGCCTTGGCTTTTAAAATTATATTATCCGCGATCTGTGCGGCGCCGCATTCAAGCGCAAAGCCGCTCGCGCGCTCGAAGCTTATCTCATCAAAAAGCTCCCTGCGCAGCACGAAGCGCGAGGCGATCTCGTGGTAACCGCCGCGCGTGCCGACGACTTTTAAAAAAACATTGATCTTTGCATAAGCTTTCAAAATTTTACTCCTTCTGCGCCTTGCGCGTTTGCGTTAAATTTAGCCTGCAACAAGCCCATCTGGCGCGATTAAAATTTTAATCCGTGCACCGTGAAGTGCGCCCCTAGGAATTTAACCCGCAATCGCGGCGCCCGATACGTAAATTTTATAAAGCGCGAAATTTAGATCCGCAACGCATACGGCCGAATTTCAACCCGCGGCGCAAATATATCTTAGCGATTAAAATTCCGAGCCAGCAAAATTCTAGCCGCGCTGCGATAGATCGTAAATTTAGCTTAGCGGTGCGCCGCAAAATCAAAACCATCGTCGCAAACTACGCATTACCGCGAGCCAGAATTTCACTCGGCAAAGACTGCTTACCGTGCCGCGACAAACTCCAACCTGCGCGCTTTTTAAATCGAGAAATTTTAATCTCGCGGCGCGTC
Source organism: uncultured Campylobacter sp. (assembly GCA_963529615.1). Lineage (GTDB taxonomy): Bacteria > Campylobacterota > Campylobacteria > Campylobacterales > Campylobacteraceae > Campylobacter_B. The sequence goes on along the minus strand of CAUSAC010000008.1, from coordinate 50,154 downwards.
GTCATCGCGCGGCAAAAGCGAATTTAAACGCCGCTTCGCCGCGTTTAAATTTAGCCCCCGCGGATTTATGCCTTTCGCGAGCGAGCGCTGCCTACGGAGCCGCATGTTTAAATTTTAAATTTACTCCGCCCGATGCCGATTTTGCGATCCGTGCGCAACGAAAGAGCGCAATCCCGCCGTCCGAGGTAAAATTTAACCGCGCATAGCGGCGCGCTATGCGAGCAAATTTAAAACGCGCCGTATTTATAACCGCTCAAATTTCAAGCCAGGGCCGCCCGATCAAAATTCCGCCGCAGGCTGGGGCCGCGGCTTAAAACGCGCCGCCCGCGATCGGAACGTCATTCCAAAGATACCTCACCTCGCCCGCGCCAATCTCGATGATCGAGTAAAAATCGCCGCAGATAAGCAGGTAGCGGCCGTCCGCGCGGCTCGCCAGATCCTTTGCGGCAAGCTTCTTGCCCAGGATCACGTCGCGCGCGTCGCCGTCGTAAAAGTTCGGCGCGAGATCCAAAAACTCGAGCGGATTTAGCGTCGCCTCATCCGCAAAACGCGGATCTTGCAAACAAAAAGCCCCCTCGCTCTCCCGCCTAAGCGCGCTTAGCGTACCGCAAACGCCCAGCTTTTCTGAAAAAATTTGCGCAAAAGAGCGCACGTAGCCGCCTTCGCTGAGTGCGACGCGAAAGCTCACGAAGGGGTGAGCGTAGCTTAAAATTTCGGCTTCAAAAACCCGCATCGAGCTCTCTTTCAAGCTCACCTCTTCGCCCGCGCGAGCGAGCTTGTATGCGCGCACACCGCTAATTTTTTTGGCACTGAAAGCGGGCGGGATAAATTTTATCTCGCCGCGCATTTGCGCCATCGCGACGTCTAAAACCTCGCGCGAAAGCGGCGGAATTTGCTCCACGCGCCCTATGTTTTCATTATCGCCGCTTGGGCTTTGCGCGCCCAACCACAGCGTCGCAGTGTAAACTTTTGGCTCCTTTTTTAAAAATCTAAAAAAGCGCGCGTATTGCCCGAATGCCACGATCAGCGCGCCGCTTGCGAAAGGATCGAGCGTGCCGCTAAAGCCCGCCTTTTTCACGCCGTATTTGCGCTTAAGAACGCTTAAAAATTTATTGCTGCCGATACCCGCGGGCTTGTCCGCCAAAAACAATCTATTCATAAGAGCCGATCTTTTCTACGAAATTCGACATTATCACGCGCGAAATTCCGCCGAAATTTATAGTGAGCCGATCGCCGTTTACCGCCGTGATCTGTCCGATCCCAAATAGTTTGTGTTTGATCAGCTCGCCCTTGCTAAAGCTGCTACTTTGCTCGCGCGGAGGCTCTTTAGCCACCAAACCCGCCTCGGCTATAAACCTGCTCGCATCAAGCCTCTCGCGCTTGCCGCGATAAAAGCGGCTAGCGGCAAAGCTAAGCGTGAGAGTGCGTTTGGCGCGCGTAATCGCTACGTATGCGAGTCTGCGCTCCTCCTCAATGTCGCTACTATCGCCCAAAAGCGGGAAAAAGCCCTCCTCCAGTCCGATTACGAAAAGGTGCGAAAACTCAAGTCCTTTGCTCGCGTGCACGCTCATTATATTTATCGCATCGCCCATGATGGCGTCCTGATCGCTAAGAAGGCTCAGCTCGTTTAAAAATTCCGCCAGATCAAAATCGGGCTTATTGCTCGCCTCGTCCTTCAGCATCGCCAAAAACTCGTCAATGTTTGCAACGCGATCGGCGCCGTCGGGCAGCGAAGCATAGTAGGCCTTTAGCCCGAAAGCGGGCTCCAGCGCGTCTATTTTTTTGATCGTATCGGCTAGCGCGGAGATAGAAGCGATGCCGCTTTTAAGCTCCGCTAGAGCCTGCGCCGCCTTGGCGCTAAGCCCTGCGTCCGGCTCGCTAAAGGCGTCAAATAGACTGATAAGCCTCAGGCGCGAAAGCTCCTCGAGCTTTGCCAGCGAGACCTTGCCGATGCCGCGCTTGGGCACGTTTATGATCCGCCTCATCGAAAAGTCGTCGTGCTCGTCATTTGCTAAGCGTAGATAGGCGATCGTATCCTTGATCTCGGCGCGCTCGTAAAATTTCACACCGCCTACCATTTTGTACGGGATTTTGGCTCGATTCAGCCCCTCTTCCAGCGCGCGCGAAAGAGCGTTTACGCGGTAAAGCACGGCGATTTGAGAGGGCGCTACGCCGCTTGAAAGCAGCTTTTTGATGGCTTCTGCGATCTTTGCCGCCTCGATACCCTCCTCGTCCGAGCGCAAAATTTCGATCTTTTCGCCGCCGCCGTTCATGCTAGTAAGGCTCTTGCCGAGGCGGTTTTTGTTATGCGAGATAAGCTCGTTGGCGGCATTTAAAATTTCATCTGTGGAGCGATAGTTCTGCTCGAGTTTGATAAATTTTACGTTTGAGAACAGATCTTTAAAATTTAGAATATTTTCTATCCGCGCGCCGCGCCAGCCGTAGATACTCTGATCGTCATCGCCCACTACCGCGAGGTTTTCGTGCGCGGTGCAGAGCTTTTGCAGCAGCTTGAATTGAATGTCGTTGGTGTCCTGATACTCATCCACCGTGATATAAGCGTAACGGCGCGAAATTTCATCGCATAATCGCTCATTCGCGTTTAAAATTTTATACGGCAATATCAGCAGATCATCGAAATCCACCAGATTATTCGTCGCCAAATACGCCTCGTAGCGCTTATATGCATCAGCGCAATGCGCGTAAAATCCGCTATACATCCTGCTTAGCTCGTCATCTTCGCCCTTTAGAAGCTCGTCGATATCTTTGGGGGCGATCAGAGAATTTTTGTAAGTTGAAATTTTGGCCGCTAATAGCGACGTGGGCAAATTTATCTCAAAGCCCTTGATGATCTTTTTCTTATCGTCGGTATCGATTACTTGGAAGTTTGCGCTACGCCCAAGCTCGCTAATATGAAATTTCAAAAACAGAAGCCCAAATTTATGAAAGGTGCACAGAAGCGGCACGTTGCTTAAATTTAGCCCGCTTATCAGATTAAGCGCTCGCGAGCGCATCTCGGCGGCGGCTTTGTTCGTAAACGTAAGCGTGAGAGTATTTTCCGCAGGCACGCCGTTTGAGAGCAAGTAGGCAAGGCGCGCGGTGATCGTTTTGGTTTTGCCGCTGCCTGCACCCGCTAAGATTAACATAGCTCCGTCCACGTGGCTCGCAGCCTCGCGCTGAGCGGGATTAAGACCTTCTAAAATATCGCTCATTTTGAGAAAATTTTACGCGATTTTTCGCGCTTAAGCCACTCGGACTCGGGCTGGGAGAAATTTACCGCGATGGGCTTGCCGTCCACGACGATCTGCAAAACCGCGTAAAACGGCACGCTAAGCGTACTTGCAAAATCCTGCGGCCCGAAACCCGCCTCGAAAACCAGCTCATCCTTGCTAAGATGCGCGCTAGAAAGCGTGTATTCCTCCAGCTGCAAAAAGATCGCGGGCATTTTGAAGCTTTTTAAAATTTCCTCCGGCAGCGGCGGGTCAAATTTTATCTGATCCGTCCTCGCAACGATGCCAAATCCGCATCCAAGAGCCAAAACGTAGTCCAAAACCGCGCCTATATGTGTGCTGCTCGCAGCGATAAATTTATCGTCTTTTAAAATTTTATCTATCATCCTAACCCCTCACAAACTCATCTACAAGCGCCGCGACCTGCTCTATGCCGATGCGCCAAAACTCGCTTTTATTGATGTCAAAGCCGAATTTCGCCACCAGCTTTTGCGGCTCGTCGCTGCCGCCCGAGCTTAAAAACTCGGTGTAAATTTGAACGAAATTTTCGAGCTTGCCGCTCTTATACAGCCCGTAAAGCGCGAGCACCAAAAGCTGCGCGTAGGCGTAGGAGTAGCAGTAAAACGGCGAGTGGATGAAGTGCGGGATGTAGCTCCACCAGCTTTTGTAATGATCCTGCAAGATCAGCTCGCCCGCAAACATCTTGCGCGACTCCTCCATCCAAAGCTCATCGATCTGTCCCGTGCTTAGCTCATCCGCGCTTTCATGCACGCGCCGCTCAAAGGTCGTAAATCCGATCTGGCGGTAAAGCGTCGCGAAGATATCCTCGATCTTTGCCGCGAGCATCGCTCGCAGCGCGGCCTTATCGCTTGCAGTCTGCGATGGCGTATCCGTATCGCGCGCTGCAAGCTCGCACGAACCCGCAGAACCTTGCGAAGCGGCCTGTTTTACGGCGCGCTCGTTTGGAATTTTACCGCCCTGAGCCTCTTGCGAAGCGTCGTACTTTAAATTTTGCGAGCCGTCCGAGGCGGCGGTGATTTTTAAATTTGGCGAGCCGTTTAAATTTGAAAAATTTTCGCGCATATAATCAAACACCAGCATCTCGCAGAAAACCGACGCAGTCTCAGCCGTCGTTAGCGGCGTGAAGGAGTTAAAATAGCCCACGCCGTAGCTTAGATACTGATGTATCGCGTGCCCCAGCTCGTGCGCGAGGGTAAATACGTCGCGGCGCTTGCGCGTGAAATTTAAAAGTACAAAAGGGTGCGTGTCGCGCGAGCCGGAATGCGAAAACGCGCCGCTTTGCTTATTTTGCGCAGGCATCGCGTCGATCCAGTTTCGCTCAAACGCGATCAGCGCGATCTGCTTAAATTTCGGGCTGAATTTTTCAAATGCCGCAAGCACGATCTGCTTAGCCTGCTCGAAGCTAAACTCGCTCTCGTCGCCCCCAAGAGGCGCGTATCTGTCGTAATCATACAGCGCGTCGTAGCCTAAAATTTCGCGCTTTTTGGCGTAAAATTTGCCGACTAGACCGAAGCTTCGCTCCGTCTCTGCGATCAGCGCATCGACGCTTGCGATGTTTATCTGATTTTCCTCGTGCATCACCGCCTCAGCTTTATCGTAGCCGCGCAGCTCGCAGCGAATTTTAAGATCGGTTTTGATCATATTGTAGATGTAGCCAAGCAGGTGAGAGTTTTGCTCTAGCACCGCACTTAGCGAGGCTGCGGCGTCCTTTCGCACCTCGCGATCAGAGCTATGAAGCAGACTTAAAATTTCCTCCTCGCCGAGCTTGCGCCCGCGAAAATCAAAGCTCATCCGCGCCATGCTCTCGTCAAAAAGTCGCGAAAACGCCTCGCCGCTTACGGGCGAAGTTTTTAAAAGCACGCTTTCTTGCGGCAAGCTTAGCTGGTGGGCTTTGCGCTGCTTAAGTAGGCTCAAATAATATCTAAATCTCCCGCCCCCTGTGATAAACTCGTCCTGTTTTGCGGCGTCCAGCTCGTTAAATTCAAGCTCGAAAAAGAGTAGGCTCTGCGAAATGTCGTTGCAAGCTTGCTCTGTCTTGGCCTGCTGCGCTCCAAGGCTCGTATCTCGCGCAAAGCTAAGATGTGCAAAGCTCATTATCTTGCCGATCTGCTCGCTGATGCTCTCATAAAGTTCAAGCGCGCCTAAAAATTCCTCCGCGCTAAGGGCGTGCAGCTTATCTTTAAATTTAAGCTCAAAATACCTAGCCTGCGCGGCCGCGCTATCTATCGCAGCGCTAAATTCCGCTTCGTTTGCAAACAGCTCGCCTAAATTCCAATTCATCGATTTCCTTTTAAAATTTTTGGATAATTTTATCAAAAAAGAATAAGTAAAATTTTAAAAACCGCGAGATCCGCCGCCCTAGCGGAAATCGCGGTAAATTTTAAGGTGAGTTATTTTTGCATACTTTGCGACGCGATCGCCGTAAAAATCACGTCGGTAGAGCTATTAATCGCGGTTTCTACAGAGTCTTGGATCACGCCGATGATAAAGCCGATCGCGACTACCTGCATTGCGATATCGTTTGAGATATTAAAGAGCGAACACGCAAGCGGTATCAGCATCAATGAGCCGCCTGGCACGCCGCTAGCGCCGCACGCACCGACTGCCGAGACCACGCAAAGCAGCAGCGCCGTCCAAAAATCGGGGCGCACGCCAAGCGTATGAGCCGCAGCAAGCGCCAAGATCGCGATTACCACCGCAGCGCCCGCCATATTTATCGTAGCTCCCAAAGGGATCGAGATCGAGCTTAGCTCATCGCTGATACCGAGCTTTTTGCATAAATTTAAATTTACCGGGATATTCGCCGCCGAGCTGCGGGTGAAAAACGCCGTGAGGCCGCTTTCGCGTAGGCAGGTAAATACGAGCGGATATGGATTTTTCTTAATCACCGCAAAGACGATGAGTGGATTTACCACGAGGGCTACGAACGCCATCGCGCCTACTAGCACGACTACGATTCGCGCGTATCCAAGCAGCGCATCGACGCCGGTTTGATACACGGTAGAAGCTACTAGGCCGAAAATTCCAAACGGCGCGAGTTGGATTACAAACTGCACGATTTTGGTTACCGCTTCGCTCAGATCGGTAAAAATTTTCTTTGTTTCATTAGTACAAAATTTAAGCGCGACGCCAAGACCTATCGCCCAGGTTAAAATTCCTACGTAGTTTCCGTGCGCGATAGCGTTTAGCGGATTATCTACGACTTTAAAAAGCAGATCTTTTAGCACGATCCAAACGCTCGCAGGGACCGCATTTTCCGCCGCGCCGACATTGCTTAGAGCAAGCTGAGTCGGGAATAAAAAGCTGGCTGCTACCCCCACGCACGAGGCTAAAAAGGTGCCTACGATATATAGAACAACCACGCGTTTTAAGCCGCTTGCGCTGCCGTATTGTTTATTTACGATTGAGCTTAAAATCAAGATAAAAACTAAAATCGGAGCTACCGCTTTAAGGGCACCTACAAATAAATTTCCTAAAATTTCACCAAAAGCTACTACGTTTATTAAAAACGAAGCGTGCTCTGCCGCAATATCGCCCGCCGTCGAACGCGCAGCAAAGCCCAAAATAGCTCCTATTATCAAACCTGTAACTATGCGCAGAACTAGATTTTTATCTTTGTAGCTGGCTACTAATTTTTGAATCGAACTCATTTTTTACCTTTCAATCAAAACGTCGTTTGAAATATATCGAAATTTTATTTAAGCACATTTAAATTTGAGCGGAATTTCGTAATTTTTAGTCAATCTTAAAACCTCGTTAGATAAAATGCCCCGAAATTTTAATCAGGAGCAGATATGTATCTTTTCACAAGCGAAGTAGTAAGCCCCGGACATCCGGATAAGTGCGCCGATATCATCGCGGACAGCATTGTGGATGAAATTTTAAAACAAGATCCAAACGGGCGCGTCGCAGCGGAGGTTTTCATCGCAGGCAAACACGTAGTAATCGGCGGCGAAGTAAACGCCAAGATCGATTTTACCCACGATGATTACCGCCACATCGTAAAGGGCGCGCTTAGCAAGATCGGCTACAACGACAACCCTCATTTCACGCGCGCACAGTGCCTGCATCCGCAGGATCTGCAAGTGGACGTATTTTTAAACCAGCAAAGCCCCGACATCAACCAAGGCGTCGATCAAGAGGGCGGCGAGATCGGAGCGGGGGATCAGGGCATAATGTTCGGTTTCGCAAGCTGCGAAACGAAAAATTTTATGCCGGCGGCGATCACCTACGCGAGGCTTCTTTGCGATCACGTTTATGCCTACGCAAAATCCCATCCCAACGAGCTTGGCGTCGATATTAAGACGCAGGTTAGCGTCGATTACGGCACGAAGAGCAATTTTGAGGAGTGCAAACCGCAAAGCATCCATACGATCGTGGTTTCCGCGCCATGCGTGGAGAGCATGAGTATCGAGCGCGTCCGAGATCTGATCGGAAATTTAATCGATTCGGCGAGGCTTCCGAAGGAGCTTTATGACAAAAGTAAAACAATCATCTACATCAATCCGACCGGCCGCTACGTAAATCACAGCTCGCTTCACGACAGCGGCCTAACGGGGCGCAAACTGATCGTAGATAGTTTCGGCGGCTACAGCCCGATCGGCGGCGGCGCTCAAAGTAGTAAGGACTACACCAAGGTCGATCGCAGCGGGCTTTATGCGGCGCGCTACATCGCTAAAAATATCGTTGCAACAGGACTTGCGAAAAAATGCATCGTCCAGCTCAGCTACGCAATCGGCGTCGCAAAGCCCGTCAGCGTCAGCGTCGATTGCATGGGGACGAATTTAGGCGCGGCGAGCGACGATGAGTTGTCCGCTTTCGTACTTGAAAAATTCCCGCTCACGCCGCGCTGGATCATAGATAAATTCGGTCTTGATCGCCCCGGCAAAGAAAGCTTTCTCTACGCCGACGTAGCCGCACGCGGACAGGTCGGAAACGACGAATATCCGTGGGAGCAGCTTGACGGCGTGGAGCTTTTTAGGACTTTGAAATAAAATTTTACGCTTTGCAATAGCGCCTTTTTAACTTGCGACACCCGCTAGGCTTGCAGCAGCGAGCCTAGTTCAATATTCTACGCGGCTTTTGCATGCCGCGTAATTTTATCGTGCGCCCAAAAGTAGCGTTGCGACAAAATTCTCCATCAAAATTTTAAGCCATGAAATTTAAGAGTTTTTGCAGGTAGAATCGAATTTTAAAATTTTAAGCCTAACTCGCGCAAAATTTTAAAATTGGCGCGGTGAAATTCCAAGGCTGAGCCCGTCTAGTTTAGTGATAAATTCTAACTAGAGCAGGCTTTAAAAGTATTTGCATACAAGCTTTAAATCTGCAATCGCTTAAAATGGAATTTGACCTATAAAATTTTTTCTAACGCGCTTTTTACTTAATCTCCGAAGGAAAAAATTTTAAATTCTCCTTACTTGTGATATTTAAGCGTGTAAATTTTAAAATTTTGCATTTTATTTGAAGTTTGCCGCTTTTATATAGAAAGAAAACCCGAAGCAAATTTCATTTAAAAGCGGCATTTGCAAGATAAAAGCGCTAAAATTTTAAAATATGGAATTTATGAACGCTACTAATTTAAAATCTCAGATTGGCGCGCTTCGCCAAAGCTCCTCCGCTAACTACGCGAAATGAAAAAGCAAGATTAAATTCTCTCTCGCTCAATGTCACCCGCAAGCAAGCACGGCAAAATATCAAGATTAAATAACATAAGAGATAAAAGAATAAGACAAAAAGAGGAAGCTCAAAGCTTTCTAAAATTCTAGCCTTGTGCGGCGGCGACCGAGCGGCTTTTAAATTTGGCTTTAAACGCAGCGATGCAAATTCCGTGCCTTAACTTAAATGCTAAAGCAGCGATAAAATTTCATCGCCGCTTTCATAAATTAAAATTTGAAAGATACTCTGAGCTACACAGCTGCAATAAGTAAATCGCCCGCATTTTAATCACCCGCGCCTCGCCTAAAATTGCCGATCAAATTTAAGCCGCATACACCTTTATCTGGCGCTTAGTTTAGCCGCGCGGCATAAAAACGCAGCTAAAAAATGAAGTACTATTTCGTCTGATTATCCTCGTTTTTTGGTGCAGTAGTGCTTGCATTTATCTCGCTGGCTGCGCTATTTACGGGCTCAGGAACAGAGATTTTTTTCACCGAAGCGGTAAAATTCTGCTCGGCTTCAACATCGCCAGTTTTTTCGATATATGTAAAATCACCCATCTTCGTCCACGTTCTAGCTTTAGCTAAAAACGCCTTTTGGCTCTCCCAAATCTCTTTGAAATCGGGATTTTTCTCGCTTTCTTCGGCTAAAATTTCATCCGTCGCCTTGCGAAGCGCACGCATAATCTCAGGCGAAAAAGAGCGAATCTGAACGTTCGGATATTTCTTTTTGATCTCGTCCCAAATTATTACATTTTTATAAAACGTCTCGTTTTCTGCGTATTCGCGCGCCTTTGCGATCGAAGCCTCTAGGATATTTTGCAAGTCTTTAGGAAGCTTCTGCCAAGTTTGTAGATTTATCACGATCTGCTGCTCGCTAGCGGGTTCTTGCCATCCCGTATAATAGTAATTTGCGACCTTGTGAAAGCCTAGAGGTATATCAAAGCTAGGACTTGCCCACTCTACCGCATCGATGGTGCCCATCTCTAGCGCCATATATAGCTCACCTACCGGTATCGTAGCGACTGCGACGCCAAGGCGGCTCATAACCTCCCCACCAAAGCTTGGAATTCTAAATTTAAGCCCTTTTAAATCATCTAGCGTATTAATCTCTTTTTTAAACCAGCCGCCCATCTGCATGCCACTATTTAGGATATTAAAGACCTTTAGATTGCTTTTAGCATAGAATTTATCCGCTAGCTCCTTACCCCCGCCGAAGTAATACCAAGCGTGTTGCTCATCTTTCGTCATACCAAAAGGCACCGTCGTAAACAGCATATTCGCGCTATTTTTGCCTTTATAATAGTAGCTCGCAGTATAGCCTAAATCGTATTGTCCGTTTTTGACCATATCATAGATCGCAAAAGGTGCTTTATGTTTGCTGGGCGTGTCGATGCTGATTTTCAGCCTGCCATCAGACATACTATCTGCAAGATCTGCCATACGCTTGGCGACATCGCCTACGATAGGCATACTAAGCTCGTAAGTCTGAGCTAGCTTAAGGCGATAAACTTTCTTATCCGCGCCCCACAGCGACGTGGCTATAATCAAACTTAATCCGACAAGAATCGATTTTTTCATATACTACTCCCAAAATGAAATGGTGCGAATTTTATATAAAATCATCTAAATTCACGCTTTTATAACTAGCTTTTAAGCGAAATTTTCGCACAATTGCAGCCAAATTCGATAAGGAAAGGGCATGCAAGAAAAACATTACGACGTAATCATCATAGGCGGCGGTATCACGGGCAGCGCGCTAGCGTACGTGCTGGCAGAATTTAGCGAGATCAAAAATATCGCTCTACTTGAAAAATACGAAGGGCTTGCGACGCTAAATTCTAAAGCCAGTGCAAATTCCCAGACGATTCATTGCGGCGACATCGAGACCAACTACGACTTGCAAAAAGCGACCGAAGTCAAGCGCAAGGCGGATATGATCGTGAAATATTGCCAAAAGCACGGATATGAGAATAAATTTTTATTTCAGGGGCAGAAAATGGCTCTTGGCGTGGGTAAAAGCGAGGTAGAGCTAATTAAAGAGCACTTTGAGAAATTTAAAGAGCTTTATCCGTATTTGCAGCTTTTCGACAAGGAAGCACTTAAAAAAATCGAGCCCAAGTTAGTTTTTGACGGGCACGGCGAGGAGCGAGCGGAGGATATCGTAGCAATGGGCGTGCAATCGGGAGTTTACACGACGATCGATTATGGCGCGATGGCGAATTCCTTTGTGCAAAACGCTAAAAACGTGGATGGCAAAACCTGCGATCTGTACCTCAACACCGAAGTTCAAAACATCACTAAAGTAGGCGATAAGTTCTATATCCGCACCGCAAATAGACTCTCACTAAGCGCTGATTTCGTAGTCGTAGATGCGGGCGCTCATTCGCTGTGGCTCGCGCACAAAATGGGGCTTGGGCAGGATCTTAGCACGATCTGCATCGCAGGCAGCTTTTATCTAACCAAGCAAAAACTTCTAAACGGCAAGGTTTACATGGTGCAAAACCCAAAGCTTCCATTTGCCGCGCTTCACGGCGACCCCGATCTTTTGGCGGACGGCTGCACGAGATTTGGCCCTACCGCGCTTACGATGCCGAAGCTTGAGCGCTACAAGGGCTGTCGTTCGGTGCCGGAATTTTTTCAATCATTAAATTTTGACATGGACGTAGCCAAGGTCATTTGGCAAAATTTTGGTGATAGCGAGGTAAGGGACTTCTTAATCCGCAATATAGGCTTTGAGATACCGATTTTAGGCAAAAAGCTTTTCGTCAAAAATGCGCGCAAGATCATACCTAGCATCCGCGAGGAGGATATTTACTACGCCAAGGGCTTTGGCGGCGTGCGCCCACAAGTAATCTCACACTCGCAAAAAAAGCTGCTTTTAGGCGAAGCTAGAATAGGCGAAAATCCAGGGATTATCTTTAATATGACCCCAAGCCCCGGCGCTACGAGCTGCCTAGGCAATGCGCTTCGCGACGCAAAAAGTGCCTGCGAATATTTAGGAGCGAGCTTTGATGATGCAAAATTTGACGCGGAAATGATGCAATAAAGAGGAATTTTTAAATTTCGCTCGGGCAAGAATTTTGAAATTTTACTTCGGCGAGGACTTTAAAATTTTGCTCGCGCTTTACGTATATAGGAGATTTTAAAAATTTCATTCAAACGCGAATTTTTAGAATTTAACCCGCACTGCAAGCTATGAAATTTTAAAATTTCACCATGCCGTAGAATTCTAAAATTCTCGCGCGCCATAAAATTTTAAAATTCCTTCGCCTAGCGAATTTTAAAATTTAGAAATTTCAAAATTTCACGTAAAATTTCGCCCAATGCGGCGATAAATTTTAAATTTAAAGGAGAAAAGATGCTTAAAAAAACCAAAATTTTAGCTACCATCGGACCTGCAAGCGACAGCGAGGAGATGATGAGCGCGATGGTAAAGGCGGGCTGCAACGCCTTTAGGATGAACTTCAGCCACGGCACGCACGAGTACCACGAGGCAAATTTAAACAAAATCCGCGCCGTAGAAAAGAGCCTTGGCGTGCGCATAGGCGTCTTTCAGGACATCAGCGGTCCAAAGATCCGCGTCGGCAAGCTTGAGGAAAATTTTAAACTAAAAACGGGCGATAAAATCACCTTCCTTCCTCGCGAAATGATCGGCAAAAAGACCGGTGAGGGCGAATACGAGCTGTGTATCAACCACCCAGAAATTTTGCCGTTAATGAAGGTAGGCGAGTTTATCTACCTCTACGACGGCTCAATCCGCGCCAAGGTAGTCGCGGTAAGCGAGCAAGGCGTGCGAGCAGTGCTCGAAAACGACGGCTTTTTAAGCTCAAATAAGGGGGTGAACTTCCCAAACACCCGCCTAAATATCGACGTCATCACGCAAAAGGACCTCGAGGATCTGCGCTGGGGCGCGGCGCACGGCGTAAATTTCGTAGGTATCTCCTTCGTGCAGTCGCAAAACGACATCCTGCGCGTGCGCGAAATTTTAAACTCGCTGGGCTCAAAAGCTAAAATTTACGCCAAGATCGAGAAATTCGACGCGGTCGAAAATATAGAGCAGATCATCGAAGCAAGCGACGGTATAATGGTCGCGCGCGGAGATCTGGGCATCGAGATGCCGTTTTATGAGATCCCGCGTATCCAAAAGCGCATCATAGCTCTTGCCAACGCCCGCTCAAAGCCCGTCATCACCGCCACGCAGATGATGCTTAGCATGACCGAGCACGAGCGCGCCACCAGAGCCGAGATCAGCGACGTCGCAAACGCCGTGCTCGACGGCACCGACGCCGTAATGCTAAGCGAGGAAAGCGCCATCGGCAAAAACCCCGCAGCCGTGGTCGCCGCGATGAGCGAGACGATCCGCGAGACCGAAAAGATCTATCCTTACGATAAATTTAACGATTACGATTTCTACGACGAGACCGATATGATCACTTCAAGCACCGCAGCGCTCGCTGCAAGACTGGGCGCGGGCGCGATACTTTCGATCACGGGCTCGGGGCGCTCAGCGATCAAACTCGCACGCAACCGCGCTAAAATCGACATTATCGCGATCGCACACGACGAGCAGACCGCGCACGCGCTAAGTCTCGTGTGGGGCGTAAATCCAGCGATGGTTAAGGAAAAAACAAGTATCAACTCGCTGCTCGCACGTATCATAAGCGAAGCTCTGCAGCGCGGGCTCATCGAAGAAGGCGGCACCTACGTGATGACGGCGGGCTTTCAAAGCGGCCATCCCGGCAGTACCGACTACATCCGTATCATCAAAAAAGATCAGATCGATTTCTACCGCGACGCGGCAAAAACGGGCTTTGAAAGTAAAATTTAAAGCGCAGCTAAAGGCCTTAAAGTCAGAGGCTGCGGCTAAATTTGATTCCGTTACGAGATTACGAGCAGCAACGTCGCGTTTATGTCGTGATAGAATTTGCTAAATTTAATTCCATTGCGAGATGACGGTGCAGGGATTTAGCCACTAAAGCTTTGGTAGTGCTTCGGCAGCTTTATTTCGCGCAGATCAAGGACGAGCGCGCGAGCACTTATGCCTTTGATTTCATGGCTCACCGCGGACTGATAGATTTTTTTATGCGATACCGCACGGCGCGCCACGACCAGTTTATAGCCGCATTCAGCGATAAATGACTAGCATACGACGCTTAAAAGGGTGAAATTTAAATTTAAAATTTGCGGATAAAATTCCGCGTCAAAAGGCCGACGAGGGTGCGACAAGATTATTAAGATTATACTTAAAGGCAAAATTTGAAAACTGAACTAGAAAATCCCGCGCAAGAAACCTTGGCTCAAAAGCGAGAAAATCCTGGCAAAAATCGCTTCAGCGCGCGCAGTCTGTGGCTGATATTCGCAGCGATTTTTAGCGCGGTTGCGGCGACGTTTTGCTGTCTGCCTGCGCTTTTATTTTTGATTTTCGGCGCGAGTTTTTCCATTTTTTCGGGCGCTGAGGCTTTCGGTGACTACCGTGCGCCGCTTTCTGCGTTAGCACTTTTTTGCTTCGCGCTTTCTGCATTTTTCTTTTTCAAAAAGCCGCGCGCATGCTCGCTGCAAAGCGGGCGTAAAAAATGGATTTTAATCTACGCGCTTTTAGGAGCCTTGCTTGCCTTTATGCTTACATATCCTGAAATTTTAGGAGGGCTTTATGCGTAAAATTTTGTTTTTGATGCTTGGATTTACGGCGCTTTTTGCCGACAAAGAGGTTAAAATTTACGTGCAGAAGATCCACTGCCCGCTTTGCACCGCGATCGTGCGAAAGGCGCTTTTGCAAACACCAGGCGTGATAAGCGCGAAGGTTTCGCAGCAGAGCAAAACCGCGACCGTCGCGGCAAAAGATGATACAAACGAGACTGCGATGCTTGAGGCGATCGCTAAAACGGGCTATGAGGGCGTAATCGTAAAATAAAAATCCAGGCAAAATTCGGACTAAATTTTAAATAAAATTCTTGCTAAATTTCGGTAAAATTCCTGCGATTTGCATAAAATTTCATTTTGCGCGGCTTATCTGCAGCGTAAGCTAGCGCGATTGAAATTCTGCGCGTATTTTGCGGAAGCGCTATGTCGGCGCTGTCGCGTTTAAATTTAGCATAATTTCGCAAGCACTTAAGCGGGCGCGGGCGCGCTTAAATTTAACGGGCGTGTCGCAATAACGCGCGGATATAATAAATTCAAAAGGAGCAAACATGCAAAAAAACGAGGTTATGAACGATTTTAAAAAGCTGTGCGAGATACCGCACTGCAGCTGCGAAACAGAGCAAATGAGGGAGTTTTTAGCGGATTTTGCGCGCTGCCTGGGCTTTAGCGTGAGCGTCGATGAGGCGGGTAACATCCACGCCGTAAAGGGCGAGCCTAAAATCTGCCTGCAAAGCCACTACGATATGGTCTGCGTGGGCGCGGCGCCGAATTTAGAGCTCATCGAAGAGAACGGCATCCTAAGGGCAAAAAACTCGAGCTTGGGCGCTGATGACGGCATCGGCGTGGCGATGATGATGGGCGCGATGCGGGAGTTTGCGAACTTAGAGTGCTTATTTACTAACGACGAAGAGGTCGGGCTCGTGGGCGCAAATGCATTTAAGGGTAAAATTTTATCGCCGAATCTGCTAAATTTAGACAGCGAGGAGGATGACCGCGTGACGCTGGGCTGTGCCGGCGGCATAAACGTAAGCGCGAAAATCGGCGCGCAGAGCGTCAAAAAGAGCGGTAAAATTTACGAGATCGGCGTCACGGGGCTTAGCGGCGGACACTCGGGCAACGAGATACATAAAAATATCCCAAACGCAACGAAGCTGCTGGCGAAATTCCTAGCCGAGGAGGGCTGCGAGCTGATTAGCCTGGATTTTGGCGAGAGGAGCAACTCGATCCCCGCAAACGCCGTGTGCAAGGCGCTGTGCGCGCATGAGCCGGCGCAGCGCGGCCTGGCGTGGGTAAAGAGCCTGGGCGAGGGCGAAGCGGACGTGCTGGTAAATAGCGGCAAAATTTTAGCGTTCATTAACTCATTTGCCCAGGGCGTGCGCAGCTACGACACGCAGCTTGGCATGGTAAACGAAAGCATAAATCTCTCGACCGTTAAGCAAAAAGAGGGCGTGATCGAGTTTGATTTTTTCGGACGCGCGATGAAGCGCGAGGGGCTCGAAAATCTGGGTTTTGAAACCGCTACGCTGGCTAGCGTGCTGGGTTTTGAGGTCAAAGTAACCGACCGCTCGGCGAATTGGGCGCCGCACGTCAGCGACTTCGCGCATCTGGTGCTTGAGGAACTGCAAAAACAAAAGCCGCAGGCCAAATTTGCGGCCGTGCACGCAGGCCTTGAGTGCGGCGTGCTGGTCGCAAAACAGCCCGAGCTACAGGCCTGCTCCATAGGTCCAAATATCCACTCGCCTCACTCCGTGAACGAGCACTGCGAGATAGCGTCGGTGGAGATGATAGCGGAGGTGGTGAGAAATATCGTCGCTAGACTGCAACAAATTTAGCAGCTTGTCTTTTTCCTTTATACGTCGTTGGAAACTCGGTCGGCTTCGGTCACGTATTGTGTATACGCTCCCTCGCCTCCGTCGTTTCCGCCTAGTCTAAAGAAAAAATACTTCGCCTTTAAATTTTAACGGCGGTTCCTCTTTTGAGTGTTTTTATAGAAATTACGCTTGTAGCATCGCTACGATGGTTTTGAAATAAATTTTGAAAATTTTAATCTAAGATAGGCTTTATGCCTAGCCTTAATTAAAATTTTCTGCACAACTTTCAAAACGATCTCACGATACTTTGCCTTGACTTATTGCATTCAAATTTTAATTTTAAAATTTGCAGCGATTTTTTATAAAACACAGCTCATAATAAACGCAGCTGCCAAGAATTAAAATTTTAAAATTCCGTCAAATTTAAGTCCGTAAATTTAAACCCGCATTTGCAGGCTAAAATTTTACGGAAAATTCTTATCCTTGCTACTGCACAGCTCGTTTAAAAAGCACTCCTTGCAGTTCGGCTTGATCGCTTTACAGGTGTAGCGGCCGAAAAGCACCATGCCTTGGTGCAGCTTACCAAGATCCGTCTTAAAAGCCTCGCTCAGATCGCGCTCCGTAAGCTCGGGCGTCTTTGCGCGGCTCAGCCCCAGGCGATGCGCGACGCGAAAGACGTGCGTATCTACCGCCATCACGTTTGCGCCCGCGCCCTCTAAAAGCACGACATGAGCGGTCTTTTGCCCCACGCCCGCAAGAGATTTGAGCCCCGCTTCATCAAGCGGCACGACGCCGCCAAAGTCGCGAACCACCGCCTGCGCCATTTTGATTAAATTTACCGCTTTGTTGTTGTAGAAATTGCACGAGCTGATTAGCAGCTTTACGCTTGCCAGATTGGCTTTTGCGAGCTCTGCAACGCTTGGAAATTCCGCAAAAAAGCGCGGCGTGATCAAATTCACCCGCTTGTCGGTACACTGCGCGCTAAGCATTACGCAGACCAAAAGCTGATAGTTGTCTTTAAATTTCAGCTCGCTGCGCTCTTCTGCGAAGTTTTGCAAAATTCTCTTTTTTATCTCTAAAATATCTTTTTTACTTCTCATTTGCATTTCCTCAAGGCGGAATTCTACCCTAAAATTCTAAAGTACAGTTTGATTGTTAACAACTTTGAGTTATAATCGCCATTAAAATTTTTTTAAGGAATTATGATGAAAAAAGTTTTATTTACAGCACTTAGTTTGGCTGCCGCTATCAGCCTCAACGCTACCGTTTACGCTACCGTAAATGGCAAAGATGTAACCGAAAAAGAGCTTGCTCCGTTACTTCAAGGCATAGGCAACGTAGATATCGCTGCTCTTAACGCGGATCAAAAAAAGGAGCTTATCGATAAAGGCATCGATCTGATGCTGCTAACGGATGAAGCTAAAAAATCGGGCGTTATGGATGAGGACGTTTATAAAAAAGAGCTTGAAATCGTAAAAGATAACTTAGCGCTTCGTGTATGGCAGGCTAAAGAAGCCAGCAAAATAAATATCGACGATAAAGAAATAGCCGATTTTTATAATAAAAACAAAGCGCGCTTTACCGAGCCTGCAAGAATCAAAGCGGCTCAGATTGTCGTTAAAACTGAAGCTGAGGCAAACGATATTATTAAGCAGTTAAAAGGGCTTAGCGATAGTGCGCTATTTACTAAATTTGCAGAGCTTGCCAAAGCTAAATCTATCGATCCGCAGGCTAAACAAACCGGCGGCGAGCTAGGCTGGATGCCTAGTGATCAGGTCAAGCCTTTTGCCGATGCGATCTCTAAGATAAAAGATGGTCAAATCACTACTAAAGCTATTAGAAGCAGAGTCGGATATCACGTCGTGTTAAAAGAGGAGTCTCAAGCTAAAAAGCAGTTAAGTCAAAGCGAGGCAAAGCCTTTTATTGAGCGCGTGCTTAGACAGCAAAAAGCGGCAAAAGTAGTCGAGCAAAAAGCGGCAGATCTTCACAAAAACGCTAAAATCGAGTATAAATAATATAGGAGCTAAAAATGGGCGTTTTAGATATAGTAAAACCGGGCGTTTTAAGCGGCGATGACGTAAGTAAGGTCTATGCGTATGCGAAGCAGCAGGGCTTTGCGATCCCTGCGGTAAACGTAGTGGGATCAAATTCCATAAACGCCGTCTTGGAAAGCGCTAAAATCGCAAATTCGCCCGTTATTATTCAGTTTAGCAACGGCGGCGCGGCGTTTTATGCGGGTGCTACTTGCCCTAATGCCGCAGTTTTAGGCGCTATCGCAGGCGCGCATCAAGTGCATGCTTTGGCGGCTCATTACGGCGTTGCGGTGATTTTACATACCGATCATGCCGCAAGGAAGCTGCTCCCGTGGATTGACGAGCTCATCGAAGCTAATACCGCTCATAAAAAAGCTCACGGCGTGCCGCTTTTTAGCTCGCACATGCTCGATCTTAGCGAGGATGATTTGGAGTTAAATTTAGCGACCTGCGAGAAGTATTTGGAAATTTTAAGCGATCTTGGAATTTCGCTTGAGATCGAGCTTGGCGTCACAGGCGGCGAAGAGGACGGCGTCGATAATACGAGCGTCGATAACGCGCGGCTTTACACCCAGCCCGCAGATGTCGCGCTTGCTTACGAGCGACTTGGCAAAATTAGCGATAGATTCAGCATTGCAGCGAGCTTCGGCAACGTCCACGGCGTGTATAAGCCGGGCAACGTCGTGCTGCGACCCGAAATTTTAAAAAATTCTCAAAAATTCGTGCGCGAAAAATTTAATCTGCAATCCGAAAAGCCCGTAAATTTTGTCTTTCACGGCGGCAGCGGCAGCGAGACCTCCGACATCAAGGCAGCCGTTAGCTATGGCGTAGTTAAGATGAATATCGACACCGACACGCAGTGGGCGTTTTGGGACGGCGTGCGCGCTTATGAGGCCAAAAATCGCGGCTATTTGCAAGCTCAAATCGGTAATCCGGAAGGTGAGGATAAACCGAATAAAAAATTCTACGATCCTCGCAAGTGGCTAAGAGCTGGCGAGCAGAGTATGGTGGCGCGCTTGCAGGTCGCATTTGACAATCTAAATTGCCTAAATAGGAACTAATATGGATCGCCCGAATAACGAAGTGCTCGATATCACGCTACCTGAGGCGAAGGAGCGCTCGCTAGCGGGCGTTTTTTTTAAGATCGCAGCTCTGCCGATCGCGGTTTTTGTGGTGTTTTTGCTGGGCTATTTGGGGCTTATCGGGCTGAAGGTAGAGACGCACTCGATCCTGATGCTTGCGGTTTTGCTAATTATTGCACTAATTTTAGCTCGTCATAATGCAGAATATGGCTGCTTAAATTTTCAAAATAATATCGATGATTTCAAGCGCGAGCTAAAGAATTACATCGTCGCCAATCTCTTAAGTATCGGCGGTAAAAAAAAATCAGATGCCAGCTTTGATCTTTTTGTGGACGAATACGGCTACTCACTGCGTAATCAAAACTACGCTTCCGTCGCGTCGGCAGTCTTTCCGATGCTTGGAATTTTAGGAACTTTCATCTCGATTGCGATTTCGATGCCGCACTTTTCCTCAAGCAATATCGATGGGCTCGAAACCGAGATCGCGCAGCTTCTAGGCGGCGTAGGTACGGCGTTTTACGTCTCGATCTATGGAATCTTTTTGGCGCTTTGGTGGATATATTTTGAGAAAAAAGGCATTAGCAAATATGAGCGTCTGCTCATCAAATACAAAAATTCCACTAAAAATTTCTTCTGGAACAAAGACGAAATAACACAGGGCTATCTGAATGAAATTTTAAACGCTAATTCTGAAATTTCGCGCTCATTTGCGATGATGAGCTCTACGAATTTTACCGAAAGGCTAAACCGCCTAATCGATGAAAAAATCGGCGCTTTTGAAAGCGTGATGGAAGCCGAGAAGCGAAGTATGGCGATTACACAAGAAGAGCTTGAAAAAGCAGGAGAGATGATCCAAAGGACAAATCTCGCTCACGGCGAGTTAGATAAGAGCTTCGCTCAAATTTTATCTGCGCTCAAGTCCGTGTCTGCAAGCCTAATCGAAATTCAAAACGGAATTTCCGCGCAGTATCTAAATCAGTCTAAGACTTTAACGGACGGGCAAGGCGAGCTGGCTAACGTTACGAATGCATTAAGCGCTCAAATCAAGAGCCTAAATGCTTCCTTGGGCGGGTTTACGGGCGAAATTTCAAGTTCGCAGAATGCTTACGCCGCTAAAATTGACGCTAGCTTTAAGGGGTTAAGCGCGGATTTGAAGGCACTTTTAGCTGGAGAGGACACTGCGCGAACGAGCAACGAAAGCATCATCGAAGAGCTTCGAAAAACGCTTGCGAGCATCGATGAAAAAGCACTTTTAGATGAAAACGAATAACGAAGAAAAAGAGACCTTTTGGATCGCGTACGCCGATTTGATGGCGGGGCTGCTTTTTGTTTTCGTGCTTTTAGTAGGCGGCATCATCGTCAAATACTTCCTCACGCAAAGCAACCTGCAGGAGAAAGAAAGTCAAATTTCAAGCGCTCTAGCAAGCCTGCAAAGCCAGGAGAAAAAAAGCGCCGAGCTTGAGGCGCTGAATAAAATTTTTAGCGATCAACTAGAGAAGCTAAATATCGAAAATACCGACCTTCGCAAGCAAAATTCTATCTATTTCATACAGATCGAAGATCTAACCGAGATGGCGGAAAAGCTGAAAAAAGAGAATTCAGACATCAACTCGCTTCTGCAAAAAGCGCGCGACGACGCCAACGCTACGATCAGCCAAAACGAGCTTAAAATCGCCTTTTTGCTTGATCAGCTCACGAAGAAGGAGAGCGATTTTAATAAAATTTTACAAGACCTCAACGTCACGAAAAACCGCATCCGTAACCTAACCGGAATGAAGGTCAAGATCATCGCCGATCTGAAGGAGAAGCTGGGCGGCAAGATCCGCATCGACAACGAAAGCGGCGCGATGACGCTAAGCTCGTCGATCCTTTTTGACAAGGGCTCAAGCGAGCTGAAAGAGGACGCCAAAGAGACGCTACGCTCGACGCTGCAAAGCTATTTCGCCGCGCTTTTGAATAACGATGAAATTCGCGAAAATTTAGATCAGATCATCATCGAAGGGCACACGGACAGCGACGGCGGGTATTTGTACAACCTTGAGCTCTCGCAAAATAGGGCGTTTGCCGTGATGGATTTCATCAACTCGTGGAATAAAGATGAGCGACTGCAAAAATATCTCATCGCCAGTGGTCGCAGCTACACGCAGCCCGTGATGCGCAGAGGCGTCGAGGACAAGGACGCTAGCCGCCGCATCGAGATAAAATTTACCCTTTCAAACAAAGAGGCGATGGAGGAGATCAGGAAATTTTTGCAGTTCGACGCGAACGCTACGAATTAGAAGCTCGCTCGAAATTTTAACCCACAAAAGGGAGAGCTTAAAATTTTAAAATTCTTAAAGAATTAACGGCTCATCTGAAATTCCAACGGCAGCGGAACGTATCCTTTTATTTTGGCGCGAATGTCATAATTTGGCGGCTCGCTAAATTTTACGCAGCGTTTACACAGCATCTGCTATGGCAGAATGGGATTAAATTTTAAGCCCTGCATATCTTGACGCGCTTTTAACGCTGCCGCGCGGATAATATAGTTTAAATTTAGACCTTTAATTTAAGCCGTAAATTTAAGCAGGATCACGAGCTGCTTAAAATCCAAATGAATTTAAAAGCCTTGCTCATTTAGCTTTCTATATCCGTCACAACCGGCTTGATCACCCAAATCGCAAGCCTTGCTGAAGTATTTTTTTGCCATACTTATATTCTGACTTATGCCTTTTCCTAAATAATATGAAATTCCGATATTATAGCATCCGCTTCCATCTTTTAAATTGCAAGCTTTTAGATATAGTTCATTTGCCTTTTTATAATCTTGCTTTACGCCTTTGCCAGAGCTATACAAAACTCCTAGATTATAGCACCCTTTGCCATATTTCAAATCACAAGCCTTAGAATATAACTCATTTGCTTTATTATAGTTTTGTTCTACACCTTCTCCTTGTTCATATAAAAACCCTAGATTGTTGCATCCTGCGTCATGTTCTAGGTCGCAAGCTTGAGAATATAGCTTGCTCGCTTTTTTATAATCTTTATTTATGCCTTTGCCGTGTTCATATAAAATTCCAAGATTAGTACATCCTATGCCATATCCTAAATTACAAGCTTTAGAATATAACTCACTTGCATTTTTATAATCTTGTTTTTCATATAAAGCCCCTAGATCATTACATCCTAACCCATATCCTAGATTACAAGCTCGAGAAAGTAAGTTTCTTGCTTTCTCGATATTTTGTTTTAAGTCTTCGCCTAAATAGTGTAAGACTCCAAGATTATAACATCCTTCGGCAATTTCTAAATCGCAAGCTTTAGAATACAATTCGCTTGCTTTCTTGTAGTTTTGTTTTACGCCTTCGCCAGAGGCGTATAAGAGTCCAAGATTATTACATCCTGTGCCATGTCCTAAATCACAAGCTTTAGAATATAGTTCACTAGCTTTTTCGAAGTTTTGTTCTACATCTTTTCTTGAGTCATACCAAAGCCCTAATATATAGCATCCTTCGCTATATCCTAGATTGCAAGCTTTAGAAAGTAATTCATTCGCTTTTTTGTCGTCTTGCTTTATAGACGTACCTAAATAGTATGAAGCTCCAAGATTGTAACATCCTTCGGCAACTTCTAAATCGCAAGCTTTGGAATAGAATTGATCCGCTTTTTGGTAGCTTTGTTTTACGCCTTCCCCCTTTTCATATAAAATTCCAAGATTATGGCAGCTTTCGCCATGTTTTAAATCGCAAGCTTTCAAATATAGCTCGCTTGCTTTTTTATAATCCTGTTTTATATTTTCTCCGAAGTAATATGCGCTACCGAGATTTGCACACGCCGATGCATCGTTATTGTCGCATTTACTTTGCAGTTCGTTTTCATTAAAATCGCTCTGTTTTGCCACTACTAAAGCCGCCGTGGCAATCAGCGCTAAAAATATCTTTTTCATACATTGCTCCATTTAAAATTTCGGCTATTTTATTTCATTTTCGCTTAATCTTTTGAAAATCGGCGAGCTGTAAATTTACATCGCCGCGAGCTTAAAGGCGAAATTTAGCAAAAAGCGTTAAAATTCCAAGCATTACAAGGAGCAAAAATGAAAATTTTAAAAAGCACGAAGGCAAATTTCAAAGAGGAATTTGCGAGGTTGGTGCGCCGCGGCGAGACGGATATGAGATCGGTAATGCCCATCGTAAGCGGCATCATCGAGGAGATTAGAGCGCGCGGCGATGAGGCGCTAGCTGAACAGATAGAGAAATT
This sequence comes from uncultured Campylobacter sp., assembly GCA_963529615.1. GTDB lineage: Bacteria > Campylobacterota > Campylobacteria > Campylobacterales > Campylobacteraceae > Campylobacter_B. The sequence continues at coordinate 26,444 of CAUSAC010000008.1, read as the reverse complement.
TGACAGATGGCGCGTGCAGGGCGATCTGGCTATCACGCAAGAGCAGATGAGTCTCGCGTATGAAGGCTTAACCGCAGAGCTAAAAAATGCGCTACAGGTCGCATATGAGCGCATCTACGCTTATCATGAAAAACAGCTTGAGAGAAGCTGGTTCAGCTTCGATCCAAGCGGCGCGATGCTCGGGCAAAAGATCACGCCCGTGGATCGCGCGGGGCTGTATATCCCAGGGGGCAAGGCAGCGTATCCGAGCTCGCTTCTGATGAACGCGATCCCAGCAATCGTCGCGGGCGTAGAGGATATCAGCGTCTGCACCCCCGCCGTGGGCGGCGTCGTAAACGAGCTACTGCTTGCGGCGATGCATGTGCTAGGGATCAAAAAGGCCTACAAAGTGGGCGGCGCCAGCGCGATCGCGGCGATGGCATACGGCACGCGCACGATCGGCAAGGTCGATGTCATCACGGGCCCCGGGAATATCTTCGTCGCAACCGCTAAAAAGCTCGTATTCGGCGACGTAAATATCGATATGATCGCGGGCCCTAGCGAAGTGGGCATCATCGCAAACGCCGTGGCAAATCCGCGCAACATCGCCGTGGATCTGCTCAGCCAAGCCGAGCACGACGAGATCGCGAGCAGCTTTTTGATAAGCGACGATGAAAAATTCGCTCTTGCCGTCGCAGAGCACATCGAGCAGGAGCTTCCTACGCTCGCGCGTGAGCCGATCGCCCGCGCCAGCGTGCAAAACAAGGGCGCAATCATCATCGCGCGCGATATGAACGAGTGCGTGGAGCTGATGAACGAGCTTGCGGTCGAGCACCTCGAGATCGCGACCGAAAACGCCTACGAGCTGCTTCCGCGCATACGCCACGCAGGCGCGATATTTTTGGGCCACTACACGCCCGAAGCGATGGGCGATTACCTCGCAGGCCCTAACCACACGCTACCGACCGGCGGAAGTGCGCGATTTTTCTCGCCTTTGGGGGTTTATAACTTCATCAAACGAAGCTCGATCATAGCGCTAAATAAGCGTGCCATAGACGAGCTCGGAGGCGCGTGCATGGCACTAGCGGACGCAGAGGGGCTCGGCGCGCACAAAAAGTCGGTGCAAATTAGATTTGATGAGAAGTGATTTTTACACTACAGCCCCAGGAGGCGGCGAGGTCGGAATTTTAAAGAGCACCGGCGGCAGTTGCGAAACCACGAGCTGAAATTTTAAAATTTAAAGATGAGTTAAATTTTAAAAAACGTAAGCGTCGCGGCGAGAGTAAAATTTTAAAATTTCAAAAGCGCTATAAATTTAAAAAAACAGCCGTATTTGATTAAAATTTAAGGCAAATTTACTAAGCGAAATGATATACTTTCGCTGATTTTTTACAAGGAGAGAAAAATGAAAAAATCACTTTTAGTTTTGGCTAGTTTTGGCTTTGCGCTAAGTCTTAGCGCCGCAGATCTTTCAGATAGCTGCAAGGAGTATTTCGCAGATCTCGATAAGATGGTTGATACCTACAAACAAGCGGGTCAAGAGCAGCAGGTCAAGATGTATGAGGATCAAAAAAAGCAGTCTATGGATCAGATCAGCGCACTTCCTAAGGAGCAGCAAGAGGCCACTTGCAAGCAAGCTAAAGAGATATTTAAGCAGATGATGGATCAGATGAAACAACAAGGCGCTATGAAATAAATACCTTCGCGGGCACGATGATGCCTTCTTCAATCGCGGCGATGCGATATCGTCGCGATTAATTCTTTTTAATCTCACACTTTTATTTTAAAAATTTTTAAATTTTAAAATTTGGATGTTTTATCCTCGCTGCTTTCGGGGCGCACCAAGAATTTCAGATTTGATATTTAGCTTGTTGCAGGAAGTCAAAACCAATAAAGCGCTCGCCGTCGCTAAAATGCTCCGCAAGGCGATGCATCTTGGTGGGATGCTGCGATGCACCAAAGATTTACGAGCCGTTTTGGCGCGGCTCGAAACAGCGCCTCATCAATATGATGAATTCGAGGCTCGGTTTAAGCGTTATTTTATCGCGATTTGAAATAGCCGGGGCTCATAGATAGAGCGAATTCACGTCTCAGTTTGCCGCTCTGCTTATGAAATTTGCGGCTAAAATCATCTCGCAAAATCGCCTCGGATTTTAATCCTTAGTAACGATCGCGCCGTTTTTTATTTCGTGCACGCAGACATTTCTGTGCAGCTCCTTGCCGGCATCTAAAGTATAGTAGAGCGTTGTTACTATGCAGCGCAAATCGGCGTCGATGACGAACTCCTGCTTGGCGCGCATCGGCGGCTTGCTTTTACCGCAGTGCACGTAATCGGCGTAAATTTCGCGACAATCGCTTATACGAAATGCGTCGTTTAAAAGGCACATAAAAACATATTCGTGCCCGTGCTTGCTATCTTGAAAATCACTCAGATAAAGCCTTAGCAAAATTGTTTTGACGCTCTTTTTTGGCAAACGACAAGCCCTTATGTCTTTGATCCTCTTCCAATACGCACTTAGATTGTCGATTAAAAAGTTCTCCTTTGCGAACGAAAACAGCTTATTTTTATCAAGTAAATTTTTATCGATAGCCGCTAAGGGCGAAATTTCTCCCGGATAGCGCATCGGCAGTTGCGCGATCGGTAGATCGTCGTAAATATCTTTCATACTCTGATAAATCTCTGGCCGCGGCGCATCGTCTTCCTTGGCCGCGGCATTTTCCATGCCGCATAGCGTAAGTAGGCACAGCAAAAATATCCACACCTGCTTCATAACATTTCCCCTCGTTTCGGTCGCAATCTCTTTGCTCCTGATCATACTGCAAATTTTAAAGCTTTAATATGAAGAAAAAAGATCAAAAATCAAAGCGCCGCTTTTACAGCCATCCTTAGCCATCTTTTTCTATTTTGCCCTTGCTTTTGGATTAATTTAATCCGAGTCCTCTTGTTCTTGTGTGAAATGGACGATGCACGGCTATTCGCCTTCCGTAGCCTCTTCGGTGAAGCTAACGATGCGCGGAGCTGCGATGCGCGCGTAATCCTGCGCGTTTAGAATGATCGAGTGATTGAGCAGGCCCGCGTTGAAAGCAATCTCTTCGAAGCGTCCGAACAGCGACGGATCGGCGATTAGCAGCAGTTTGTCGTGGAAGCTAAAAGGCGGCACCGAGCCGATGACGCAGTCCGTGAGATCGCCCACTTCATCGGGGCTTACGAGCGATGCTTTTGTGCCGCCGAGCCTCTCTGCCAAGCGCTTTAGATCGGTTTTATGATCGGCTGCGAAGACCGCTAGGACGTAAATTCTGCCGTTTCTACCCGCGGGTTTGTCGCTAGGAAGCTTCAGCTGCTGCGGTACGTTTGCGCAGATTTGATCGGCGGTTAAAGCTAAATTTCCCGCGCAGGCGCCGTTTTCGCAGCCTTGAGCGCTCGCAAGGGCGGAAGCGTCGAGATTTTGCGCGTCATCGGCGCTTGCTAAATTTAAATTTTGCGAAAAAGAAATTTGCCCGTCCTTAAAGCCCTTGATCGTGCAAACCAGCGCCTTTGCGCCTTGTCCTAGCTGCGTGCCGCGGATTTTGGCGACTTCGGCGGAGGTGCCCGCGCTTTCGTGGGCTACGACGCGGAAGCGCGCGCCCTGCTGCGTCAAAAGCTCTTTTAGGCTTTCAAAAATTCTCTCTGACATGCTCTCTCCTTGTTTTTGCGAAATTATACTGAAATTTTAACCAAACGACGCATCGATGCCGAAATTCCATTCTTCGCCGTAGAATTTGTCCTACGTCATAGAATTTATCTCGCCTGCGCGCAAGCCGCCCATTGCGCGATGAAAGATCTATTGCATGGCGGAAATTCCGCCATGCATAAGCTCGGTCCACCCTGCTTCTTGCGAAATTATTTCATCTTGCGGATTTTAGGCTCTTTGCTCTCTACGAGCTCGTAAATTTTAAGCTCGACCTTGACGTCTTTGGGCGCTAAAATTCTAATTTCGCCGCCGTCGTAGGCGAATGGATGCGTAAGCTCGTAATAGATCCGCTTCTTTTGCTTCTTGCCGTCGCAGAGCATCAACGTCTGAGCAAGCTCATCGCCGCCGCTAAACTCGTAATAAAGCCCGTCCGAGCCCTCTTTTTGCTCTATTTTGCCGCCGATCAGATACGCGTCGTTGCAGTCAGCTTTGATCTCTTTTGAAAAGATCGCTTCGACTTTAAATTGCTGCGGCGGCATCTTTGACGGCGTTAGCTGAAAGACGTTTAGCTGCTTTTGCGCTTCGCCGCCGAATAAAAACAGCGGCAATAGGAAGAATAAAACGCTTTTTCTCATACTTTACTCCTTGAAAAGATATTTTTATTTAAGATTTTAGCAAAATTTTTACTCATTAAACTGAAATTTCAATCGACTTTGTTTTTATCTGTAGCAGATGATATTTTTTAGCACCTCTACCTCCGGTTTTAACGCCTCGCTATCGGTTTTTTGCGCGGCGCTCTTTTTGTTCGCTAAATTTTTGCTAGAGCTCTGCGGCGACGGCTTTTCGTGCGAGTTTAAAGCCTTAACGGCGCCACGCGATATTTCGCCCTGCGTCTGCACGGTGGAAATTTCGCCGCTAGCTCCGCCAGACTTGCTCGTGCGGTGGCTTAGCACGCTTTTGACGCGTATCTTTTCGCCTGCGTAAAACGCTTCGCAAAGCCCGTCTTGCGCCTCATAGTCCGTTGCTTTGACGCTGCCCTCTTGAAATTTATAAAATTTCACCCGTTTTGCTCCTCGTAGCTCCCGAGCTCCGTGCCATACGTCGCTCTGCGCGTCAAGATCCGCGAGCACAAATGCGCCGTCTGCCGCCTTATACATATCGCCGAGCCTTATAGGTATCCGTTCGCCGCTCTTTTTGGTAAGCACGAAGCCGATCTTTTCGCCATCTTTTGGGTGCGGGCGGAACTGCTTGGAGAAAAACGCCGTGAAAAACGCGATCTCCTTGATTTCGCCGTCGGTGCCTAGGTATCTCGTCCAGCCATCTTCAGGCACGTCGATCTCGGCGACGTCTCGCCCGTCTTTTGCGCCGCATTTTAAGCCCGCGCAACCGCTAAGCGCTAATGCCGCAAGCGCGGCCAGAAATAGGTTTTTCATATTTTCCCTTCAAATAAATTTGTCTCAAAGCAGGGCGGTAAATTCGTAGTGCATTATTTCAGGCTCGCGGGATAGCCGCTAAATTTTTCGATCCAGCCGTCCTCGCCGTAGAGCTCGCCGCAAAGCCCGTCCGAGAGCTCGGCTAGATTTTCGCCCGCCTCGTCCGCAAGCTGCCAGCGCTCGCTTTGCTCGAAAAAGCTTAGCGTCTCATGCAGGACGTGATCGGTAAGATGCGCGCAGAGCGTCCTTAGCGCCTCCCTCTGCTGCGGCGAAAAGTCCGCTATCGATGCATACAGCCGCTCGCATCGCGCTCCTTTCATCCGCCCGCTTACGACCCCGTCCAACCACGCCAGCGACCCGTCTCTGAGCTGCCGCACATACTCTCGCCCGAAACTCTGCAAAACATCCATTTTTCACTCCTTGCGTTTAAATTTTGAAATTTTTGGCACCTCGCCTAAATTTAGATCGAAATTTACTTCATAAGCCCGTTTAAGCTTTTTGCGTCCTAAATACGGCGCGCCGCATTCAACTTTTATAAAATTCTACTTAGCGAGCGCCGTTTTTTATCGTTTGCGCTGCTATTTTACCGCGCCGCAAAATTCGCGCTGTACCTCAAAGCCCAGCGCCGTTTAAATTTTAAAATCCGAAAGCTCGCGACCGAAATTTTAAAATTTAAGGCTCGATGAAATGCGTTTCGGCGCGACGGTATGCGCCGCTTGAAACTTTAAATTTTAAAAACTCGCACTTCGCCTCAAAGCCCGCTAGCGGGGCTAAATTTATTAAGCCGACGTTGCCCAGACGCGTAAAAATCGCTGTCCGCTCGCCTCAAACGAGCACTCCTGCCAGTCCCAGTCGTTTTCTCCGCCCATTGCGAAATTTTGCGGCTTGCCTGATAGAGCCGCCGCGCTCAAAGCAGCCGCTATCCGCTCTTTCATAAAATCATCGGGCTCGCAGGACTTGAATTTTTCAAATTTTATCTCGTAAAGGGAGGCGAGCCCAAAGTCCGCGCGCACGAGCTTGCCGCACTCTCTCGCGAACTCCGCCGCGCTGCATTCGTGCTTTGGGGCGTAGTACCAAACCTCCAGCTCCTCGATGCTTTCGCCCTCAAATTTTATGGATTTTATCATTTTGACCCCATTCCACTAGTCGCAGCATTTTTAAATTCGTCGCTTAAATTTCACTTGCCCCATACGGCGCAGGTCTTACGCGCAAAATCAAACTCTCGCTATCTGGCATGAGTGCGCTGCGCGGTCAAATTTAAATTTAATCCGCCGCGCTTCAAATTCAGACGCCGAAGTCTGCCCGCATCCCCTCTTTGCCCCTCGGCGTAAAATAGCAAACGACGTAGCAGAGCATTCGGTCTTTGCAATCGTATTTGGCTTCCAAAGCCTCAATAATGCGCGCAAACTCCTGCGGCGGCTTGTCCGCAAAGGTGCCTCGCAGCTCCTCTGCGGCGATATGTCTTGGACTAAGAAGCAGATATGTCGCGCCGCCGTCCTCATCCTCGCTTATCGCGCGTAAAATTTCATCGCTCGCGCGAACCCGCCAATGTTCTTTACCGTTCCACTCGCGCAGGCTTAAAAACGTCGCGCCGCCGTCAGCGTCCAAAGCCTTTTCGTTTGGAATTTGAGCGCGTAAGGCGCCTTCATTTAAGCTCTCCTCGCCCGCGACCTCGATAAAAACGTCTGTGCCGAGCAGATAGCTGGTCCGCTCAAACTCGCTTTCGTACTCCCAGCCGTTAAATTTAGCGGCAAATTCGCGCACCCGCTCGTCCGCTTCGCAGCCGAACATCATCGCGTCGCTATCTGAAATTTTAACGATATAAGGCTCATTCATAGGATTTTCCAAATTTTATTGCGGCTCGCACTTTCCGTAAACCCACTCGCGAGTTTCGTTTAGCTTAAACTCGCCGTCCTTTAGAAAATACTGCTTACTACTTTTGATCGCGTTTTCGCCCGTGGCTATGTAGTCGCCGATGAAGCCGCGATCCAGGACGTCGTGCGCTAAAATTTCAGGCTCAAAGACGTTTTGCGTCTTTTGCGTCTCGTGCCATTTGCCGCTCTCATCAGGCTCGCGCAGGGTGATGGAGATATTGTTGCCCGCCTCGTCGTAGCCGTAGATATACTCGTACTGCTTGCCATCGGAAGCCGTGCGATTTTTTATCACGTTGCCGCGCGCGTCGTAGCTAAACTCGTTTTCAAACACGACCTCCCAGCGCTGCAGCTTCTCGCGCCAAAGCATGGTTTGCTCGCGTAGTGGTCTGCTTTCCTCGGTCTCCTCGTGCACGTTTTTGTAGTACTCCCTCCACTCGTTTTTTGCGGCGTCCCAGCGCGATCTTAGCTCGCTAAAGCGCCTATGCTTAGGCTCGATCTTGCGCAAGATTTTTTCATCGCGCTGCCATGTGTCGTCCTTCCATATAAAATTTATCTCGCTGCGTGTCCCGTCCCCTGCCGTAAAGACGGTGTGTTTTGTAAGAGGTACCCATTTGCCGCGCCACGCGTAGCCTTCGGAGCCCGCGTAAACGTCGCCGTTGTAGTGATATATCGATTTTTCGTATGGCATCCATTTTTTTGCTTTGTCGTTCCATTCATAGGTCGCTACGAAATTGTTTCTATCGTTTTCATCGACAATCCTTTTTGTAAGGTGCGTCGGCGTCCATCTGCCCTTTTTTAGCGTGAAATTTTGCAAAATTTCCGTTTTGCCTTCGCGCTTTTCGACGGCTTTTTCACCCTCGTATGGCTTGCCGTCCTTGCTTTGCAGGCTGAAATAAATTTTTGAGCCGTCAGCAGCGATCTCCTGCTTGCTCATTGCCGTTTCGCGCAATTTGTTTGTATTCGCGTCCCAGTCGTATTCGACATTTTCGATCTCGCGCTCGCCGCTTTCGTCAAATTTGCTAAAGCTTTTCGATACGGATACCCCCTCTTCGCCGCTCTTTTTGTAGATTTTTTCTAGGCGGCGGGTTTTGGCGTCGTAGTTTTGGCTCACTTCATATTCGTAGCGCGGTACGGCGCCGCCCTCTGTTTTGTAGCTCGTCTTTTGCAGGCAAATTTTATCCGCCGCCGCGTGTTTCGCTGCCGCCTCGGTCGCACCCGCAGGCATCGCGAGAACTAACGTCGCCGCCAAAATGGAGCCTGCTAAAACTGCCGCATCCTCGGGCGAAATCTTAAAAACACCTCTCATGATCGCTCCTTTTATCTAAAATTTTAAATCGCGTCTACCGCTTTATATCCTCGCTCGAAAAAACTCTCTTGCCTTCATAAATTTTCTCATAGCGGCTTAGTTTGCCCTCTTTGAAATAGCCGATGAAATAGCTCGCCGATTTTTCGGCCTGCTCTTGCGAAATTTCATCGTAGAGATAGACTGGCTCCTTTGATTTTTGTTTGTGTAGGCACGAACAGCTGCGAAAATAGCGCCTTTTGATTTTAAAATTTTGCGCCTCGCCGCCTTGCTCGTCTGCGCGCTTTGTTGCGCTTATTTCGCTACTTTGCTTGTCTGCGGGCGCCCGATCATCTCTCTCGCTGCCTTGCATCGTCTGTTTTTGTCCGCTCGCCGCACCGTGATCTTGCGCCTCTACGGCGCCGAAACAGATACTCGCCGAAATTAAAGCCGAAATAGCCGTTCTTGTCGCTCTGGGTAAAACCATTTTCATCCTCTCCTTTTGCCGCCGCTGCGTGCGGAGCTGCCGCCGCGTAGGATTTAAATTTTAAAATTTACGCAGCGCACGAATATCTCCGCGCTAGCTAAATTTAACCGTATAGCTTGCGCGCCGCCGCACCTGCTAAATCTAACCGCGCAGCACTCGTAGATCGCGCAGGTAAAATTTAGCCGCGAAATTTTACCGACGTATCTTCAAACGCTACTTTATCTTTTTATATTTCCACGTCTTTTCTGTTATGAGCTCGGATTTGCCGTCTTTAAGCTTAAATTCCTTAAAGCTCGTTATCGCGTAGGCGCTAGGCATCTCAAACATCATCAGCGCAGCTCCGTACCCCACGCTATCAGCTGGGATTGCGGTATCGTAAGTGGCCTCCGAGCGCCCGGTTTGCACCCATTTGCCGCTCGCGTCAAGCTTGTAGATATCCATCGCTGTATTGCTGCCGTGCTCGTCGTAGCTATAGATGTATTTGCCGCTGCTGGAATTTGATTCGTAGCTTTGCTCGAGCAGTCGCTCGCCCGATTTATCGTAAATTTCGCCGTTTGAGTAGCTTTTGATCCAATCTTTAAGTTGTTCGTCCCACAGATACGAGGTCATATTAAGATCCGCGCCCTTCTTGATAGCGGTCTGTTTGCTCATATTATCCCACGTGCCCTTCTCGTCGTTCCAGATGAAGCTCGTAACGACCTCCTCGCCCTTTGCGGCATCCAGCTCATGCTTACTCATCGTCGCGTTTTGCCACGCGCCGTTTTGGAAAGTGCTGCGGATCTGCTCGTAGCTGCCGTTTCGATCGCCATTAAGCATCTCTCGCTCGCTGTTTTGCCACGCGCCATTTGCAAACTCGTAGGTTACGTATCCGCTCATCTCTCCTGAGCCGTCATAGAAAATTTCGGTCTTATCTTTGGGCTGCCAGCTCTTACCGTCCCATTTGAAGCTTATCGTAAGCTCCTCCTTATCCCACGCGTTTCTTACGGATCTGTTCATGTTCTCTTTCTGCCATTTGCCCTTTGCGAGCTTATATCGCACATCTTCGGTTGCGTTACCGTCGTAGCTGGAGACGGTTTTGCTCGCATTGCGCGTGCCGTCATCCGCTATCGAATTGCTCTCGCGCGTCGTGATGCCATCTTTGACGCTTTCCGTGTAGTCTTCTATTTTTTTCCACTTGCCGCTTTTGAGATCAAGGTTAAATACTTCAAATTTAACCATATCCCCCTTTTCGTCAAAGTAGCTGATCTCTTTGTAGCTAGAGCCTAGGCCGTCCGAGGAGTTCGTATCTCTTACCTGCTCTAGCTTGCGCGCCGCCGCGTCGTAGCTTAGATGCGTGCTCTCCTTGCGCCCTCCGAGTGAGCCGTAGCTCATACTTTGCACCATATACTCATACTCCTTGGCAAACGCCGCCGCACAGAGCAGCGCAAGTATCGTAGCGAGCTTTTTCATCCTCTCTCCTTGGAAAAAATTTTGATAATTATATAATGTTCGTATATAAAAACGGATAAAATTTCGGCGTGCGGCTAAATTTAAAAAACTCGGGCTTTGAAACGGCGGCAGCGGAATTTTATGTCGGTTAGTCGGAATTTTGCGTGAGTTTTGGATCGGAATTTTACATCATCGGGCGGTTGGAATTTTACGCGAGTTTAAGCGGTTGAAATTCCGCACGATCTGCTTTTGAAATTTTACGCGGGCTTTCGGCGAAATTTTGCGCGGACGACGGCTATTTAAATTTTAATCCAAACCGTCGCAAAAGCGGCGCGAGCTTCAGCCGTCTGCGTAAATTTTAAAATTTTATAAATTTGGCGCCTCGCCTCGCTGCCGCGCTATATCCATGCCGAATGCACCTGACGGGAGCGGTAAAATTTTAACCGCCGCCTAATCTCGCAAAAATTTCCTATCGATCAGGTCGTAGTTTTTATACAGCCTGCGCAGCTCGTCTCGCACCTCCATCAGCGCAAAGCCGAGCAGATTTTGCCCGCGCCACGCGCTCGGACGGCTTGCGTTTTCGCTCTGCCGCCCAAGGCCGATACCCCAAATTTTATCCAGCGGGCCGGCCTCTACTAAAATTTTATCTCCCGTCGCGAGCAAAAAGCGCATCATCGCGGGATTTTGCGTAAATTTATAGTAATTGCCGCTTAGCACGACGCTGTAGCGCACCTCGTCCCAGAGCCGCTCATCAAAGCCCCGCACCTGCCTGCCGAGCGCCTTCATCTGCTTTGCATCGCGGCTCTGCATTATCCGCGCCCGCGTCTGCTCGTCGCCGAATATCTGCGCCTTGCTCGCCATCATAAACTGCTCGGCGCAGAGATACTCATCGGCATCTACGGCAAAAGGCGAGCTCTGCCACTGCCCGAGGCAGGATTCATCCGCGGTCGCATCCGGCTTGTAGAAAAATAGAAATTCGTGCGCTTCGGAAGAATTTATTAGCGAGGTTTTGTCGTATTTCGCCGCTCCGTCGCGCCGCCAAAACGACAAGCCCTCGCGGTAGAAATCGTCTATATCGTCCATATCGTCGCCAAGCCCATCGCACTCGCTAAATTCCAAATTTCGTGGCTCCGAGCAGCATCTGTTGCCGCCATGCACGCATTTTACGCGCTCATTTTCAGACGTCTCGTCCAGCCCGTCCCAGTCGCCGTAGTGCCAAAAGCAAGGATAGGGGAAGGCCCGTGCATACGCTCTTTGCGCGGCTTCATCCAGCCGCTCGAACCACTGCCAAAATTTAAATTTATAATCCTCTGCCGCGCCCATCCGCCAGCCAAGCGAAAACTCGCTAAGAGCGGGGTATTTGATCCACGGCGGCGGCATCACGTTTTTTAAAATTTCGCTCACGCCTTTTCCTTAAAATTTATTTTGAAGCATAGTTTGAAATTCGCCTAAATTTAGCCTGCGAGCTGAAATTTAGGCAAAATACGGCTAAGCTAGCAAAGCTCGCCAGAGGGTAAGCCTAGCCGCAAATTTAGTCGCAGAAGCGCTCGTCCGTACGATATTTTTTGCGCTCGGCTATGTAATCGGCTCTGTTTTTCGGATCGGCGAAATACTGCTTTTGCTTCTGCTGATCGGCTTTGAGCTTTTCTATCACTTCCTTTAGAGCCGCCTTGCGGTCGCTAGCCATGGATGGGAATTTATCCGAAAATATCGCCTTATACGGATGATCCTTTACCCAATCGACCGCCTTTTCGACTATGATCTGCTGCTTGTCGATGTCGCAGAATGCGTATGGATTTACTACGTTGCCGACGAGTTGTAAAAACGCCGCGTTCGCGGACTCGGTCTCACGAAACATCTCGTCCTTGATGTCGATGACGCGAGCGAAGGTTAGGAATCGATTTTTACCCGCGTAGAACCAAAACACCGCGTCGCCCTTAAGCCCCAGATCATAAGCACGTGCAGCGACAGTCATTAGCGTAGTCGGAGCGATCATATCCGGGGCATCTTCGATGATTTTGATCGCCTTTTTTAGGCTCGCCACGTCGTTTTTCATCAGCAGATCGTCGATCGGCTCGTAAACGTGTACGTATTCGGGCTTGCCCTCCTTAGCCGAATAAAACGGCGAAATATAGATGTCGATCGAAGTGATTTTTTCTACCTTATCCTCGCCCTGGGCGCTTAAAGTCGCAGCCGCCGCCGCACAGAGCAGTAGTGAGCGAAATTTTTTCATGGTCTCTCCTTCGGTTAAATTTTATAAATTCTCTTCGTAATTATACCTTGAAATTTAAGAGCGCGAGCTTGATTTTTAACGAATATATTTTTGCGGAATTTTAATTTTTGCGGTGGCTCTATTTTCTTTTGATTCGGCTTCAGCGCGATGCTTTACGCTGCTAAATTTAACGCCGCTAGTCGTAAAATTTAGCTCATAATTTAGATCGCTTAGAGCGCACAAAATCGCTCGAAGCGCTATCAAAATTTTGGAATCTTGCGCATCAAAATTTTAAGATTCCGTTCATCTTGAAATTTTAAAATTCCACGCCAAAACAAGGCGCGGAATTTTTTGCCGATACAGGCACGGCGACACGTAGATTAGGGCATTTTTACACATTCGCTCAAAGCCCGTCTGGTCGAAAGTCTTTTGCATGCCTACTTAAAAAAGCCCAAGCTGGCGCGACGCATAGCAAAGCGCGAACCGCTAAAGCTCCTTTGATCTGTAATCGTAACTGAAATCTTTCGGCGAGTAGTAATTAAGCGTGTTGCCGTCCACTTCGCCGTAAGGATAGCCGAAATTATTGATCGGGAACTGCGCTGGGCGCGGGCTTAGCGTAAAGTCTCTGCCGTAGTTAAAGCCGATCCAGCACATCTCCCAGTTGCCGAATAAATACTCGCGGATTTTAGCGAGCTTGCTGTCGTCATTGCTTAGCTTCTCGCCCAGGCGCACTTTCGTAACGTCCGCGGGATCGACCGGAATCCAGCCGTGGCCTTTGAGATAAAATTCCGCCCTGCAGTGCTGCGCGCCTGAGATGTGGCTGACGCCGTCTTTTGGTGCGGCGCCCATTTGAGCGCTAAATCTCGACGCGCCGACGCGGATGCCAAACATCTCTCTTGCGGCGATGCCCTGCGCGCGGCAAAGTGCAACGAAAACGCTATTTATGTCGGTGCATTTGCCACTTAACTTGCCGCTACTTAAAATTTGCTTCACGTCCCCTAGCCCGCAGCCTAGCACGCTGTTATCGCGCTGCATAGTGTTCGCCACCCACGTATAAATCGCGCGCGCCTTTTCCAAATCGCCCTTTATGCCGCCTGCGATCTCGTCTGATTTTTGCTTGACGACGCCGTCGATTTGAATCTGCGTGCTAGGCTCCAAAAACTTTGCCACCTCGGGGCTAAGCTTTTCGTTCGGATTAAATTTTACCTTGCTAAAGTCGGTATTTCGCTCAAAGGTCTCGACGCTAAATTTAATGTTTAGCGTGGGCTTTGCCACACCGACGTAGCCGGCATAGAGCGTCGGAATTTCGCCATAGTCCACGGACGGATCGTTGAAATTGCCGTCAAATTTTATGTCGCTTACCTTTTGATATTCCGTGATAAGAGGAAGCGGTATCCAAAGCCGCGTCTGCTTGCCCTTCTCCAAAATTTCGTGATTTAGCGAGAGCCCGAAAGCTCTCTTTTTGCCAATGGCTTTTTCCTCGCCCAAAATGGTACTCGGAGTTGCCATAACGGCGCCTAAAATCACAGTGTTTCTTAAAAAATCGCGTCTTTGCATGAAATGCCTTCAAAATAAAATGGCTAAGCCTTAGCCCTAATTTACGCGCTGATTTTAGCCTTTTGCGGCTTTGAAATCGCTAAATTTAAAATTCCGTCCGCTTTAAAATTTTATAATTTTACTCGACGCGGAATTTTAAAATTTCAAAATTTCGTTTTAAGACATAGCGCGAAATTTCGCCAAAGCGGGCGTGATAGCCCGCAAACTAGGCACGTAGGCAGTATGTATCGGCGGCGTAGGCTAAACCACGCAAAAAGCGCCGCTGTCGCAAAGCCAAGCGTGCGTTTCGATGAAATGGCTGAGCCTCGACGAAGCGCGGCAGCTTAGCTTAAGCAAATCGCGACAGCAAAATGCAAGCCGTCAGAAGGCTAAATTTCGCGCGAAAAATACTCGTAGATAAAATTTTTAGGCGAGTACGGATCTTTCGGCGTGCCGCCCACTTCGCAATACGGATGCGAAAAAATTTCAATCGGGACATGCGCCGGGCGCGGATTTAGCACGATTTCGCGAGCATAGTTAAAGCCCAGCCAGCACGGCTCCCAGTTACCGAAAAGATATTCGCGCACTCGCGCCAGCTTGGAATCATCCTCGCTTAAGCCTTCGCCGAGTCGCACCTTCGTAACGTCCGCGGGATCGACAGGTATCCAGCCGTAGCCTTTTAGATAAAATTCCGCTCTGCAGTGCTGCGCGCCCGAGATTTCAAGCGCACCGCCACTTAAGGCGCCCATGACGCCCATTTCGGGCGAAAATTTCTGCGCCGCGCCTGTGCGGATGCCGTAAATAGCGCGCGCAGGAATGCCAGCTGCCCTGCAGAGCGCGACGAACACGCTATTAATATCGGCGCATTTGCCGCTTAGCTTGCCGCTGCTTAAAATCGCTGTTGCATCGCCGCTGCCGCATGCGATCACGCTATTATCGCGGCTCATATTTTTTGCGACCCACTCATAAATCGCGCGCGCCTTTTCCAGATCACCTTTAAGCGAGCCGGCAATCTCGTCTGATTTTTGTTTCGCAGCGCCTTCTACCGGAATTAGCTTTGAAGGCTTTAAAAACTCCTCGATCTCGGGACTCAAGCGCTCGTTTTCATTAAAGCTTACCTTGCTAAAATCGGTGTTTCGCTCCGAAATTTCAATATCGAAGCTAAGCTCAAAATAATCATCCTCTTCGCCTACGACACCTTGCTCGCCGTATTTGCCGACGCCCGCTCTTGCCTCTTTATCGGGTGCGAAGCGCGCGTAGTACGTGCTTATATGATCTCCGCAGATAGCCGACTCTTGCGCATTTGAGCGGGCATGATATTCGCCCAGCAACCTCTGATAGGGCTCTTGCAGCACTAACGGCAGCCAAAGCCGCACCTCTGCGCCGCTACTTGAAATTTCGTGATTAAATCTGAGACTAAATTTTCTCGTTTTTGCTTCTTGCATTTTTGCTCCTTTGCTTGAATTGCAAGTCGATTTTATCTCTTTGCGCCTTAAAATGGATAAAATTTTATGCTAAAATGGCGCTAAATTTGAAATTTTAGGATTAAAAATGGATCTGCAAAAAATCAGAGACGAGAACTTTAAAAAGCTGCAAAGCGGGCAAAACCGCGAAATTTTAAGCGCGATCGAGGCACTACAAATAGACGAGTGCGACTGCGAATGCGGCGACGTCGTGCGCGCAAGCTTTAGCGCTAGCGCGGAGCAGAGAGATGAAATTTCGCGTATCGCGCGAACGCTAAAGCCGTGGCGCAAGGGGCCTTTTGCGCTGAATGATCTTTTCATCGACGCCGAGTGGCGAAGCTTCGTGAAATTTAACCTGCTGCGGCCGTTTTTAAATCTGAGCGGCAAAACCGTCGCCGACGTGGGTTGTAACAACGGCTACTATATGTTTCGCGCAAGCGAGCTAGCGCCTGCGCGGCTTGTGGGGTTTGACCCGAGCGCGCTATTTTATCTGCAGTTTCGCTTCATCGAGAAATTCCTCCGTAGCGGCGCGAAATTCGAGCTTTTGGGCGTGGAGCATCTGCCCTTTTACGAGCACAAATTCGATACGATCTTCTGCCTCGGCGTCATCTACCATCGCAGCGACCCCGTAAAGATGCTAAAAGATCTACGCGCCTCGCTAAATGCGGGCGGTGAGGCGTTTTTAGACACGATGTATATCGAGGGGGCGGGCGATTTCGCGCTGTGCCCGAAAAACAGCTACTCAAAAATTTCAAATATCTACTTCGTCCCGACCGTCGGCGCGCTGCAGAATTGGTGTGAGAGGGCGAAATTTAGAGATTTTGAAATTTTGGCTCAAAAGCCCACGGATGCTAGCGAACAGCGCAAAACGGAGTGGATCGACGGGCAGAGCTTGGAGAATTTCCTAGACCCGCTCGACGGCTCGCGCACGATCGAGGGCTACCCCGCCCCGAGGCGTATCTACGTGCGGCTTCGGGCGTAATCCGCGCCTTTGAAAACGGGTAAAATTTTCGCAAAATTTTATCGAATTTATCGGCTCGCGGGGGAAAATTTTACGTTCGGCAGAGCGTGAAATTTGACTAAATTTAGCGGGCTCAAGTCGGATTGATCGAATTGTAGCGGCCAGGATCAGTGCGGCGCAAATTTGAATTTCGCCTCGTGCGTTACGTTTTGCTCGGCGCGGCGGCACGAATTTTAAATTTTGCTTTTGCGTTACGCTTTGCATCTTGCGCACACGGCGGCGCAAAATTTTACTAAATTTAATAAGCGGCGGTAAATTTTAAAATTTTATCTACGCAGCGCACGCCAATGCGCACAGTGCGAACGCAGCGCAGAATTTAACGCCCGCGACCATAAATTAAGCGGCATAAATTCTAACGCCCGCGAGCAAAGCGGTATAAAATTTAACGCCGACCGGCTTCACGCCGCCTCACCGCTTATTGTGCGACGAAGCGCAATTAAATTTAAACGATCAGCGCTCAAAAAGTTGCAAAAAATATTTTAAATTTTGCCTCTCAGCTGCTAGGCTCGTATTTGCTCCGTGCCCCGGATATAGCGTAAAATCGCCCTTTATCTGCAAAATTTTATGCAAAGACTCTCTCATCTGCTCGCCGCTTGAAAACGGAAAATCCCACCTGCCGATAGAGCCTTTGAATATTACGTCGCCGCTAAAAATCACGCCGCTCGCTTCAATCATACAGCTGCCCGGCGTATGTCCTGCAAAAAGGCTAAATTTGACGTTAAAGCCCGCTATTTCAAAGCTTTGCTCCTGCCCTTTTACGAGTACGTCCGCCTCTATGGGCTCGGGCATTGTCTCAAAAGGATCGACTCGCAGCATAAAGGCATCGCTTTCGTGGATATAAATTTTAGCGCCCGCCCTTTGCAGCTTCGCGTCGTCGTAAACATGATCGAAATGCCCATGCGTATTCAAAACCGCAGCGATTTTACTCGTATTTTGCATCACCCAATCAAAACTACCCTGCCCCGGATCAATCACCAGATCGCCCTGCTCGCCCTTTAGAATGTAGCAATTCGTCACGTATTCGCCGAAAGCTTTTTTTAAAATTTGCATTTAAATCCTCCTTTTAAGCTTAAATTAAAGCCGTAATTTAGCCAAAAATAGTTAAAATTCGCGCAATTTAACGTAAAATTTTAAGGCTAAATATTATGTTTTTGGATGATTTGCTGCCGCAACTGACCGATTTTTTATCGGAGAGACTCGATGAAACGGGCGCGGACGCCTTTGTAGTAGGCATCAGCGGTGGGCTTGACAGCGCCGTGGTTTCTGCGCTTTGTGCACTTACTGAGATCCCTACTTACGGGCTTATCCTACCTAGTGCGGGTTCAAATTTAGAAAATATGGCAGACGGCATCTTTCACTGCGAATCTTTTAATATCCCCTATGAAATCCAAGAGATCGCGCCATTTGTAGAAAATTTTACCGCTTTAAATCCCGGCGCAAGCGCTCTTCGCATCGGAAATTTCGCCGCGCGCGTAAGAATGAGCTTGCTTTATGATTACAGCGCGGCTAAACGCGGCGTAGTCGTAGGCACGAGCAATCTTAGCGAGAGAATGCTCGGCTACGGCACGATTTACGGCGATCTGGCCTGCGCGTTTAATCCGATCGGAGAAATTTTTAAAAGCGATCTGTTTAAATTCGCAAAAATTTTATGCATAGACGATGCGATCATCAAAAAAGCCCCGAGCGCCGATCTATGGGAAAACCAAAGCGACGAACGTGAGCTTGGATACAGCTACGAGATCTTAGATAGCGTGCTAAGAGATATTTTTTCGCACGAAGCGCTGCGGACGAAATTTCGCTCAGGCGAGCAAATAACCGCAAACGATCTAAAATATCTGCAAAACTCGCACCACAATCAAGAGCTGGTAAAATTTATCGTCCGTAGAATTCTTAAAAATAATTTTAAGCTTCGCGCGCCCGCGGTCGCTCGCATAGAGCCCGCATACTAAGGAGAGATTTATGAAAGAGATACCGTTTTATAAGGCTCAAATCGATAAAAAAGAGGAAGACTTAATTAAAAGCGCCCTCTACAACAGCGATATAAGATATAGCGAAATTTTTGAAGAGGATATTTGTAAATACTTCGGCGTAAAGCACGCCGTATCTACCACGAGCGGCACGACGGCGCTGCATCTGGCGCTTTGTGCAATGGATATTAAGCGCGGAGATAAAATTTTATGCTCCGTAAATTCCTTCCCCAACGTCGCCGAAGTGATCCGCCACTTCGACGCAGAGCCCGTTTTCGTAGATATCGATCCGATAAGCTTTAATATCACGAGCGAAAGCCTTGCTCGCACGATAGATCAGAACCGCCACAAGAAGCTAAAATGCGCTTTCATCTCGCACATCGCGGGACTTGCTGCGGATATAGACGCCATCAGCGAGGTCGCCAAAAGCGAAAATATCATCCTCATCGACGATGCGTGCCGCGCTATGGGCGCTACCTATAAAGGCGCAAAAATCGGAGCGCTTAAAAACTCGCTCATATCGTGCTTTCAGATCAATCCTCAAGCGCAAGATGCGATCTCTACGGCGGGCTTTTTCGTCACGAACGACGATGAGATCGCAAACGCCGCACAAATTTTAAGAAACGGCGGCATCGTGGGAGACGCCTTTTACAAAGACGGCAATATGTCCTTTACCTACGACGTCGATCGCATCGGTCAAAAATACGATCTTAACGCCATAAATTCCGCCTACGCCATCGCTCAGTTTGAAAAAACCGACGCTTTTATAAAGCGCCGCAAGCAGATCGCCGCAGCCTACCGTAAGCAGCTCGCAAACTGCCCGCACGTGACGCTTCCAAGCGACAGCGAGGAGCATATCTACACTCAATTCATCGTAAAGATTGACAAAAACCGCGACGATTTTGCCAAAGCGCTGATCGCGCGCGGAGTGAGCGTTTCGCTACACTACGTGCCGGTGCATCTGCTAAGCTACTATAAAAGCAAATACAACTATAAAGTCAATGATTTCCCGAATGCGCTTAAAAACTATCAGCAAATTTTATCCCTGCCGATATACACGGCGCTTAGCGACGACGATGTGAGCTACATCTGCGAGCAGATCAAAGAGATAGCAAACAATCGTGTTTAAACTCCTAATCGAGCGAAACTTATACGACCCGAGCCCCGCGTGGCTTGCGCTCGGAGTGATTTTAGCGCCGCTATCGATGCTTTATACGTTTATCGTCTGCATAAAAAGGCTCTTTGCTAAGCCGCAGAGCTTTAAAATTCCAATAATCAGCGTCGGAAATTTAACCCTCGGCGGCAGCGGCAAAACCCCTCTGGTGCGAGCGCTTTTTAAAGAATTTAACGGGGGGCTCAAAACCTGCATCATTCTTCGCGGATACGGGCGCAAAAGCAGAGGCTTGCTCGAAGTGGCGCTCGGCGGACGGATACTTTGCGACGTGCGGCAAAGCGGAGACGAGGCGATGGAATACGCGCTGTTTTTACGCGGTGCAAACGTGATCGTCAGCGAAGATCGCGCTGCAGGGATTTTGCGCGCGCAAACTCTCGGCTTTGAGCTGGTGATCTTAGACGACGGATTTTCTAAATTTAATATCTCTAAATTTGATATCTTGCTGCGCCCGCAAAGCGCGCCGAAGCTGCCCCTTTGCCTGCCCTTCGCCGCGTATCGCTACCCGCCGTTTTTTTATAAATTTGCAGATTTCATACCGGCGTCTAGCGATATTTCGCAGGGCTTTAAGATCGTTTCGGCGGCGGATCTGCAAGAGGGGCTAAACGGCACGGATGAAATTTCAAATTCCGACGCAGATGAAATTTTAAATTCCGCTGTGGATAAAATTTTGGATTTAAATTTGAAAACCGCCGCAAATGAAATTTCAAATTTAAACCCCGCCGAGGATAAAATTTCAAACTATAAAGAGGCGGGTTTTGAGATATCTCGCACGATCCTAATCAGCGCCATCGCCAAGCCTTGGCGTCTGCAAGAGTTTTTGCCGCTCGCAAAAGCGCACGCCTTCTTTCCCGACCATTACGATTTCAAAAAAGAGCAGATTTTAGAGCTGCTAAGGCGCGAGGACGCGGAGCATATCCTATGCACAGCGAAAGATTACGTGAAATTGAGGGATTTGAGCGCGGAAATTTCGGTGATTTTGTTAAATTTGAAGCTAAGCGAAAACTTTATCCGCAAAATTCAAAACTACGTAAACCAAGCTATGATAAAATAAGGTTTTTAAAGGAATTTTATGATAAAAAAGAGCAAAACCGCCGAAGTCATCATCTCCGCGTTGCCCTATATCCGTAAATTTAGAGATAAAATTTTCGTCGTCAAATACGGCGGCGCAGCGCAAACCGACGATACGCTCAAGCTTGATTTTGCCCGCGATATCGTGCTTTTGCATATGGTCGGCATCAAGATCATTGTCGTGCACGGCGGCGGCAAAAAGATCAATCAGACTCTGGATAAGATCGGCGTGCAGAGCGAGTTTTGCGACGGGCTTCGCGTAACGAGTAAAGACGCGATCGAAATTACCGAAATGGTGCTAAGCGGCGCGGTAAATAAAGAGATCACGGCGCTTTTGAACCAAAACGGCGCGCCCGCAATCGGCATCAGCGGCAAGGACGGCGGGCTTTTGAGGGCAAAATTCCTCGATGAGAAAAAATACGGCTTCGTAGGCGAGATCACCGAGGTAAACACCAAGCTGATAAACGACCTGCTGCAAAAGGACTATCTGCCCGTGATCGCCCCGCTTGCGGGCGGCGAGGCGGACGAAAACGTGAGCTTTAATATCAACGCCGATCTCTGCGCCAGTAGGATCGCAGCTGCGCTAAAAGCGAGCAAGGCGATATTTTTAAGCGACATTGACGGAGTGCTCGATAAAGATGGAAATTTAATCAGCAAACTTGATGCCGCGCTCATTTCGAAGCTTAAAAATGACGGCACGATCGCAGGCGGCATGATCCCAAAGGTCGATGCGTGCCTGCAATGCGTGCGAAACGGCGCAAATGCCGCGCATATCATCAACGGCAAAATTCCGCACTCGATCCTGCTTGAGCTTTTCACGGACGGCGGTATAGGAAGTTTGATAAAGGAAGAAATTTAGGCGCGAGGCGGATGCGGCAGGCTTAAAACCGCAATGCCGCAAATCCGCGCAAGCGACCTAAGCGATCAAATTTAAAGCGCCTAGGCGGGCGTAAATTTTAAAATTTTAAAAAGGAAAAAGATGAAACTGGTTTCAACGAGAGATTTTTCGCAAAAAGCGGATCTTAGCTACGCGCTGCTAAATCCGAGCGCGAGCGGCGGCGGGCTTTTCAGCCCCGAGCGGCTGCCGCTTTTGAGCGAGGATTTTTTAAAGCAGTGCGAGGAGCTGAGCTACAAACAGATCGCGCTTAAAATCATCGAGAGCTTCGATTTTGACGTAAGCAGCGAGGTCTTTGAAGACGCGCTAAAGCGCTACGATAAATTTGAAAATCCCGCCTGCCCCGTCCAGATCAAAAAACTAAGCGAAAACGCCTATATTTTGGAGCTTTATCACGGTCCGACGCTCGCGTTTAAGGATATGGCGCTGCAACCCTTCGGCGCGCTTTTAAAAAGCATCGCAAAATCCAGAAATGAAAAATTTTTAATAATGTGCGCCACGAGCGGCGACACGGGGCCTGCAACGCTGGAGGCTTTTGCGGACGACGAAAACATCAAAGCGGTCTGCCTCTATCCGCAGGGCGGCACGAGCGAGATACAGCGCCAGCAGATGGTCAAACAAAGCGCGGCAAATCTTAAAATTTTAGGCGTGCGCGGCAACTTCGACGATACGCAGCGCGCGCTAAAATCGCTACTGGCTGATGAGGATTTTAAAAACGAACTCGCGCGGGCAAATTTAAATTTAAGCGCCGCAAACTCGGTAAATTTCGGCAGGATTTTATTTCAGATCATCTACTACCTCTATGCTAGTATCTATTTCTCAAAGCACGGCGTATTGAGCCCCGAGCAAAATTTAAAGCAAAGCGATCAGTGCACGGCGTGCGGCAAAGATTTTGGCGCCGCGATAAGCGCAAACGGCGCGCAGAGCGCAAAACCGAGCGCTAAATTTAACACATTCGACGTCATAGTGCCTAGCGGAAATTTCGGCAACGCGCTGGGAGCGTATTTCGCCAAAAAAATGGGCGCAAAGATCGGCAAAATCAAGATCGCTTCAAACGCGAACAATATCCTGACCGAGCTTTTTACGCGCGGCATCTACGATCTACGAAATCGCGAGCTCATCCGCACGATCAGCCCTGCGATGGATATTTTGATTAGCTCCAACGTCGAGCGGCTGCTTAGTGATATGTTTGGCGATGCGCGCACGAGCGAGCTGATGCAGAGCCTGGCGCGAGATAAATTTTATAAGCTTAGCGAGAGCGAGCTTGCGAAGCTGCGCGAGGTCTTCAAGGCGGATTTTTGCGACGATGCGCAGTGTGCTAAGTTTATCAAGCAAGAAAGCAGTCGCGGCGTGCTCGTAGACCCGCACACGGCGACCTGCTTCAAGCTGCTTGACGAAAGCCGCCTAAATCTCGTCATCTCGACCGCAAAATGGATCAAATTTACTCCGTCGATGATCAGCGCGATCAAAGGTAGGGTTTGCGAGGACGAGCGAGCCGATATGATCGCGCTTTCGAAGGAATTTCGCAGCGACATTCCGCCGCAGATCTCGCGCCTTTTTAGCGCGCCGCAGGTTCACTCCAGCGTCGTGGAACAAAGCGAGATCAAAAACGCCATAATGGAGTGGATCAAAAAATGATAGTAATCCCCGCGCGCCTTGCTTCGACGCGCTTTAAAAATAAAATTTTATGTGAGTTCGGCGGCGTGCCGATGTTTATCAAAACGGCTCAAAATGCCGCCAAAGCGGACCGCGTGCTAATCGCCGTGGATGAGCCGCAAATTTTAAAGATCGCGCAAGATTACGGCTTTGACGCCGTTCTTACCGCGCGCGAGCATCAAAGCGGCACCGATAGGATCGCTGAAGCGGTCGCGAACGCAGCGCTTGCGGAAAACGAGATCATCATCAATATCCAAGCCGACGAGCCCTTTTTCGAGAGCGAAAATTTGATTAAATTTAAAGATTTCGCCAACGCCATGATCACGCAAAAGGGCGCATTTATGGCGAGCTGCTATAAATACATAAGCCAGCAGGCGGCAGAGGATCCAAATTTAGTCAAGCTAGTGCTTGATAACGCAGGCTTTGCGATCTATTTTTCGCGCTCGCTCATCCCCTATCCACGCGCGGCATGCGAGTGCTACCTCGGACACATCGGTATATACGCATACAGCGTGCGAAATTTAAAGCGATTTTGCGCCCTGCCCGCCTCGGTGCTGGAAGATACCGAAAAACTCGAGCAGCTTCGCGCCATAAGCGCGGGCGAGAAGATCGCGATGCTAGGTATCGAGACTGCGAGCATCGGCATCGACACGCCGGCTGATTACGAGCGCGCGCTAAAGGAGTTCGGCAATGGAATTTAAAATTTACTCGTTATGCGGCGCAGCGTTTGGAGCGCAGGAGCCCACCGCGGAGCGTAAAATTCTAACGCAACGCGAAATTTTAGCGGTGCGCGGAATTTTAAAATTTAAAGATGCGAGCGCAAGATGAACTACGATGAATACAGATCCGCAGTAGATACGCTAAATGCGTGGGCGCGGGCATATTACACCGACGATCGGCCGATCGCAAGCGACGAGGAGTACGACGAGCTTTATTCGAAAGCGGAGAAATTCGAGGAGCAAAACCCCGCGCTGGCGCTGCCGTACTCGCCCACAAGGCGCATCGGAGGCGCGATCAGCGAGGGCTTTTCCAAACTCGCTCACGGCGCGCAGATGTGGTCGATGGAGGATATTTTCGACGATGCGGACCTTTTGGCGTGGCTAGCTCGCGGCGAGAAGAGCGGCGCGCAGTTTTACGTCGAGCCGAAATTTGACGGCGCGAGCTTAAATTTGACCTACGAAGGCGGCGTGCTGATAAGCGCGGCGACGCGCGGCGACGGGCTTATAGGCGAGGACGTGACGCAAAACGCAAGAGCGATCAAATCGGTGCCGCTTCAGATCCCCTACGCGCAAAGGATCGAGATCCGCGGCGAGACGCTAATCGCCAAGAGCGATTTTGACGCGTTAAACGACGAGCGCGCCGCAAACAGCGAGAGCCTGTTTTCAAACCCGCGCAACGCCGCCGCAGGAAGCCTACGCCAGCTAGATAGCGCGATCGTAGCGAAGCGGAAGCTAAAATTTATCCCGTGGGGAGTGGGCGAGCATTCGTTAAACTTTGCGCTGCACTCGCAGATAATGGAGTTTGTGCGCAGCCTAGGCTTTTTACGCGACGAGTTTTGCCGCATCTGTTCGGGCGCAAGCGAGATTAGGAGCGCATACGAGGCGCTGCATATGCTGCGCGCGAGCAAAGATCTGATGCTAGACGGCATGGTAATCCGCGTAAATGAGCTTTCAAAGTGCGCACAGATGGGCTATACAGTGAAATTCCCGCGCTTTATGGTCGCGTATAAATTCCCTGCGATCGAAAAGGTAACGCGGCTGCGCGAGATCAATCTGCAAGTCGGCCGCACCGGCGCGGTCACCCCCGTAGCCGTCGTAGATAGCGTAAATATCGACGGCGCGAACGTTTCAAACGCGACGCTTCATAATTTCGACGAGATCGCGCGGCTGGGGCTGATGAAAAACGACTTCGTGGGCATCATCCGCAGCGGCGACGTGATCCCGAAGATCACGAGCGTTTACAAACAGCGCAGAGACGGCACGCAGAGCGAAATTTCACGCCCGGGTCGCTGCCCGGTTTGCGGCGAGAAGCTACTTGACGAAGGCGCGCTCATAAAGTGTCAAAACCTCGATTGCAAGGCGCGTGTGATAGGCTCGCTGATCTATTTCTGCTCTAAAAAATGTATGAATATCGAAGGCTTAAGCGACGCGACGATCACGCAGCTTTTTGAAAGCGGCAAAATTTCAAAGATCAGTGACATTTACGCCCTCGGCGCGCAGGATTTGGCGGATCTTGAGGGCTTTGCGGATAAAAAAATTTCAAATCTTTTGGGTGCGATAAACGCGAGCAAAAACGCGCCTCTTGAGCACTTCATCGCTTCTTTGGGGATCGAGCACATCGGCGAGGTGGCTGCGCGCAAGATCGCCGCAGCATTCGGGCAGGATTGGCTGGATGCGAGCGAGGATGAAATTCTGCGCCTGGAAGGCTTTGGAGAGGCGATGGCAAGGAGCCTAGCAGAGTTTTGCAAGATAAATCGCGAAAAAATTCTAAATTTAAGCGAAATAATCACGCCGCGCGCGCCCAAGATGCAGACCGCCAAAAGCGTCTTCACGGACCGCAGCGTCGTTATCACCGGCACGCTCAGCCGTCCGCGCGACGAGTTTAAGGCCAGGCTTTTGGCGATGGGCGCGAAGGTGCAGAGCTCGGTATCTGCCAAGACCGACTTCGTGCTCGCAGGCGCAGAAGCGGGCTCCAAGCTACAAAAAGCTCGCTCGCTTGGCGTACGGGTGATCGACGAGAGCGAGTTTGAAGCACTCGCAAGCCTGGCGACGCCCGGAGCAAATTCACCCGGCAAGAGCGAGCCCCAAACGCTTGCGGGGAGCGGCGAGTGAAGGTATTTTGTTTGGCGCCAAACCCGCACGCAAACGGCGCGGGATTAAATTTTAAAAGCAATCTCCGTCCTGCGGCGCTTGCGCGTTTTACAAAGCGCGAGAATTTTAAAAATTTTGTAACGCATGAGCAAGCGCTAGAAGCGAGGATAGCAAATCGAGCGGCCGCTGTAAGATCGCTGGGCTCTAAGGCGTGCGCAAAAGCGGCAAACCGAGAGGCAGTTTCTGCGAGGCGCGCGGGCTCCGTCTGCTGCGGCGCTAAAACGGCGGGCGCGATGCCGATAGATGCGGCTGCAAGCGAGAATATCTCAAATTTTGCGCCGCTCAAACACTGCGCCGATAGGAAAAATTTTAAAATTTTCGCTAGCGATGAGATCAAATTTACAACGCACGGCGAGCTAAAATTTACAATGCGCGGTATGGTTAAATTTACGGCGCGGCGCAGGCTAAAGTTTGAGCCTTGCGGTAAT
>CAUSAC010000007.1:0-64409 GCA_963529615.1 uncultured Campylobacter sp. | reverse complement strand
GACAGAATTCTATCTCGATTGCCAGCACGGAATTCGACGAAATTCTACGCCACCCCCCTTGAGCAGCTAGCAAATTTAAATGCTAGAGCCATTAAAAAACAATCTGTGATGAAATTTAAATCGCCTATTTAGTTGCTCATTTTTATGTATAATTTAAAATTTACACACGAGATAAGTGCCGTGTTACCGATAGTAACTGCACTTTTAAAAATTTAAGACGATTTGATTTGGAATTTATAAAATTCCCGCCTCATTTTTGTATCATAAGCCAAATCTAAAAAAGGAGTATCTATGGAAGAAAACAAAGTGGAGTTACGCAACTCCCGCTTACAAGGGCCGCTGGACTCAGACGTAGACGAGCTGGGTTTAGACAGGCTCACCGACACCGTGCCGTTTCCTAAGCGCGGCGTCATCATTATGGCGATTGCCGCTGCAGTGGGCTTTGCGCTATATGCCGCGTTACCATTTGAGCCCAATGTCAAAAAAGGCCTTGCGCTACTTGCTTTTATCGCGATTATGTGGCTTACGGAGGCCGTGCATATCACGGTAACCGCGCTTATGGTGCCGGTGCTTGCGGTAGCTATCGGACTTGGTAAATTCGCTAAAGATGGCACTTTCACGGCTGCCACCATCAAAAGCACGCTTGCAAATTTTGCAAACCCTACGATCTTTACCTTTTTCGGCGGCTTTGCTCTGGCAACGGCTCTGCATATGCAAAAGCTCGATAAAAAAATCGCGATGTGGCTAATCGCCCGCGCAGGCGGTCGCTTGGGTGTAGCTGCGATTTTAATCTGCCTTGCTACGGCGATCCTTTCGATGTGGGTTTCAAATACCGCAACTGCTGCGATGATGCTTCCGATCGCACTTGGAATTTGCGCCAACATGGACGAGAGCAAAGATCGCGGCACGCTTGTGTTTTTGCTTTTAGGCATCGCGTATTCTGCAAGCATCGGAGGTCTGGGCACGCTCGTGGGATCTCCGCCAAATTTAATCGTGGCTCAAGCCTTGCACTACAGCTTCGCGGACTGGATGAAGGTAGGTTTGCCGCTAATGTGCGTGATGCTACCGATAATGCTTGTGGTGCTTTATATAATTTTCAAGCCGAATTTAAGCCATAAAATAGAGATGGATCTGGAGCATATCCCTTGGACGCGCGAGCGCATTATTACTATCGTCGTATTTGCTCTAACAGCGCTTGGCTGGATATTTTCAAAGCAAATTTCAGCCCTTGTGGGCTTTAAAGTGGACGATGCTTACGTCGCCATCTGCTCGGCAGTCGTAATCGTCATTCTAGGGCTTGCCAAATGGCACGACATCGCCGAAAACACCGAGTGGGGCGTGCTGTTGCTTTTCGGCGGCGGACTTACGCTAAGTGCGGTTTTAGGCGATTCCGGAGCCTCTAAGGTGCTTGGCGATCTAGTCGCGCACACTTTCGGTGGAGCGCCTACTTACATCGTACTTTTGGTAACGGCGGTTTTTATCATCTGCCTTACGGAATTTACGAGCAATACCGCCTCTGCTGCACTTTTAGTGCCTGTATTTGCGGGAGTAGCGGCGCAAATGGGGCTGCCAAAAGAGACTCTTACTATAGTAATCGGTGTGGGCGCAAGCTGCGCTTTCATAATGCCGGTAGCGACGCCGCCGAATGCTTTGGTTTTCGGCACGGGACGCATTCGCCAGGCGGAAATGGTACGAAGTGGCGGAATTCTAGCGATATTCTCCGCGTTTTTGGTTTCGGGATACGCGTATATTTTCTACTCGTAAAATTCCGTCAAAATTCTATAGTCCGGGTATCTGCTCGGACTAAATATATTTATAAGATATATTTTTAAACTCCTAAATTTTCGGAATCTTTATAAAAAAATTCTGATTTAATACTATTTTAATCAGTTATCTGTATAATATGCATATTTTACAGAAAGAAGAATTTATGGATTTTGATTTTATAGCTAAATTTAGCCCTATGTTCGTAAAGGCGGGAATTTTAACGCTAAAACTCGCATTTTACGGGATTTTACTATCCATCATCATAGGTTTTATCTGTACGCTGATAAAATACAAAAGGCTGCCGCTGCTAAGCCCGCTTGTGAGCGCATATATCGAGCTATCTCGCAACACTCCGCTTTTAATTCAGCTATTTTTTCTATACTACGGCTTGCCGAAGCTGGGCGTTCAAATTTCGGGCTTTACCTGCGCGATCGTAGGTCTTGCGTTTTTGGGCGGAAGCTATATGAGCGAGAGCTTTAGGCTCGGTTTTGAGGCGATAAAAAAATCCCAGATCGAAAGCGCGATGAGCCTGGGCCTTAGCGAGGCGCAGATAGTGTTTTACGTCGTGCTGCCGCGCGCCTTTGCGATTGCCCTGCCCTCCATCAGCGCAAATATCATATTCCTACTCAAAGAAACCTCGATCGTTAGCATCGTAGCACTTGCCGATCTCGTCTATGCCGCAAAGGACGTGATCGGGCTGTATTACAAGACGAACGAGGCGCTATTTATGCTAAGCGTATCGTATCTGATCATAATCCTGCCGCTTTCGCTGGCGCTTACGCTGCTTGAAAAGCGCCTTGCGTATATGAGGGGCTAGCGATGGAACTCTTAAGCAGTGAAAATTTAATCAGACTTCTTGGCGGGCTCGGGGTCACGCTGCAAATCGCGCTCATCTCGATCGCGGTTTCGCTCGCTCTAGGCTTGGTACTTGGAATTTTAATGGCCTCGGGGCGCAGAGCTTTATACATCCCGCTTAAAATTTGCCTAGAGATCGTGCGCATCATGCCGCCAATCGTTTGGCTATTTATCGTATATTTCGGCGCAAGCAAGGCTTTTGGCATCCACATCTCAAATATCGCGGCTTCAATCATCGTCTTTAGCGTCTGGGGCGTTTTTGAGATGATGGATCTGGTGCGCGGCGCCGTGATTAGCATCCCCAAGCATCAGTTCGAAAGCGCCGAAGCGCTCGCATTTAGCAGATCGCAAATTTATCTCTACGTCATCCTGCCGCTTGCGATGAGGCGCCTAGTGCCCGCAACGATAAATTTATTCAGCAGGATGATAAAAACAACCTCGATCGCCGTACTCATCGGCGTCATCGAGCTCGTCAAGGTCGGGCAGCAGATCATCGAAGTGAACGTCTTCCGCGACAATTACGCGCCACTAATCATCTACGGAGCGATATTTTTCGTATATTTTTTGATCTGCTATCCAATCTCGGCGCTTTCGAAAAAACTAGAAAACAGGTGGAGCTGATGGGAATTTTAGAACTTCATAAAATCAATAAATTTTACGGCGAGCTGCACGCGCTAAAAGACGTCAGTCTTAGCGTCGCGCAGGGCGAGGTTGTTGTGATCCTAGGCCCTAGCGGCTGCGGCAAAAGCACCCTACTTCGCACGATCAACGGGTTAGAGCCGGTACAAAGCGGAAATTTTATAATCGAGGACGAGCGGATTGATCAAAATTTCAAAGAGTGGCGCAGGATCAGGCAAAAGATCGGTATGGTCTTTCAAAGCTACGAGCTCTTCGACCACTTAAATGTGCTACATAATATAATCCTAGGTCCCGTGAAAGTCCAAGGCATACCGCGCGAGCAAGCTGTAGAGCTAGCCAGGCATTGGCTCAAAATCGTAGGACTAGAAAATAAAGAGCGAGCCTACCCCAAAGAGCTTAGCGGCGGGCAGAAGCAGCGCATCGCGATCGTGCGAAGCCTTGTGATGAAGCCCAAGATCATGCTTTTTGACGAGGTTACCGCAGCACTTGATCCAGAGATCGTGCGCGAGGTGCTCGACGTAATGCTAAATCTCGCCAAAGAGGGGCAGACGATGCTAATCGTAACGCACGAGATGGGCTTTGCGCGCGCCGTAGCCGATCGCATAGTTTTTATGGACGACGGACACATCGTGGAGATTAACGAGCCCGAGGCGTTCTTTACTGCGCCGAAGAGCGAGCGCGCGAAGAAATTTCTAAATATGTTCGAATTTAAAAAATAAATTTTAATAAAGGAGAAAAGATGAAAAAAACGCTAAGCACGCTTTTTATCTTAGGTGCGTTATTTTTCGCAGGCTGCAACGACGAGGGCAAAGGCTCCTCAAATTCCGCGCAAGGTTCCGCCGCGCCGCAAAGTTATATCGACGGGATTAAAAAGCGCGGCGTGGTAAGGATCGCGGTTTTCGGCGACAAACCGCCGTTTGGCTACATCGATGAGGCGGGCAAAAACGCGGGATATGACGTGTATTTTGCAAAACGCATCGCAAAGGAGCTCTTAGGCGATGAGAGCAAGGTTCAGTTCGTGCTCGTAGAGGCCGCCAATCGCGCGGAATTTTTGGCGTCGGATAAAGTCGATATCACGCTTGCAAATTTCACCGTCACGCCGGAGCGTAAAGAGGTCGTGGATTTCGCGCTGCCGTATATGAAGGTAGCCCTCGGCGTCGCGAGCAAGGGCGGCGATATCACCGACGTTTCGCAGCTTAAAGACAAAACGCTTTTAATCAACAAAGGCACGACCGCGGATCTGTATTTTACAAAAAACCACCCCGAGATCAAGCTTTTAAAATTTGACCAAAATACCGAGACTTTCGGTGCGATGCTGGATGGCAGGGGCGACGCAATCGCGCATGATAATACGCTTTTGTTTGCATGGACAAAATCGAACCCTGGCTTTAAGGTAGGTATCCGCTCGCTGGGCGATCAGGACGTCATCGCGCCTGCGGTCAAAAAGGGTAACGACGAGCTTCGCAAATGGCTTGACGATCTAATCGTAAAGCTCGCGGACGAGAAATTTTTCCACGCCGACTACGACGCGACGCTGGCGCCGGTATACGGCGACGACATCAAGGCTGACGACGTCGTAATCGAAGGCGGAAAGTTATAAATTTAGTCCAAGCTCAAAGTGCATTTCAGGCTAAATTTCATTCCAGAGGATCAAAATGAGCATCACGTTTTTCGTCAAAAACAAAAAGAAGCCTTCGGGGGGGGGCGAAGCGCCCGTGATGAGCGTAGAGGAGGCACTACGGCTGGTGCCGAATTTATCGCAGTTTAACGCGGATGAAGACGACGAGGAATTTGACGCTGAGGGTTTTTACAGCACGAAGCTAAGCGAGCTTAGCTGCTTGACTGCAGGTGCGGACGGACTTAGCGGGCGCGGTCTTGAGGTATGCTACGAGGACGGCGCGTATAATGTCTGTATCGGCACGCCTAGCACCCGTGCAGACTGGCGGATCGCGCTAGAATACCTCAAAAATTTGGCCCTGAAAATGGACGGCGAAATCACGAGCGAGGATGGGGAGAAATTTAGCGCGCAAAATATCGAGGGCTTTGACTTCGAGTCTGATATACGCGCTGGACTTGCAAATATAAAACGAAATTTGGAAGAGAAAGCGGTAATGTGCACGATTTACGGCGTGCGAAACGAAGTTTCATTTGATCAAAAAATTATCGCGCGCATTATGGACGCGCCGGATCCCGCAGACGAATTTAGCAAATTCGTAACCGATATCCAAAACCTAAATGCATATTTTTCAGATCAGATGTTTTCCGGCATAAACGAGGATAGTGAGATCATAGGGCGATATATCCTTCCGCAAGATATTGCTACCGTACTACCCTTTGAGCCCAGCGTGGATTACAATAATTTACAAATTCTGGGCGGGAAGGAAGTCTCGCGGTGGAGCGTCGCCATTTTTGGAGGTGATGAGGATCATTGTGAAAAGTACGATATTCTTGCGACGCTGAAATATGAAAATTTCATCCAAAATTTGCCAAAAATTAAATACGAATTTATCGACGCGAAAAACATAATCGTAAGCGCATTTAGCAAAGCGGAATTTGACGCTCTCATCGCAAAATGCGGCAAAGAGGGGCTGGCGGACTAAGCGGTTTATCTTGCCGCGGAATTTTACCGCCATGCTGTAATGAGACAGAGAGTAAATTTAGCCGAGCCAAAATGCAGCCTAGCGCGGGTCGTCACGGTAAAATTTAAGTCGCGCACGGCGGCGTAAAATTTCAAGCGATAGTAAAATTCTAACGCAAACTGCTCGTGCGGTAAAAATTTTGCCGTGCGAGCAATGATAAATCACAAGTGCTCGCTCGCTAAACGGATCGGGAATTTATAAAATTTTATCGGCTCATGCAGCTTGTAAAGTCTTATACGAACGCTTTCCGCGTGCGCTCCATCTTTCGATTGGCTCGTGCGAAAGAGCGATCGCATATCCGCCAAAACGCACAATCCGCGCAACGCATCCATTTCCACGCCCAGCTACACAGCGCATCCGTGCCGCTGTCGCTACGCCTACGATCAGCACACGCTTTGTCTTTGTCTATCTTGCGCCGTCACGGCCGTATGCAGTCGCCTCTGCCATACTCCACCACGCCGCCGCCCGCCTCATTCGCTCCAAATTTTGCGGTTCAAATTTAGCTCGCTCACGATACCCACAAGCGTGCCGATCTCATCTACGTAAAGCTCTATCGTGGCGTCCTGCTTTAGCGAGCGCTCGATTCTAGGCTCGAAATTATCGCGCCAGGTCTCGATCGCCATGTAAATTTTATCCTCCCTTAGCACCGCGTTTATCTGCGAGCCCAGTCTTAGATAGATCTCCGTCAGTCGCTGCATCAAAAGCGGCGTCAGAGCGTATCTTGCGCCTACCTGATCGGTCGTATAGACGTCGAAAAACTCCTCAAATTTCACGTCGTCCATATTCGCTCGCTGTCCGCATCTGCGCAGATTCCGTGAGTTTTTGTGACATACCCGCACCTCGCAATTAAGCCTTTTGTGAAAGTCCGCGACGAAAAGCACTCCGTGAAATTTTACGTCGGTGCGAGTGCCGTTTTTGGTACGCACCTTTTCGGCAGCGTAAAAGTCGCTAAATCTCACGCGCACGCCCTGCACCTCCCCGCTCATCATATCCTCGCTCGATTGCTCGTTTATGTAGCAGTCGTAAATTTCAAAAAACTCATCCGTCCCCAGCCCGCCGCTTTCATCGTAGCTAAGCCCGAAGCTTTTTGCGATGCTCGCGACGACCCTATTTTTAAAATTTGATCTGAAATTCCGTCTTTTGCTCGCCGTCAAAAAAGCGCTCACGGCGCCGTAAACGGAGATACCCAAAAATACGCCGGCCGCCGCTTCGCCCCAAAAGCGCGCTGCAAGTGCGCCCACGCCGGTCCCTACGACAGCGGCGATTAGATTAGCCTTTTTCACCGCTTCTTGCAGCGCCGCGCGCTCATCCTCTAGGCTATGCAGATCGGCCAAAAAGTTAAATTTTGATCCGGCTGCACCATCTTTCTCTCTCCTGCCCTCACCTTTGGCGGCTTTAGGCTCAAACCTTCCGTAAGTAGCGCTCATGCGGCTATCGCTGTCTTTAGAGCCGCTACCCTCGCCCGCTTCGGCTTTTAATACCTGCCCCTCTTTCGCATCGGCGCTAAAAATTTGCCCATCTTGCGCTGCGCCCTGCCCTAGCGCGCCCCTGTCTTGCGCCGTATCAAAGCCGCTAAATTTATCAAAATTTGCGCGCTGCGCGCCGCCGTTTTTGCCAAAGCTTAAGCCGCAAAATAGGCGGTAGAGCAGCCCATTTAAGAGGGGAAAGATGATGAAAAGCGCTACTATGAGCCAGTTTGTATCAAACGAGACGGGCTCCGCCCTGGTATTTAAAAGCACGTAAAGTCCGACTAGCAGTAGGGTTATCAAAAATGAGACGAGCTTGCTAATGCGCGCGAGCTTTTTGCGCCGTTTTTCAAGCAGGTAAAGCTCCTGCGAATCGCCGTTTCTATCCATAATCCGCCTTTTATAACGCATTTAAGCGCTAGTTTTTGCCGCTCAAATGTTTAAATTTAACTGCGCGCCGCCGCCTGATCGCCGCTAAATTTAGCGCAAGCTCGCGCCCTGCCGCAAAATTTTAAAATTTACTCCGACGCTTTAAATTTGACCGCTGTAAAATTTTAAATTTCGTCCTTGCCGCGCCGCAGTTCGTTTAATGCGGGCAAATCTTTAGCGCCTCTTTCAGCCGCCCTAGCCCGTCTTTTAGCAGCGCCCTAGAGGTCGCGATATTTAGGCGCAAAAATCTCTCGCCGCCCTTGCCGTATTGCGCGCCGCAGGAGAGATACAGCCCCGTTTTTTCGCGGATGAAGCGCGCAAGCTCCGCGCTATCCTGCGTGTAAGCGCCCGCATCAAGCCACATCAGATAGGTCGCGTCTTGCGGCACGACACGCACCTGCGGAAGCTCGCGGGCGATAAATTCCGTCGCAAATTTGCGATTTTCGCTGAGGTATTCGCGCAGAGCATCCAGCCACGGCGCACCCTTCGTAAATGCGGCGATCGCGCCCTGGACGCCGAAAAAATTCGGCTCGGCGATGTCGTCGGAATTTAGCGCCTTTGAAATTTTATGACGCAAGCGTTTATCCGCGGCAAAGGCCGCCGCGCTTTGCAGCCCCGCGATATTAAACGCCTTCGTGGGCGCGATTATGCTAGCCGAAATTCTCTCGCAAGTCTTACTTGCCGCAGCAAATGGCGTGTAA
The DNA here is from genome assembly GCA_963529615.1 of uncultured Campylobacter sp. Taxonomy (GTDB): domain Bacteria; phylum Campylobacterota; class Campylobacteria; order Campylobacterales; family Campylobacteraceae; genus Campylobacter_B. The sequence goes on along the minus strand of CAUSAC010000007.1, from coordinate 55,913 downwards.
CGCACGCCCGGCTCGGTCAGATCGCAATGCACCTCATCGCTAAGCACCGTCACGCCGTGCTTCTCGCACAGCTCGCCGATGCGGGCAAGATCGTCTCTGCTAAAGGTACGACCGACCGGATTGTGAGGGTTGCAAAGGATAAAAAGCGTCGTCTGCGGATCGGCGAGCTTAGCCTGTAGATCCTCCCAATCAATGCTATAATCGCCGTCAGCGTAGGCAAGCTCATTCTCCACAGGCACGCGGGCGGCGTTTTTGATGCAGTAATAAAAGCAGTTATAAACCGGGCTCATCAGCAGCACGTTTTCGGCGGGCGAGGTGAGCTTGCGGATGATCGAATCAATTGCAGGCAGCGTGCCATTTGCATAGATCAGCCACTCCTTTTGGATTTCATAATCGTGGCGCGCGAGCCACCAGCCTTGATACGCGCCGCGCCACTCATCATCTACAAGCGAATAGCCCAAAACCCGCTCGTTCAGCCGCTTTTGCAGAGCCTCGATGATCTCGGGCGCGACGGCAAAGTCCATATCCGCGACCCACATCGGAAGCTCATTCTCGCCTACGTCCCATTTAAGCGACTTCGTGCCGCGGCGGTTCGGCAACGTGTCGAAGTCGTATTTCTCTTTACCGAAGGTAAAATCAAAAAGTCCCATCTTACGCCCTTAACTCAGTGATGATCTCTATTTTAGACGCGTCGGTCGAGCCGTCTAGGATCAGCTCGCCGATGCTTTCCGCGCGGATTAGCCCGCTGCTTGGATTTTTGACACTATCGATCGCGCCTTTTACTTCGACTTGCACCTCGCTGTATTCAAACGCTAGCGTCGTATTTATCAGCTCGCAGTCTTGCAAGCGCAGGTTTTGCATATAGCAAAAGCCCTGCAAGCTCTCGATCTTGCAGTTTCGCAGCGTTACGTTTTTAGAATTCCAGCCGAAGTATTCGCCCGCGATGAAGCAGTCCTCGATGAGGATATTTTCGCAGTTCCAAAACGCGTCCTTGGATAGGAGCTTGGAGTTTTTGATCGTTACGTTTCTGCAGCCGTCGAAGCAATAATCCCCGAAGAGCGATAGATTTTCGATACTTAAGTTTTCGCAATCAAGCCCGAAATACGCGCCCTTTGCGGTGACGTTTTTAAGCGACACGTCGCTGCAGTGCCACAAGGTCTCCTGTGCATCGTGAAATTCCACGTTTTGCAACGCGGCGTCTTTTACGCGGCGAAACCCTTTAGGTGCGCCGTAGAGGCAGTCTTTTAGCACCACGCCGCGGCTATACCAGATCCCTGCGCGCGCGATCTCGTCGAAGAAACAGTCCTGCGCGCGGATATTTTCGGCGTACCAAAACGGATATTTCCACTCAAATTTACAGTTTTGCGCGACGATATTTGCGCTGTGTTTTAGCGGCGACTCGCCCTCGCCGAAAACGGAATTTTCGATCCGTAGATCCTTTGCGCCGAACAGCGCGCGCTCACCGCTAAAGTGCTTTTGTCTTAATATTTGCATGGCTTTCCTTAGATTTAAAATTTGCTTCAGATTATACAAGGAATTTCAAAATTCCGCGTAGCTTGGGTGTATGAAACGCAAGCGAATTTTAAAAATTTTAAAATTTAGAGGCGGCGAGGGGCTAAATTTGACGCGCCTCGGTAGTGGTTACGAAACATATGCGGCGAATACGCGGCAAATCGCAGGGCTTTTTATAATGGCGTGCTTGCAAACGCCTATAAAGCGCACCTAAATCACTACGGCTATTCGCGTATTCGTTTAGGCGCCCGTATCTACCCGCGACGGGCGCCACTTAAAAGCCGAATAAAAATTTATCGCGAGCGGCGCTTTAAAATTTATAAAATTTTCTACAATCAACGTGAAAGTTCCTCTAAAGCGTCGTGTCTGAAAAAGCGCAAATTTTACCCCGCGCACAAACGGGGCGCGTCTAATGCTCGTGGTGATGCAAGTGAATATCTTCGCCGCGGTCTCGATCTGTAGCACGCTTTCGTAGATCAAAATACACAAAAAGCCCGCTGGGCTCGCCATCCTCGTAAATTTCAAGTTTGTAGCGCATTACGGCATGCGTGCACACTGCAACGTCAAGCGTCGCTTCATAGCCGTCTGCGCTGCGCTTTAACGGAAATTCCGCATCGCCCATATTCATACTCACGCCCGAAATTTTAACGCTCGGATTTTTTAGCTCACGCGAAATTCCGCTTATTTTTAGCTCGTTTACTCCCGCTTCGATCGGATGGCGCGCTACGCTAAAGAGCGCCTTCTGCCCGCCCGCGTTAGTCTCGCAGTCCTGTGCGGCTAGATTGCAGCCCAGACGCGTCCTTATGTCCTTAAATAATGCATCGCTCTCATCCGCGCCAAATCCTAAAGTAGCGGCGAAAATCAAGCTAAAACGTAGAGCCTTTATCATTATGATCCTTTGTAAATGAAATTTGTGCGCAATTTTAGCAGAAAATTCCGCGCCTATTAAAAATATTTATTAAAATTTTAGCTAAAATAATGATATCTTCTACGAAAGGATGAAAAATGGCTGAGTTTTTAATCAAAGACGCCAAGGACGGCTGCAAATTCGATCTACTTTATGACGGGCACGTACTGTGCACCTCCGAGGTTTACACGAGCAAGGCCGCTTGCAAAAACGGCATCGAAAGCGTCGCAAAAAATGCTGCGCTAAATAAGATCGAGGATCAAATCGCGGGCGGAGAAAAGCTAAACAATCCGAAATTTGAGCTTTACACCGATAAAGCAGGCAAGGTTCGCTTCCGCTTAACGGCTAGTAACGGACAGATCATCGCCGTCAGCAAGGATTTTGAAGCCAAAGCGGACGCTCTAAAAGTAATAGAGCTTATCGTCAAACAGGCGCCGAAAGCCAAGATCAAGGAGGCATAAATGGACATAAATGGACTTGTAAATATGGTCTCTGCGCTCAAAAGCGACGATAAAAATTTAAGAGAATTTCAAAGCGGCCCTGTCGCTTTTATCGAGAAATTTCTAGGCGTAGATCTGCCCGACGATCAGATAAATGCGATAATTGCGGGCATTAGCTCAAATTTTTTAAGCAAAAACGAAAGCGGCGGATCTAGCTCGCTAGGCTCGATGCTGGGCGGACTTTTGGGCGGCGGCGAGGACGTGCAAGCAAACGCCGTCGATAACAAAGGCGTGGATTTCAGCGCGCTGATCGGCAAAATCGCAAGCGCCAAGCTCGACCTCAACGGCGACGGCAAAATCGATATCAACGACGCAAGTAGCTTTTTGGGCAATCTTTTAGGAGGCGGCGCAAACGGCGAAAATAAGGGGCTAAATTTAGGCAGTCTGCTAAAGACGTTTAAAATTTAAACGAGTCTAAATTTCAAACGCAGGCCAGATTTTGCGCGACGATGTTTGAATTTACGGCGCGCTATTTTAATCCGTGCCTGCGTACCACGGCGCTCGCGTGGAAGGTTTAAATTTGCGCTGCATTGCGTACGAGGCATTGAGTTTAAGCAAAACGAGCTTAAATTTATAGCCAGCGAGACGGCATTGAATTTAAGCCGCTTCTTTGTAGCATTTTATTTATGCTGCCGCGACATAGCGCCCTGCTCCGCTCTTTTGATCGTCCATATTGAGCCAAAATAACCACAAACTGCTTTAAATTTTATCTTTGCTCTTTAACCTCCGCTTCAAATTTAATCGCTCTTTGGCTCCGTTTTATTTTGTACTGATTCAAATCTCCTCGCAGTGCGTCAAAGCATATAGTCAAATTTCATCAAAATTTTAAAAACGGCTATAAATTAAGCGCGAAAGTGTTCGCCTAAAAAGGATATATTTTATTTCTATTTACTGTTTAGGTAGTATAATCGTTCTCGTCCGACAAGATAAAACCTCCTTTTTGTATGAAGCCCGAGTTTAAAAGCTCGGGCTTTTTTTATGCCCGAAATTCTGCTATAATCCCGCCAAAAACTGCAAGGAATTTTATGCTTACACATATCGACGAAAACAATATGCCGCGCATGGTAGATGTCGGCGCGAAGGATGATAGCGAGCGTGTAGCCACCGCTAGCGGCATCATACGAATGAGTGCGGAGGCGTTTGCCGCCGTCAAGCAAAATACGGCCAAAAAAGGCCCCGTACTTCAAACTGCCGTCGTTGCCGCGATAATGGGCGCTAAAAAGACGAGTGAGCTAATACCCATGACCCATCCGCTTACGATTACTTCGATTAAAACCGATATTGAGGAACTTGCGAGCGAATGCGCGTTTAAGCTTTTTGTAACTGTAAAAATCACGGGCAAAACGGGCGTCGAGATGGAGGCACTAACGGGCGTGAGCGTGGGGCTGCTGACGATTTACGATATGCTAAAAGCGATCGATAAATCGATGCAGATCACCGATGTCGTGCTGCAGCGCAAAGAGGGGGGTAAGAGTGGCGTGTATATTAGGGGCTGAAAAACCAAAAATCGACTATCCACTCTTTTGGGAATACAAAGTAGTCCTAGACGCGGCTACCCAAAAGCGTGAGCAGATCGATGAAATTTTAAAGGGCGAAGATTACAAAATAGACTTTTCGCGCTTTTCAAACGGCGGCAAATATATGAGCTTCAACGTAAGCGTTTTCGTTAAAGACGACTTGCATCGAAACGAAATTTTCGAGCGCTTAAAGGCTCATTTTAAATACATACTGTAGGAGAGGATATGAAGGAAAAACTGATAGAAAAATTCGGCGCCGATCTCGCGCAAATTTCACAAGCCGAGCTAGCCTCATATGTGCAAGAGCTCGCCTTGCAAGAAGCCACGAAGGCTTTGTGTAAGCTTGACGACGAGAGTAAAAGCGCCAAAAGCACGCAATTAATCCTAGACTTCGCAGCCGAGTTAAAAGACGCGGGCGCGCTTAGCGATGAGGTGGCAGAAGCCCTACTTAACGGCGTTAAAAAGGCGCTGTGCGATGAGGACGAGCAGGCTCTTTACAAACTCATCTACGACTACGACGATCTGCGCAAAAAGATCGCTTGTAAGCAAAAGGCGATTAAAACCCTAGTTCTGCGCAGCTACGACGATCTAGATACCGCGCTGCAAAACGCAAGCGAAACAGAAGCAAAAGAGCACATAGGCGCGGCGCTACAGCGAGCGATTGCGAGCAAATTACCGCTTGCGGACGTGCTGAAAGAAGCGAGCGAGCTAGCCTTCATAAGCGTGCTAGAAAGCGGCACCGACATCGAGGACACCGCGCACGAGACGGCGAAAAACATCGCATTTTCGGCTATAGGCGACGGGGAATTTACGAAATTCCGTACAAAAGAAATTTCAAAAATCATCATAAATCGCGCGATTTTCGTCGCAAACGAGAGCAAAAATACAGCCTCTGCGCTGATTAGAGGCGCGATTTTAGGCTGCTACGACGGCATAAACAAAGCCGCCGAAAGATACCGCGACGAGCTAAGTTTCTCGCCAGCAAGCGACGCACAGAGCCTAGAGAACGAAAGGCTTCAAATTTCGCAGATGAGCGAGCTATTTAGCGCCGTGCTAAGCGACGCGGTCGCAAGCTCGGAGGAGCCCGCCAAAAGCGAGATCGCCAAGATCGCCGATGAAGAATTCGGCGGCTACCTGGCTAAATTTAGAAAAATTTCAAGCGATCTTGCCGAGCAGCTAAGCGCCAAAATCGGCGAGATCGAGCTTGGCGAGCGCGCAAAAAAGGCGAGCGCCAAAGCGCGCGAAATCACTCAAGAACTGAGCCAAAAAAGCGCCAAAATCATCGAAAACCTCGATCTGGACGAGAAACTGGACGCAATCAAAAAAGAGCTTAGCGAATTTGAAAAGAAAATGAGCCAAAAATTTGCCGAGCTAAAAAGCTCCGACGTCGCTAAAAACGTAAGCGAAAGGGCGCGCGAGATGAGCGCTAAGGCTTACGAGGCCGCAAAAGAGACGATCGCCAAGCTAAAGTCCAAAAAGGACTAAATGGGCGCCGCAGGCGCAAAATCCCTAGCGGTAAACACTCAGCGCTCACTGCTTTGCGCTGCAAAATTTACTAGTATGCCTTAAAGCTCGCGTGCCCTAAAAGAAAGGAGCTTTCGTTAGAGTTTGCAAGGTCTGCGCAGAATTCTTTTATGCGCTTTAACGGCGCTGTAAAATTCTATGCTGATAAGAATTTTACGAATTTTGCATAGCTAAATTTAGATGCGCGCTGCAAAATTCCGTGCCGCCAAAAATCCTACGGCGATGCGAGACCTCGGTCCAACCAAATCTTGCCGCAGCGATAAAATTCTAAGTGTAAAATTTTATAGCTGACGCGGCACATATAAAATTCCAAAGCCGGCGCGGATTTTTAAGCTTGAAATTTCATCGCATAGATTTACGTAGCCGAATTTTAAAATTCTAAACGCATAAAATTTAAAATTCTGCCCCAAAATGATATGGCGCGGTTTGCAGTTTAAAATTTTATCCCGACGCGCGCAAATGAAATCCCACGAGATAAATTCTACAAAAAGGCGTCTGTGGCGTTTGGCATTTCTGCGATCATTTCAATTCCCACAACGAAATTTTATTGCAGCACAAGATGCAGTGGTGTAGTGCCTTTTGCCAAGTTAATAATTAGAATTTATGCGCACAAAATACTAACGCGGCTCATCTCAAATCATAGCGACATCCGAGCCCATTTTATCGCGCGATTTGATTGCGCAAATTTCAAATTGCTCCTATCCGCCCAAACTGAGCGCTTAGTGCAAATAAAATTCCGTCATATTTATCGTAGCCTACGCAGCATAAATTTAAAACCGCACCCCCGCTCTATTTGGGCGCAGAGGCGCCTTATTTATACAACGTCGCACTTGGATTTGGATAAATCCACTACTTTTGCATAGCAATGCCTCGTTTACGCCGTGATAAAATTCTGCGAAATCACCGCTAAATTTTATCGCTAAATTACAAAGCCCAATTCTATTTTAAAGGCGACGGGCGTCCTTAAATTTCACGGCAAATTCCAAATAGATCCCGTCTGCAAAATCCGGCAATCCAAAATAAAATTCTAAAAATTTAATCAAATTTCGCTAAAATCGCCGCAAAATTCCAAGGAGAAAAGATGAAAAAATTAGCTCTTTTAATATCCTTTGCTGCGATGATGATTTTTACCGGCTGCGCGAGTACCACGCAAGGCGGCGCCGTAGGCATCGACCGCTCGCAATTCATCACCGTAAGCGAAGCTGAAATGGATCAAAGTGCCGCGCTTGCCTACAGGCAGATTACCGCCCAAGCAAACGCCAAACATGTCCTAAATACCGATAAAAAGCTAACTGATCGCGTTAGAGGCATCTCGAAGCGCCTAATCGCTCAAGTCGGCGCATTTCGCAAAGACGCACTGAAATGGAACTGGCAGGTAAACGTCATCAACGACCCTACGATCAATGCTTGGTGTATGCCTGGCGGCCGTATCGTCGTATATACTGGCATCATCGAAAAACTAAAGCTTACCGATGCCGAGCTGGCTGCTATTTTGGGGCACGAGATGTCGCACGCACTGCGCGAACACAGCCGCGAGCGAGCTTCGACCGAACAGATGAAAGACGTCGGTATCGCCGTAGCAAGCTCTGCAGCAGGGCTTGGAGATCTGGGCTCAGCAGCTTTGAATATGGCGGCGCAGTACACATTCACGCTGCCGTTTTCGCGCACGCATGAGACGGAGGCCGATCTGATGGGTGTTGAGCTGATGGCGCGCGCAGGATACGATCCAAGGGCGGCGATAAATGTCTGGGAGAAGATGAATAAGCTAAATGAGAGCCATCCACTTAAATTTATGTCCACGCACCCTTCAAACGACGATCGTATCGCCGATCTAAAAGAGGCGATGCCGAAAGTCTTGCCGCTTTACGAGGCTGCCACAAGAAATAGATAGTCTTGCGATTTAAAATTTCGCAAGAGCTTGCGTGCTGAGGTTTTTTAAGTAGCAGGTTTTATCGTCGCATTTAAATTTCTTAATGGACTTGCGCGCGGCGCTAGGATTATCCGCCGCCGCGACAAAGATCTATCGCGATAAAATCTCGCTGAGACAAAGACCTGCCGCAGCGCGAAATTTTAAATTACCGCAAAATTCTACGCACGGGCGCGAGGTATTTTCCGCGCCTTTTGGATTTTAAAGCGTTTTTAGATATAATCATAAATATTTATTTTTAAATTTCAAAGGATAAGAAATTTGGACACGGACAGTTCGGTTTTAATGTTAGTTTTAGCTTTTGTATTCATCTTTATGAATGCTTTTTTTGTTCTTTCGGAATTCTCAATCGTCAAAGTAAGAAAGTCTCGCCTCGAAGAGCTTATCAAGGATAAAATTCCAAACGCAAAGCTCGCTTTTAAAATTTCAAACTCCCTAGACACCTATCTCAGCGCCACACAGCTAGGCATTACGATAAGCTCGCTCGCCCTCGGCTGGATCGGTGAGCCCGCGGTATCGAGACTGATCGAGCTACCGCTAAGATCCATCGGCATAGGCAGCGGAGCGGCGGCGCATACGATCGCCTTCGTCATATCTTTTACGCTCGTTACGCTATTTCACGTCGTGCTCGGCGAGCTAGTGCCAAAATCCATCGCTATTGCCAAAACCGAGAAGATCGTGCTTTTCATCTCTAGACCGCTTCATATTTTTTGGATTATGTTTTTTCCGATCATCAAGGCGTTTGACTTCATCGCTGCCGTATCGCTTAAAATCATCGGCGTAAAGCCCGCCAAAGAGAGCGAGCTCGCGCTTTCTGACGAAGAGATCAAAATCATCGCGAGCGAGAGCCTAAAAGGCGGCGTGCTCGATAGCCTAGAGACCGAGATCATCAAAAACGCCGTCGATTTTAGCGACACGGTCGCCAAAGAGATAATGACGCCGAGGCGCGATCTCATATGCCTAAATAAGCAAAAAAGCTACGATGAAAACTACGCAACCGTATTGCAGTCGAAATTTACGCGCTTTCCGTACATCGACGGCAGCAAAGACAACGTCCTAGGTCTCATCCACATCCGCGACATCATCCAACAAAAAGGAGATAAAAGCTTCGATAAAATCGTGCGCAAGCTCATCATCGTGCCTGAAAACAGCCCGATCTCTAAAATTTTACCTATGATGAATAAGCAGCGCATTTTTGCCGCGCTCGTCATCGACGAATACGGCGGCACGGCGGGATTTTTGACGATGGAAGATATAATAGAAGAAATTTTTGGCGACATCAACGACGAGCACGACGCGAATGCGCAAAATTTTAAACGTATCGACGAGAACACCTTCGAGTTTAGAGGGCGTTTCGAGATCGAAGGCGTCGAGGAGGTGATGGGCATCGACTTTGACGAGGAGACCGAGCAGCTAACGATCGGCGGCTACGTCTTTAATCTCTTCGGTAGCCTACCTGAAATCGGTGATAAAATAAGCGATGAAAACTGCGATTACGAAGTGCTGCGAATGGATGGCACAAGAGTTTCGCTCGTAAAAGCGATCAAAAAAGTAGTCGCGCAGCCGCAAGAAAACGAAGAGGCTGAGAAAAATAACTAAGCCAAAGTATGGGTTAATAAAATTTCGCCCTGCGATGCTGCGCACCGGAAATTTCAAACATGCTGCCGCTTGCGACGCTCTCAATCCCCATATAGGGCAAAATTTATTCACCGCTCCCGTATAGATGCCCTAATAGCGGGCGCAGGAATGCCCGCCGCCCTGTAGGGTTTATAAAAGTGCTATTTATAAGTCCTCTTCATATTACAAACGAAAGGCGAAATTCTACCGCGAAAATTCTGCCAGAGCGACGCTAGATAGAATTTCTTGATAAGCCTATTTTCAAATTTTGCGAGATCGTAGATTTTAAAAATTTCAAAATTTTGCGGAATTTTAAAATTTCAATTGATCTAAATTTCTCGCCTAACTTAAATATCAAGCCCTGCTACAAGCCTGGGCTAAGCGGATTTTAAAGCCAAAGCCTAAGCGTAAAATTCTAAAATTATTAAAGATAAAATTTTGCCGCGTAGTATCGCAGAATTAACTCTATCGATTTTAATCGTAAAATTCCGCCAATCTTGCTTTAAAACTTCGCGATTTTAAATTCTAAAAATTCCTAAGTAATCAAATCGGCACGCCTTAAAATTCCGCATAAATAAATCTTAAATTCCTTTTTGCTACCATAACGAAAATTTTTCGCACGGATGGCTTTATGACAAAACACAAATTCTCATCGCGCTGGGCTTTTATCATCGCCTGCGTGGGCTCCGCTGTAGGTATGGCAAATGTCTGGGGCTTCCCTTACAAACTCGGCACGAACGGCGGTGGCGCATTCTTGATAATCTACGTTTTTTTCGTAGCGCTGTTTTCATACGTAGGCCTAAGCGCCGAATACGCGATCGGTCGTCGCGCCAAAACAGGCACGCTGGGCTCATACGAATACGCGTGGAAAAGCCGCGGACTGGGCGCTATCGGTAAGGTTATCGGCTGGCTACCGCTTGCCGGTTCGATGTGTATCGCAGTGGGCTATGCCGTCATCATCGCCTACGTTTTAAAGGCGCTAGTCCAAGCCATAGACGGCTCGCTAATGAGCGAAAATACCGATACGTGGTTCAACTCTTTTGCCCTGATGCCCTACTCCGTGGTGCCTTATCACTGCATAATCGTCGCAGGTACGTTGCTGACGCTGTTTTTCGGCGCCAAAAGCATCGAAAAAACGAATAAAATTATGATGCCGCTGTTTTTCGTGCTATTTGCAATTTTGGCAATTAGGGTTGCGACACTGCAAGGCGCTGCAGGCGGATATGCGTTTCTTTTCGGCGCCGATTTTACTAAGCTAGCAGATCCGATGGTTTGGATTTCTGCGATGGGACAGGCATTTTTCTCGCTATCGATTACGGGCTCAGGGATGATCGTCTATGGCGCGTATCTATCCAAAGACGAAGACGTGGTATCTGCGGCGAAAAATACCGCGCTATTTGACACGCTAGCCGCGATGGTAGCTGCGCTAGTGATGATCCCTGCAGTATTTGCTTACGGAATGGATCCTGCGGCGGGTCCTAAGCTACTTTTCGTAACTCTGCCTAAAATTTTGCAAGATATGGCAGGTGGTAGAATTTTTGCAGTGATTTTATTTACCGCCGTGATTTTTGGTGGAATTTCATCGCTTCAAAATATGTTCGAAGTAGTCGCCGAATCGCTAATGCATAAGTTTCCAAGGCTAAGCCGTGCATTCACGCTTGCGCTATTGTGCGCGATCTGCCTTGGTGCGGGCCTTGGTATGGAAGCGATAAGCTCATGGGGTCCGTGGATGGATTTCGTATCGATTTATATCATTCCGATCGGAGCGGTAATCGGCGCAATATCGTGGTTTTGGGTGATTAAGCGGAATGAAATTTTAGATGAGATCAATCTGGGCGCAGATAGGGCTCGCGGCAAGCTCTGGTATGATATCGGGCGCTTTGTCTATGTCCCGCTGGCGCTACTTTTATGCATAATCGCGCTTAGTATGCATATTTCGTTTTGAATTAAAATTTCGCTAGATTTAGAATTAATAGTGTTCTCTCGTAATGGAATTTTAGCAAAGCACATTTATAAATCATTGCATTATCCATATAAATAATGTATAATGCAATCAAAAAGGAGACAATATGACGCGATCTATAAACGTAAATTTTAGAATGGATGCCGAGCTTAAAAAAGGGTTGGAGGAAGTATGCTCTGAAATGGGGCTAAATTTAACTACTGCTTTTACAATATTTGCTAAAAAAGTATTGCAAGAACGCAAAATTCCTTTCGAGCTGACGGCAGATCCCTTTTACAGCCATGAAAATTTATCTCATCTTAAGCGCTCTTTTAACGAATTAAAGGAAAATAGCGGGATTGAGCACGATTTGTTAGAAGCGGATCAATGAAAAAATCTGGTCACAAGAAGCTTGGAAGGATTATCTGTATTGGCAGGAAAATGATAAAAATATCCTAAAGCGCATAAATAAGTTAATCCTAGATATAGAGCGTAACGGCTACGATTGTATAGGTAAACCCGAAGCGCTAAAGGGCAATTTATCGGGACTTTATAGTGTTAGAATAGATGGAAAAAATCGGCTCGTATTTAGAATATCTAATGGCGCCATAGAAATAGCTCAGTGTAAAACTCACTATGGAGATAAGTAAAATACGTACAAAAGCATCAATATCAAAGCGGTAGTATTTGTCCCAAAATAAAAACTTTCACACCAAAAAAAGGCGTAGAATTTTAAAATTTTATCTTATTTTATGGCTTAAAATTTTGAAATTCAGTGCAGATTTAAAGCAGTAAATTTCAAAATTTTACCTTGGCTATTAAAAAGAAATTTTGTCGTTAAATTTAACAATAGAAATTACTTTTTAATAAATGCCGTATCTACAAAAGAGTATTATGAGCTGCTGCAATATTTCAAGGCGCTAAACGTAAAAATAGAAGATCAGACCGACTTTATGCCGCAGGCTCAAAACAGCGGCTATTTCACCGATAAAAACGAAATTTACAGCGACGATTTTAGCGATACGCAAATTCCGAAGAAAAATTTTAAATGGAAGCTTAGGCGGTTTTTTAGTTTGGATTGAAATTTTAGTCCAAACGGTAAGTTCTTAAATTTAGCGAGAATTTCACGAGCAAATAGGGCGGAGCGGGGCAATATTGCTCGCTGTTATCTCCAGCCTGCCACATCTCAAAGTTACGATAAATCAAATCAACTCAGTCATCACTGCAAGCGCAAGGCTATAAAATTTAAATCAGCCCCGCAACCTATCGTTGAAGTCGCGAGGCTGTAGCAAGCAAATTGGTCCCGATACACAGCCGGACTATATAAAGCCGCGGCAAGTCGAAATCGATATGTCTCGCCGTAGCAAAACCACGGCGAGTTTGGCTAAAGCCTGTAGAGGATCGGCGTATCTAGTCCAAGCCAGCAATGAGCCAGTCTTAAACCCCAGACCGCTTCTAATCCCTACTTCGCCCCTTTAGGCGGCATAAACGCGGTTAGTTTGATATCTTCGCCCGCCTTGTGTTTATAAAGCTCGATATTTACTAACGCCGTGTGCGCGATGTTGCCGTTGGCAAGCTCACTCGTAGGAAGATCGATCGTAAGCACGTTCGGATTTCCGTTTTTGCAAAGCCCCTCGGCGTTAGGATCGTACCACGCGCCTTCAAAGATCTGCACCACGCCGCGCATTATGTCGTCGCTTACGTTCGCACCTGCTAAAATTTCGCCGCGAGCGTTATACACGCGCACCAGATCGCCCTGCTTGATACCTAGCTCCTTAGCATCCTCGGTATTTATTAGCACCGGCTCGCGATCCGCGACGGCGTATCTCTTGCGATTTGAAGTGTTGCTCTGCTGCGAATGCAAGCGGTCATACGGATGCAGACTAAGCAGGTGAAATTTCGCAGGCTTATCCTTCATCCCGAGCCACTCGACGGGCTCAAACCACATCGGATGCGCGCCGCAATCTCTGTAGTTCATCGCTTCTATCGTATCGGAGTAAATTTCAATCAGCCCGCTAGGCGTTCCCAAAGCCTCCAAAACGGGATCGTTTCTAAAATCCTCAAAGCTCACGTAGGCAGCACTCTCCGGCGTTTCGTAAAATTCCGTCGGCTCGTTTTTCTCCCACCACTGCTCAAAGCTCGGCATCTGTATTCCCAAAGCGGTGTTTGCATTCACGGCGCTTGCCGCTCCTTCGTAAAATTCTTTGATCCAATCCATCTCCGTTTTGCCGCCGTCCGTATAAGCCTCGGCAAGCCCCTCAGCGTAAGCCTTGCAAAGGTCAGTAAAAATTTGATAATCGTCCTTCGCGCCGTGCTGCTTAGCGACGACCTGCTTCATAGGAATGATGTGCATGTTGGAGTAGTCTCCGCTCATCGTGATGTCGTTGCGCTCATACTGAGTCGTGGTCGGGAACACGATGTCCGCCATCTTCGCAGTCGGCGTCCAGTAAATTTCATTCACTACGATGGTGCGCGGCTTGCGCCAAGCTTTGATGTTGGTGTTGGTGTCCTGGTGGTGCACGATCGGATTTCCGCCGACCCAGTAGATGAAGTCGATCTGCGGATAGGTGATCTTTTCGCCGTTCGCGTCGATCGTCTTGCCCGGATTTAGTAGCGCGTCCGCGATGCGAGCTAGAGGGAAAGCAACCTTCGCCGTATTTACCAGCCACGCCTGAGTAGCTTCACCGCCTTGCTTTTGATCCTGCGCAAGCCCTAGGAATTTGCCGTCCTTAACGACGCCGACGCTCGCCGCGTTCATTCCGCCGATCACGCCGCCCGCGCAGGTAGGCGCGCCGCCGTTAGCGTAGTGGTAGCTAAAGCCGAAGCCTCCTCCTGCAAGTCCGATCTGCCCTAGCATCGCGCACAAAGTTACGATCATCCAGTGCGCCTGCTCGCCGTGATGAGCGCGCTGGATACCCCAACCCGCCATTATCATCGTGCGGTTTTCGTAAAATTTTATCGCAAGCTCTTTGATCACGTCCTCGCTAATGCCGCAAATTTCACTAGCCCACTCGGGCGTCTTAGCCACGCCGTCGCTCTGCCCCGTGAGGTACGGCACGAATTTTTCAAAGCCCACGGTGTAGTTTTGCAAAAATTCCTTATCGTACTTGCCCTGCGAGTAGAGATGCTGCGCCATACCTAGCATCATCGCTACGTCGGTGTTCGGGCGAGGGGTAATCCATCGCGCCTTGTCCTCGAAATACTTACCGCTTACGGTTTTGATCGGATCGATGATGATGATCTCTTTGTCGCTATTTTTTAGCTGCTCGAAATACTTAAATCCCTGCTCGTCCGAGCTCGTCCACGCTACGCGAAGCGTAGAGATCGGATTGAGCCCCCAGAAGACTACAACTTTGGAGTTTTCAAGCACCACCGGCCACGAGGTTTGCTGTTCATAGACCTGATTTGAGCCCGTTACGTGCGGCATGATGACCTGAGCTGCGCCCGTAGAGTAATCGCCCGTGACGCCCGTAAAGCCGCCGGTTAAGTTCATAAATCTATGAAGTAGCGTCCTTGAGACATGCACATTGCCCGTGCTCTGCCAGCCGTAGCTGCCCGCAAACACCGAGTCCGCGCCCTTTTGCTCGCGCGTCTTTTTAAGCTCGTGCGCGACGAGTTTGATCGCGTCTTCATATTTTACCTCGACCCATTCGTCAAGTCCGCGAAGCTCGGGCTTAGGATTATCGGGATCGGCGAGGTATGATTTTCGCACCATCGGCGCTTTGATGCGCGTGTTATAAACGAGATCCGCCATCGTATTTTGAAGCGTATTTGGAATTTTAGAGGTGATCTTCCACGGCACGGATTTTACGATCTTGCCGTTTTTGACGCTCGCTTTTAAAATTCCCCACCGCGCCGCGGTTAAAATTTCGCCGTTTTTCTTAAGCGCGGTGAGTTTATCCGCCGCAAGCATCGAGCTTGGGATGAGCGGAAGCGCCGAGACAGCCGCGCCGAGCTTTAAAAAATTTCGTCTTTTCATTTCATATCCTTTAAATTTACGTCCTTGGAGTGCTTTTGCAGATACTGCACCACCGTCCAGCTCTCATCCTTGCTAATAGGCGTGCGCGAAAGCATCGATTTGATGTAGCCCGGCCATCTGTTGGCTTCATAATCGGCGGGCTGGTGCAGAGCATGACAGACGCTACACGAGGTTCCGAATTTTTCTTTGGCTTCGGCGAAAATTTTATCCACGTCGCCGCTTAGCGCGCCCTCGTCGGTGTAGGCGGTTATTTTAACCTTATTAAAGCCGCCCTCTTCGCCCAAGCTCTCGCTTTGAAATTTAGCCTGCTTCGAAAACGCCACCGCGATTATGCGCGCTTTAGGCGTGAAATAAATAACGTTGGGCGCCTTTGGATTTTGATAGCCGGTGAGCGAAAATTTCACTACTCCGTCCTTAACCTCCAAGACCTCTATGGCGTTTGTGGGCAGCAGCCTGCCGTCCTTGTGCGACAAATCGCCGCTTACGCTTACCTGCTTTAACACCGTGCCGTAAAGCGTCTCGCCCGCCTTAACCTCGGCGCCAGCGTAGCTTGCGATCGCAGCCGCAAGAGCCGCCGCAGCCGCAATAGAATTTAAAAACTTCATGCTTATCCTTTCTTAAAATTTTAAAAACTTCTCGTAAATCTGCCGTATAAAAAGCCCGCAAACATAACGGCCAAAATCGCCGCGAATGCCGCAAACGCTACCTGCGCGCACTGCGCCGTGTCTGCAAATTTAATGCTCGGCACCAGATAAAATCCCTCGCCGTAAAATCCGCCAAAAAAGCTCTGCACATCGCTAAGCGCGGTGCCTGCGGGGAAGGACGGGGTACCCGTGCAACTTGCGGGGCGAAATAGTTCCGGTAACAGGCTATCAAGCGGCGCCGTAAAAGGAAATGCGGGCGCTGCGAGGCAATTTGCGGTATCTGCGGCAGAGTGCGGCGCGGAGCTTTGTAAATAGCCATATATCGCGCCCGCAAATCCGAGCGCGTAAGCAATGAGCCTTGCTATGAAGCCAAACGGCAGCAGCAAGCCTATAAGCGCGCCCACGCCCGCTACGGCAAAGCCCAGACGCACGAGGGCGCTCGTCTGCGTAGGCGACATAAAAAGGCAGCGCTGAAAGAAAAAATGTGATACCGCAAGATAGCCTGCGCTTATTACAAAGAGCCAAAACCACGGCGTAGCTGTATTTTGCCACGCGTAAATCTTTAAAATCAATCTATTCAAGATCTCCTCCGTCTTATAAAATTCTTAAGAATACTTTTTAATCTTAAGATTTAAATTTATGAGAGAATTATAGCAGTAAAAGATAAAATTTCAGGTCTACATTGCCCTAAATATCGGAGTTTAATAAGCTTTAAGCTTAACGTATAAAATTTCAATTTTAAAATTTAACGTTCATTGCGTAGCGACGGAAAGTTTTTGAGATATGAAATTAAAATGATAGATTTTATAAAATTTTATCTTTATTCGGGTCTGTTTTGAAGAAAAATAAAATTTTGATCCGAAGTAGGGCGGTTTTATCTAGGTCACACGCCTTTCTTGAAAAAAGTGGGCGCGGGGCAGAAAGGAGAGTGGGGCAAGACGAGATGCGGCAGAAGATAGGCGCGGTAGAACGGAACCCGGCGCGACAAGATAGAATAAAGCTAGCGGCGCGGCGCAAATTTTAAAATCATGCGCGCTTAAAATTGTGATCGCCCGAAGCTGCGCTTGATCAAAATAGCCCGCACTCGGAATTTACACCTTACGATAGCGCAGCGCAGCAAATCTAAAATTTAAAATTTGAGGCCGCCAAAAAACGCCGCTGCATAAATCCTCCGACTAAATTTTATCCGTTTAATTCGCCCTGCCGCGAGCCCGTTTAAATTTAAACTCTTTGCGCCCAAGATACTGCGCGCGCTTGGGATGAAATGAAGAAAAGGACGATTCTGCGTCAAATTCGAAAAACTATTCCTGCGCGCTAAAGTCGGTTTGGTAAATTAAACCGACAAGATCGATTCTGAATGAAGGCAGCGAGAAAAGGAGGCGATTCTACGCCGCAGATCAAAACCATAAATGCGCATAGGCGGGAGATAAAGAAAGCGCGGCACGGATCATTTCTGCGCACAAACGCGCAGGGGTGCACGCAGTGTTATTTCGCAGTAGAATTTTACGGATTTGATCTCGCGCGCAAAGGGCGAGATCAAGCCTAAATACCCGACAAGAGCAAATTTTACGCAAACCGCGCAAGATGAGTTTTGTGCGAGCGCTAAATCGCGGCTTTTAGCGCTTCAAATTTCGCGTCTTGCTCGGCTAGAAGCTGTCCTTTCTCATCGCGCGAGACGTAAATTTTAAAGATATTCTCGCCCGCCTTGTCGTAAAAGCCCACGAATTTTGAAAGCATCCCCATGAAAGTCTGCGTCACGAGGATGATTTTATCGATCTCATCCGTCTTTAGATGACCCGCCAAAATGCCCAGCCCGTGCGCCTCATCGCCGTTTGCGCCCATGCCGAAATTATAATATCCGCGCGCGCTCTTGCCACTTGGGATCTTGGTTTTAAACTCGATGATGAAGCTCGGCGTATTTTTTACGAAAAGCACCTCGCCCCAGCCCTCAAGCTCCCTAATGACCTCGCAGAATTTATCGCCGCCCGCGCTCTTTCCGAAGCGCTCGGGCAGGTTTAGCAGCACGTCGATCTCCTTCGCGCCTAGCTCCTTGCAGATCTGCGCGATCGAAATTTTAGGATTTTGCGCGAACAGCACCTCGATTCTCTCTTTCATTTTCATCCTTTCTAAAATAAAATTTTAAGAGCCATTATAATATAAAAATTATAAGTTACAGATAATGGCAATCAATTAAAGAGGATTTCCAAAGCTTATTTTAAGAAAAATTTAGCGCTACAAAGTGCTTATGTGCAGAATTTTAAGTGATAATACAAAGAATTTTATCTGCACGGAATTTTAGAATTCTAAAATTCCGCAAAGTTTAGAGCTGTATCATAGCGGATCGTATCCGAAGCGATTGTACCCGCTATCGCCGCGCTGCACGAAAAATACAAGCAGCACTATCCAACCCACAAATGATACCAAAAGCCCGATATCGCCGAAAAAAGCACCCACGATCGGCGTTAAAATAAGCAGAAAAAACCAGCCGCTTCTATCGGTGTCATGTAGTCGCCTAACTGATACGGCGATAGCTGGCATGAGCATAGCTAGTTGAAAAAGCGCATCTATAATGCCAATTTCTTGATGGACGATTTTGCCGGCTATTATTTGATTGTACCCTATCGTAGTGCCTAAAACGCCATCTATCAAGCTCAAAACAATCCCACCAAGCACGGTAAATAGAAAAAACCACCAGTACTCCGACCTCGATGCTCGCCCGCTAAATGCGGCGTATTTTTGCTTTACGCAAGTTTGCACAGACTCCATAAAAGTCATTTTAAACTCCTTTTTTAAAATAATATAGGATTATACTAATCGCCCCTTAAATTTAAATACCTAAAACTCCCGCCTATTCATCTGCCTTACGTGATACATCAGATTCGCTAGGCCGTAGCCGCCTTTTGAGGCGGTAACCTCCCTAGTGCCATAAACCGCCGAAACATTTAAAACTACCGAAGCTAACCACCCTATGGCAAATACTAAGGCGAAAAGCTGTGAGTCAAGCGCTATCAAGACTAGAGTTACTATCTCCGTAGCTGCAATAACATAAAACGCTCTTAGATAGTTTTTCTCTCCGCTGCAATCGTAAAGCTCTTTACTAACTAGTAGCTGATAGATCAGATATACCGCTGTACATACGCAATAAATGCTTATCATAAAAACTGATGGTTTAAACAATTCAAATCCTACAAATATAGTGCTTACTGCGCTTATAGCCGAGGAAACCCCGACTATCACGGCGTTTGATAGCAGATCGGTGCTGCGTATTGCCCGCGCTAAAAAATATAGCCCCACAGCTAGGCATATCATAGATATAAGTCCAACACCCTCCAACGCGCCCACTTTATCTACATTCTTGATATATCTGCCTACCGCATTTAACGCCTCAAGCCCAAATGCTATATAAAGGGTAGTTTTGGCAGTAGATAGATTCTCGCTCTGCTCTTTAGCATCATCCGTATAAACATACAGGATTGCTCCCGCGCCTACGGAGGCATTTAGCTTTCGCACCATTTCAGGCAACCTAAAAAAGTCGCTAACAAGCCAGATTAAAAATAAAACATTAGGCACCGAGAAAATAACCATAAAATGAAAAAAGCCCTGTTCTATATCCTTTAGGTCTGATGCTTGCACGCCCAAATCCGGACGAGATGAGTTTATAAGCGCTAACAGATCGTTACCTTCTATACTCGTCCACATGACAGTAACCACTGCTAAAAAAAGCCAGATGAGAAATGGCAGCCCGCCTAAAAGCTGAAAAATCGCGGAGATTATACGCCCAAGATAAAATCTATGCGCGCCGAAAGGCCCGAGGAACATATAAAATACGTAGGCTTTATTTAAATCATAAGCCTTAGCCGCTGAGATCTGCCTTGCTGAGCTTTGCGTAGAGTTAATTCTATCGGAATTTGAGGAAGCTGAATTTTGCCAAGTGGAATTCTGCTCTGCAAAATTCTGCGAGTTCGTAGCATCTTCGGTAGAATTCAAACTTTTAGCGTTAGAATCTTGCTCGCTAGAGCCTGTCGCAGCAGAATCTCGCAAAATAGAATTTTCTTCATCCAAGCCTTGAGCTGCAAAAGCTAAATTTTGCTCCGCAGAATTCTGTGGAGTAAAATTTTGCCTTATGGAAGTGGAATTTTGCTCTATAGAATTCTGAGCCGCAGAATTTTGCTCACTAGTATCATCCGCCGCAAGTTCTTCTTGCGCTAAATCCAAATTCTCAGATTGCTCCTGTGGTTTCTCATCCATGGGCTTTTTCTCTTCGCCGCTTTTACGTCTTATACTGGCTAGCGACGCAGGATTGCTGCTGCCCCAAATATCTTCGCCCATCTGCTCTCCTTGATTTTTAAAGCAATTTTACCTGAAATTTAAGGAATTTTTGTATATTCGCCACTACAAATTCAAAACAAAGGACAAAAATGCCAACAGTAACATTTCAAGGAAAACCTGTAGAGCTAAGCGGGCAAGAGATAAATCTAGGCGATCGCGCGCCGCAAGTACGCTTAGTAGCTCAAGATCTAAGCGAAATCGAGATCGCTAGCGGCAAGCACGTGCAAATTATCGTCGCCGTGCCGTCGCTAGATACGCCCGTCTGCGCGACGGAGGCACGCAAGTTCAACGAGCGCGCTGCATCGCTTCCCAACACCGAAGTAATCGTCGTTTCGATGGATTTGCCGTTTGCGATGGGGAGGTTTTGTACGACTGAGGGGATCAAAAATCTACGCGTTGCAAGCGATTTCCGCGATAAGGAATTTTGCCGCCGCTACGGCACCCTCATCGCCAGCGGCGCATTAGCAGGCCTCAGCGCCAGAGCGATCTTCGTCATAGATACCGCAGGCGTCGTGGTTTATAAAGAGCTCGTAAGCGACATAGCCTCTGAGCCCGACTACGACGCAGCGCTAGATTTTGCAGAGCTCGTCGCTCGCAATAGCTGCTCTAACTGAGCAAGATAATAGATCCAAGGTTTGGATAATTTTCGCCTCGCTTTAGTTCACTACTTTAAGCAAATTCGCCCTACTGCAAGTAAAAAACGAAGTAGGGCGCTTAAAATCCACTTCAATTTTACATTTTGATTTTACGCTTTAATTTTCGCTCCAGCGTACGCAAAGCTGTTAACGCACAGTAATAGTAAGCGAATGAGAACAAAAATTTATAGGATTACTCGCCGCTAAATTTTAAATTTAGCAGCAGCGGGAGTTGAAATTTTAAAATTTGCCCGCTTAACTACTTCGCGCTATAAATTCGCTAAAAGAGATCTCTTGTGCGTAAAATTTAACTCCGAGCGAGGCGAGTTTGTCTTGCAGCGGCAGCGCCAGCTCCTCTATGCCGCTAAAGAGGCAAAGCGGCAAATTTCGCGTCCTCTCTTTAGTCGCCGTAAAGCTCCTATCGTCAAAAAATTTCTTTAAAAACACGAGCGTTTTTACCTTGTCTGCGCCCAAGTCCTCAATGAAAACGCTGAAATATCTATACCCCGGCTCCTCGTGCGCTTCATCTTGCTGCGCGTAATCGTCCGCCAGTTCGCGGTAAAATTCGTTGTTTAAGTCTGCAAGCGGCGCGATCGCATCAAGCGAGCAGGGCTTTTTAAGCGCGGCAAGAGCGGTTAAAATTTCTTCAAATTTAACGATGTCGTCCGCGACCTTTATCGGCTCCCACGAGCCCGCGCCGTGATAGGCAAAATACACCGGCGAGGCGTCCCCGAGGGCAAAATCCACGAAAAACGGATCGTCCATGCCGTTACGCGCGATGACCCGCCAGCTCTTGCGCCACTGCCCGGGCGTATCGTCTGCTAGCTCCTCGCCCGTTTTGCGGTCAGTAAGTCTATATCCTTCCTGAAAACTCTCAAACTCGCCCTCATCGGGATAGAGAAACGGCAGCAAAATGGACTCTGAAACTATGCGTTTGCGGATAAAATTTTGGATCAAATTGGGGATTTGCACGGCGAGACCTTTGGGTTAAATTTGAGCGAATTTTAGCAGAGTTTTTTAATCCACGCAAAATTTACGCCCAAATTTGTTGAATTGCAAATTTGAGCACAAAAAGACAAGCGGAAGTATCGCGAGATGATTTTGAGAGTTGTGCAGAAATTTTAAGTCAAGGCTAGACAAAGTAGTCTGCCGCAGACTTAAAATTTCAAATCTCTCTCAAAAGCACTCGCGAGACGACGCGTTAAATTCTACAAAGATTGTAGGATTTTAGGTTTACTAAACGCCGTTATCGGTTTAATCTCTCCCTTAAATTTCTCAATCTGCGCTAGCACGGTGTGGGCCGAGTTGCTTTGCGCGAGACTTGACGTGCCTTTATCAAACGTAAGCACGTTTACGCAGCCGTGCTGGCAGAGGCTCTTCTCGCCCCAAACCTCGGGATCGTACCACGCGCCCTCGCAGATCGCTGCGACGCGCTCGGGCACGATGTCGGTAACGAGTACGCCTGCCAAAATTTCGCCGCGATCGTTGAAAACGCGCACGATGTCGCCGTTCGCAAGCCCGCGCGCTTCGGCGTCTTTTGGATTTATTAGCACCGGCTCTCTGCCGCTAACCTCGGCAAAATTTCTGATGATCGAGTTGTTTAGCTGGCTGTGCAGGCGGTAGCGAGAGTGCGGACTTACGATGTGAATCGGGTATTTCGCCGTCTTTTTCGCATCGCCTAGCCACTCTTTTGGCTCGATCCAAGTAGGCATCGGCGGGCAGTCGGCATAGCCCATCTTAGCGATTACCGGCGAATAAAGCTCGATCTTGCCGGACGGCGTGCCGAGGCGGTTTTTGGCGGGATTTTCGCGGAATGCCGCAAGGCGCGTGTATAGCGCGCTGCTCTCGTCGTCCTTTTCAAAGCGCACGAAGCCTTTGTCGTAAAATTCCTCAAAGCTAGGCATCGTTATATTTAGGCCTTTGGCTTGCTCTACGGCATCGGCGTAGAATTCCTTCATCCAGCCTAGCTCGTCCTTGCCCTCACTAAAGACCTCACCGTATCCCCAGCGCTTGCAGATCTGCTCGCAGATCCAAAAGTCGCTCTTGCTCTCGCCCATCGGCTCGATTGCAGGCCTGTAAGCGACTATATATTCGCCCGTAGCGCCTGTTTGGTTGATGTCGTTGCGCTCGACCTCGATCGCGACGGGAAGCACGATGTCGCTAAGCTTCGCCGTACTCGTCCAGTAAGGCTCGGCGGTGATAACGGTATCAAATTTACGCCATTGCCTCACAATATTATTCACGTCTTGATGACGCGTAAACATCGATCCGCACGCCATATATGCGACTCTCATATGCGGCAGCTTGATCTTGGTGCCGTCATAATCGATCTGCTTGCCCGGATGCTCCAGCGCCTCTATGCTGCGAGAGGACGGGATGGTGATATTTTTCGCGTTTTTCCAAGGCGCAGAGCCCGTATTTTCGTATTTTTCATCTATACGAGTGCTAAGTCCCTTTAAAATCGGAGCCACCTTATTCGTAGCGCCCGCAGAGTCGTAGCCTAGGCTAAATTCAAAGCCGAGACCCTCCTTGCCGATATACCCTAGCATCGCATTGAGCGCCACTAGCGCCCAGAAAGGCTGCTCGCCGTGATCGGCACGCTGCAAACCGCGACCGATTAGGATCGTGCTCGGCTCCTTTGCAAGCGCCGTAGCAAATTTCGCAATAGCCTCCTCGCTAAGCCCGCAAATTTTGCTCGCCCAAGCTGCGTCCTTTACGATTTTATCGCTCTCGCCTAGAAAATACGCTTTAAATTTATTAAATCCGACGGTGTATTTTTTGATAAATTCCTCGTCGTAGAGGTTGTTCGTAAACAGATAATGGCACATACCGATGATGAGCGCGGTGTCGGTATTTGGGCGCACGATGATATCTTCGCTGCCGAAGTAGCGCGCGGTGTCGTTTCTCATCACGTTTACGCTGTAGGTTTTGATGCCTGATTTTTTAAGCTCTTGCATGCCGATGTAGCCGTCGTGCGTAGGCGGAATGGATGAAATTTGATTGGTTACCGCAGGATCGGTCGCCCAAAATACGACGTTTTTAGCGTTTTTGACGATCGCTTTCCACGTAGTAGGCGCGTCGTAAACGGCGCTTGAGCCCAGCACGTGAGGCATGATAACGAGCCCCGCGCCGGTGGAGTAATCGCCGCTTTCCTCTACGTAACCGCCTAAAATTTTAAGCATTCGGTGCGCTACGGTGCGCCCCCAGCCGATCTTGCCGCTGCCGCCCCACCAGTAGCACTCGCCGTAGATCGCCTCGGCGCCGTATTTGTCGAAATTTTCTTTCAAAGCCTTCGCCGCTAGATCAAGCGCTACGTCCCAGCTAACCCGCACAAACTCCTCTTTGCCGCGCAGTTCGCTCTTTGCCGCGCCTTTTGCCTTTAGATAGCTTTTGCGCACCATCGGATAGAGCACGCGGTTTTCGTTCTGCACGGAATCAGGTAGGCTGTAATTCATCGTGTTTGGAAATTTATCGCCCTCGAATTCGCTTACCGAAACGATCTGCGACGAGTTTAAATTTAGCCAAAAAGTGCCGAATCTGTTCGCGCCGAATACCTTTTTGTTATCAAAAATCGTCTGCGTGACTCCCTCGATCCTGCTAGCGCTTGCCGCGCTTGCGCCTAAAATCCCCGCCTTTAAAAAGTCTCGTCTTTTCATCTGATCTCCTTTATCATTCAGGTTTTTTTGCGTTGTGTTGTAGGTATTTTATGATCAAATTTAGCTCGTCACCCTCGAGCGCTACGTAGTTTGCGTTGATCATCTCTTGCAGATTCGCAGGCCATTGATTTGCCGTGAAACTCTTTGGCTCATGCAGGCGGTGACACGCCGAGCAGATCTGCTCGTAGTTTGTCTTTGCCTCCGCATAAAGCGCCTTAGCGTCCTTAGCTACGGCATCCGAACTGATCTCGTAAATCCCCTCCGCCTCGTACCAGATCTCGCCGTAATCGTCCTCGAGCTTTTTGCCCTTTTTAAAATTTGCTTCGGCTTCGTTCGTAAAAATCGCATAAATTTCAGCCTCCTTCATATTTTTTTGGATCTGAAGCTGATAGTTTTCGCTCACGACGCCTTTAATTTTAATCTTGACAACGCCACCTTCGCTGGATAGCACCTCGATCGGCGTTAAAATTTCAGCCTCACCGATTGCTTTGCCGTCTTGCGAGATCGTAGCGGTTTTAGAGATCACCTCGCCGCCGAAAAGCGAACACGCACAGATAAATGAGATAAAAATTTTCCTCATAAAGTATCCTTTCTAGGTTGTCTTTAACGCGAATTATAAATCAAAGATAAATTTAAATTTGTCGCGATTGCGACGAATTTATCCTTTTTATGTAAAATTTACGTGAAATTTTATGCAAAGAGCTGCTATGATAGATAGACTAAATAACGATTACAGCGAGAAATTCGACTTTTTAAGCAGGGAGCAGATTGCCAAATTTAGGCGCGAAAGCTACGCTCACGGCGACGTGATCTACGCGCAAAAGTTTAAATTTATCATTTTGCTGCAGGGTAGGGCGAAGCTAAACTGCTACGAAAACGGCAAGGAATTTATCTTTAGCTTCGTAAGAAGCGGCGCCTACGTCTGCTTGGATAAAAACACGAGCCTTGAAATTTTAAGCGAGTGCGAGACGCTGCAGATCAATATCTCGGAGCTTTTCGGGTTGCTTGGAGACGAGTTTTCAAACTCGATCATAAACGCGCTTATCAAAAATATCTACTCGCAGCGGATTTTGATAAAAGAGATCGTCTTTGCAAAAATCCAGACGCGAATTTTAAATTTTCTAAATCGCATCGCAAACGCAGATAAGATCGTGGAGCTTCCCTTTAATATAATGACGCTGGCAAGCCTGCTCGGCGCGCCTCGCCAAAACGTCTCCCAGGCGATTACGAAACTCGTAAACGACAAAAAGATCGTGAAATTAAAGGGCAATAGGATTAAAATTTTATAGTTTGGATCTGCGCGGCGGATCCAAATTTAAACGAGGAGGGATATTTTAAGCGAAACCGCCTAGTAAAAAGGGCTAAAACCAAAATGGAATTAGCCCTAGCTTATTTAAAGCTTATGTGTGCTACAAAGCTACGTTTAAAAAATTGAGCCTCTGCTTGCAGGTCGCAACGGATCGTCTCCAAAGCGGTTGCCTCCGTTAGTGCCTTGCTGGATAAAAAATACGATCAATACTACCGGGCCTATTATCGGGATAAAAATTAACAGATAAAACCAGCCGCTTCTATCGGTATCGTGCAGACGCCTTACCGCCACGGCGATAGAAGGTAAAAGTATTGCCAATAAAAAGATTGAGTTAATGAAACCGATCATTCTACCGGAACTCGTAACGGCATAGGTGCCTAAAAAGCCATCCAATACTAACGTTACAATTCCTAAAAGTGCCGCAAATAATGCAAACCACCAGTACTCTGAACGTGGTGCACGCCCCTCAAAGTTGCAATAATTCTCTTTGAGACAAGTGCGAACAGACTCTATAAAAGTCATCTCAAACTCCTTTTTAAAAAATAAGATAAATTATATAACAATGGCACTTAAATTTGTCCTTTATATTGATTAAATTTTAAAATTTACCTTCGCCGCCGCGCTGTCTGGCAAATACATTAAAAATTTATCTCGAATGAACTTAATAGCGAGCTGTTTGATAAGCGGAGGAGGGTAGGTTAGGCGGAACAAATTTTGCTTTTTCGCTCGCGCTAAATGACAAAGTAGGGCGGCTGCGACTGGCGCAATTATAATAGCGATTTTATCCGCTTGCCACGCCGTAGCCACTCAAATTTTAAAATTTACTTCTCTTTGCGGTTTAAAATTTTAGAAATTTTTACAGCGTCGTAAGTTTTCGCCTGCGCTTTTAGAAACTCGCAAAGCTCCTTTTGCTCGCAAAGGCCGTGAGCGAGCAGAAACTCCGCCGTCATCTCGTCATCCAGCACCACAGCTACTTTGATAAGCGTTTCTACCTCCTTTTTATCGATGCTCGCAAAGCTTTGAAATTTTAAAATTTCCTCCACATAGCGTAATCTCCCGTCACGGAATTCTTTAAATTTGGCGCCCGCGGCAAACTCCCTCGCGGCAAGCGGCAGCGCCTCCTTATATCCGAGAATAGAAACGTTGTTATCGCTTAAAAATATTAATTCGCTGCCCGCAACCGAGCCGACCACGTCTTTCGTATCTCGCGCGCCGTTTGCAATCAAAAACTTAAATGCCTCGAAATTATCGTTTGCCGCGGCATCTCGCAGCAGCCCGCTAGTCTTGGCATTCGCGCCGTTTTGCACCAAAAGCTCTAAAAGTCGCATCGCATCGGCGCTATCAAAGTGATAAAGCTTTGCCGTCTCGCCGCTAAATTTCGAGCCGAAAAAGATCGCGAGCTTTAGCGGCGAGAAAAAACCGCCGTCTCCGCCGTAATTGAGATTTGGTTTAAATTTAAGGATTTTTTCTATCCGCTCGAAGTCAAATTTTGAATTTCGCAGCACCTTCGGATTAAAAATGAAAGCGGTGAAAATTCTATCTTTAAACTCCCCGAAATCCTCGTCGATCCTGCCCCTGTTTTGCGCCGCGAATTCCAAAAGCGCGTCCAAGCCCGCATCGATCTGCTCGTCGCTGGCGTTATCGTCATATACGGCCTCAAAATTCGGCTGCGGCAAATTTGACGCCGTCTGTTGCGTAGTAGAAGCCGCATCCTCTTTAGCGGCGCCGAAAGCGCAGCTCGCAAGCAAAAGCCACAAAAAGATAAAATTTTTCATATCGTCCTCGCTTAAATTTTGCACGATTATATCAAATCTAAGGCTAAATTTAATGGCGCCTTGAAATTTCATAAAAAGCAAATGACAAATAAATTTAGCCTAAAAAAGCGCCTTTTGATCTTAATTTCGCTAGAATTAGCCATAAATAACCTAAACAAAGGAGCAGCAAATGAAACTACTTTTTACTTTGATCTTGCTTTGTGCGGGGCTTTTTGCAAACACGCTGCAAGAGATCAGAAATAGCGGCGTCATCAGAGTCGGCGTCAGAGACGGCAGACCGCCTTTTAGCGAGATTAGCAGCGGTAAATTTGAAGGCTTTGAGATCGAGCTTGCCAATGCGATCGCAAAGGCGATTTTCGGTGCTAAACAAGGCGAAGTGCAGTTTGTCTCCCTAAGCGCCGCCGATCGCGTCTCTTATCTAGTCAATAATAAAGTCGATATAGTCGCAGCTACCTTCGTCATCGATTCGGCGCGCAAAAATCATGTAGACTTCTCGATGCCGTATTTTTCGACCAATCTCGGCGTGTTAACTCGCAAAGCGGACGCCATCAAAGATATATCGCGTTTGCGCGATATGAGGCTCATAACCGAAGAGGGCACGACCGTAGATAATTACCTTAAAAAAGAGAAATTTAGCAACGTAAGCTACTGCAAAAACACGAGCGAATGCTACGCGATGATCCGAGACGGCAAAGCTGACGGATACGTCAACCTTAACATCACGGTGCTAGCCTACGCCGTCGTGGACGATACGCTCGAAGTGCCGTTTCAAAACTTCGGCAAACCCGATTTCATCGGTATCGGTGTGCAAAAAGGAAATAAGGAGTTACTTGATTTCATCAACGCAGAGCTTGTCAAGCTAAGCAAAGAGGGCTTTTTCAAAAAGGCTTATCAGGACACCTTCGAGCCTTTTTACCGCGGCACGGCGGATAAAAAATACTTCCTTTTAGATGGAATTTATGACTTGCTATAAAAGCGTAGAGCTAGAAATTAAAATATAAAATTTATCGAAGGTAGTTTGCATAACTAATAAATCTTGGGATTTAAAATTTAGAATTTGCGAAATTTTAAATCCCCGATTCGCCCCTAAATTTCAAACTTGCATACGCGCGGCAATTAAATTTTAAACCGCTTGCATTTATTTTCTCTAAAATATATAGTGCTATAATTATTTCAAAACTAAAAAGTAGGGGGCTTTTTATGAGATTACTTTTTATTTTAGCCTTATTTTGCGCTAGCATTTTTGCAAATACACTAGATGAAATCAGGCAGGCAGGTGTTATCAGAGTGGGCGTGCGCGAAGGTCGTCCGCCGCTAAGCGAGTCTAATAACGGCAAGTTTGAGGGCTTTGAAATCGAGCTTGCTAGCTCAATCGCCAAAGACATTTTCGGCGATAAAAAGGGCGAAGTGCAGTTCGTAGCCGTAACCGCAGGCGATAGAATCCCGTTTTTGAAAAATAACAAGGTCGATATGGTTATCGGCACCTTTATGATTACGCAAGAGCGTAAGAAGCAGGTGGATTTCTCACTTCCGTATCTATCGGTAAATTTTGGCATTGTAACGCGTAAAGAGGATCAAGTGAAGGACTTCGCACAGGTTCGTGATATGAGAATTTCAATCGAAAAAAATCCCAACGGCTCGATGACCGAGCGCTATCTACGCAAAGAGAAATTTAGCAATTTAGTTTACTGCAAAAATACCTCCGAGTGCTATGCGATGATGAAGGACGGCAGAGCCGACGGTTACGCCAATGACAACATCATCGTCCTAGCCTATGCTGTCGTGGACGATACGCTCGAAGTGCCGTTTAAAAACCTAGGCGCGGCGGAATTCTTAGGCGTCGGCGTGCAAAAAGGCAATCAAAGCCTGCTTGATTTCATCAATGCCGATCTAATCAAGCTAAGCAAAGAGGGCTTTTTCAAAAAGGCTTATGAGGACACTTTCGAGCCGTTTTACCGCGGCACTGCGGATAAAAAATACTTCCTGCTAGACGGAATTTATAATATGCTTTAGATCTTAGAATTCTAAGGCGCGGAATTTTGAAATTTTGAAATTCCGCTTCGCACGCGGCGAGTGGAATTTTAAAATCTGCAAATTCTGAAATTTTAGTAAGCGAGAAATTCCGCAAAATTTCAAAATTTAAAATTTTATCTCACGCTCAGTTTAAAAACATCTATTCCATTCGGAGCAAAATTTCACGCTATGATAGAATTTTAAAATTTTATGCATGACGGAATTTTAGAATTTTACCCGCACCGAGAATTTTAAAATCCCATGCTGCAACAGAATTTCGTAGTTGAGGGCTTTTGCGCTGCGATAAAATATAAAATTTATCGTGCGGTGTAGAATTCCGCAGATAAGCGCGATAGATTTAAAAGGATAAAATTTCGCGTGAGGTAAATTCTGGCTCACGGCAAAAGCACAGTCGCCGCAGATGCTGTTATTCAGCTTTCAGTCGTTAAATTTTACTCAAACGCCTTGTAGTGCGCCTCGTCGGCAAATTCTAACATCTCGCGATCGCCTCTGCTGTCGCCGTAAGCGATGATGCGATCGAAAGCCTGCACGTCGTATGCCGCGCGCACGCGAGCGACCTTTTGCGCGCCGTAGCAGTTCTGCCCCTCGATCTCGCCCGTGATGATGCCGCCTTTGCGCCGTATTTTAGTGCCTAAAAGCTCCAAGCCCTGCGCGTCGCACCACGGACGCAGCCAGTCTTCGAGCGAGGCGGTGACGATGACTACCCTATCGCCCGCGGCTTTATAGCTTGCGATCTTGTCCATCGCGCTTTGTTTTAGGATATCTTCGATGTGTGTGGTGGAGTATTTTTTGCAAATTTTATCGAATTTATCGGCGCTCATGCCCGCAAAAAAGTAGCCCAAGAGCTTTCTGCGCGTAAAATTATTGCTCGCAAGGCCTAGCTTATATGCCGCTAAAATGGGCGATAGCACCAAAATCCCGCGAAAAAATTTCTTAAATCCGACTACGTAGGCGACGAACTCGAGCAGCGAATCATCGCGCGTGATCGTGCCGTCAAAGTCGAATAAAACAAGATTCATTGCCTCTCCTAGCAAAATTTCAGAAGCGTAAATTTTAAAATTTGCCTATAAAAAAGGCGTGAAATTTAAAAGCTAAATTCCACGCCAAATTTTAAAATTTCATTCTGAAATTCTATTTTTTCGCCATTCGTCTGCGCGTCGTAGGGTCCAGGTATCGCTTGCGCACACGGATATTTACGGGCGTAACCTCCACAAGCTCGTCCTCCTCGATCCACTCCAAAGCGCGCTCTAAATTTAATACTCGCGGCGGCACGAGCTTGATCGCATCATCGCTACCGCTGGCGCGGACGTTGGTTAAATTTTTACCCTTGATCGGATTGACGTCCAGATCGTTCGGGCGGCTGTGCTCGCCGATGATCATACCCAGATAGACCTTCGCCTGCGGAGCGATAAAAAGCACGCCGCGATCTTGCAGGTTC
This sequence comes from uncultured Campylobacter sp., assembly GCA_963529615.1. Classification (GTDB taxonomy): domain Bacteria; phylum Campylobacterota; class Campylobacteria; order Campylobacterales; family Campylobacteraceae; genus Campylobacter_B. Next base: position 24,668 of record CAUSAC010000007.1, on the reverse strand, counting down.
CACAGGCTGTATCCTAACGCTACTCCGTTTTCCATGCTCACGAGCGCGCCGTTTTGTCGCTTCTCGACCGCGCCGATGAAGGGGCGGAATTCCAAAAAGCTATGATTCATCACCCCTTCGCCGCGAGTATCGGTCAAAAACTGCGAGCGAAAGCCGATAAGACCGCGCGCGGGGATCTCAAACTCCATGCGCGTCTGCCCGTCGCCGGTAGGATTCATCACCTTCATCTCGGCCTTTTTGCGACCGAGCTTTTCGATAACGGTGCCGGTGCAATCATCGGGCGCGTCGATGACTAGATGCTCGAAAGGCTCGCATTTTATGCCGTCGATCTCTTTGATGATGACTTCCGGACGCCCGAGGCAAAACTCAAAGCCCTCGCGGCGCATATTCTCGGCTAAAATCGTGATCTGCAGCTCGCCGCGACCGCTTACTTTAAATTTTCCTTCGCCCGCGTTTTCATAGCGCATCGCGATGTTGGTTTTCATCTCCGCTTCCAAGCGCTCATCGATCTTGTTCGAGGTTACGAATTTACCCTCCGTGCCGGCTAGCGGTCCGTCATTTACGCTAAAAATTACGCTAAGAGTCGGCTCTTCGATATGCAGCGCATCAAGCGGGATCGGATTATTGGGATCGACGATGCTATCGCCTACGTCAAGCGCGTCAAAGCCCGCGATCGCCACGATGTCGCCGGTGCCCGCCGTATCAATATCGGTGCGCTCAAGTCCGTTAAAACCGATGAGTTTTGAAATTCTACCGTTAATGTGCGTGCCGTCAGCTTTGGCTAGCATAACGCTTTGGTTTTTGTTTATCCTGCCGTTAAAAATTCTAGCGATGCCGATCTTGCCGACGTAGTTATCATAATCGAGCGTGAAAACCTGTAGTTGCAAAGGATTGTCGTCGCTACCGCTAGGGGTTGGAACGTGAGAGATAATCGTCTCAAAAAGCGGCTTCATATCGGCGCTTGCGTCGTTTAGATCGTATTTTGCATAGCCGTTTTTAGCAGCGGCGTAGATGACGGGGAACTCAAGCTGCTCGTCGTTTGCGTCAAGCGCTACGAAAAGATCGAAAATTTCATTTACCACGCGGTCCGGATCGGCTGCAGGCTTGTCGATTTTATTTACGACTACGATCGGCCTAAGCCCCAAAGATAGTGCCTTTTTCACGACAAATTTTGTCTGCGGCATGACGCCTTCTTGAGCATCGACGAGCAAAAGCACGCCGTCTACCATCTTTAGTACGCGCTCGACCTCGCCGCCGAAATCGGCGTGGCCCGGAGTGTCGATGATATTGATTTTAACGCCGCCGTAGTGGATAGCGGTATTTTTGGATAGTATCGTAATGCCGCGCTCGCGCTCTATGTCGTTGCTGTCCATCACGCGCTCTCCGACTTCTTGGTGATTACCAAAGGTGCCGGACTGTTTTAAAAGCTCGTCTACGATAGTGGTCTTGCCGTGATCGACGTGTGCGATAACCGCGATATTTCTGATATTTTCCAAATTTTTCTCCGTTTATAATTTCAAAAACTAATGATTATACTAAAAAAATTCTTAAGATAAAAATTTACGAGTATTCTTTGACTTCGCAGACAAAAAACTCATACACGCGCTGTTGGATTAGCGCATCCTCGTCATCATCTCCGATCAAACGGCGCAGATGTGAAAAATCAATCTTTTTGATATATTTTTTGTTATTTTTGATATCTCTGTCGATCTCTTTTAAAAGCGAATCTAAATTTAAGCTTTTATAGGTTTTCGCCTTTAAGATATACTCTTTTACGATGGAGACCAGCACGCCGATGCGCTGCTCATCACCCGGATAAATTTCGCCAGCTATATCTTTGATCGCGTTGTAATCCTCGTCGGTCTGCTTTTTTTTGGCAAGCAGCATTGCGGCAAAAATTTTGGCTCTAAACTCAATAGAGCGATGATGAGGGATAAAAACCTCGCGAAATACAGACAAAAGATGATTTTTGAAATTCATTTATAACCTTACTTTAAGAAACATTTCCATATAATCCCGATTGCCCTTTCTTAGACCTGTGCAATGCTTTTTTTAGGCACCGCTTCAGGGTAGGAATACAGCAGAGCACTTAGATCTCGCATGTGCCGCAGCCATCTGAGAAGGGGTTTTATAAATCGATCCTATTAAGTCCGAAATGCTCTTTGAAATCCTCGCAAACACTCTGAAAATCGACGCCTTCAATTTTCGGCTTGGCTTTGAAAAACTCTAACATCGAATTATACCCGCTAAGCAGCTCCTTGCTTTTCACACCGTAACTGATCGAAATTCCAGCCTCAAAAAATGCCGCTAGCTTGTCACAATACTTAAGCGCCTTGCCGTCGATTGCGCGAAATTTATCTTCGTTAAACATCTTTAGGCTGCCTTCTGCAAATTTAGGCTCCTTGCCTAACTCGAAGGTGCGGTTTTCAAACTCGTCTTTTAGAAATTTACCGCCCTCTTTGCGGATACCCAAAATATAGCTGAAATCATCTCTCATATGCTCCGGCACGAAAGGCAAAATTTTATCGTCTATTAGCCGCATCTCATATTCGCTGATGATGTCGCTAAGGCCTTTGACGCCGTATTTTACGGGGCTAATAATGTCGCGAGTGAGGCTTTCGGGTAGATCGTGAAATAACGCGCAGAAAAAATTATACGCCGTGCGCGAGCGGCACGCACCCACTTCAAGTGAGAAAAAGTAGCTTAAAATCGCAACTACCAGCATGTGTCCAAGCACAGACGTCTCAGGGATGCGCGGCGTCTGCGCCCAGCGCTTTTGAAAACGAAGTCTGCCGCTAAGATCGACTATGCGAGCGAGTTTTTTGTTCATCACGATCTTTCGCACGCCGATAAGCTCATAATAATCCTCGAGCTCCTCCTCTACCTTGGCTTTTAGCTCCTCGATGTCGTTTAAAAACTGGCTCGTTTGATAGACGATGTTAAATTCCCAGCGCGTAGAAAGGTAGCTTGCCGCCTTTAAGATTACCGCTTCTTTCTTATGATCCTTGGAATTTAGATATTTTTTAAATCGCTCGAAAAACGCGCCGTTTTGAATAGGCAAAAGATCGCTTTCTAGGACGCTTAAGACCCATTCGTTGATCTTTTTTTTCTTGGTTTTTTGTATCTGATGAAAGACGTCCGGGCGGATGTCGGTCACGACGATGCGCGCTAAAAACTCAAAAATCCCCGCTTCTATCACGTAGTTTATATCCAAATCGCGCTCAAAACTAGCGATGAAATAAGCGATGATAAATTTATGCGCCTGCTTGTCGAGCTCGACTAGACTTACCATCTTTGGGTAATCGTTCCAGCGACTAATACTTGCGGATTTAAAAATTTGTTCGACTAAATTTGAGCTTATCATCGGTAAATTTGATCCGAGTTTATTTCGATTACCGTGTGGACGTTGCCGCGCGGATTAAAATCGCCCGTGATTTTCATAAATTTAGGCTTTAGCTTGCTTTGAAGCGCGCCGTAAATTTCATTTATACTATCCTCGTGGCTGATGTAGCGATCCATAAAGGAATTTATGTAAATTTTAATCGCTTTTAGCTCCACTACGAGTTCATCAGGGATATATTCCAAATAGATCGTCGCAAAGTCCGGATAGCCAGAGCGCGGGCAGCGGCAGCAAAACTCGGGCAGGGTGATTTTTATCAGATAGTCGTGCTTTTGTTTATTGGGCCAAACTTCTAAATTTTCGATGTTAAAATTTTTTATCTCCTCTTCGCCGTATCTCACTGCACTCTCCTTAAATTCGATATATCGTTCGGCTTTTCGACGCAAAATCCCTGAACATAATCGATCCCCATCTCATAAAGTCCCGCTTGAAATTCCTCCTTGTCGATGAAGCGCATTATGGTTTTGATGCCCGATTTTGCGCAGGCCTCATTAATGCCTATGAAGATATTTTTAATCTTTTCATCGTCTAAATTTTTGTTAAATTCTATATCATAAACAATAAAATCGACATTTAAAAATTTTAAATACTCAAAGCTCGCATTTGAGCCGCCGAACTGCGACAGCGCGAAGCTAAATCCAAGTTCGCGGAATTTAATCAAAATTTCGTCAAAACGCTTGATCTCCGAATAGATAAGCTTTTCGTTAAACTCAAACACGATCTTTTTCGGATCAATCAGATTATTATCGATGAGCTTTAAAATTTCATTGCGAAACTCGTTATTTCGCAGGGTCTGAGGCATGACCTCGATAAAAATTTTAGCGTCAATATCTTTAAAATAGATGATCCTAGAAATCTGCCTCATCATCGAAATATCGTATTTGATGTCATAATGATTTAGAAGCAAAATATCTAAAATTCTACTTTTTGTAATCTTTTCGCCGCTTCTTAGATCGAGCTTCGGGATCAAATTTATATGCGATTTTACGCCGTTTTTATCTGCAACGCGCTGATATTTGAAGCTAAAATTTTCGCTGTCGATCGCTTCCATTACGTCGGCAGAAAACACATCAATTAGCACTTTCTCTACGTCAATAGCCTTTTCGCCGTGCTCTTCGTCGTCTAGGTGATTTATCTTATAAAATAGCGCATTTACAATATTATTTAGATTGCGATCATAGGAGCTTGGAAGCATTGTAAATTCGCTTTTTATCTCTACATTTTTAATCGTTTGACTTGAAATTTTATGCTCAAACATTCGCAAAATATGACTTAAATTTGTAGCTTTTGATTCTACGCCGAATACAAAGTAGCCGTTTATAAAGCGCCCGATCGGAAGGTCCTTAAAACCCTGCTCCGCCATAAAATTTGAAAGTTCTTTACAATACTCGTATAAAATTTCATCGCCGTTTTTATAGCCATATCGATCGTTTATGTCGATGATATTTTTAATTCGCAAAAGAACGATATTTATTTGACGATTTTTAGCTAGATCGTTGCTTAAAATTTTCTCTATTTCCTCGCGCACGAATACGTGAGTAACGGGATCTATCAGCGTCTTTTGAAAGCCAAAGTAAATTTGATAGATGACATAATAAACATAGCAGATTAAAAGTATCAAAAACAAAATTACGTCATCAAATTTAAACTCGCCATTTCGGAATAAAATAATTCCGAAAACAATCAAAACGCAGGTAAACGGCACCGAAATTTTAAGTGCTGTTATGAAGCGGTTTTCACGCTCTTTGGTCTCACTAAATAGAACAGACATTATATATCCAAGTGTTTAACGTCTTTGGCATGATCTTGAATGTAATTCCTACGCGGTTCAACCTCGTCGCCCATGAAGAGATTAAAGGTATCGCTAGCACTTTGCGCGTCTGCAATGCTAATTTTTAAAAGCCTTCTATTTTCAGGGCTCATAGTGGTTTCCCAAAGCTGCTCCGGATTCATCTCTCCAAGACCTTTATAGCGCTGAATATAAGCGCCTTTTTTCGAGCTTTTTTCGATTTCATCTAAAATTTCAATAAAATCCTTACCGAAGCTTACATCCCGCTCTTTGATCTTTGAATAAATTCTAATTGCCTCTTCAAAGATATAATTGCCGAATAAATTCTCATTTATCACAAGCTGTTCCAAGCCGCTCGGAGTTTGGATATAAATTCTAATGCCTTCATCATTTACGTAGGAATTTAAGATGTTAAATCCTTCACTCTCTAGGCGCGATTTTAAAATTTCAAATAGTTCTTCATAGCCGAGGCTTCGCGCTTCGTCGTTTTCTATCAAAAATCTAATTGCGCTAAGCACGCTGAAGCGCTTTTTAAGCTCATTTAGAAGCGAGCGGTAGTTTGAGACGATTTTTAGATAATCGATCAGATCTTCGTTACCGATACCTTCAAACTCGCCCATATCGATGCCAGTTTCGATTAAAAACTCGCTAAGCGCCTTTTCATCTTTTAGATAAATCTCTTTTTTGCCCTTTTTATATCTAAAAAGCGGCGGCTGCGCTAGATAAACATAGCCGTTTTCCACGATAGGGCGCAAAAATCTAAAGAAAAATGTTAAAAGCAGCGTCTGGATGTGGCTGCCGTCGACGTCCGCATCGGTCATAATGATTATTTTGTGATAGCGAAGCTTTTCTTCGTTAAATTCCTCGCCGATACCGCAACCAAAGGCCGTAATCATATTTTTAATCTCTTCGGATTGCAAAATTCTATCTAGCCGCGCCTTTTCTACGTTTAAAATTTTACCTCTAAGCGGCAGGATCGCTTGAAACACGCGGTCTCTTCCCTGCTTCGCCGAGCCGCCCGCGCTATCGCCCTCGACTAGATAAATTTCGCTGATACTCGCATCCTTACTCTGGCAATCGGCTAGTTTTCCCGGAAGGGTGCCGACGGAATTTATATTATCCTTTCTGCGCGTTAGATCGCGTGCTTTCTTCGCTGCTTCGCGACCGCGCGCGGCTAAAAGAGCCTTATTCATAATGGCGCGCGCTTCGATCGGATTTTCTTCAAAATATTTACTAAGCACGTCAAACGCCATCTTTTGCACGATCGGCTTAACGTAACTGGAGCCCAGCTTGCCTTTAGTCTGTCCCTCAAACTGCGGCTCGGGAACCTTTACGCTAATTACCGCAATAAGTCCCTCGCGAACGTCGTCGCCGGTGATCTTCGTGTCTTTTTCGCGCGCAGCCGCATTAGCCGCGACATAATTTGTTATCGCGCGAGTAAGACCCGCTCTAAAACCTGCCTCATGCGTACCGCCGTCCGGAGTTTTTATATTATTTACGAAGCTTAATAAATTTTCGCTATACGTTTCGTTATACATCAGCGCAAAATCGACCATAACATCATCCGCGCTATCACTAAACGATACGGCTTTGGATATGGCAGGCGCTTTATTCATATCGTTTACGAAGCTCTCCAAGCCGCCTTCGAAGTGAAAGTGCTCGTCCCTGCCCGTGCGATTATCTTTAAAATTTATCGTAATTTTTGGATTTAGATACGCTAGCTCGCGAAATCTTTTTGATAAAATTTCATCGTCAAATTCTAAAATTTCAAAAATTTCGCCGTCTGGCCAAAACTCGATCGTAGTACCCGTACGGTTAGTAGTTTTTATCTTTTCAAGCTCGGTAGTAGGAATTCCTTTGGCAAATTCTTGTCTATAAATATTTCCATCACGTTTGATCGTAGCGACGAGCTTTTTTGAGAGCGCATTTACAACACTAACGCCAACGCCGTGCAAACCACCGGAGACTTTATAAGTGTCTTTGTCAAATTTACCGCCTGCGTGAAGCACGGTTAAAACTACCGTCGCGGCAGGAATTTTTTCAGTAGGATGTATATCGACGGGAATCCCACGACCGTTATCGCTAACGATACAACTTCCTTCGCTAGTGATCTCAACATCGATTGTGTCGCAGTATCCCGCCATCGCCTCATCGATCGAATTATCCACGACTTCGTAGATCATATGATGAAGTCCGCCGATATTGGTGTCTCCGATATACATTCCAGGGCGCTTTCTAACGGCTTCAAGACCCTTTAAAACTTTAATATTACTAGCGCCGTAATTTTGCTTCATAATCTTCCTTTAAATGTTATTTATCGGCATCACGACCGTTTTTAAGCCATCCGCGCTAAGCACGAACGCCGTATCGGAGCTATTAAAATTTAGCTCAAAAATTTCACTCTCGATATTACTTAAAAAATCGAGTAAAAAGCGATTTTTAACGCCAAAAACTATTTCTCCGTTTATATCGATTGGCGCTTCGATTTCGGTTTTTGCCTCAGAATTATCCTCATTAATGCTTTCAAAAATCATTCCGTCCTTCTTAATGGTAACCCTCATCTCCTCGCACATCGCGTTTATCGCTCGCACGCCGCTTACCATCTTATCGCGTGGGATTAAAATTTTATACGCCGTATCACTTGGAATCACGCGCTCGTAGTTTGGAAATTTGCCGTTTATAAGTTTCGTAAAAAACTCAAAATTCTCGCTCACTGCTAGCAACACGTTTTCGTCGTAGTAAATTTTAATTTTATCCGAAAATAGCTTTTGAATTTCGCCTATCGCCTTTTTAGGGATCAAAATTTTAGTATCTAGTTCGCTCGCCTTTGATTGAGTGATTAGTTTATAAACGCTAAGTCGCTTCGTATCGGTTCCGACTAAATTTATAAAGCCTTCTTTTACGTCGATTAAGGCTCCGTTTAGCTCATATTTTGGATTGTTCGTGTCAATCGATGGATATATTTTTTTAAGGCTTCTGCCTAAAATTCCAGCATTTACGTCAAAGCTGTTTTTACCATCTATTGTAGGGAAATTTGGAAAATCATTAGTCTCAAACATCGGAAGCTTGTACTTGGATTTTTTTTGCTTTACAAATAGGGCTCCGTTGACAGTTTCTAAAGTAACGCTATCGTCGCTTAGGCCTTTTATGACGCTAAGAAGCTTACCTCCGTTTGCTGTGGCTTCTCCCTCTGTTTCTATAGTGACATTTTGTAAATTATAACTGAGGCCTATTTCATGATCAGTAGCTTTTATACTAAAAATTCCATCTTTAGCACTCATTAAAAGATGCGAAGTTATTGAGCTTAGATCTTTTTTATCAAGATAGGAGCTAGTATTTGAAACTATCTCTTCTAAAAGTTTTTTAGTGATTAATACTTTCATATTTTTATCCTTTTAAATTTTTATCGTTGTAGTAGTTGGCAAGTGGTTTTTGTGAAAAACTTATCCTAAAGCTTGTCTTTAGGTAGTTTATCCAGTGAGTAAGTAGCTTTGTTTTATTCACTTTCATTCACCCTTTTTGCTTTATTTTCATAAAGTTTAAATTTCATTCTTATCCTTTTTGGTTATTTTGTTTTTTAACTCTTCGATCTTTATCTTTAACATCTCGTCGGTTTGAATGAGTTCGTTGATTTTTTTGATATTTTTGCTGATGGCGCTGTGATCTTTTAGATTAAAAAATGCGGCGATTTTAGGCATTGAGTTTTGAGTTAGCTGTTTGGTTAGATATATGCAAATTTGGCGTGCTTCGACGACGTTTTTACTTCTCGTTTTGCTTTTTAGTTCGCTAGGTTTTATGTTTAGCTCTTTTGAGACGACCTCGATAACGTGTTCGAGGCTTACGCTTGAATATTTTTGATGGATCTGATCTTGCAGCGTACTTTTGGTAAATTCCAGCGTAATCTTTGTGCGAAGTATCGAGGAATAGGCATTCAGTTTATTAATTGCGCCTTCGATCTCGCGGATATTATCGCCCATATTTGCAGCGATATATTCTACGACGTCGTGTGAAATTCTAACGCGATTTTCTTCGCTCTTTTTATTGATGATAGCGATTTTAGTTTCGAGATCCGGTGGAGTAATATTTGCTATGATGCCGCTTTCAAACCGCGTCGTTAGACGACTTTCAAAGCCTTTTAAAAATTTTGGCGGAAGGTCGTTGGTAAGGACGATTTGACAGTTTTTGTCTTTCAACTCGTTAAACGTATAAAAAAGCTCTTCCTGAGCCTTATCGCGTCCGATTAAAAACTGAATATCATCGATGAGTAAAACATCGCAGTTGCGATATTTTTGTTTAAATTTATCGATCGAGTTGTTTTTGAGATTAAAGACAAAATCATTAGCAAATTGCTCGCTAGTGACGCAGATGACGGTCTTTCCCTTTTTGATGCAGTAATTTCCGATCGATTGAAGCAGGTGAGTTTTTCCAAGCCCGCTAGGTCCGTAGATAAAGAGCGGATTAAAGCGAATTCCGGGCTCTTTTGCGACGGATACTGAACATTCGAAGGCAAATTTATTTGAGTCGCCGATGATGAAATTTTCGAAGTTGTAATTTTCGCTTAAAATAGTGCTCTTAGGCTTTTCGGAGATGATTTTTACCTTTTCTTTCGGCGAAATTTTAGTCTTTGAGGTGATTTTGACGATCACGTCGTTAAGCCCGAACTGTTTTTTGATAAGCTCTTTTATTTTAGTGCCGTATTTTGTCTGAGCGTATTTAGCGATAAACTCGTTAGTTGCGTTGTAGATGAAAAATTCCGGTGTCGAGTTTTTATCGTTAAATTTCAAATTTTTAATGTATCTAGAGTATTCGGTAGGTAAAATTTCCTTCTCTAAATTCGATAAAATTTCTTGTGCTTGCGACGTCGCCATAAAATTCCCTTACAAATTAGATTAAGATTTTAGCTAAATTTCGCTAAATTTGCGGTAAATTTAAGTTTATTCACTTGTGATTAAGCCGTGAATAAGCGTGAAAGAGGGTTATGAAAATTTTAGGAATCGATCCGGGAACTAGAAATTTAGGCTATGCGATTTTGGAAAAAGATGTGAATAAAATCGCTCTTATTGAGGCGGGACTTGTGAAAATGAAGGCCGAAAACGTGCAATTTCAAATGACGCAGATGAGCGAGGCGATCGATCAAATTTTTAGCGCTCATAAGATTGATGAGGTCGCGATAGAATCTATGTTTTATGCCTATAATCCGCAATCTGTTTTAAAGCTCGCTCAGTTTCGCGGCGCGCTGGCTCTTAAAATTTTACAAATTTTTGGAAATTTTGCCGAATATACGCCGCTTCAGGTAAAAAAATCTGTCACCGGAAAGGCAAAGGCGGCGAAGGAGCAAGTTGCGTTCATGGTGAAGCGGATTTTGGGGATTAATAAGGAGATTAAGCCGCTTGATATCACCGATGCTATAGCTATCGCGCTTACGCATGCAAATGTTATGCGCTTAGCGCCTAAATAGGAGGTTTTATGAAAATCGCTATTTTGCAAATGGACGTGAAAATGGCTCAAAATTTTGCAGATTGTGAGCAAAATTTTATCCGCGCGCGCGGGCTGATCGATCGCGCGTTAAAACGCGGCACGGACGTATTGGTGCTGCCCGAGGCCTTTAACACTGGCTTTTGCGTACAAAATTTCAAGCGCTTATCCGACGCGGGAGCTGCGCGAACGAAGGGATTTTTAAGCGAAATTTCGCAAAACTGCGGCACTGTTTTAATAGGCGGATCGATAAATTCTAGGCAAGATAAAATTTATAATTCCGCTTTCGTCTATCAAAACGGAGCCGAAATTTTACGCTACGACAAGATCCACGCCTTCTCGCTCGCTCGCGAAAACGAGATCGTAAGTGGCGGCGATAAGCTAGGCATTTGCGAGATTAAATTTAAAAATCGCGCGCTCAAAATCGGCGTCGCGGTCTGCTACGATCTGCGCTTTTGTGAACTTTTTCGCGCCTTAGCGCTTCGCGGCGCACAGATAGTTTTTGTGATCGCACAGTTTGCGCAAAGTCGCATAGAACATTTTATCACGCTTGCAAGAGCTCGCGCGATCGAAAATCAAATTTTTATCTGCGCGGTAAACGGCTGCGGCGATGCGATGCGGGGCGAGAGTTTTGGCGGAAATTCCATGCTGATCGGTCCCGGCGGCGAGATTGTCGCGCGCCTAGGCAAAAAAGAGGTCGTGAAGATTGCGGATGTAAATTTAAATGAAATTTTAAAATTTCGCGCTAAAATGGATATTTTAAAAGATATGAAACCTGAAATTTATAAGGAGTTTTGATGAAAACTTTGGTATTTGTGATTGATATGCTAAACGGCTTCGTAAAATTCGGCGCGATGGCCGATCCTAGCATAGCAAAGATCGCTCCTGCGGTGCTTAAACAGATTGAGGCGGCTAAAAATGTGCATTTTATCTGCGATGCTCACGCCGAGCGGGATTTGGAGATGAAGCGCTATCCGATCCACTGTCTAGTTGGCTCGCCCGAAGCGGAGGTGATCGAGGAGCTCGCACCCTACGTAAGCGAGCAAAACGTCACTTTTAAGCGCAGCACGAACGGCTTTCATAATTTGGATAAGAAAATTCTGGACGGCTTCGATCGCTTCGTGATTACGGGCTGTTGCACCGACATCTGCGTGATGCAGTTTGCGCTTAGCTTGCGCACCTATCTCAACGAAATTGGCGCCGATAAGGACGTCATCGTTCCGCGCGATGCGGTAGCTACCTACGATGCGCCGAACCATGAGCGCGGCTACTACGACGAATGCGCGCTAAACTTAATGCAAAATGCGGGGATTTTGCTGATTTAAGCTGCGCTTGGATCAAACAGAATTTCAAGCTAAATTTTCTAGCTTATAAATTTTAAAATTTAGAGCAGCTCTTAAAATTTTGGAATTTTTTGAGCGGTAGAATTTTCAAATTTTGTGTTACTCGTAGAATTTTAAGACTCTAACCCTTTACGGATTTTAGCTTTGTTTTACCGCGACTGCTTTTGCGACGAAAAATCCCACTACTCCGGAAATTATCGAGCCTAAAAATACCGCGAGCTTGTCTGTGTAATGATACATATCGCTGCCGCCGTATGCGAGGCCATCGACGAAAAGCGCCATCGTAAAGCCGATACCACAGATAATTGCTACTGCGTAAAGCTGCGGCCAGCCCGCGTTTTCGGGCATGTAAGCAATTTTAGCTTTGATTAAGATCCAGCTGAAGGCAAAAATTCCGATCTGTTTACCGAAAAATAGCCCTAGCATTATACCCATCGGTACCGGGCCGAAAAGGAAGCTAGGACTAATGCCCGCTAGCGAAACGCCTGCGTTTGTAAAGGCAAAGATCGGCAAGATGAAAAAATTTACTGGGTAGGCTAGTCCGTGCTCCATATCCTTTAGCATAGAGCCCGAGCGGGTCTTAAGCGGGATACAAAAACCCGCAAGCACTCCCGCGATAGTCGCGTGGATACCGGAGTTTAGGACCATCACCCACAGCACCACGGCCACGATGATAAACGGAAGCTTTTTATCAACGCCAAGTCTGCTCATTGCTAACATTATTGCGACACAGGCAGCTGCGCCGCCTAGATAGATTGCGTTTATGGTAGAGGAATAAAACAAAGCGATGATTAAAATTGCGCACAGATCGTCCATTATGGCAAGTGTCAAAACGAAAATTTTAAGGCTAGCCGGGATTTTTTTGCCTAAAAGCGCCATAACGCCCACGGCAAAGGCGATATCGGTTGCCGTAGGGATCGCCCAGCCCTTCATTGCAACGGCATCGCCCCAGTTGATGATCGAAAATATAATCGCGGGCATCATTACTCCGCCCAAAGCTGCAAAGCTAGGAAGTAAAATTTGAGAGAAGTGGCGCAGCTGCCCTTCGATCTTTTCGCGCTTTAGCTCAAGTCCGATAGCGAAGAAAAATATCGCCATGAGCACGTCATTTACCAAAAAATGCATCGATTCGTCAAGTTTCGCAGAACCCACGCCTATGGTAAAACTCAAATGCAAAAACGCTTCGTAATACTTTGATAAAAATTCTACATTTTGAGCTACGATCGCAAAAACCGCGGATAGAAGTAATATAACGCCGGCGCTACTTTCGCTTGATAAAATTTTCTTAATGATATGTTGCACATGCTTCCTTTAAAATTTTGCTCTAATTTTATGCAAATTTTAATTAAATTTTTATCAAAACGGGCTAGTTGCTCGGTAAATTCGGCATTATTAGCATCGCATAAAGTATTATAAACATTATGATCGTAGGGCCTTCGTTGATCGCACGGAAGTATTTTCCGCTCCTGTGGCACTCATTTTTTTCAAATTTATACATATAATAATACAGCCACAAATGATAACAGATTAGCAAAACCCCAGCTAGTAATTTTATATGAAAATACCCCATTTTCATAAGCCCCGGATTTAAAACGATAAGCATCACGCCGCTAAAAACCGTCACTGCCATCGCTATCCAGCCGATCGCGTGATACAGCATCCGCTCCATCTTTTTAACGACCTTTACGAAATCCGGCTTGTCTAAATTTTCAGCGTGATAGACATATAGGCGCGGCATATAAAACAGCATTGCCATCCATGAAATAAAGCCCGCGAAATGGACAAATTTAAACCAATAGTAACTCATTTTAGCCTCCTTAATCTCTCATTAAAATTTCTTTTCGCGCCTCGAATTCCTCTTTGGAAATCGCGCCTTTTTGATACAGCTCATAAAGCGCATCGACTTTTTTCAGACGCTGTTCGTAGTCGTCCTCCTCCGTCTCGCTTGCAAAAGCATTTAAATCTTCTACCCAAATTCCTACGAAAAATATGTCTAGTAAAATCCAAATTCCCCAAATCGCCCAAAACAAAAAGCCCACCAAAAACCATAGTGTAAAACTTCCCAGCCAAAATAGCGCGATTTGAGCAAATCCGCTGATAAATTTGCCGCAATAAATTCTATGCAGTCCGCCGCCGATCGGCATAGCTGCGATCCACGAAAACGAACCTAAAAACCAAAGCGCGTAAGCGATGTAATTATTTCTCTTCATTTTTCTCCTTTTTTGTGGCGCGTAAGCCCTGAAAAATAAAAATCACCACGGCCAGATCTATCATCACGTCGGCGAAATTAAACACCGCAAACTCAAACCATTTATGCCACGCGACGTAATCGACCACGCCGCCGCGAATGAAGCGATCAAGTAAATTTGAACAACCTCCCGCAAGCATCAGCGCAAACGGCATCCAGTGCTCGCAAAAGAGCTTTTTATGACAAAATACATACGCCGCAAGCGCTGAGATCAGCGCGATCTGGATAAATTTTAAATTTTCACCCAAAAACGCAAACATCGAAAACGCAACGCCGCGATTAAGCGTAAGCTCTAGCGAAAAAAACTCCCCCTGCCACGAAAAGCCGTTTAAAAACAGAAGTTTGATCGCTTGATCGATCGCAAAGATCACCGCAAAAAGCGGGATAAATTTAATACAGGTCTTAGCCATCTTGCAATCCAAATTTAAATATATAAAGCCTGCGCTTTTTATCCGCGCTTTTCCTGTGGAGCGGACAGCTTGCCGCGTCATAAAATTTTATAAAATCGCTATTCATTTAGGGCTTTGATGAAAAATTTTTCCACTTCATCCATTCGCTTTTGCAGCAGTTTTTCGTTTTTGCCCTCGATTAAGAGGCGGATAACGTTTTCGGTGCCGGAGTAGCGAAAGAGCGAGCGGATTTTGTCCGCTTTAAGGCTTGCTTCAAGCTCCTTTAGCCCTTTTAATTTTTCAAGCGGCTTTTTATCCGAAATTTTTAAATTCTTTAAAATTTGTGGATAGGGCTTAATCATCCCCGAAAATTCGCTTGCCTTCTTTTTCATATCCAACATGCAAGCGGCGAATTGCAGCGCGCTTGCGATGCCGTCGCCCGTTTTGGCGTAATCGCCGAAAATTACGTGTCCACTCTGCTCGCCGCCGAAATTTGCACCAAGTTCGTGCATCGTCTCAAGTACGAATTTATCGCCTACGTTGCAGCGATGAAGCGCGATGTCGTGTTTAGCTAAAAAATCCTCCAGCGCAGAATTACTCATCACTGTGGCTACCATTTTATTGCCTGCTAAGCGATTTTTTCCTTTCAAATAGACTGCTAAAATTCCAAGCAGCGCGTCGCCGTGGATGATCTCGCCGTTTTCATCAACGACTACGAGCCTATCGGCATCCCCGTCGAAGGCAAAGCCGACATCGGCGCGTAATCTTTTGACCTCCGAGGCTAAATTTTGCGGGCTTAGTGCGCCGCAAGCATCATTAATATTTTTGCCGTTAGGTTCGTCGCCGATGACGATAGTTTCGGCCCCTAGCTCGTTAAATACGGTAGGTGCGACCCTGTAGCTTGCTCCGTTTGCGCAATCAAGCACCACGCGAAGCCCGTGTAGCGTCTTTTGCTTCGGGAAGGAATTTTTAATATGCACGATGTATCTGCCGATGACGTCGTCCACGCGCTTTGCGGCGCCGATTTGCATCATTTTGGTGCGCGCCTCGGCGATTAGATCGTCGCTGAAATAAATTTTTTCGATCTGAGCTTCCTCCTTTTCGTCGAGTTTAAAGCCCTCGCTGTTGAAAAATTTAATGCCATTGTCGTAGTATGGATTATGGCTCGCGCTTATCATGATGCCTGCATCGCAGCGCATATCCTCCGTAAGAAAGGCAATCGCAGGAGTAGGCATCGGTCCGATCTGGCGGACGTTGTAGCCCACCGAGGTAAGGCCCGCAACGATCGCTGTTTCTATCATATAGCCGCTTCTGCGGGTATCTTTGCCGACTAAAATCATATTCGTAACGGAATTTTTCCTAAAATAAATTCCCGCTGCCATCGCTACGCGCATCGCAAGCTCGGCGGTCAAAAATTCTCCCGCTTTGCCTCGTACGCCGTCCGTTCCGAAAAGTTTCATTATCAAATCCTTGTATAAAAATCATGAAATTCTACCAGAAAAAGTTTAATCTTAATAAATTCGAGCTATTTTAAATTTCACTTAAATTAAGCGTCGATTAAATATTTTTTACGTATAATCGCAGGTTCAAATTTAACCGAAAAGGAACGTTATGGCAAATCATAAATCCGCCGAAAAACGCGCGAGACAAACCATAAAAAGAACGGAGCGAAATAGATTTTATCGCACCAGAGTAAAAAATATCACAAAAGCCGTAAGAGAGGCGGTCGAGAGCAAGGATCTAGACGCAGCGACTCAGGCTCTAAAAACGGCTAATGAAAGCTTTCACAGCTTCGTAAGCAGGGGCTTTTTGAAAAAACAGACCGCGAGCAGAAAAGTAAGCCGCCTAGCCAAACTTGTAAATTCTTTAAAAACCGCCGCGTAAGCGCTACTTACGCATAAATTTAAATGCTAGCCGATAAACTAAAGCCTTTTTTGGATCGCTACGACGAGCTTTCGCGCATGCTTAGCGATCCCGCAGTTACCGCAGATATCGCTAATATGACGGCATTATCTAAGGAGCAGCGCAGTATCGAGCCGATCAAAGAGGCGGCTAGCGAGTATCTTAAAATTTTAAATCAGATCGAAGAAAACAAAGCCCTGCTAAGCGATGCCGATCTCGGTGAGCTAGCCAAAGAGGAGCTTAAAAACTTAGAGAGCGAAAAGCCGCAGCTTGAAGAAAAAATCAAAATTTTACTGCTTCCGAAAGATCCCAACGACGATAAGAATATCTTTCTTGAGATCCGCGCCGGTACAGGCGGCGACGAAGCGGCGCTGTTTGCGGGCGATCTACTCGGCGCGTATCTACGCTACGCCGATCTTCGCGGTTATAAATGCGAGATCGTAAGCACTAGCGAAGGCAGCGTCGGCGGTTATAAAGAAGCAATCTTGCTCGTAAAGGGTGCGGGAGCGTATTCGCGGCTGAAATTTGAAGGCGGCACCCACCGCGTTCAGCGCGTCCCCGAAACGGAGAGCCAGGGCAGGGTGCATACCTCCGCGATCACCGTCGCCGTCATGCCCGAGATCGAGGATAGCGAGATACAGATCAACCCAAACGACCTTCGCATCGACGTTATGCGCAGCTCTGGCCACGGCGGGCAGTCCGTAAATACCACCGATAGTGCCGTTCGCATCACTCACATCCCGACCGGTTTAGTCGTCACCAACCAAGACGGCAAGGATCAGCACAAAAACAAAGAGGCAGCGATGAAGGTGCTAAAGGCGCGCCTTTACGATATGCAGGAGCAGGAGCGCTTAGAAAAAGAGCGCAAAGATCGCAAAGATCAGGTAGGCACCGGCGACCGCTCGGGGCGAATTCGTACCTATAACTATCCGCAAAACCGCATCAGCGACCACCGCATAAATTTAACTCTCTACCGCCTAGACGCGATCATGGCGGGCGGCTTGTTCGACGAGATCATCGATCCGCTCATAGCGCACTCTCAAGCTGAAGCGATCGCAAACGCGGGCTATTAGCCTTTTAAAATTTAGACCTTACACCCGCCTGCTTTACCAAATTTTGCCTCGATCAAAAGCACCAAGATGAAGAAAATTTTTTCGTCGTTAAACTTCGCAAGCTCGCGCAGGCCTTGATCTGCGCTTACAAGCTTGATGCCGTTCGATTTCAAAATATCAGCGAGCTCGTCCGGCTCAAAGCCCATTTTACTGGCAATATCTCTAATATTATAGGACTCGATCGCGCCGATGATGCGGTCCATATTGCAAAAGCCGGGATTTTTGCGGCTCAAAACCACGTCCAAAAACTCGCCCCAGAGCTTTGCGAGCTTCTTTCGCCTCGTGATTAGATGCAAGATCGCGACGCAAAGTAGGCCGAATCCCGCGATCTTATGCAGGCTCATCCACGCCTCGTCATATTCGCTGCGCGCAAAGCAGGCGCCCGAAAAGCCCAAAATGCAAAGCGCGCAAGCCAGTAACACGATGAGTGCAAATTTATAAACAATCCCCGCTTTAAGCATAAAATCTCCTTGCTTCGTTTTAAAATTTAGCGGCTTAGGCGTAGCGCACGCGAACGCTACGGCGGCATTACGTCTCGTCGGTCGCCGCTATCGTATCGCCTCGGCGTTATTGCGCCGTCCACACCGCTGTTTCACTTATATGCTCCGTTGGTCGCCATCATCGTATCGCGACGTTTGCGCTACTTGCGCTGCGCTTTGCCTACATACGCATCCTGTCGATCGCAGTTGCCATATTGCGGCATTTTATGCTATCGCCGCCGCAATCACGCCGCGCCCTTGTGCTGCCGATCCACCACCACGGCAACGTTGTTCGTTTTGATCGTAGCGCCGTTACGATGATGATTTGCCCGAGCGAAGGTTATGTCACACGGCGCCGAGTAGGTACGTATCACCGCTCCGCTTCTCGACTACGGCGTGCCGTCTGCGCCGCCGATGTGTTACGCGCCATCCGACGCGCTACCGACTTATCGCGACGCCCACGCATAGCACCGCTGCCGTAGCCCGTTCATTTAGCACGCCGTTATGCTACCGATCGAGGCTCGGTTTAAAATTTTATTTAGGCGCCGTCTACCGATCTCCAAGCCGCTCGCCGCGCCGTAGTGCCTGCCGCTGCCGACTGCGTGTATGGGTCCGAGCATATACGGATGCGAGCCTCTGCACCTATGTAGCGAGCACTAATTACTCATGCGCACAGGCACCGAGCGCCTCGGCTAAATTTCATCGTCGCTTAATATAAATGGGTAATTTTAATAAATCTGGATTTAAAAAGATATGAATTTAAAGGCGAAATCCCTGCGGCGTGAAATTTCAACGGCCGAATTTAAAGCTCTATCATCCGCTCAAATATGTCCTCAAGCCCCGTTTGATGCACGATCGCTAGCATACCGAGGCTAGGCAGATCCACGCGCAGACCAAGTAGCAGCTCGCGCGCCGAGGCCGGATCGAGCGCAGACGTGATCTCATCGGCAAAAACGAAGCTCGGCTTGTGATAATGAATACGTGCGAAACTAAGCCGCTGCGCTTCCCCGCCGCTTAAAATCTTAACGTAATCGGCGCGCGAGTTTAGCATGCGGGCAAATTTCTCAAGTCCTACGCGGCATAAAATTTCTAAAAATTCCGCATCGTCTTTGCGCGGCGGCTGCGGATAGGAAATGAGCTCTTTTAGGCTAAGCGGCGCTAGATAGGGCTTTTGTGGGATAAACATCACGCCCGTGCGCGGCAGGCTAATCTCCCCGCGGCCGTATTTCCAAAGACCCGCCGCGTAGCGCAGAGCCGTGCTTTTGCCCGCACCGCTCTTGCCTCGCAGCATTATAAACTGCGCGGGCGCAAGCTCGAAGCGTAGATCCTCAATCAGCGGCTCGCCCGCAGGCGTGAAGACCGACAAGCCCTCACACCGAGCGGAATTTTCGTCGCTTTGTTTGATGCAAGCACGCAGATTTGCGCTCTCGTCGTCCATGCGCGAGATGAACTCGTAGATCCTCTGCACGCTCGCTGCCCACTCCATGATCTGCTTGTAATAGTCCATAAACCACGCAAATCCGTCCTGCACGCTGTAAAACGCCGAGCGCGCCTGCATCATGTCGCCGAAGCTCATCGCGCGCGACAAATACAGCGGCAAGCAGGCAAAGATCGGGATTAAATTCGTGATTTTTAGGTAGCTTGCCGAAAAGCATTCGAGGCGAAATTCCGTATTCATGATGCTGCGCCAATTTCTCATGATCTCGCCGAAGCTCGCGCGAAAGCGGCCGCGCTCGGCATCCTCTCCGCGCATAAAGGCTACTGCTTCCGCGTTTTTGCGCACTAGCAGCAGATCCGAGCGGTAGTCGGCTTCGGCGCGCTGCTTGGCAAAATTTAGTCCCCTAAGCCTGCGCCCGATTAGATGCGTAATCAGCGAGCAAAGAAGAGTATAAATAAGCGCGACGTAGAGCAAAAAGCCCTCGATCTCAAAGCGCATGCCGAAAATTTCAAATTTCAGCACCTTCGAGACCTGCCACAAGATCGCAACGAAGGCGATGAGCTTGGCGAGATTGTAGACGAGCGATTTTACGAGATCGACGCTTTTTTGCACGAGCAGCAAGCTATCCTCGGCGATACGCTGATCAGGGTTGTCTAGCTTTGCAATTCCCCGGTCTTCGGAAGCTTTAAACGAACCTTTGGCATCCGCTTCGGTTGCGGGGCACCCAGCCCGCGCCCTCACGGACGCCGCACGTTCGTTTAAATTACCCGTATCTCGTCCCCAATATTCTTTAAAATCTTCCTCACGCTGCTGGTTTAAATTTTCGTTCACACCGGTGCCGCTCGCCTCGCTTGCAAGATACTCTGCGCGATCGCTCGCAGAGCCCACGCATTCGTTTAAGCCATCCGTATCCTGCTCCAAATATGCTTTAGTATTATCGGCGTTTTTTGAATTTTTAAAATTCTCGTCGCTACGATCGTTTAAATTTTCATTCTCGCTTGCGCCGCTTTGCCCTGCCGCATTTTGCTCCGCCGTGCTCGGTAAAATTTCAAACCCCTTTGCATCTCTACGTGAAGCCGCACTGTCCGCCTCGGCTGCGAAATACTCTGCGCGCTCGTTTAAATTTGCGTCGCCAGGTTTTTCTAAATTTGAACCGCCCCTGGCGCTGAAATTCCCCTCAAGGCTCGTACGGTAGAAGTTTGCGTTATGTAGCCATTTGCGCTCCATCATCGCGCTTAGCCGCTCGCGCCAGACGATTACGAGCAGTTTGCGAAGCCAGCTGTCGCAGACGATGAAAAGCACAATGAGCGCCGTGTAGAGCAAAAACTCGCCCACGAGCGCGGGAATGAGCTCGCCTTTAAGCTCGCTTAGCGCGTCGTAAAAGCGCTTGTCCCACGCGTTCATCAGCACGCTGATTTTGATGATAGCGAGGCTAAAACCAAGCGCGAGCAGCAGCAGCGCCCACAGTTTCGCCGCGCCCTTGCCGAACCAGTGCGGACGTAGAATTTCAAAAAATTGCTTTAGCGTTTTCAAATTTTCTCTTTAAATTTTAAAATTTAGCGCCGGTTGCGGCGAGATCGCGGGATTAAATCACGAGATTAAATTTATCGCCCTTGCCCGCATCGCCTGCAATCGCCCGCGCTAATCAATCGTTAATCAACCAAATCGCGAGCTAAATTTTAATCCCGCGGCTTCGTTCAAATTTTACCCGCCTCGCCATGCGCGGATTGCGATAAATTTAGCTCACGCGCCTTTGCGTACTCGCTCCGCTCGCAGCTTTGCAAGTACAAAATCCGCGCGAACGAATGCAAAATTTAACTGCGCAGCATTATTCGCGCAAAACCTGTCTGCAGACTTCGGCGCACCGGATTGCTCAAGCTTAATGAGCGCCGATCAACTCATACCTTCATGCAAGCCCCGCTGCGCTCGCATTGACACTAACCCGCGCGATCTGAGAGCATAAAGATTTGCGAATACGACTTACTCGCAAATTTTATGCATCCCGCCCAAAGCAAGGCGCGGGCAGACTTTGAGCAAAACGGCGCCTTAATATTTATAATTAAACGTCAGCATAAAATTCCGCGGCTCGCCGTAGTAGTTGTTTTGTCCCGCTACTCTGTTATTTTGATTGATAAAGTAGCGCTTGTCGGTTATGTTTTTTACCGATAAATTTAAACTAAAATGCTCATTGTATTCATACGCAGCGTTGGCGTCCCATATCGTGTAGCCGCCCTGTACGGGGATGTCGTTAGCGGGGTAATAAGCGCCCGTCGAGATACTGCGCCTGGTATATTGGTTGTCGGTCTTGCTCTGATAGCGAAATCCGGCGCCCAAAGTGATCTTTTGCTGCGCTACGAGCGGAATTTCGTAGCTGCTGTAGAGCTTAAACATACGCTTAGGGATCCAAGGCTTGGCATTGGCACCCTTGCGGTAATCGACGTTGCTTAGCGCCGCAAAACGCCTCTCGTCCTTCATATACTCGCTTTTATTGTAGGTGTAGCCTCCGAATACTTTCCACTCGTCGGTAATTGCACCGTTTGCTTCTATGTCAAAGCCTCTGGATCTGACTTTGCCGCTAGCTACCGATCTGCTTAGACCCGTAGCGTCGTAATAATCGTAGTCGGTGACGGCTCTATTTTCCTGCATGATCTGAAAGAAAGCCACGGTCGTATTTAGCGCGCCGTCGAAAAATTCCGACTTCACGCCCACTTCGGCATTATAGCCTACGATCGGCTCTAGAATTTTTTCGTTTCTATCCCTAGCGGTTTGAGGTTTATAAATTTCGGCATAGCTCGCATATAGCGAATGATCTCTCGAAAAATCCCACGTAAGCCCCACGTAAGGCGTGATCTTGTGTTTTTTAACGATATCGTCTTCGCTGTGGCGGCCCGTGCGATAGTTATCCGTAGCGCTTTCTCGCTTTAGCCTTGAATATCTGCCGCCTACGAGCAGATGCCAATCATCGTTAAAATTATATCTCGTGCCCATCGCAACCATCTGCTGATAAATTTTAGTCGTGTAGTAAAGATTGTAGCAGCGGGTTCCAAGCGCGCATAACGCGGTCGTATCATTCCAATTAGGCTCGTTGTTTATAAGCCCCTTATTAAAGCTCTCATACGTCAATCCCGCTGCGCCGCCGTAAACGTCTCTATCGTGCTGCGTAAATCTCTCCTTCGACGCAGTAGCGTTTATGAAAAAATCATGGCTTTGCCCAAACAATTCATAGCCGATATCGCTACCTACCTGAAAGCTTAGTTCTTTACTGCCGTTGTCGTATCTGTCATAGCTTATGTATCTACTCGCAGGATCCCTACCCACTCCGTGCCAGCCGACGAATTTCAACAAGCTCTCGCTGTGAGTATAGTTTAGTTTGGCGTAAGCCTTGATATTATCGCTAAATTTATGATTTAGCTCCAAAAACGTATTATATTTTTCATAAACCGACCTGCTCCAATCCGATATAAAGGTCGTTCTTTTGCTTAAATTTAACGCGTTGCCGTCCTTGCCCACTACAGGAATGCCGAAAGGATCATAAACGCTTCTTGTCTTTTGATAGATCACACCGGCTAAAATTTCGCTAAAATCTCCTAGATCAGCTCCCACCATCGCCGATGCCGCGCCGCGCTCGGTGCCTTGTAGATCTCTATAAGAGCCCTCCTTGCCGCTTAAACCAATGAGCCGTCCTCGGAGCGAGCCGCTTTCGTTTAAGCCGCCCGTTACGTCCACGCTGCCGCGATAATAATCATAGCTGCCCGCGCTTAGCGATAAATTAGCTCCGAGCTCTTTTTGAGGGCGCTTCCTTACTAAATTTATAGTTCCGCCCGGCTCGCCGTTACTCTGCGTAAGACCCGCGACGCCGCGTAAAACTTCGACGCGGTCGTAAAATGCCAAATCCGTGTGCTCCTTAGACTGCCCGTAAAGCCCCTGCGCCGCAAGCGCGGTAGTGGATTGCATGCCGTCTTCTTGGATATTATCGATGTTAAATCCCCTTGAAATCGGCAAACTCATACCGAATCTGCTAGTAGCGGTAATACCCGGTACGTAATTTAGCGCGTCGTCGACCTTGGTAAGGCTCAAATCCTTTATGAGCTGATCGGGCACGA
The DNA here is from genome assembly GCA_963529615.1 of uncultured Campylobacter sp. Lineage (GTDB taxonomy): Bacteria > Campylobacterota > Campylobacteria > Campylobacterales > Campylobacteraceae > Campylobacter_B. The sequence continues at coordinate 990 of CAUSAC010000007.1, read as the reverse complement.
CGGAAACGGTTTGAGGCGTCTGGCGGATGCTTAGATCAAGGCCCGTGGCGGTATTCATATTATCGTCGTATACATCCCTGTGCCCTCGGTAGTGGACAGATCGGCCTTGCCCGTGACGTTTATGGTGCCGAGATTATCGCCGTCTGAGCCCTGCAGCGTAGAATTTGCCGCGCTACCGCTTTGCGGCGCGGAATTTTGTGCAACGCCTTTAGTAGCGGAACTTACTACGGCGTTGCCCTGCGGCGCGGAATTTACAGCGGTAGGGTTTTCAGGCTTTTGCGCAGAGCTTTGCGTCGCCGCACTATTAGAGGCTAAATTTGAAGCAGGCGGCGTGGAACTCCGCGATGCGGCGGCTACGCGCGAGCTTTGCGACGACGAAATTTTAGAGGTGGAGCTTGCGGCGGACGAGTTTTGAGAAGCGCCGCTATTTTGCGCCGCAGTAAGCCAAAACGGCGAGCAAAGTAGCGCAAAAGAAAGTAAAATTTTACCCTTTTTCATAAAAATCCTTTTTAGATTTTATAATCCATATCAATTTACTAGCGGGATTATCTTACAATTCTTCTTAAATAATAATAAAATTTTTAATAAACTAAATCATAAAATTTTATATGAAATTACTAATTTAATGGAATTTAATAAAATCTATTGACGAATTTTTAAGCAAAATTTCTATGAATTTTAAAAAGTATATGAATTCGAGAAGCAAAGAATTTAAGAATTTTAAATTCTAAAATTCCGCCGCTTTAAAATAACGTAAGCGACGGAATTTAGCGTTTATCGGCGTTTGGTCTTGCGGCTACGATAGCACTAGCACCGGTACAAGCGCATTGTGCAAGATATCCTCGGAGACGCTGCCTAAAAAGAGCTTTTTGAAAAAGCCCTTCGTAAAGGCGCCCGTGGCGATGAGATCAAGCTCATTGGCGCGGCGATATTTGATGATCTCATCGGCCGGCACCTCGGCGTTTGCGCATATAAATCTCGCATTTTGCG
>CAUSAC010000006.1:0-66204 GCA_963529615.1 uncultured Campylobacter sp. | reverse complement strand
AATTTGCACCGCGTCCAAGTCCTTTATGAGCTTGAAAAATATCGGAAAAACGCCCCACATAAAAAAGGTGGCGAGAGCAAGCACTAGCCCTTTCGTGCGGTCGTTTTCCATAAAATTCCTTCCAAATTGCCTAAAGGCGCTATTTTAAGATTTTTTGGGTTAATAAAAGCTTATTTGGGTATAATCGCGGGATTTACGAAATTTAAGGAGGGGCTATGAGTTGGAGTAGGACGTCATGGAAAGATTATAAAATTTTACAGCAGCCGATTTATCAGGATGAAAGTGCGGTGCAGGCCGCTAAGGAGCGCCTTTACAAGTTGCCGCCGTTAATTTTTGCGGGCGAGGTTCGCAACCTAAAAGCCGAGCTCGCGCGCGCCAGCGAGGGCAAGTCGTTTTTGCTTCAAGGCGGCGATTGCGCGGAGAGTTTTAATGATTTTAGCGCGAATAATATCCGCGATATGTTTAAAGTAATGCTTCAAATGGCAATAATTCTTACTTTTGCAGCGGGGCGCCCCGTCGTTAAGTTGGGTCGCATCGCAGGGCAGTTCGCAAAGCCGCGCAGCAGCGACTTCGAGGAGGTTGGCGGCGTGAGCTTGCCTAGCTATCGCGGCGACATAATCAACGGCTTTGAGTTTAACGAAGCGGCGCGCAAGCCGGATCCTGCGCGCATGATCGAGGCATATCATCAAAGCGCTTCGACGCTGAATCTGCTGCGCGCCTTTTCCCGCGGCGGTCTTGCGAACCTGCACGAGGTGCATAAGTGGAATTTGGGCTTTTTGAAAAAGGGCGAGCTGGAGGCTAAATTTAACGAGCTCAGCGATGAAATTTCGCGCACGCTTAAATTTATGGAGGCGTGCGGGCTGAGCGCCGCTAACTCTCCGAGCCTTGCCGAGACGGTGCTTTACACATCGCACGAGGCGCTGCTGCTGCACTACGAGGAGTGTCTGACGCGCATCGACAGCACCAGCGGCGATTGGTACGATTGCTCGGCGCACATGCTTTGGATCGGCGAGCGCACGCGCGGCGCGGACGATGCGCACGTGCATTTTTTAAGCGGTATCAAAAACCCTCTCGGCGTCAAGATCGGCCCTAGCGGCACTGCGGATGAAATTTTGCGCCTTTGCGACAAGCTCAATCCACAAAACGAAGCAGGCAGGCTAAACGTCATCATCCGCATGGGCGCGGATAAGATCGGCGTGCGGCTGCCGCAAATTTTACGCGAACTAAAGCGCGAGGGTAGGGCGATCCTATACAGCATCGATCCGATGCACGGCAACACCGTCAAGACCGCCAACGGCTACAAAACGCGCGAGTTTTCTAAAATTTTAAGCGAGGTACAGAGCTTTTTCGAGATCCACGCCGCGGAGGGCACGCACGCGGGCGGCATCCACCTTGAGATGACCGGTCAAAACGTCACCGAGTGCACGGGCGGCTCATTTAACGTGACGCAAGAGACGCTAAAACAGCGCTACGAAACACAGTGCGATCCGCGCCTAAACGCAGATCAGGCGCTAGAGCTTGCGTTTTTGCTCGCCGATAATCTAAAAAAGGCGGAATAATCCGCCTTTATCGCGTAAAATTCGATCGCGGCTTGGAATTTTAGTCGTAGTTTTAGGCGTTTTGACGTAAGCCAGCGCTATGTTGTATTTTTTGTGCTTTAAATTAATCATATCTTGGCGCGGGCGATTAAAATTTACGCGGCTCTAAATACGAGGCGGCTTTGGGCACAGTCTTGGGGTGACCAAAATATAGAGAATTGAAAATTTATACGGGAAAAATTCCAAGCCCTATAGCAATGCGCCGTAGTCAAAATATAGATAATTGAAACTTAATGGCTCGCGCGAAAACGTAAGCTGCGTAAGCCCGCCGCCAAAATACGGGCAATTGAAAATTTTTGCGGCGTTGCACCCTGATAAAATTTCTTTTTGCAGAGACTTGCAAACTTCTCGGCGGCTAAATTTAGCCCCGTGAGCTCACGGCTTAAAATTTTAAATACGCTCTGTATGGAATTTTAAAATTTGCGCCGCCGTGAAATTTTAAAATTTAGCACTAAATTTACGGCCCGCGGAATTTCATTTTAAATTTCTTCGAGTAAATTTTGATCGCTCGCTACTGTGGGCGCGCCGCTTATCTGTGTGTGCTCAAGCTAGCGGAAGACTGAGCGGTAAATATAGCGACACAAGCCCCGTCTTTTTGCGCATAGCGTGAAGATCGTGGCTGCGTTATCGCGGTATTTATTTGGCATAGATACGGCACAAAAGCTTCTTGCTTGAGATTGGTGCGATAAACACACGCCGCCGCAGCGATGTGTGTTCGGTCAGCTCATGAACTTCCGTTTAACCCTTGATGATGCGTGCGTCGGACGAAAGCGGCTTTGCGCCTACTTTAAATTTTAGAGCTTGATTTCGCATAAAATTGTAAACCGAAAATCTATATTTCTACTTCTAAATTTCAGGTTGAAATTCTTTGAGTTGCGCCGTCGCGTATCGTGCCGCTATAAAATTCCATACCTCAAATTTAAATCAAAATTCTGCGGCGCAATGAAATTTCGAAATTCTGCCGCGCAAAATTTACGCAAGGTTTTTACTTGCGCGATCGCGCGATAAAATTCCTAGGACGCGCAACCCGGGCGAGATTTTAAAATTTAAAAATCCCGCACTCAAGAAAAAAAGCGATAAAATTTTTATCACTTTTTAAAATTTTAAGCTCGCTTTTTGGATTTTTTTAGCACCAGTGCGACTACGGCGATTGCGACGTTTGCGTCGTGCGTGATGCTAAGGCTTGCGGATTTGATATGAAATTTTTTACGGATTTTTTTACGTATTTTTAGGTGCGGCGCGCCTAGGGCGTCTTTGTAAATTTTGGCGTCTTTAAAGCCGAATTCCGCGCCGATGCCGGTGCCTAGCGCCTTACTAAGCGCCTCTTTGGCGGCATAGACGCCCGCTATACTTTCGTCGCGCAGCGCCGAGGAGCGCTCGGATTTTTTCAAAATGCGCTTTAGAAATTTCGCGCCGTATTTTGCGCGCAGCGCCGAGATCCTGCGCACCGCGGTTATGTCCGTGCCGATCTTTATCACGGTCTGGCGCCCCGCGGTTTAAATTTAATCACGATTATAGCCTCTCTTTAATCTCGACGTCGATGATCTTATCGCCCTGTCTGATCGCGTCCAAAACCGCTAGGCTAGGCTGATCCACGATTTGCCCGAAGACCGTATGCACGCCGTCTAGGTGCGGCTGCGCGCTGTGGCAGACGAAAAACTGGCTTCCGCCCGTATCGCGCCCCGCGTGCGCCATCGATAGCGCACCGCGCACGTGCTTGTGCTTTTGGCGGTCGCATTCGCACTTTATGCGCCAGCCCGGGCCTCCCGTGCCGGTGCCGCGCGGGCAGCCGCCTTGGATTACGAAATTTGGAATTACGCGGTGAAAATTTAGCCCCTTGTAAAACCCGCTGCGCGCGAGGCTGGCGAAATTCGTAACCGCCTGCGGGGCTTCGCCACCGAAAAGCTCCAGCTTCATATCGCCCTTTTCGGTTTTGATAACGGCGTATTTATCGCGCGCCAAAGCCGCCGCGTCGATGTCGTAAATTTTTAAGCTTTCCATTTTTTCTCCTATGCGATGTTGGTGTAAACTGCCTGCACGTCGTCGTCATCCTCTAGCCGCTCGAGCAGCGCGTCTATGTCGCTAAGCTGCTCCTCGCTAAATTCGTGCTTTTCGTTAGCGACGAATTTTAAGCTTGCGCTGATGATCTCAAGCCCTATCTTTTCGATCCCCTCGTTTAGAGTGCCGAAGCTTTCGTATTCGCCGTAGATTAGAAGCGTCTGTTCGAGCTCGCCCTTATCGTTTTCAAACTCGTTGATCTCAAGCTCGCTAAGACCGAAGTCGATGAGCTCAAGCTCAAGCTCCTCAATGTCGCGGCTCGGCAGCTTGGTCTCAAAAACGGCCTTATGCGAAAACATAAATTTCAAACTGCCGCTCGGCAAAAACTCGCCCTTAGCTTTGTTTAAAATCGACTTAACGTTTGCGACGGTGCGGGTCGGGTTATCGGTGGCGCATTCGATTATTAAAAGCGCGCCGTGGGGTGCCTTGCCGTCGTAAAAGATCGTTTTGATATCGGCGCTATCCTTGCCGCTAGCGCGCTTGATAGCCGCGTCGATGTTGTCTTTGGGCATATTTTGCGCCTTTGCCGTGGCGATCGCGGCGCGCAGTTTGGAGTTCATCAGCGGATCTTCGCCGCCCTCTTTCGCAGCCATCGTTATGGCCTTGCCCAGTTTTGGGAAAAGTTTGCTCATCCTCCCCCATCTAGCTTCTTTTGAAGCGCGTCTGTATTCAAAAGCTCGTCCCATAAAATTCCTTAAAGCTTAAATTTAAAACGGGTGATTATAACGAAAAACCCTTAAATTTCAGGAGCGGGCGTTGAAATAAAATTTATTAAAAAGTAGTATAAGTTTTGAAATTTTAATCCAAAGGAGAGGCTCATGGCTTTGAAACAAAGCATAAAATTTAAGGCGCAAAATATACACTGCGAAAACTGCGCGAGGACGATCAAAAACGCGCTTAAGGACGATTTCGGCGAGATCGAGGTGGACGTAGCAAGTGGAGTGGTGAGTTTAAGCTTAGATCCGCGCGACGAGGCTAAATTTAAAGAGGAGATGGACGATTTGGGCTTTAGCGTCGCAGAAAAGCTAGCCTGCGAAAACTAACGGATGTCAAGCAAAATCACTCTAAATATCGTCGGGATGAGCTGCGTAAACTGCTCCAATGCGATCGAGCGGGTAAGTCGCAAGATCGAGGGGGTGCAGGAGGCGCACGTAAATTTCGCCAACGGCAGCGGCGAGTTCGTACTTGCTGATCCGGCGCTTGAGGAGACGCTAAAAGCCAAGATCAAAAAGCTGGGATACGACATCGCCGTGGATTACGAGGATTTGGAGCGCAAAAAGCGGCGCAACCTCAAAGCGGCGCTATTTAGGCTAATCCTCGCTCTCATTCTAGCCGCGGCGGTAATGGCAGTGGAGATGAGCGGGTTTTTAAGCTTCGTTCCAAAAGCACTACTTTGCGCGGCGATGGCGTGCGTGAGCCTATTTTACTGCGGCAAGAACTTCTTTTATCACGCTTACGGCTCGCTGAAAAACAGAAGCTTCGATATGAACGTGCTCGTGGCGATGGGAAGCTTTTTTGCGTTTGCCTATTCGTTAACGGCCGCGGCGTGGGTCTATACGCACGGCGCGCAGAATGAATTTACCAATCTTTATTTCTCGTCTGCATCGATGATAATCGCCTTTATTTCGCTCGGCAAATACCTTGAAGAGCGCAGCAAGATGAAGGCGAACGACTACATCAAGGGGCTAATCGATCTAAGCCCTAAAACCGCGCTTTTGATCAAAGACGACGGCACGATAGCCGAAGTGCGCGCAGAAGCGCTAAAGCCGGGCGATAAGGTGCTAGTAAAAAACGGCTCGCGCATCCCTTGCGACGGGCTTATCGTAGAAGGCGGCGCGCAGATCGACGCTTCAATCATCAGCGGCGAGAGCTTGGCGGTTTATAAAAGCGTAGGCGATGAGGTAAACGCAGGCTGCGTCAGCACGGACGGCGTCATCTACGTGAAAGTGACGAAATTTCCGCATCAGACGCTGCTTGCCGAGATTAAAAATCTGCTAAACGAGGCGGGCAACAAAAAGATGCCGATCGCGCGCTTTGCCGATAAAATTTCAAATATCTTCGTGCCCGCGGTGATTTTGATCGCGCTTGCTAGCTTTATAGCGTGGATGGCGCTTGACGGGCGACTCTCATACGCCGCATCCGCGGCTATCTGCGTGCTTATCATCTCCTGCCCGTGCGCGCTAGGTCTTGCGACGCCGATCGCGATCGTTTGCGCGATCTCAAACGCTGCAAAGGCTGGAATTTTAATCAAAAATCCCGAAATTTTAGAAATTTTAAAAGGCGCCGACGTCGCGGTTTTCGATAAAACAGGCACTCTTAGCAAGGGCGAAATTTCGGTAAGCTTCAGCGATCTGAGCGCTCAGGATCTCTACGCTTTAGCAAGCGCGCAAAAGCTTAGCGAGCACCCGATCTCAAAGGCGATCGTGAAATTTGCCGAGCTGAAATTCGGCGAAATTTCTAAATTTAACGGCGAGTTCGAAAGCATCGCGGGAAAAGGTATCGTCGCTAAAAATCCCACTGGCGAAATTCTTTGCGGCAGTGCGGGCTTTCTGCGCGAGCGCGGCGTGGATACGGGCGTCGAGGTAGAAGCGGAGGAGCTTTTAGACAAGGGCTTCGGCGTCGTTTACTGCGCGATAGGCGGCTCGTATGCGGGCTTCATCGCATTTAGCGACGAGATCAGAGCTGAAGCGCGCGGCGTCGTGCAGGCGCTGCAAAAAAGCGGCGTAAAAACCGTCATGCTAACGGGCGATAATGCCAAAACGGCAAATTTCGTCGCTCAAAACCTCGGCATCGACGAGGTAAGAAGCGGAGTGCTTCCAAGCGGCAAATATGAGTTCATCAAATCCTTGACCGACGAAGGCAAGCGGGTGCTTTTCGTGGGCGACGGCGTCAATGACGCGCCGAGCTTAAAAGCCGCTAGCATCGGCATCGCGATGAACGGCGGCAGCGACGTAGCCAAGGGTGCGGGCGACGTGATTTTTATAAAAAACGACCTTGAAAGCGTGCTATATCTATTCCGCCTAGGCGGTGCTGCCATGCGGACGATCAAGCAAAACCTCTTTTGGGCGCTATTTTACAACGCCGTATGTATCCCGATCGCGGCAGGCGCGCTATATCCAACGCTCGGCGTGCTCCTAAAGCCGATGTACGGCGCTGCGGCGATGTGCTTTAGCTCCGTAACGGTCGTGCTAAATTCCATCAGATTGAAATTTGCTAAATTTTAACGCGGCGAAATTTGCGCTAGCCGCGGAATTTTGCGCGGCGAAATTTTAATTCTACTCCGCGCAAAATTCTTTTATTCTGCGAGGAATTTTATCCTGCAAATTCTATCTGGCTACTAATGCGTGTAGAATTCCGCGGAACGGGCTCCACTTGAAAAAATTTTATTTCACGATAAGTCTAGCACGGAATTCCGCCAGATTTGTACAGCTTGCAAAATTTTATTTTACCGCTAGCTCGCGCGTAAATTTTAAAATTTTAACGTCGCTCGCCGCTGTGCTGTTATATAGCGCCGCCAGTCGCTAAGCCTCTGCCTAGTCGTCGTTTAACGCCGTCACGCCGCCACCCGTAAAATTTTAAAAATTCCGCAAAATTTTATAAGGCTGAAAGGAATTCCATAAAATTCCACCGCCCGCACTAAGTTTTAATAAATAAATTTAAAGGTAAAATAACGCTTCAAATGCAATTCGAGGTAGCGATGCGAAAAATTCTAATGGGTTCGTTTGTTTTTTGCGGCACACTTTTTGGCGCTTCTTGCGAGCAGATACTAAGCGATCCGCGCGGCTTTTTTAGCAAAGAGCCTGCGGACGAAGAGTTGCTGCAAAGCGATTTTGGCTGTAAAGGCTCGCTAGCTGGCGCAGAATTTTTGCAAAATTTAAAAAGCGCGGCTTCTGAGATTAGAGACGAAAATATCGATTGTGTCGGTAACGAAGCCTTGCTGAACGAAAAAAGGCTTGAGCGAACCTTGGCATTTGCGGGGATGGACGGAGAGGGCTTTTTGAGCTATGCTAAAGAGAAAAACTACGCACAAATCAGCGAAAAATCGCTTGAAGCCTTAGAATTTTACTCCGAGCGCAAGATTGGAAATTTCATCGCCTATGGCAATTTTATGGGCGAGATCCCGGCAGCCAGGGAGTCGCTAAGAGATTATTTCGCCGCCAAATTTAATAAAAACGACGCCGATGAGCTGGCAAGTGCTGTTATAGCGGAATTTATCGCATATGCTGCAAAGGATCGCAAGGCGGGAGATTACGGTGAGCTTGAGTTGGCGCTAAAAGGCGGAGTAGGTGCAGATGAGTTCCGTACGCTACTTTTTAGCAAGGATTTTGCTATTTACGAGCTTGATAATGCCCTGGATCTAGCACTTTTGCTAGGATATGACGAGCGCTTTAGCGGCGCTTTGATCGAGCGAGGCGCGCAGGTAAATGCGGGCGAGGAAAACTCGCTATTTTACGCGATGAATAACGTTCAAAGCGCTAAATTTATGATCTCTAAAGGCGCCTTGGTTGGCTATAAAAACTCGCTTGGGCAAACTCCGATATTTTTCGCCGCCGCGGCAAAAAATTATGAGCTCGTAAAGTTGCTAATCTACTCGCACGCTAGCGTGAATGTCCGCCAGATCGGCAGCGCTGAAGCTCAGGCTCTAGCGTCGCTGGGCGAGCGTAGCGACGGCTGTGAGCGTTCGGGCGCGGGTAAGACACTGCTGATGTTTGCGGCGCAAAAAAGTACCAAGCAGATCGTTGAATTGCTCGTAAAATCGGGCGCAAACGAAAAAGCAGTCGATGAGTCGGGGCTAAATGCGCTAGACTACGCGCTTGCGGGTGGTGAAGCGGCTACGCAGAGCTATTTGCGCTCGCTTGGATTAAGTCCTACGCAAGTAAGCGATGATTTTACGAGCGATCCGCAAGATGCACCTGAGCGTGAGAATTAGCGGGCTTGATTTAAAGAGTCGCTCGCCGCTTCGTCGTCGTTTTAGGTTTGCAGCGTTTTGGGTTTGCAAAAGCCTCATGAGCTTTAAATTTAGAGTTTTTGCCGCTTTGTAAATTTTATAAATTTAGCGGATTTTTCGAGCGCGAGTTGGTAGAATTTAACGCTTTAAAATTTTATCGCTTTGCTTGCGCAGGTTGCATGCACTGAAATTTTATAAACGCGCAGACGAGCTTTAAAAATGGCGATTTGTGCATTTATGCGCGATAAAATTTTTGCTGAGGGATTTTGGTTTGCGATCAAGAGCGGGATTTCGTCAAATTTTGTGCGCAAAATTATCGCTCTTGCGACAAAGTAAGTGCTGCAGCATTGCGGAATTTTACCTTGATTTGGGGCTTTTGCTATGTTAAGTAAAATTTTAAATGCGTTTATAAAACGCTTTTGATTACGCCGTGCGCGGTATTTTGCACTGGAGAGATTTTGCTGCACGACAAGTTGCTTAAAAATGCGTTCGCAAAATTGCAAACGCAGCAAAATAGCAGAGCTTGCTGTGCGATCAAGGCGCTCAACAATCGCCGTAAAAGAAAGCGCGTGAATACGAATTTGCTGCAAAGTGCGCAGAATTTTAAAATTTAACCCCCGATCGGAGGTTAAATTTTAAAATTTTATCAATCATCAAGGATTAAAATGTTGAAAAATTTGCTTATCTTTACGGCGATTTTTTTGCCCGCGCTGGCGCTTGCGGACGTGGAGCCCGCCGTGCGAAACAGCGAGCTTTACGGCGCACTCACGCTTATCCCGCCGGTTGCGGCGATCGTGCTTGCTTTCATCACCAAGGACGTGATTTTGTCGCTGTTTTTGGGCGTGCTAAGCGGGACTTTTCTCGTCGGTATGGTAGATCACGGCATCGCGGCTTCAGCGCTTTTTGCCTTTACGAACCTGTGCTCGCGCGTAGTAAAATCGATGGCTGATACGTGGAATGCGGGTATTTTGCTTCAGGTTATGTGTATCGGCGGGCTCATCGCTCTGGTTACCAAAAGCGGCGGTACGAAGGCGCTTGCGCTCTGGCTCAGCAAGCACGCAGACACTCCCGTTTTGGGTCAAATTTACACCTGGCTGATGGGTATCGTGATATTTTTTGACGATTACGCAAACGCGCTGATCGTGGGTCCGATAATGCGGCCTTTGATGGATAAATTTAAAATTTCGCGCGCGAAATTTGCTTTCATCATCGACGCGACCGCAGCGCCGATCACCGGCATCGCGGTGATCTCTACGTGGGTCGGAGTTGAAATTTCGGCTATCAAAGAGGCCTACTCGCAGATCGGCGTAGAAAACATAAACGCCTTTACCGTCTTCGTTGAGACGATCCCGTATAGATTTTATAACATTTTCATGATCTTTTTCGTAGTCGCCACGGCAGTGATGAGTAGGGAGTTTGGCTCGATGTATCGCGCAGAGATCGCTTCTCGCGGCGGCAAGAGCGGAGCTGCGGATTTTAAGATCAAAAATTTAGAGGATCAAATTTTCGTACCCAAAGAGGGCGTCGCGCTTCGCAAGCTAAACGCGATAATCCCGCTAGGAGCGATGATCGTCCTTTCCGTCATCGGGTTTTATTTTAATGGCTACAGCTCGCTGGAGGGCGAGGCTTTGGAGGCGGTTAAGGCGGCTCCTCTTAGCTTTACTTCGATACGTACCGCATTTAGCGCGGCGGACGCCTCGGTCGTGCTGTTTCAATCCGCGCTTTTTTCATCGATCATCGCCGTCGTTTTGGGCATCGCGCAAAAAATTTACGGCGTCAAAGAGGCGATCGAGGTCTGGGTTGGCGGCTGGAAAAGCATGCTAAATACCGTCATAATCCTGCTTTTTGCGTGGTCGCTAAGCTCTGTTATCAAGGAGCTTGGCACTTCGCGTTACTTGGTCGAGCTTCTAAGCGACGCTACGCCGCGCTTTGCTCTTGCAATCGTGATCTTCGTGCTTAGCTCGTTTATCTCATTTTCAACGGGCACGAGCTTCGGTACTATGGGCATCGTTACCCCTCTGGCCGTGCCGTTAGCGCACGCCGTGGGGCAAAAATATGGCCTTAGCGGCGAGGAATTTCACGTTTTTATGTGCGTAAACGTAAGCGCGGTGCTTACGGGGGCGATCTTCGGCGATCACTGCTCGCCGATTTCTGATACGACGATTCTCTCTTCGATGGGCGCAGGCTGCGATCACATCGAGCACGTAAGCACGCAGATGACCTATGCTCTGGTCGTTTGCGGCATCAGTATCATTTGCGGCTACCTGCCTGCGGGCTTTGGACTTAGCGTGTGGGGATGTCTGATCTTGGGTATCGCGGCTATCATTCTTTTACTGCGCACGGTGGGTAAAAGAGTGGATGTATGAACTGCGAAAGCTTCGGTAGCTGCGGCAGCTGCACGCTCGGTGAGCCCTATGAGGATCAAATTTCATACAAAAAGCGTCTGATCGCCGATAAGCTTAGAGAATTTTTTGACGGCGAGTTTGAGTTTTTTGCCTCACAGCCGCAAAATTACCGCATTAGGGCAGAATTTGGCATCTGGCAAGATATTTGGCATAGCGCATTTGATCTTGCATACACGATGGGCGGCGCACATAGCAAGAAAATTTTAATTAACGAATGTCCCAAGGTAGCGCTTCCTATCGCAAATTTAATGCCGCGGTTGCTAGAGGCGCTTAGGCGGAGCGAAGCTTTAAAAGAGAGGCTCTTTGGCGTCGAGTTTATCTCGTGCGCTAGCGGGATTTTGGCGACGCTGCTTTATCACAAGCGCCTGGGCGAGCGCGAGCAGGAGGCGATTTGCGAACTAGCGGACAAGCTTGGTATCACGATCATGGCTCGCGCGCGCGGACAGAAGCTGCTAAGCGGCGAGCTAAGCCTCACGGACGAGCTTTGCGTGGACGGGCGAGTTTATAAATTTCGCTTCGGCGAAAACGCCTTCATCCAGCCCAACCGCGGCGTGAACGAAAAGATGATCGCCTGGGCGAGAAGCTGTGTGGACTTCGGCAAAGACGGCGCGAGCGAGGTGTGCGCCGCGCAGAATTTCGCCGATAGGAATTTTGTTGAAAAAAATTTTGCCGCACGGAATTCCGTCGCAAAGAATTCCATAGCAGAGAATTCTGCCGCGCAAAATTCGGGCTGTGAGCAGTCTGCTGTGCAAAATTCTGTGGATCGAAATTTCACTCCTGAAAATACCGCCGAATTCGACGCCTCCTGCCGAAATTCTACTCCGTCAAATTCTGTGCAAGTGGAATTTGACGGCGAAAATTCCGCGAAATTTAACTGCGCGTCCGCAGGCGAGAGCTCTACGGATGATAATTTCGCTCGTAAGGATTTGGACGCGCAAAATTCCGCCACGAAAAATTTGGATTGTGAAAAGAAAAGCGCGCAAAATTCAGCCGAGCAAAATTCGAGCTGCGAAAAACATGCCGTGCGCTCAGAAAACTCCGCCGCGCGCGATCTGCTGGAGCTGTACTGCGGGCACGGCAACTTCACCATCCCGCTTGCGGCTAAATTTAACCGCGTGTTGGCAAGCGAAATTTCAAAAAGCTCGATCGCGAATGCGCGCATAAACTGCGAGCTCAACGGCGTTTGCAACGCGCAATTCGTCCGCCTTAGCGCGGATGAGCTGATGAGCGCGTTTGCGCGCAGACGCGAGTTTGAGCGGCTAAAGGGGATCGATATTTTCAACTACGATTTTTCGCACGTCTTGATCGATCCGCCGCGCGCGGGGTTGGAGCCTAGCGTGATTGATTTCATAAAAAATTTTCGTAATCTAATCTACATCTCCTGTAATCCGCAGACGCTTTTTGAAAATTTACGCTCGCTTTGCGCTACGCACGAGGTGCGCAGGTTTGCGATCTTCGATCAGTTCGCGCATACGAGCCATATCGAATGCGGCGTGCTGCTGCGGCGCAGGAGTTAAACGGAGCTAAAACCGAAGCTGCGGATTTAGGCTGCGCACGGGATAAAATTTCGTCTAAAATATGTATAATAACAAAATTTAAAATTACGAAAGGAAGTAGATGGTTGATCTAAATAAAATCATCCAAGCAAAGCGCACGATAAACGATTTTGTCTATAAAACGCCCTTTGCTCTGGCGCCGAAGCTCAGCAAGCTTTACGACGCGGAAGTGTATCTCAAAAGCGAGAATTTGCAGCGTACCGGCGCGTATAAGATCCGTGGGGCTTACAATAAAATCGCGCACCTAACGGATGAGGAGCGGGCACATGGAGTAATAGCCGCAAGCGCGGGCAATCACGCCCAAGGCGTAGCGATGAGCGCGCAAAAATTCGGCGTGCATGCCGTGATCGTAATGCCTGAAGCCACGCCGCTACTTAAGGTAAGCGGCACGAAGGCTCTGGGCGCAGAGATCATCCTAAAGGGCGATAATTTCGACGAGGCGTATGCGTTTGCGCTGGAATATGCAAAGGAACACAATCTGACGTTCGTGCATCCCTTCAACGACGAGTTCGTTCAGGCGGGTCAGGGCACGATCGCGCTTGAGATGATCGAAGAGGTTGCAGATCTTGAATACATCGTCGTTCCGGTTGGTGGCGGCGGGCTTGCTACGGGGGTTTGCAGCTGCGCCAAGCAGATCAATCCGGACATCAAAATCATCGCCGTAGCCGCCAAGGGCGCGCCCGCGATGCACGATAGCTTCGTCGCGAAAAAACCGCTAAATTCCAAATCGGTCCGCACCATCGCCGACGGTATCGCCGTGCGGGATACGAGCGAAATCACGCTCTCTACGATCATCGAGTGCGTCGATGAGTTCGTGCAGGTTGACGACGAGGAGATCGCAAGCGCGATACTCTATCTGCTCGAGCAGCAAAAAATCATCGTCGAGGGCGCGGGCGCGGCGGGCGTAGCGGCGCTGATGAACGCGAAATTTGTATTTCCCGCGGGCGCAAAGATCGGCATTATCCTAAGCGGCGGTAACATCGACGTGCAGATGCTAAACATCATCATCGAAAAAGGCCTCATAAAATCGCACCGCAAGATGACGATTAACGTCACGCTCGTCGATAAGCCGGGCGCGCTTACCGGGCTTACCGAAATTTTGCGCCGCGCCAACGCAAACATCGTCAAGATCGACTACGACCGCTTCTCGACCAATATCGAGTACGGCGACGCGCAGATCACGATCACGCTTGAGACCAAAGGCAAGGCTCATCAAGAGGATATCGCCTGGGCGCTCAAAAACGCAGGGTATGATTTCAGGGAGATTTTGTAAAATTACGCTGGAGTTTGTAAAATTTATTTTCGCTCGTGAATTTGCCTGAAATTGCAAAATTTACTCGCTTGTATTCTGATCGAGGCTTGCAGCGGGTAAATTTTAAATTTACATCCGCTTATACCCGCTGCGCCGAAACACTTTGCGGCTCGTGGTTTTAAATTTTACGTAGAATTTAAAATTTCAAATATGCGGCGCAAGCCGTTAAATAAAAATGCTCGAGCCGTAAGGCTCACCCATTGAGCGTGCCACGGGTTAGGGGATTTTAAGGGGGAAGGGGAGCGCTCTCGCAAAACGAGCGTAGCGACGTAAGGCTCGCCCGGCGGCGTTTCTTGCGAGCGCAGCGAAGCAGAGTAAGTAGCGCCCCTTCCCCTTTAAGAGAAACTTCGTGGTGAACTAATCCTCCTGCGACGCTTTAAGTGGCACGGGCTACACCTGAGTTTAATTCTAATGAAACGAACAAGCATAAAATTTCGAGAATTGCAATTCAAATCTTATTAAAATTTAGCGCGAGCGTAGCTCGCATTTCTAGCTTCGCGCGGGTAGGGGTTGGTAAAGGAGGGGGCGCCCCGCTAACTCCGAGCGCCGCTCCCTTACGTATTATACATAATACGTACACTTGCTTAAAATTTATATCGATAAAATTTCAAAAGACTTAAGCCTTGGTAAGCTAAATTTGTAGAGTAAATTTATAGAAATTTCGCCACGTTAAATTTTTTGAGTATTTTTAGCTCTTGGTATATTTCTCTTGGGGCGGGAAGGGGGCCCCAATTGCGAGGTCACACTTCTCGCAGAGGCGGCGCTGCTCCGCAGCACCGCATTGCTCCGCTCGCCCACAAACCCCACCCATCCCCCGACGACGCTAGCGGTGGGGCGGACTGTTCCGCATTAAATTTTATAATCGCGGCTCGCTTCTTTAAAATTTCTTTTGCGATTTTGAAATTTCGCGTCGAAAAAATCGTAAAATTTCAATTGCACTACAAATCGGCGCTGTATTTTGCTAAAATACCAATAAAATTTTAAAGGATGAAATTTGGAAAATTTTGCTTTTCTTCTAAATTTAGTGATATTTTGCATCTTGGTTTTTATGTTTTTTAAGATGCGCAAAAGCGGCGAGCAGGCGGGCAAGCCGCAGATTGCCACCGATATCACGCGGCTTAAAAGCATCGGCGAGCTGAGCGTTTTTAAAATTTACTCCAAAGAGATCGTCACGCGCAAGCAAAACGTAGGCAGCGGGCTGCTGGGCTCGCTCGTCTCGCCGCTGATGACGAAAAAGCAGATCGCCATCATCTTCGAGTTTGAGATCGAGTTTGTTTACGACCTACTAAGCCCCGAGTTTGCGATATTGCCGCAGGGTGAGGATCGCTACGAGATCAAGATGCCGCCGTGCAAATACAAATACTCGATCAAAGATATGAAAATTTACGACGAGAAAAACGCCAAGCTGCTGCCGTTTCTGCTGCCCGATTCGCTAAACGGGCTATTCGGCGCGAGCTTTGATGAAAGCGATAAAAACCGCCTGATCGACGACGCCAAAGACGAGGTCAAGCAGCTTTCGCTAAAAATCATCAACGATCTTGGCGGCAAGATCCATAAATCCGCGACCGACACGCTGGAAGCGATCGCCAAGAGCTTCGGCGCGAAGGAGGTCGGATTCATCTTTCAGGACAAGGCGCTTCAAACGATCGACATAAACTCAAACGAGATCGCAATCGATAAGTCGCTAAAATCGCAGATCGAGAAGTAGATGGAGCTTTTTAAGGCGCTTTTTAAAATTTATTTCGCCCGCATGCTCGCGTTTATGGATGCCTGCGCGAGGGCTTGGCAGCGATTTTACGAGCCTATCAGGCTGCGCAAAGAGAAAAAGCGCCTGCGCGCGAAGGGCTATTTTACCGAGGATGCGACGTGGGCGGAGTTTTTCGCGGATTTTAAATTTTGCAAATGCTTTATCATCAAAAAAATCCTCTATCCGAACTTCTACGCGATTAAAAATTCCTCCAAATGGGAGACGGGCTCAAAGCGGGCTAGCTTTACGGTAGGCTCGTTCGCATACGACGAGATCGCGTGGGTGTGGGTGCTGCGCGCCTTCGACGGCGGACGAAAAAATGATCTGGAAAAGCTAAAAAATCTACTGCAAAAAATCCCCGCGCTACGCTACGAGCAGAGCGACACCGGGATTAAAATTTTCGGCTACGAGTGCGGCGAAGCGGGCTTATAGTCGTATGACGCGAAATTTCTTAAATTTATCAAGAGTTGCGCCGATACGGCTTGCAGTTTGTGCTGCATAGATAAATAGCGGGCGGTTTTAGCGGCTGCGTCTTTGCCAAAACAGCGCGAGAAGCGTGAAATTTCATATTTGTAAACGCCCTGGCGCAGTCTAAATTTAAACTCCGCGCGAGTATAAACGCAAGCGAAATTTTACTCTCCGCTTAGCTCCATATATCTTTTGCTTCGGCGGGGGTTTTCATATTAAGCCACGCAAGAAGCAGTACTACGGACGCCAATGGATTTAAGATTAAATTTAACAGCTCCATGAAATTTATGACGCCCATCGTTATAGCAGCGGGAACCGGTATTTTAAACATCATGCTGTAGATGACGTCTACGCCGATATCTGCGATTAGTAGCGCGGCATATACGGCAAAAAGCTTGCATCCGGTAGCGGCGCGCAACTTAAAATTTATAATTATCCAAGCGACCGTAACTGCAAATATCAAATACGGCACGTATATTTGCAGCCTACTGCAATCACATCTTCTGAGTATATAAATGGCTGAAAAATATAATAGCGCCGCAAGCGCAATGCTATAGGCGTATTTGAAGATTATAAAGACCTGCGGGCCCGTGATATTTTGTATATTTTTAAGCGCGTGGTAAAGGAATGTGAAGGCAAAAATCCACACCAAGATTTGAGAATCCAAGTACGCGATCTCGCCTTTTATAGAATACGCCGCACTGCCGACCAGTAGGCAGAGCGCGCCGAGCGTGCCTTGTAGCTTCGCTCTTTGAAAATCTTCATTCATTTTATCCCTTTAAATTTTAATATGCGGCTCGCCGCTTACGACGCGCAGATGAATGGCGGGCGCTGCTTTGATTATCACCGCGAACTTTAAATTTAGCCGCTGCAAATTTTAATTTTACGCCGCCGTGCATACTTCGTACTTTACGTCGCTGTGAATGATTTAAGCTCAGCACGCCGCCGAATATCTCATCCTTGGGCTACTGCCGTAAATTTTATTTGGTGCCGCCGTTACGAGTGCTTTTAATTTAACGCCGTAGTTACCGCAAATTTTACTTTGCCGCCGCCGCTCGTGCAATACATTTTTGAAATGGGATTTTATGCAAATTGTGTTTAAAATTAATTTAACCTTTTAAATTTAAAAGCAGCGGAGCAGCTTAAAATTTATAACTATCCAAGTGCCATTACTATAAGCATTAAAAACGCTTATCTTTGATTTTTAAATTTGAGCTGTTTTTAGTAAATTTTGCTTACAAATTTTGTATAATTTTTAAAATTTTATCTCGAAAAAAGGAGCAAGTATGAGATTTATCGTTATATTGTTTTTGGTAGTCGGCGGCTGTTTTGGAGGCAATATAACCGACTTTCAAAGCTTGGAAAAATTTATCAAAGACGGGCAAGCGAAAGGATATTTTCCTAAAAAGATTTTAGTGACGCAAGGGTTTGATACCACCGTATTAGAAGACGTGAGTTTAAATTTTAGCAAAACCATATATTGGGATATAAATTCTCGCTGCAACCAAAACGCAGACGAAATCATTATAGCCGAAAGCGATACGAGGCACTCTATAGTTTGCCCCGGAAATAACAATGTCTATATTTTGACGGGCGGCAGAAGCGATGTGGAAGACCCATGGGGAAACGATATCTTCGTAATGGGCGAGAACGATGATAAAATTTCAAAAAGCTGGGGTACAAATATATTTATATTCGGCAAAAGGTGGGGGCATGATAAGATAGGAATTGGCGATTCTAGGATAAATCCGGCGTCAAACCCTGAATACAAAAACGAATTTCCTTACGAGTTTAGCCACTTTTTCATCTTTGATAGCGGGGTTAAAAAGGATGATTTAGTTTTTAACTTTAACAAGATAATAAATTTAAAAACAAACGACTCTATAGAACTTACAGATTTTAACGGCATAAATTTGATTTTTAAAGACGAGCCGGGTAAATACTATGGTACAAATTCATTAAAGGAGATTTACGACGAAAGCTCCCCCGTCGCACCCAAAACCAAAGAGAGATTGAGTGCGGATGAGATACAAACGTTGCTTCACAAAACGGCATATTCAGACAACGCCGAAGATGCTAAAAAATACTGCAAAATGGGCGGCGATCCGAATTTTAAAGGTCATGAAAATACCACTCCCATCGAAATGGCGGTAATGTTAGGTAGCGAAAATTCGCTTCGCGCGATGCTAGAGTGCGCAAAAAGACTGACCGATAACGCAATGATGATGAGCGTATTCGGAAGCCAACACGACGATGAGAAGAGTTTTAGGCTCGTAAAGCTTTTGGAAAAATACGGCGGAAATTTTAAAGCAAAGGATAGGGATGGCTGCTCCATGGTAAATTATGCGGCAAGTTCTCATAGTCTAGAAATCGTAAAATATCTAGTAGAAAGAGGCGCCGATCCAAAAGCTAGATGTTCTCATAACCAAAGCGTAACTCCATCGGATTGGGCAAGGAAAAACGAGGATAAAAGAGTATATGAGTATCTAAAAAGCCTAGAAGCTAAATAAAAGGTATGCTAAATGGCCTTTTATCACCTGCTTTAAATCAGCGCGATAAAATTATTGGCATTTTTTGATGCTGATAGCAAGACACAGCAAGCTTTATGATATCGATTTGGCTTATGGCTGCAACGACGGAACTTATTTATGTGCCATCTAGAATGGGCGGCATATCGGACTCTCTAGAGCACCAAGATTTACGGCTATGCCAAAAGGCTTTAAGTTTTCGGCGAAAATTTTATTTTGCATTATTTTTTGCAGAAAATATATAATTTAATCCAAAATTTATATACACTTCGCTATCATTTTATTTTTAATTTCGCGGCCCACTCGTCTAGTGGTTAGGACGCTGGCCTCTCACGCCGGTAACAGGAGTTCAAATCTCCTGTGGGTCACCATTTCATCACTTAAAATCAATTAAAATTTTCTATCATTTAGCTGCCTGCCCTTGAAATTTAAGACCTTATTTGATTTTGTAGTATTTTGGCTGAAATTTCATCATATTTTTACCGAGGCCAATTGATCTGAATGAAAGTCGCGCGAATTAAAATTTAGATCAAATTGTAAAATTCACGGCTAAATCCTACCGCTGCTTATATTTTCCAGATTGCGCAGCCGATTCCAGTTTTGTTCGTTTTGTAAATTTCTCATATTTTGCCGCTGCTGCATCTGCTCCAGTTGCTGCTGCGCTTGCTGCTGCATTAGGCTTCGCTGCTCGGAGATATATCGATCTTGCGCTCTTTGCTGGGCTTGTGCGCTATTCTCCTTGAATGAATTAAGCGTATCTTGCGACACTGCCTGCTCTTGTGCCTTTCGCGCGACTTCGGCATCAATCTTTTGCCGCTTCGCGCAGCGGTTTGGCTGCTCCTTGCTTAGCGGGCTTGCGACGTCGCTTCTGCTCGCGCCTGTTGCAAACAAAGCCTCCGTGCCGTCCTGCGAGAGCAGCGAGCAGCCGCAAAGCAACACGACTAAAATCAAGGCAGGGAAAAATTTTAACTTCATAGCAGCCTCTTAAATTTTATTTTTAATTCCCGACCGCCGCTAATCCGCGCCCTTTGCGAGGTCGAATCCGCACTGCGCCACAAGCGCCTTATCGCTTGCGATGCTATCGCCGGTGGTGGTTAGGAAATTGCCCGTAAGCGCCGAGTTGATGCCGCATCCAAGCGCCGTGCGCACGTGCTCGCCTAAATTCCGTCTGCCGCCCGCAAAGCGCAGATACGCGCGCGGCAAGATGAAGCGGTAGATCGCGATCGATTTTAAAATTTCATCGTGCGCTAGCGGCGCGGCGTTTTGCAGCGGAGTGCCCTTGATCGGAGTCAGGATATTGATCGGCACGGAGCTAACGCCCAGCTCTCGCAGCTGCAGCGCCATATCGATGCGATCCTCCATGCTCTCGCCTAGCCCGAAAATCCCGCCGCTACATACGTCAAGCCCCACGGCGCGGCAATTTTCGATAGTTTGAATGCGGTTATCGTAGCTGTGAGTCGTGCAGATCTGCGGATAAAATTTTCGCGAAGTCTCGAGATTGTGATGATAGGTCCGCACGCCACTAGCTTTAAGCAGCGCCAGAGCGGGCTTTGAGGCGATTCCCAGCGAGGCGCACAGATGCAGCCGCGTCTGGCTTCGCAGCCGCTCATAGATCGCGCAGTATGCCCCTAGATCGGAGCTTTTTTGAGAAATTCCGCGCCCGCTGGCGACGAGCGAGAAGCGGTGCGTCTGCTCGGCTTCGTTCGCAAGCGCGGCGCTTAGCACCTGCTGCTCGCCCAAAATCCCGTAAATCTCGCAGCCCGTGTTAAAATGCGCCGACTGCGCGCAGTATTTGCAATCCTCGCTACAGCGCCCCGATTTTACGTTTATGATCGTGCAGAGATTAAATTTATCGCCGCAAAACTCGCGCCTGATCTCATCCGCCGCCGCAAAAAGCGCGCCCAAATCCTCGCATCGCGCCAGCTCTAGCGCCTCCTCTTTTGCAATCTCGCAGCCGCCTATCACGCGATCTTTCAGCTCGGAAATATAAAATTTGTCTATCAATACTTAGCCTTTTTGAAAAAAATGCGTAATTATACAACGCTAAATTTAAAGCAAAGCTCGCGTGTGAAATTTTGCGCTAAAAATTTTGCGCGGAATTTTACGCCCTTCGCTCGCCGCTTTTGCGCCGCGACTTTTACGGACGGCTCGTCTGCGGCATCTGCGCGCGATTTATCGTTTTGAAATTTTATTTTGGCTAAAATTGCGGCTTTAAATTTAAAGGCAAAAAATGAAATACGACGTTATCGTTGTGGGCGGCGGGCATGCGGGTATCGAGGCAAGCTTAGCCGCCGCAAAAATGGGCGCAAAGACGCTGCTAATTACAATTTTGGCCGAACAAATCGGCGCTACGAGCTGTAACCCCGCAATCGGCGGCCTTGCAAAGGGGCATCTGGTAAAGGAGATCGACGCGTTGGGCGGTCAGATGGGGCTTGCGGCGGATGCGTGCGGGCTGCAGTTTAGAATTTTAAACGAGAGCAAGGGCCCTGCCGTGCGCGGCTCGCGCGCTCAGATCGATATGGACGAATACCGCATCTACATGCGAAATTTGCTGCTAAACACGCAGGGGCTGGACGTAAGTCAGGAGATCGCGAGCGAAATTTTAACCTGCGAGCGAGGCGGCGAGCAGCGTATTTGCGGCGTTAAGACCCATCTTGGCAACGTTTATGAGACCGAGCATCTGATAATCACCGCCGGCACCTTTTTAAACGGGCTAATTCACGTAGGCGAAAACAAGCTGCAAGCGGGGCGCGTAGGCGAGCTAGCAAGCGTCGAACTAGCCGAATCGCTGCGAAGCTTGGGGCTACAAATGGGGCGGCTAAAGACGGGCACCTGCCCAAGAATCGATGCTAAGACGATCAATTTTAGCGTGCTTGAGCGCCAAGACGGCGACGCGGATCCGCGCGCTTTTAGCTTTCGCAGCAAAAATTTTGCGCCGAAGCAGCTTGCTTGCTTCATCGCTTATACGAACGCACGCACGCACGAGATCATCCGCGAAAATTTCGCCCGCGCGCCGATGTTTACGGGGCAGATTTCAAGCACCGGCCCGCGCTACTGCCCGAGCATCGAGACTAAAATTTATGAATTCCCAAATCGCGACCGCCACCACGTCTTCGTCGAGCCGCAGACACGCGAGGCTACGGAGTATTACGTAAACGGTCTCTCTACGAGCCTTCCTTACGATGTGCAGATTGCGTTTTTGCGCACGATCAAAGGCTTTGAAAATGCTAAAATCGTCCGCCCGGGCTATGCGATCGAGTACGATTTCATCGATCCTACCGAGCTTAAACACAGCCTCGAGACCAAAAAGATTCGCGGGCTTTTTTTAGCGGGGCAGATCAACGGCACCACCGGCTACGAGGAGGCCGCGGCGCAGGGACTGATGGCGGGCATCAACGCCGTGCTTGATTTGCGCGGGCGGCAGCCTTTGATTTTGCGTAGGGATGAGGCGTATATCGGCGTTTTGATCGATGATCTCGTCACTAAGGGCACGAACGAGCCCTACCGAATGTTTACTTCGCGCGCGGAATTTCGCCTGCTACTGCGCGAGGGCAACGCCGTGCTGCGCCTAAGCGAATATGGCCGCGAGATCGGGCTTTTAGACGAGGCAAGCTACGAGCGGGCGAGCAAGTTTAAGCTCGATGTGCAAAGCGGAATGGAATTTTTGCTAAAAACGCAGATTACCCCTTCAAAACAGACGCTTAGCCTGCTGCAAAGTATCGGTGCAGAGCCCATTTCGCAAAGCTGTAGCTTGCAAAAAATCGCCTCTCAAAGCGGCTTTTCAAAGGCGGGTCTACTTGCTCTGGCGCCGCATTTTGAGGGCTTTAGCGATGAGGTTTTGGATGAAATTTTAACGCAGTGCAAGTATCATTTCTACATCGCGATGCAGCGCGCCGAGGTCGAGAGGATGAAGGGGCTGCTCGGCGTCGTGATCCCGCCGCAGATCGATTTTAGCAAGATCGGAGGGCTTAGCAACGAGATCGTGCAGAAGCTAAATCGCTTTGCGCCGCCGACGCTTTTTGCCGCGAGCGAGATCAGCGGCGTAACGCCCGCCGCGATCGATATTTTGCACATCTACATCAAGCAAAATTTCGGCCTGAAATAAGCTGTGCGTCTGGCGTGAGAAAGCCGTAGTAGATTTGACTACGCAAACAAAATAGGAATCAGCATGTAAGATGAGTTAAATTTAAGCCTGAGAAAATTTGCGAGAGACTACGACAAAAAGCCGCTAGTCATCAAAGACGAAACTAATCAAGTCATAAAAATTTCGATTATTTTGATGCTTGCGTTAATGACTTTTGGAATTTTAAGAAGCGTATTTTTTGGCGGCAACTCCGATATATTTAAAATTTCATTATGCTTTTTGCTCGTCATAGGCAGGAGAAAATTCGATATGAATTTCTATAGAAACGCTTATGTCTATTTTTATAATGATAAAATCGTCAAGATAATTGACGGTAACATTTTTGCGGAAATTGCGCCGCGTCAAATACGAAAGCTTCACAAAACAGTATCCTACGCGCTTCCGATACATTACGGGCTAGATAGCGTCGGCGGTAAATCAGGCATAATATTTCTTGTAGTTATCATGGCGGCGATGTTTGTAGTTCTGCCCGTAGTGACATCTATTTTTATAATTTTAGCGACGATCTGCGCAGTGCTTTTGCCCCAGATCATTTTTCATTTTGGCAAGGGCATTGATAGCGTTTTTGATATGATATTTTTACAGGGCAAAAACGGTTTATTTTGTAATTTTATGATCAGCAATCCAAGCGATTACGCCGAGCTGCGTAGATATTTCAAGGTCGTTTGCGATAAAAATTTAGACCTAGCCGAAAAGAAAATCACGGCGCTATTTGAAGTGAGTAAATTGGAGATAAATTTATTAGCTAAATTTATCACGGAGCGCAACAAAAAGGGCGATGCTTAGAGTTAAATTTGGATTTTAGCAGAGCCGGCAAAGCTTATAAAATTTAAAAATATAGTTAAAATTTTGCGCTCTGCCGCTTTAGGTTTTTAAATTTGATTCAAAATTTTGCAATCCGTCAAATTTGATCCTATCTGTCAATTTCTGTCATGGGCGTAAACACAGATAGAGCTTATCGCTCCTGGCACGCCAAAAGTGGATAAATTTACGGCGGAATTTTACGCAGCCCGGGTAAAATTTTATTTGCGAAATGAGAACGGGATTTAAAATTTAACCGTTTTTTCAAGCGAATTTTGCCACAATTGCGCTCAAATTTCATTGGGGCTAAAGATGAAAAAATATATCAAACAAATCCTCGCGATGCTCGCGCTAAACGCGATTTACAGCGGCTCGGGGATCTTGATTTTAAGCTTTATCAATAAATATCTACTTGACGGCGCCGAAAGAGGCGGGCGCATCATCGCGCTATTTTTCGCGCTCTTGGCGCTATTTCTGCTGCTTTCGGTGCTAAGCCGCATCATGCTTTGCAAGATGGAAAACGACTTCGTGTTCGATCTGCGCACCAAGATCATCAAGCAGATCATCGATACGAAGTTCGAGCGCATCGAGGCTGCGTCGAAGGCAAACCTGCTTGCGTCCCTTTCCAGCGATATTTCGCGCCTTACCGAGGGCTTTATGCGCATCTCCGAGCTTATCCAAGGCGCGATGATCGTGCTATTTTGCGGTATCTACGTGCTGTATATCGCGCCTATGATGTTTGTGTTTTTATTCGTCTGGATCGGTGCTCTGATGATTTTTAACCGTTTTTTGATGAAAAAGGTAATGCAAAATTACGATCTGTACCGCCAAAACGAGGACGTTTTGTATAAAAACTACGCCGCGGCGATCGAGGGGCACAAGGAGCTGTCGCTAAGCCTAGCCAAAGCAAAAAGCCTATACGAAAACGACTTTTTGCCCAACGCGCAAAATTTGCGCCAAAGCTCGCTGCGAGCCGAGGTTTACGGCGCGTTCGCGAGTAATTTTATGAACGTAATGATGCTAGGCGCCGTAGGCTTTGTGCTTTATTTTGGGCTCAGCGGCGGCAAGGCAGAGCTCGCAAACGCCGTAACGATCGCGCTTACGGTGCTTTTTTTGCGTGCGCCTTTGATGATGCTCATATTCTCGCTTCCTAGCGTGCTGCGCGCCAAGATCGCCTACGCAAAGATCAATGAGCTGGGCTTAGATCCATTCGTGCAGGGCTTCGAGCTTGCGCAAATGCAGCCGTGGCGCAGCCTGGAGCTTAAGGACGTAAGCTTTTCGTATCCGGGCGGGAAATTCGGCATCAAAGGGGTAAGCTTGCAGCTAAATGCGGGCGAGACGGTGTTTTTAATCGGCGAAAACGGCAGCGGTAAATCGACGCTTTTTATGATTTTAGCGGGCCTTTATACGCCGCAAACGGGCGAAATTTTAGCCGACGGCGTAGCCCTTAAACCCTCTGATCTGCGCGCCTACAGCAATAACATAAGCGCGGTTTTCAGCGATTTTTATCTCTTCGACTACGCTACGGGCGATGCGGACATCGCGCGCGAGTGGCTAGCGCTTACGCACCTGCAGGATAAGGTTGAGCTAAAGGGGGCTAAATTTAGCACCACGAGCCTATCTAGCGGGCAGCGTAAGCGCTTGGCGCTCGTAAGCGTGCTGATGGACGGGCGAAAATTTTTGATGCTCGATGAGTTTGCGGCCGATCTCGATCCGCAGTTTCGCGCGGAGTTTTACGAGCGAATTTTGCCCGAGCTGAAATCGCGCGGATACACAATCTTTGCGATCTCGCACGATGATAAATACTTCGGCGCCGCAGATAAAATTTATAAGATGCAAAGAGGCGAAATTTCGCGCATAAAGTAAAGAGGCGAAATTTTAAAATTCTACGCAGAATTTCGCGATGGAATTTGACATCTAGATGAAATTAGCCTTAGGATTTTGCTACGAAATTCCACAATTGAAATTTAAGTGGCAAGGCGAAATTCGCTTAAAATTTTACAGCGTAAATTCCGCTTCAAGCCCCTATGCTAAAGTTTGCAGTAGATAGAATTTTGCCTCTTTGGCGCAAATTGCAAAAATTTAGCCGAAATTTACTAAATTTTGATTATACTGCACCCACAATTTAAAAAGAAAGGATAGGAATGAAAAAAGTTCTTATTGCATGTGCTGCGGTTGCGGCGTTTAGTTCGAGTTTATTCGCCGCTGATGGCGCTACTTTATATAAAAAATGCGTGGCCTGTCATGGAGCTAACGCCGAGAAGCCTTATCTTGGCGGCAAAGTACCTGCGCTAAACACCCTAAGCAAGGAAGATATCGTCGCGAGCCTAAAAGGCTACAAAGACGGCACCTTGGGCGACGGCAAGGGAAAATTTGGAATGATGGGCGTTATGAAGGGTCAAGCAGCTTCGCTCAACGACGAATCGATCGAAGCGCTAGCCGATTTTATTGTCTCTAAAAAATAATTTCAAACTTCATTCGGCGGGCTTCGCGCTCGCCGAGCTTCGCTTAACCTTAAATTTCAAAATTCTACGCTAATATCACGTAAAAATTCCAAAGGCTCATAATGTTTAACGGACTGATCAGAGAGATCGCGCAGGTTGCGAACTTTAGCGGCGATTTGCTGCGACTGCGCGCGAGATACCGCCCCGCGCTCGGCGATAGCGTCGCGGTAAACGGCGCGTGCCTGAGCGTGACGCGGCTTTTTGCGGACGGATTTGCGGTGCAGCTTTCGAGCGAAACGGCGCGCGTCATCGTCGTACAAAACCTGCGCGGCTCTGTGCATATAGAGCCAGCGATGCGGCTAGGAGAGCGGATAGACGGGCATTTGATCCAAGGGCACGTCGATGCTGTGGGTGAAATTTATAAAATTTCAAAGCTTGCAAGCGGCGTCGATTTTTTCATCCACGCGCCGCTGTGCATAGCGCCGCTGTTAGCGCCGAAGGGCTCGGTGGCGATCGACGGCGTGAGCTTAACGATCAACGAAGTGCTTGAGGGCGGCGGCACGCACGGGCGAAATTTTAACGGCCAAGGTCTTGACGGTGAAAATTTTACTCGTAAAGAGCTGCGCGGCGCGAATTTCAGCGGCGCAAGCTTGCGCGGGCTAAATTTTAGCGGCTCAAATTCCGTTCGCGATCCGAACTCCTTGGACGCAAATTTAAAAAGCGGAGCGCAAAGCTGCGCCATTCGCCTTACGATCATCCCGTTGACGCTCAAAGATACACTCTTTGGATCCTACAAAATCGGGCGCCGCGTAAATATCGAGACCGATCTGCTCGCGCGATACGTCGCTGCCCAGCTACGTTTTGCCGGCGGACAGCCCGTCCGCGGTACGGACACGGCGCGCGATGATAGCGCCGAGGGCGAAAAAGACAGGCTTTCGTGGGATGCGGTAGATAAAATTTTGAGCCTGTATTAAGCGGCGTGTGATGGACAAAATCGAAATTTGCAGAGAAAATCTTGAGTTTGTATTGGACGGGCACGGCGTGCTGGCGGGCTTTAGCACGCGACTTGGCGGCGTAAGCGGCGGGGTTTACGCGAGCTTAAATTTAGGGGATCACGTGGGCGATGATCCGCAAAACGTCGCGCAAAACCGCGAAATTTTAGCCGCTGCGCTCGGTATCGCGCCTCGAAATTTAAAATTTATGCGCCAGATCCACTCAAACAAGGTTGAAATTTTACGCGCAGATAGCGATGAAATCTCGCCCTGCGACGGGCTTGTGACCGATCTGGGCGGCGTGGCGCTGTGCGTGCTGGTAGCGGACTGTTCGCCCGTGCTGATCGCCGATGAGCGGCTCGGCGTGGTTGCCGCGGTGCATGCGGGGCGCGCGGGCGTGATAGGGCGGATCTGCACCAGCGCGATAAATTTGATGAGCGAGCGCTTCGGCTGCGTCGCTGCGGAGCTGAAGGTATTCGTGGGCGCGAATATCAAGGCGCGAAACTACGAACTCGGTGAGCTTGATCTGGGCGAGTTCGAGCGCTACAAAATGCAGGGGCATTTCGATCTAAACGTCGCGCTGCGCGACGAGCTCGCAGCTGTGGGGGTGCGAAAAGTTAAATTTGATCCGCGCTGCACTTTTGAGAGCGAGCGACATTTTTCATACCGTAGAGATGGCGTCACGGGGCGTTTCTGCGGCTTTGTGATGAATAAGCCATGCCGATGAAAAGCAAAATAGGATATAAAATTTCTCCGCAAGGTCCGCTAAAATTTCTCGAAACGCTATAAAATTTAACGTAGCGGGCTAAATTTAATCCATTAATCCCAAAATATGCCGCCAAAATAAGCTTTTTAAAAACTCACCGCTTTCATCGCGATGACTTAAAAATCCGCCTCGACTACTAAAATCGAAATATCCGGTTTTTATCGAATTTGATGTAAAATGACCGCGCGACATCGCAGTCAAGAAAGCCAAAAAACGTAAAATTTACAATCAAAAATCCAAAGCAAAGGAGAAAATATGCTGTTACTTAAAAATGCCGATCTATACGCGCCAGAGCACGTCGGTAGGAGCGACGTTTTGCTCGGCGGAGGTAAAATTTTAGCCGTTTCCAAGGGGCTTGATTTTCGAGTCGAGGGGCTTGAGGTTTATGATCTAGAGGGCAAAATTTTAGCGCCCGGACTCATCGATCAGCACGTGCACATCACGGGCGGCGGAGGCGAGGCGGGTTATCACTCGCGAACGCCCGAAATAACCCTATCGCAAATCATTCGCTACGGTACCACTACGGTCGTAGGCACGCTGGGTACCGACGGGTGCACGAGGAGCTTAGAGAATCTCTACTCAAAGGCCAAGGCGCTCGAATACGAGGGCATCTCGACCTTCATCCACACGGGCTCTTACGCGCTGCCTAGCGTCACCTTTACGGGCTCTGTAACGCGCGATCTAGTGCTCATCGACAAGGTCATCGGCTGTAAGATCGCGATGAGCGACAACCGCGGCAGCTACCCGACCTCTCAGGAGCTCATCAAGACTCTGACGCAGATCCGCATCGGCGGCATGATCTCGAAAAAAGGCGGCGTGCTGCACATGCATATGGGCGGGCTCGCGGATAAATTTGACCTGATTTTTAGCGTGATCAAGGATTATTCGTTTCCGATTAATTACTTCTCGCCGACGCACTGCGCGCGGACGAAGGAGCTCTTTGACGAAGCGATCAAATTTCAAAAAATGGGCGGCTACATCGACATCACGAGCGGCGGAAGTAAATTCGCTCCGCTTCACGAAGCTATCGCATACGGGCTTGATAACGGGTTAAATTTAGAGCGCCTAACGATGAGCTCAGACGGCAACGGCAGCGTGCCTAGATTTGACGAAAACGGCGCGCTAGTGGGCTACGGCTGTGCTTCGTGCGAGACGAATTTGCAGGTCATTCAAGTCTGCGTCAAAAATAAAATCCTAACCATCCCGCAAGCGCTGAGTATGATGGGCAAAAACGTCGCAAAATACCTAAATCTAAGCGGCAAGGGCGAGATAAAAGTAGGCTTTGACGCCGATTTTGCGGTATTTGACGAAGCCCTAAACCTAGATAGCGTCATAGCAAAAGGGGAGTTTTGCGTAAAAGAGGGCAAGCTCGTGAAAAAGGGATTTTTTGAGTGAAATTTGAAGCAGATGCCGCTTTTTAAATTCGGCGAATTTAAATTTGACGAATAATCTTGCTCTCTACCTTTGCGACCGTCTCATCTTTGCAGCACAAAATTTAACCGCGCCGAGGTTTGGATTATATTAAATTTAGCTTTAATTTAGCTATTTTTAAATATAATCCCACCTTCAATTCACACACACCAATCCTAAAATTTGGTTGCGTTTGTCAAAAACAAATGTTAATGGGTGTGGAGGAGAAACCTAAATTTCGGGGCAACCCACAAGGAGAAAACTCATGGTAACAATGAGAGATTTGCTAGAGTGCGGCGTTCATTTCGGACACCAAACGCGCAGATGGAATCCGAAGATGAAAAAATTCATTTTCGGCGAGAGAAAAGGTATCTACATCATAGATCTACAAAAAACTATCCGCTACTTCCGCTACACTTATAATATCGTACGCGACGCGGCTGCAGAGGGCAAGACGATACTTTTCGTAGGCACCAAAAAACAAGCCGGCGCGACGCTAAAAGAGTACGCCGAAAAATGCGGCATGCCTTATGTAAGCCACAGATGGCTAGGCGGCATGCTGACGAATTTTTCCACTATCAAGCAATCGATCCGCAAGCTCGAAGTAATCGAGACTATGGAAGAGGACGGCTCGATAAATTTACTAACTAAAAAAGAGGCGCTAATGCTTCGCCGCAAAAAAGAGAAGCTTGAGCTTTATCTAGGCGGCATTCGCAATATGAAGGGCCTTCCCGATATGATTTTCGTCATCGACGTTGTAAAAGAAAAGATCGCCGTAGCAGAAGCTAACCGCCTAAAAATGCCGGTTATCGCGCCTTTGGATACGAACTGCGATCCGGACGTAGTCGATTTCCCAATACCCGGCAACGACGATGCGATCCGCTCGGTTCAGCTTTTCTGCCAAGAGATGGCTGAGGCGATCAACGAGGGCAAGGCGCTTCGCGATCAAGATGCGAGCGAGGACGGCGAGCAGAGCGAAGCCGTCAGCGACGAGGAGAAAGAGGAGGTCGTGGCCGAGGCGATGAGCGAAGAGGATTTTGACGTAAACGAGGATGAAGAGTAATGGAAATCAGCGCGCAAATGGTAAAAGAGCTCCGCGAAAGCACCGGAGCGGGGATGATGGACTGCAAGAAGGCTTTAGTTGAAACAGACGGCGATATGGATAAAGCCGTCGATCTGCTTCGCGAAAAGGGCCTTGGAAAGGCTGCTAAAAAGGCCGATCGCCTAGCTAGCGAGGGTCTAGTGAGCGTCGAAGTGGGCGCGGATCACAAGATCGCTACCATAAGCGAGATAAATTCCGAAACCGACTTCGTGGCTAAAAATCAAAATTTTATAAATTTAGTTAAAAATACCACTCTACATATCCAAACCAAGGGCATTAGCAGCATTGATGAGCTAAATTCCAGCATCATCGACGGCGTTAAATTTGACGAGCATCTAAAGAGCCAGATCGCTACGATCGGCGAAAATTTAGTCGTTAGAAGATTTGAGACGATTAAGGCAGGCGCAAACGGCGTGGTAAACGGCTACCTGCACTCAAACGGTCGCGTAGGTGTAATCATCGCAGCAGCTTGCGACAGCGAGCGGACTGCGGAGGGTGCGAAGGATCTTATAAAAAATCTCTGCATGCATGCAGCCGCGATGAAACCGCAGGTTATTAGCTATAAAGAGCTTGACCCCGATTTTATCGAGAAGGAATTTTTGGCTCTTAAAGGCGAGTTTGAGAAGGAAAACGAGGAGTTTGTGCGCTTAGGTAAGCCCCTTCATAAGATCCCACAGTTCGGCTCGCGCGCGCATCTAAGCGATGAAATTTTAGCCAAAGAGATTGAAATTTTAAAAGACGAGCTTCGCAGGCAAAATAAACCTGAAAAAATTTGGGATAAAATTTTGCCGGGTCAGATTGATCGCTTCATCGCCGATAATACCCAAATCGATCAGCGTCTCACGCTGCTAGGGCAATTTTACGTAATGGACGATAAAAAAACCGTCGAGCAGGTTATCGAGGAAGAAGCTAAAAAACTAGGCGGCAAGATCGAGATCGTAAAATACGTCCGCTTCGAAGTGGGCGAAGGCCTAGAGAAAAAGAGCGAAGACTTCGCTGCCGAAGTAGCGGCTCAAATCGGCTAAATATGGAACTTCTAAAGGGCGTAAATCTTACTCACGCGTATGATTATACGCTCTTTGAAAATGTAAGTTTAAGTGTCCAAGAGAGCGAGAGCATCGCCATTTTGGGCGTTAGCGGCTGCGGCAAATCGACCCTGCTTCATATTCTATGCACGCTTTTAAAACCGAACTCGGGCGAAGTGATCTACGGTGGGCGCAGTATTTACGAGCTAAGCTCCGATGAGAGACTTAAAATCCGCCGCAACGACTTCGGTATAATTTTCCAATCCCACTACCTTTTTAAGGGTTTTTCCTCCGGCGAAAATATCGAACTCGCCGCCAAACTTACGAATAACGTGATAGATCAGAAAATTTTAAAAAAGCTCAAGATAGAAAACACCCTTGCTCAAGGCGTGGGCGAGCTTAGCGGCGGACAGCAGCAGCGCGTGAGCATCGCTCGCATACTTTGCAAAAAGCCGCGCATAATCTTTGCCGACGAGCCTACTGGAAATTTAGACAAGGATACCGCAAATGAGGTCATGGACGTGATCTTTGATTACGTAAAATCCAGTCGTGGCGCGCTCGTGCTCGTGACCCACGATGAGAATTTAGCGCAAAAATGCTGCAAAGTTTATCGTCTAAATAACCGAAATTTAGCGCAAATATAAGCAATTAATAACCAAAAATATCTTACAATAGCCCAAATTCTTTCTAAAAGGTCATAAATGAAAATTCTACTTGACAATCACAATAAGCAGGTTGCAAGTGTCGTAAATATTTGCTGCGAGCGCATCGGTGCGGACCTGGTAGCATATAGTGCAGACGAGAGTGAATATGATTTGACGATAAAAAATTATGAAGATGGCGATGATATTTCAAAATTTGATCTTAATAAGACGCTGTTTCTGACGCCTAAAAATGTCTCGGCGCCAGGAGCGCGATACACCCTTACTAAGCCTTTTTCGCCGCTTGAGCTCATCACGTTTATCAGCGAGTTTTCAGTTCAAAATATGAGCGTGCAGGCGAAAGAAAAAATGGCGAAAGAATTTGCCGATGCAAGCTCTGTGATGAAAGAGATCGATGCGATTGATCAGGCAAATTCCGCTTCTGGCAGTAATTTTGAAGAGCTTGTGGATAGCTTTTATGACTCTGGCAAAGATATACCGCTTTCGCAGCTGGCAAACGATATAGCGCCCGAGATTGCAGATGATGTGCCGCTTTCGCAGTTGGTAGGTGATATGCCGCGCACGGACGAGATCGCAGATGATATTCCGCTCTCACAGCTTGCAGATGAAGCGGCTCTTGCGGACACCATCGCCGATGATACGCCGCTTAACGCCGTCGCAGAAAAGATTGCGGATAATATCGCAGACGATATGCCTCTAAGCTTGGCTGCTAGCGATATCCCTGAGGATGTGCCGCTAAATAGTATCGGCACAAGCGAGTCTGCCGAAAGTAATCACGCGCCTCAAGATGAAATTTCGCTCGCAAAGGATGACGCTCCGATAGCTCTAGCGGCGCTAGATGATGAAAATCCTAAGAATTTCAAAACAGATAAATCGCAGACAGAAGATGAAATTCCTGCCACACGGGCAAGCGAAACTCTACCGCTTGCGCAGCAAGACGAGCCGCAAAGAGCTGGCAGCTCTAATGAAGCTGCTGTTGAAAAAAGGGTAGACGCTGCGCCTAATCTAGAGGAAGCGAAAGACTCTGCGGACGTTACGCTTGAACAGCATGAGTCAGACGGCTCATTTGCTTATAAAACAGATGAAAAAAATTCTGCCTCGCAAGTAGTGCAAGATGCAGCCGGCGCGCCTGTTAACAGCGGATTTGATATGGATTTTTCCAGGCTTTTCGATAGTGCCGGCATGCCCGTGGAGGAGTTTGGCGGATATGATAATTTTGCCGCGGCTGCGTTTGCTTCTGATGAAAAAGAGGATAAAAGATCTGCGCATGATAAAAATAAAACGGCTACGGATTTTCAAAAAACGCAAATTTCGTCTCAATACGAGGTCGCTTCAGATACGCCGATTGCGTTAGCGGGTGCGGGCGATATACCTCGCGAAAATCTTTATAACGCCGTTCCGTTTCAAAGTATGGAATTTACTGGCGGACTTGCACAGAATACGCCTATGTCTGCTCATAATGAAGCATGGAATTCAATTGGCGCAAATTTCGTAGCTTCTGCAAATTCTAGCAATACCAGGACTACAAATTTTACTCCTGCGCCGAATTTTTCGGAGCTAAACTTGCCGCACATATTAGATGCCTCAGATTTACCGAAGCAAAGCGAGCAAGCCAATAGCGTTGCCGGCGGGTTTGCGGACGGATTTTTGCGCGCTATGGAGGGCGATTTCGCAAACTCGTTTGCCGCAAGCTCCGCTGATAGCGAGCAATTTAAATCCGACAAGCTCGCAAAGAGCGCCGCGCAGCAGATAAAATTTAATGCTTCAAAGTCTTCGGAGCGCACCGAATTTAAAGCGCATAAATTTGGTGCGTCCGAGCAGGTAAATGAGATGAAATTTGGCGCGCAAGCTATGCCGAATGAGCTTGCCGCTTCGGCTGCGGCGGAGTTTGCCAGCCTTATGGCAAGCGAGTTGGAGCCCAGCGCCAAAAGCGAGCCGCTGCGCAACGAGCACGGTAAAAAACCGAGCGCCGAGGAGCTGAAAACCAAGTTGCGCGATGATCTGGAAGCGGGCATCGCAAACACGATCGAGAAATTTGCGGGCAGTAAGGACGCTAAGGACGCGCTGAAGGACTTTAAGATCAATATCGACATATCGTTTGGAGATCGGTAGTGCGGGGCAAAATTTTGCTCGTTTCCGGTCCAAGCGGTAGCGGCAAAAGCACGCTCATAAAGCGTCTTATCGCAGAATTTGGCGAGCAGATATACTTCTCGATCTCCTCTACGACGCGTGAAATGCGTGCAGGCGAAGCGGACGGTGTGAATTATCATTTCATAAGCGAGAGCGAGTTTCGCGCAGGCATCGAGCGCGGAGAGTTTTTAGAGTGGGCATTGGTCCACGGCAAATACTACGGTACTTCGCTAAAAGCCGCTACGAGCGAGCTTGAGCGGGGTAAGATCGTGATTTTTGACATCGATGTGCAAGGATATGAGATCGTGCGTAGCAAAGTGCCTAAAAGCGAGCTTGCTAGTGTATTTATTACTACGCCGAGCTTGTCGGAGCTTAGAGATAGGTTGCGTGCTCGTGGCGATAATGATCCTGCCGATATTGCTTTGCGCCTACAAAACGCGCAAGAGGAGATGGAGCGTCTGGGTGAGTATGATTATTTCATAATAAACGACCGCCTGGAAGCGGCATATGAAAATTTAAAATCGATCTATAAAACTATCAAACTAGAAACGGCGAGCCGCGACATAGGCAAACTAATCGAAATTTGGAAAATTTAAAGGAGAAAAAATGGGCGTAAGCGTTCAACAACTGCTAATTATCTTAGTGATCATCGTGTTGCTTTTCGGAGCTAAAAAGATCCCCGAGCTCGCAAAGGGCGTAGGCAAGGGCATTAAGACCTTCAAAAAAGAGATGGAGGACGATACGCCTGAAAAGGTCGAGAAAAAGGCGGAGGAAGAGGTCAGAGACGCCGAAATTAGCGATACTAAAAAGGCGTAAAGGATTTGAAAAATTTAGTCTTAAATGAAATTTTTAAAATTTTATCTCGCAAAGTCGTTTTAGAAAAACCCAAAGATAAAAGTTTGGCTCATTACGCCTCGCCCGAGGCTTTTGCGCTGGCTAAGGAGCTGCGAAAGGCGCCTAAGCTCATCGCCGAGGAGCTTGCGGCTAAATTTAAAGATAGCGAAATTCTAAGCGCCACGGCGGTGAACGGCTATCTAAATTTTCACCTAAAGCCCGCCTTGTTGGGCGTTCTTGCTTAAATTGCTCTTAGCTTGGGCGGCGATTTTGCGAAAAACGACGCGAAACTCGGAGACGGAATTTTATCGGCTTCGAAAAAGATTTGCGCGAGTGAGCCTGTTTGCAAAGACTCCGCTGCAAATCTGGCTATAAGCGGTAACGACGCCGCTAAATCGCAGAATTCCGCCGCTAGTCAAAATTTTATTTCGCAGAATTCTGCAGAGGCGTCAAATTCCGTCGTAGCATCAAATTGCGATGAGGCGCAGAATTCCGCCGCTACGCCGCAAAAAATTTTACTTGAATACATCAGCGCCAATCCGACTGGTCCGCTTCATATCGGGCACGTGCGCGGCGCCGTTTACGGCGATACGTTCGCGCGCATCGGAGGCTATCTGGGGCACCGCGTCGATACCGAGTATTACATCAATGACGCGGGCAATCAGATCGAGCTTTTGGGCACTTCGATCGCGCTTCGCGCTCGCGAGCTAGCGGGCGAGGACGTGAGCTACCCCGAGAAATACTACCGCGGCGAGTATATCGACGAGATCATCCCTCTTGCGAGCGCCCAATTCGGCGATGAAATTTTCCGTGACGAATCGCGCGTTTTGATCCTTGCGGAGTTTGCTAAGGACGAAGTGCTAAAGATCATCCAAAAAGATCTCGCAGACGCCGGCATTCATATCCAAAACTGGGCTAGCGAAAAAAGCCTCTACGGCGAGCTTGAGCCTACGATTAGGAAGCTTGAGCGTAGCGGCAAGATGTATGAGCAGGAGGGCAAAATTTGGATCCGCTCATCGCAGCTCGGCGACGAAAAAGATCGCGTCGTCATCCGCGAGGATGCGCGCCCGACCTATCTTGCGGGCGACATCGTCTATCACAACAACAAATTTGAGCGCGGATATGAGCGCTGCATCAACATCTGGGGAGCCGATCACCACGGCTACATCGCGCGCTTAAAGGCCGCCGTGCATTTTCTGGGCTACGACGAAAGCAGGCTCGAGATCATTCTAATGCAGATGGTAAATTTACTCAAAGACGGGCAGACCTACAAGATGAGCAAGCGCGCGGGCAATGCGATTTTGATGAGCGACGTGCTTGCCGCGATCGGCAGGGACGCGATGCGATTTATCTTTATCAGCAAAAAGGGCGAGACGCCGCTTGAGTTCGACGTGGACGAGCTCGCGCGCGAGGACAGCAGCAATCCGATCTTTTACATCAACTACGCTCACGCGCGGGTCAATCAAATTTTTACCAAAGCGGGTAAGTGCGAGACGGATGTCCTAGGCGCGGACTTCGGCACGCTAGATGAAGCGGGGCTCGGCCTAGCTTTTGCGGCGCTTGGCTTGAATGAAATTTTAAACGACGCCTTTAATTCGCGCGGCTTGCAGAAGCTGCCAGATTTCCTAAAGGCGCTCGCGGCGGACTTTCACAAATACTACAACGAAAACCGCGTCGTAGGTAGCGAGAACGAGGACGCGAAACTCAAGCTGTTCGCGCTCGTGGCGCTTAGTATCCGCACGGCGTTTGCTTTGATGGGCCTAAGCGCGAAAGAGAAAATGTAGCCGCGCAGGCTACATTTCGCGCCGATAGCCCTAAATCTCACGAACGAAATTTTATGATTTAAATACAAAGCGAAATTTTACTTAAAATTTATAGCTATGAAATTTTAAAGCTAGTTCTAAATTTACGGCTCGTAAAATTTCGATTTTAGAATTTTGCGGGCGGTTTCGTGGTATTACTACTGCGTCGTTCGTAAAATTTAAAATTTGGCTGCAAATTTACCGCTTGCGGAATTTTGAAATTTTAAAATTTTGCGGCGTGGAAGTTTTAAGTAAAATTTTAAAACAAGGCTTGAGGTACTAAAATTTTTGTGCAGATTAAATTTCATGCGACGAAATTAATTCGTAAAATTCTCCTTGGCGGGATTTGCCTGCAAGACCGCTCCTTAAGCCCCGCGGCGCATCGCCGCAAAAAGGATAGATATGAGAAAGATCATCGACATAACGGCACTTTCTATTGCCGTTTGCGTCTTGGTTATGGTGCTTTTTTTGCCGTCGCCCGTTTTGTCGTTTAAATGCTACCGCGGCGACGGCGTGGGCTGCGCGCAGCTGGGGCGCGACAAGCTCTCCCGCGGAGATTACGACGGCGCCAAGCCCGCTCTTGCCAAGGCTTGCGAGGCGGGCAAAAAAGATAGCTGCTTTGATTTGGGAGCCCTATACGACGGCGAGGGCAATGCGACGCAGGCAGGAGTATTTTATGACGCAGCCTGCGATAAAAACGTCGCCGTAGCCTGCCACAAGCTAGGCAACCTATATCAGCGAGGGCGCCTGAGTAGGGACTTCGTTGCCGCCGCGCAGCGCTACGCTAGGGCCTGCGATTTGGGCTATGCCAAAAGTTGTCACAATGCGGGCGTGGTCTATTTCACGGGCGGTTTTGGGCTCGCGGCGGATCAGGCAAAGGCGGTGAGCTTTTTCGAGCGAGGTTGCGACGGCGGGCTAGTGGATAGCTGCTATAATGCCGGCGTTGCGTATGATAAGTGCCTCGGCGTGCCGCAGGATCGCGACAAGGCGGAGAAGCTTTACACCAAATCCTGTGAGCTGGGCTACGGCGATGCTTGCAATAATTTAGGCTATTTGTATCTGAACGAGGGGGATTTGCGCGGATTTTCCAAGGGGCTCGGATGCGTCAAAAAGGGCTGCGACGCGGGCAATAAAAAATCCTGCCAGCTCTACGAATTCATGAAAGAGCAAATTTTAAAGAAGTAGGCGCTTGGTTGCCCGGCGCACGTTTCGGTTTGTACTGCCTGCCGTGCACGCCGCCTGTTTTGTATTGCTCGCCGTGCACCGTCTGTCGTATGGCGTCTGTTGTGCTACCTGCCTTGCACCGTCTATCTACGCTACTCGTCGCGCGGTATCAGTTTTTTCGATGGACTTTGTCTGCGATATTGCCGCGACGGATTTGTGAGCTTTTACGGCGCGGAATTTCGCCGCGATTTTGCGACGTGCGAAATTTGGCAAGGCGCAGATAGTCTATGCATGCGATTAGTTAAATTTAGCGGAGGAGCTTTACTTGAAATTCTATCGCTATGAAATTTTAAGGCTTAGCTCTAAATTCAGGGCTTGCAGAATCTCAACTTTAAAATTTTACGGACAGCGCTGCAAGCAAGGCATAAATTTTGATTTTAAAATTTTACGGCGCGGAATTTAGCGCGGAAGCAAAGCGCGAAGCTGTTTGAGGAGGTAAATTGGAATATGAAATCACGGGCGAGGTTCGAAATCTCCGCGTCCACGCTGCAAGAGGAAATAGCAAAATTTGGGTATTTTTCGAGATAGACGGCGTGAAGCTGCGCGGCGAGTTTAACGATATCCCCGTGGAAGAGGGCGAGCTTGCGCGCGCGTATTTCATCCGCGGAGGATATGCGGGCAGCTACGTAGTTACGAGGGTTCAGGTAGCGCGCAAACCAAGCCCCTTGCGCCGCAAGCTGGGGATCGCGACCGCCGTGTGTACGCTTGGCTTCGGCGCAGCGCTGTGGATCGTGGGCTTTGGGATTTTAAACGTCGGCGGGAGGGGCTCGCTAATTAATTTTGTCTGTATTGCCGCGGTAGGATTTGGGGTGCTAAAAGAGGGCGCGGGCAATCTTAAAATGTGGCTAAATCAGCGCACGTCCGAGTAGATCGCCGCCGTGGCGTAAATTTCATAAATTTAATCCGCCGAATAAAATTTACTCGCGCCGCCGTATCTTTGCAGCGTAAATTTTGCTAAAATTCGCTCCAAGCGCGAAATCCGCCGCGCAAATTTAGAAAAAGGTAAAATTTTGAATCTAAACGAAGCCATAGTTGCCACCGCCAAAAAGCAAAAAGAGTGCCGGCTAGCATTTATAAAGTATCTGTTTTTAGGAATTTTATTTATAATAGCACTGCCCGTAGGCGGCGGATTTGTCGTAGGGCATCTTTTTGAAAATCGCCTTGCACCGCTATTTTTCATCATTATCTATATTCCGTTTTTTCTCGCCGCGCTAATGGCTAACAGGGGCTGAGTGACCAGCGAGCTGGGGGATTACAAAGCGTTTTATAAAGACGTTTTCGTCCACGCCGCCATCCGCGGGGTAGATCCAAATTTTAACTACGATCCGTTTGCCGGCATCAGCCGTAAGGAATTTCGCAAAATCGGCATCTATTCGCCCGACGAGTTTCGCGCCGAAGATCAAATCAGCGGCATTTATAAAGGCGTCAAATTTAGCCTCAGCGAAGCGATCGATATCCCAAACGGCGCGACGCTGGAGCTAAGCGATTCGGCGGCGCTAAATTTGCTATCCGCGATAGTCTTTGCATGGGGGGCGATGAAAGATATGCAGGCGTTTAGCGGCTCGGTTTTAGTCTGCGAGTTTTACAAGAAATTTAGCGGGCAAACGATAGTTGCGAGCCGCATGCTAAACACCAGATTTTTAGGCGAAAAAGAGCAGATGGACGACATGTTTTTTATCAAAGAATTTAGGGTCTTTGCGGATGATAAGGTTGAGGCGAGGTATCTTTTGACGCCCGCATTTATGGAGCGTTTGAGAGAGTTAAAGATAAAATTTGCTGGAGAGATGGGGGTGAGCGCGGCGTTTATGGACGATAAATTTTATCTATTTTTAAACGGAGCGAAAAACAAATTTGAGACGACGCTCTTTTCGCCGCCGCCGAGCTTAGAGGACGCCGCGCAGATAAAAAAGGAAATTTCAGAGCTTTTATCTATCATAGATAAGCTAAATTTAAACCCGGATTTAAGCGAAGCGGCGATTTTGGCTGATTAACGCGCGACGCAGCTAATTGGCACTAAATTTAAGCCTACTAAAGCCCAAATTACTCCGTTTCGTCCTTCTCCAAGCTATCTAAATAGTCATGATACACGATACTTGAGATTGCATAAAGAAAAGCCATATAAAGTAATAAGGGAATACACAATAAAAAAGCCGAAAATAAAAGCCAACTATATAAGGTGTCGGTAAGCTCGCCGAGTGCGGGAATATAATAAAATGAGCTTTTCATTGAGCCTTCGCTCCAGTCTTTGCCGTTGGCTAAAAGTAAGATGTTTAAACCCAAAAGGATAAAAAATAAGCCTTGTTGCTTAAAAATTTTAATAAGCGGCGAGTATCTATAAATGACCGCGATAAATGAGCAAGCCGCAATAAAGAAAAAATATATATTGTAATATCCGCTCATTAAAAATAATCCCAAAATTATAAAAATCACCACGATCATATATTGCCATAAAAGCGTCCCTGTTTGTGCTTTTTTACTCATTTTATTTCCTTAAATTTCGTTCATGTCGGCTATATCTTACGATACGTCTCATTACAAGCCGATTTAAAACGTAAGTCTAAGCGCCTTGCCGTATGAATGTTGTAAGTGCAATCATATTTATCTGTCGCGGGATTTCGGGACAGACAGACCGTCTTCGGCTTCTTGCAGTCGGACACTATTTTACGCGCCGACTTATATGGCAATGAAATTTTATCACGACGGAATTTCACCGCGATATAAATTTAAAAATTCCGCTGCGATAAAATTCCGCCTTTTAGAATTTTGTGCACCGCTAAGTTTGCCGCGAATTCCGCCCCTTTAAATTTTGTGGCGTCAATCCTCGATGAAGCCCTGTAGAATTTCACCGCAAGTAAAATTTAGCCCGCCAGCGCCTTTAGCTGCTCGGCGCTTAGCCCGTCAACCAAAATATAGCTCGCATCGATAAATCGGTAGTTTTGCTTCGGCAGGCGAGCGATAAACTCGTCGTATTCCAGCTCGGCGATGGCGCGGTAGTTACCTGCGTCGTTTTCGTCGCCCTCTATGCCTATGAGCGCGATCTGCCAGCGCGCTACGTCGCTATTTTTCAGCATCTCCGCGTTTTGCCACTCCACAAACGGCTTGTAGGGCAGGATAGTGGGCAGGTCCTGCGTGAGCGCGTATGAGCCCATTATCGTGCCGTCATCCCCATTTCGGTAAAACCTCTGGTGCGCGCTGTAAGCGTCAAGATATTGCACCTCGGTCAGCCGCTTGCTAAACTCGGCGGCGGGGTTATACGAGGCTAAAATTTCATCCATCATCGCGCGGTTTATCGCAAAAGGCCTCTCTACCCCGTAGCAAAAATTTACCTCCGTATCGTCGTTTAAGTGTTGATCTATCGAATGTAGCCCCGCCGCTATATCGCGCTCGTAGTCAAATTGCTCTATCCTGTCGTGAGCGTAAATTTCGCCGTTTTCATCCGCGATCTCGCTTCCTAGCTGCTTAGATAGTGCCTGCAGATACGAGATCGCCAAAACCCAATCAAAGATCGTCGCGGGCGTATTTACGCGCACGGCGTAGCTTTGCTGCTCCTCATCGTAGCTAAGCTCCATTCCGCGCCCGCTCTTGCCCCGCACGCCTAAAACCAAGCACTCATGCTCGCTCAAAAGCGATTTTAAAAACGCCCTTTCGTCGAAATCCTCGGCGCTCTCGTCTATGCCAAATACCGATAGATCGGGCAGGAAATCCAATGCCTCGCTAACACTCATGGCGTCCGAATAGCCCATAAATAGCGGTCGCTTTTTGTTTTTGATGCGAAATTCTACGCTCACCCTTTTCTCCTTTGTTAAATTGGCAAAATTGTAGCGAAATTTTACCTGCTGCAGCGGGCTAAATTTACGCTCGCCGTTTGCGACAGCTTGCGCATTTTGCGCCCCCCCTGCGCATATATTTGTGTCCGCTCACGCCGTATTTTGCTTGCCTGCAGGTTTTTTACATACCCGCGGTACAGCCTGAATATTTGTGAGTTAAAATTTTACCGCGATGAGAGTTTTTATGGCTTTTGTAAAATTTAGTGCGTAGCTTGGCGTTTGTCGTCCACATTTAAAGCGCAGACTTCGCGGCAGGTGTTTGAGTGCTAAATTTACCAGCGCAAGCCTGCGCCCATTATTGATCGCACGAATGCGTGCCGCAGCCGACACAAATCTACGCTATTAATTGCTAAAGCTTATGCTCCGATCGCGTCTTTTAGGCTCTGTGCGCACAAACCCGCATCCTTTAGCTCGCGCAAAATTTCGCCCATCAGCTCCTCTTTGAAAACGTCCAGTATCATCGCGCCCGCGTCCAGCTCAGCATAGCGCAGAGCGGGCTCGCTGAAGTTTTTAAGCTCTTTAAACCGCCGCTCGCCCCGCCTGGCAAATCCGAGCCGAACCTCGTTCGGGCTAAGGCTCAGCATGCCGCTATCGCGAGCGAAATTATACACGCTAAAGCCGTAAAGCTGCGGATCGGCGGCTCTTGCGCGCACGCCCAAAATTTCCTCCAGCCGCGCTTTCGTGCCGTTTAGATCGAGCTTCGTTTGCAGCGCGATCTTCCCGCCCGTGTCGAGCCGCAAAAGCGCCAAAAACGAAGCGAAATCCTGCGCGATGATGCTTTGCTCATCGCACTCGACGTCTATATAGGCGACCGCAGGCTGTTCGCTCGCGCGGTAGTCCAGGCACAGGTACCAGTGACCGTCGCCGCTGAAGGGCACCAGCCCGTCAAGCTCGAAGCTCACGCACTCGCGCTC
This sequence comes from uncultured Campylobacter sp., assembly GCA_963529615.1. Lineage (GTDB taxonomy): Bacteria > Campylobacterota > Campylobacteria > Campylobacterales > Campylobacteraceae > Campylobacter_B. The sequence goes on along the minus strand of CAUSAC010000006.1, from coordinate 23,507 downwards.
CTCGCCCCAGCTAAAGCGCGTAAGCGACGGATACGCCTCGCCGATGCCGCTGATGGCGTCCAGCGGGTAGCCCTCTAGCTCGTAGCGCAGGTAGCCGCCGTTTTGCACGCTCAGCATCATGGCGAGCTCGCGCGGCAGGGCGCGCCCTAGCTCCTCTTCCGCGGCTCGTAGCGCCTCCGGCGTGAGCGGGTCTTGTAGATAGGGCAGGTAGATCGGCCTGCGCCAGATGTTTGCAAGCTCGTTTGCGTTCATTTTCGCTCCTTTAAATTTGCGAGTTAAAATTTCAAGCGCGCCTTAAATTTCAAGCTCAAAGCCGAAATCTCAGTTATAAAATTTTAAAATTTTGCGGCGCCGAATTTTTCACGGCTCGCTCGCCGTATTCGGCTCGCCTGCAACTATACGGCTCGTCTTTCGGCAGCTTAAATTTAATCTAGATCGGGCACGTCGCCGTTTAAATTTAATCCGCACCGAGCGGGCTCAAAGCCGCACGCCGATAAAATTTCATCGTAAATCTACTCGGCACGAGCGTCTATTTAAAGCGGCGGAATTTTGCAAGCGAGCTAAAGCCTTTCGCGCGCCTAATCGAAATCATAATACAGGCTCCACGCGCCGCTTTGCGGGTTTTTAGCAAACATCAAGCTGCCGCCGTCTATGACGTTAAAGCCCGCCTTTTCGTCTGAAGAGACCTGAAAAACGAACTGATAGCCATCGCCGAAGCTCACTCCCGACTGGCAAAAGGAGGGGTAGCCGCCGAATTTCGTGCAGTTATAAAACTCCAAGGCGATGTCGTCGTAATACTCGAGCCCCTCCGTCTCCTCAAGACGCAAAATTTCATCTATGGCGTCCGCATCCAGCCCGCCGCCGTCCCAAACGGGCGTATCGTCCGCGGCAAATTTTGGCTGCAAAGGAAAGGGCCTTATCTGCGAGCGCGGATTTGCAAGCTCCTTTATGACGAGCTCCTCCTCGTTTTTATACTCGCGGACCTTCCACAGGCCGTCCATATCCTCGCAGGATTTGCCGATGAGATCCTGCGAGATAAAGACCGCAAGCAGCTTGACGCCGTCTAAGACCTGCGGCACGTGGGGTAGCGCGGGCAGGTAAAACTGCGCCAGAGGAAGCATCGGCGCACCGTTTTGATCCGTAGGCAGCTTCTCATCCGCCGCGTAAGCGAGCACGCGACCGATCCAGCACTCATCAATCGCGCCTCGCGGCCTCACGCCGCCCGTCTGAAAATAGGTGATTTCGCGCGCGATCTTGCGCTGCAGCTCCTTAATCTTTTCTTGCAGATCCGTTTGCATTTGCGTCCTTTTCGGTTGGAATTTTAGCGCTTTTGTGAAATTATAGCGTAAATTTTACCCGCCGCCGCGAGCTAAATTTGCAGCGCAAGGAGTTGCGAAAAGTAAGCTTAAAGCTTTTTGGAGGTAAAATTTAAACAAGACCCACGTAGGCGGTAAATTTAATCAAAGGAGCGAAAATGACGAAAGATCAGTGCTGCGTCCTAAAGCATTTGACGGCGGGCGAGACGGGCGGTTTTGAGAAAACGGGCGAGATGAATGACGGCGAGTTTTTGGATGCGCTTATCGAAAAAGGGCTTGTTTGGATGCTTGACTGGGCCGGCGAGGACGAGACGGGCGATGTGGGCAAATTTATCAGCTCTAGGCTTGGTGCGCTGCAAAGCGGCGTGGCTCTAGAGTGCGATAAAATTTACGCAAGGCTCGAAAAAGAAGCAAAAAAAGAGGGTTTCGAGCGCGGCGATGCGAGCCTATTTTTGATGAACGAGTTTCAAAAGGCGCTCAAAAAGAGCGATTTTAGGCTCTTTACTTTGGATCTTCATAGCGACGCTTATTATCTTCTCGTCGCGCACAAGGACGCCGAGAAAGATTTTAAAAAGCTAGGCAAGCGTGAAGAGCTGTTTTGGGATATCGCGCCGTGGGGCAAGCGCCGCAAAAGGCAGATCCTTTACGTCATAAACTGCGAGTGCGGCGAGATGTCCGCGTGGCAGCTGGATGCGGAGGAGCCGTCGCCAAGAGACGAGGTTTGCGAGGTTTGCGGGCGGGTGCTTTTTGACGCAGACGGCAACGCAATGCAGCCTTTGGAGAAGGAATTTATCTGATCCTGCTTGCTTATCGCGGCTTTGCGTGCGAAGTTTCGGCTGGATGAAAGTCAAATTTTATTGTGCAGCTCGGCAGGATTTAGCGCGTGGATTTGATTTATCGCTCGGCGGCGAAGCGCGGTTTAAATTTAAGGCTCGCTCCGCGATGAGATGCGGTTTTGATCTGAGGCTTGCTTTGGTAGTAAAATACGGTTCGGGGCGGCTAGCTTTGTTTTACTGTTCGCGTGAGCGGCGAAATTTTGCTGTTTGCGTTTGTGTCTTAATAAGACTGCGGCGCAAGACGCACTATTTTAGCGCTTGCGTTCTGCGTGAGTTTTTATTTAACAAGTTCGCAGTCGCGGACGTATCCGTTCATGCTACGCTAAATTTTTATTTTAATGGTTATGGACGCCAAGCTCGCTGCACTAAAAATCAAAATTTTGCCCTGTTGCGAGCGCTAAATTTATAATCCTGTAAATTTAGAATTTTAATCGTAAATTTTGAACTAAAATTTCTAAAATCTCTAAATTTTAAAATTCTAAATGCGATACGAGCTTGCCGGCTCGCTTGTCATAAGGCTCACGAATTCTGCTGCAACTAAAGCGGTAAGCTCATTTGATTTAAAAATAAGACAAAATTCTAGCTAGAGCGCTCGCACAGAATTCCGATATTAGCGCGACTGAAACGCGCTATGTTTGAAATCCGAAACCGACGAGGTGCGGCGAGGCTAGCCGCGAGCTTTGGCGATGCACGCTTCGATCGCCGCCATCACCGCTGCGCGAAACCCCGCTGCCTCCAGCGCCGCGAGTCCCTCAATCGTCGTGCCCGCAGGCGAGCAAACCGCGTCTTTGAGCTCCGATGGGCGCTTGCCGCTTTGCAGCAGGCACGCCGTGCCCTCTACCGCCGCCGCTACCGCGTCGTAGCACAGCGCCCGCGGCAGTCCGCCCCGCACGCCCGCGTCTGCCGCCGCCTCGATAAAGGCGCACACATACGCGGGCAGGCTACCTGCAATTCCCGTAAATGCGGCAAAACCAGCCTCGCCTATTTCGTAAAATTTGCCGATTTTGGCGGCTATAGCTCGCACGATCTCCCGACTAGCCTCATCAAAATACTCGCCGTAGCACAGCGCCGTAGCCGACGCGCCGATGCCAGCGGCGACGTTTGGCATTGCGCGGGCTACGAAAACGTCCGCACCTACGATATTTTGGGCACGCTCCAGCTTGAAATTCGGCGCTAAAAGAAGCAGGATTTTGCCCGCGAGCTCGGGCGCGATCAGGTGCAAAATCCCTTCGTAGCTAGCGGGCTTGGTCGCGAGCACGATCATATCCGCTGCGTGCGCTAGTTGAGCTTCGTCTTGTAAAATTTGCACGTCGTAGCGTTTGTGCAAAAATTCGTTTTTGCTTCTGGCATAAGCTAGGACTTGAAGCTTCGTATCGGAGCCGGACTGCGCGCAAGAGGAATTTTGCCCGTCGCTAGCGGAATTTTGTATATTGGGCTCGGAATTCTGCCCGCAAGCGGTAAAATTTTGAGCATCGGGCATAAAATTCCGCCCGCCGCGCGCGGAATTTTCTCCGCTTGCCGTGCAATTTTCTTTATCCTCTGCAAAATTTTCTCCGCTCGCCGCGCAATCTCGTCCGCCGTCTCCGCAAAGTGCCGCGATCATCGCCTCGCCCATATTCCCGCCGCCGATAAATCCCACTTTCATTTTCGCTCCTTTTAAAGCTAAATTATGCCTCAATGATAGCTCAAAATTTCTTTATCCACCCTTGCGGCGCGCGGTTTATCTGCATAAAAGCAAATTTTAGCTACAATCTCGCCTAAATTTTTTAAAAAAGGATGCGTTATGGCAATAAATGTTTTTTACGACAAAGATTGCGATTTGGGTTTGATTAAGGCTAAAAAGGTCGCTATGATCGGCTTCGGCTCGCAAGGGCACGCTCACGCCGAAAATTTGCGAGATAGCGGCGTAGAGGTCATCGTGGGCCTGAAAAAGGGCGGCGCGAGCTGGAGCAAGGCCGAGGCAAAGGGCTTTAAAGTAATGAGCGTCGGCGAGGCTACGAAGGCTGCGGATCTTGTGATGATCCTAACGCCTGATGAGTTTCAAAGCGACATTTTTAAAGCGGAGATCGAGCCAAATTTAAGCGAGGGCAACGCGATCGCGTTCGCACACGGCTTTAATATCCACTTCGGACAGATCGTCCCACCAAAGGGCATCGACTGCATTATGATCGCTCCGAAAGCCCCGGGCCACACCGTCCGCAACGAGTTCGTAAACGGCGGCGGCGTACCGATGCTGATCGCCGTTTCGCAAAACGAAAGCGGTAGAGCCAAAGAGCTTGCTCTAAGCTACGCAAGCGCGATCGGCGGCGGCCGCACCGGCATCATCGAAACGACTTTTAAAGCAGAGACCGAGACCGATCTTTTCGGCGAGCAGGCTGTGCTTTGCGGCGGACTTTGCGCGCTCATTAACGCAGGCTTTGAGACCCTCGTCGAGGCTGGATATGAGCCTGAGATGGCGTATTTTGAGTGCCAGCACGAGATGAAGCTGATCGTGGATCTCATCTATCAAGGCGGCATGGCAGATATGCGCTACTCGATCTCAAACACCGCAGAATACGGCGATTACGTAAGCGGCAACCGCGTCGTAAACGAAAGCAGCAAAGCGGCGATGAAAGAGGTGCTAAAGGAGATCCAAAACGGCAAATTTGCAAAAGATTTCATCCTCGAGCGCAAAGCTGGCTACGTGCGAATGAACGCCGAGCGCAACATCACGGCAAATAGTTTGCTTAGCAAAACCGGCGAGAAGCTTCGCGCGATGATGCCGTGGATCGCCAAAGGCAAGCTCATAAACAAAGATAAAAACTAATTTCGGCTGAGCTTTGGCTAATACAAATCCACACGGGCGCCTCAAAAAGCGCCCGATCAATTATATAGCGATCGCCTTTGTCGTAATCTTATGCTTTTTAAGCGGTGCGGTTACCTACGCGGTTTTGGATCTCGTATTTTCGGGTAATAAAGCCGCGTTGCAACAAAGCTCGCGCAAACAAGCTCCCGAAAGCCCTTCCGATCCTCGCGGTAAAAAGCCGCGTTTAAGCGCTGCGGAGAAGGAAGCTCTGATTCAAAAGGAGCTTGATAAGATCGCCGAGCAAAACGTAACCGCGCCGAAGATGAGCATCGAGCCCGCACGACAGAATTCCGCAGGACAAAATTCTACAAACGACAACTCGCAAAATTCCGCAAATTCTATGGCTTCCGCAAATTCCGTCGCCGTAAATTCGGCAGGTGAGGGACCTGACGTAAATTTTACCGCGTCAAATTCCGTATCCGGAAATTCCATAAATTCTACCGCGCAAAGTCCTGCTTCCGGCGGCGTGGACGATCTTTCTAAATCGCCGCGCAAGGCTTTGCCCGCAGGCTCTCGCGCAAAGCTAGCGATCATCATCGACGATGTAGGCACCGACGAGCAGGCGCAAAAGATCGCCGCTCTGCCCGTGCGCGTGACGCCGTCCATCTTCCCGCCCGAGTATCAGCGCAAGGACACGCGCTCGCTCGCTCTCGGCTTTGAGCATTACGCGATCCACCTGCCGATGGAAGCAAGTTCTGCCAAAAATAATTCCGCAACGCTGCGAGCTTCGGATAATTACGAGAAGCTGCGAGGCGTCATAGCCAAGCTGCGCGCGGACTTTCCGAACGCTAAATTTATAAACAACCACACCGGTTCTAAATTTACCGCCGACGAGCGCGCGATGCAAAACCTACTGCGCGCGATGAACGAGCATGGATTTTTATTTATCGACTCGCGCACGAGCCCCGCTACCAAGGCTAAGGCGGCGATGAAGGGGCTCGGCATGCGATACGTGCATCGCGATGTGTTTTTAGATAATCAAAACAGCGTCGCCGCGGTGCGCAAAAAGCTGCGTGAAGCCGTGACACTTGCTAAAAAGCAGGGTTATGCCATCGCTATCGGCCATCCCAAAAGCTCCACTCTGCGCGCACTCGCAAACAGCGCCGACATCCTAGGCGAGGTCGATTTGGTCTATTTGGACGAAATTTATGAATACTACGAGTGAGCTCGGTTTTAAAATTCCAAGCTTAAAAAGGCTTGGTGCGAGCGAGCCCGCGCAGCTGTATTTTAGGGGCGAGCCGGCGCTGCTTCAAAAGCGCCGCATCTCGATTGTGGGCTCGCGCAAGATGAGCGTTTATAGCAAAAATTTGATCCTGCGCCTCGCGCGCGCTTTGAGCGATGCGGACTTTTGCGTCGTAAGCGGCGCGGCGATCGGCTGCGACATAGCCGCGCACGAAGGGGCGTTTCCAAATACGATCGCAGTTTTTGGAAATGGCCTTGATCAAATTTATCCAGCGCAAAACGCCGCCATGATCGGCAAAATTTATGAGCGCAGCCTCGCGCTTAGCGAGTATGAGGACGGCGTGAGCGTGCGCGGATTTCAGTTTTTGCAGCGCAACCGTATCGTCGTGGCGCTGTCCGAAGCGCTGATCGTCGCTCAAGCCGAGCCTCGCAGCGGCTCGCTGCAAAGCGCGCGCCTGGCTCGCGAGATGGGCATACCCGTGTACGTGCTGCCGCACCGCATGGACGAGAGCGCGGGCACGAATGATCTGCTCGCAAAATCTCAGGCGCGGCTGATCGCGGATTTTGGCGAATTCGTCGCCTCTTTGGCTCCGCAGACGCCGCAAAATACTGAGCGCGCACAGGATGAGGTGATGGAATTTTTAGCGCTAAATTCCGATCTGCAAGCGGCGATTGAGCGCTTCGGCGATAAAATTTACGAATACGAGCTTGAAGGCAGGATCGAAATTTTAGGCGCAAAAATCGTGGCAAAGTAGTCGGCGGCTGGTGCTTACTCGCCGTGGTTTGATCGGCGCCGCCCGCTAGTGCGGCTTGTTTACACGGCGCGTAGTCTGCGCGGCCGGAGTTTAAATTTAGAAAAAGGCGGCTCGGTAAAATTTTACCTTCCGCAGGTCGCACTAGAACTAAAAACAAATTGGCGCGGTTTGTTTGTGCAGCGCCGCTTGCCTCCGCTTGCGGTAATGATCGGTTTGTGAATGCCGCGCGCGATCTATAAATACTTTGCGGTGCGGAATTTAAGCGTTAAAATGCATAAAATTTTCTGAAATAGCGTTTAAATGTTTGTTTGCCTATCGTGCTAAATTTTTGTGGGTAAATTTGGCTGTGGATTTCAGCATAAACGTAGTAGGCTGAATTTGCCGCAAGGAAAAATTTTGAGCGTGGCGGCAAAATTTTACGAGCTATAAAGCGCAGAGGGGCTGTGTCTGCTCCGTCGCGTGAGTGCGGGTTTGCTTTAAAATTTTGGTTTTACGTGGGGTGGGTTGGTTGCACGTCCGGTACCTGCACGGCAGGATTTATGCCCGCCGTGAGTTAGGGTATCGCTTACGTGTGGCTCACGCGGACTCGGTGCGGAGGATGTACCAAGTCGGCGCGGCGATCGAAATTTTGGAATTTGAAGCTCGCGGCACGCTAAATTTAATAGCTCGCAAGCGGCGCGAGCGAGTGAAATTTATTATGCCTATTTTGTATGAAATTTCATAAAATTCCACGGTGGAATTCTGCGATAAAATTTAGCTATGAAATTCCGATCGCGGAATTTCGGCGATAGAATTTTAATAGCGGAATTCCGCAAAATTTGATGTTAGCAAAGGATAAATTTTGATAGTTGCGATCGATCTTGGGCTTAAGCGTATCGGCGTGGCGGCGGCACCAGATGATAAGACGCCGCTTCCGTGCGAGCCGATCCTGCGCAAAAGCCGCACCCAAGCCGCACGCGAGCTAAGCGAACTGCTGCGCGAAAAGGGCGCCAGCGTGCTCGTGCTGGGCGTGCCGCGCGGCGGGGCGAGCGAGGAGGAGATGAGCAGGCGCATACGCCACTTCGCCTCGCTGCTGGATTTTGACGGCGAGATAAAATTTCAAGATGAGAGCTTTTCGAGCGCCGAAGCGGCGGAGTTTGCGAGCAAAGGCGCTAAGGGCGGCGGCAAGGATGCGCGCTTTGATAGCATCGCCGCGACGATAATTTTGCAGAGGTTTTTGTCGAGCAGGGGCTAGGCGCATGCGTAGCAACGTAATTTGCGCGCGGCGACGCAAGAGAGAATTGCCACTCGTCTGTTTTGCCGACCACTTAATGCTCGCAAAATTTTATCTTGCCCGCCTAAATGGACGGAATTTATGCGCGCCGAAAGTCGGTAAAATTTTATTGTCCACTAAGGTTTGGCAGAATTTTACTTTGCCCGCAAAGAGTCTGCGGAATTTATTTTGGCGGCAGCTGTAAATGACGCTTTAGGCGGTTAAACCGAGTGAGATTGACGGCGGTTTGAGCTTTAAGTAGTGAGGCTTATGCATTTTGGGATCTGTGCTAGCGTGTACGGCTGCTATTTTAAGTTTTTGTAAGGTCTATTTAGACGCAAAGAACACTAAGCAAAATTGCAAAAACGCGGATGCATCATAGAATAGGGCGCAAATTTTGCGATAAATTTCATTTAGGGAGCGGTTATGTTTAAGATCACGATGTTAGTAAAAAGGGCACCGGGCATCACGCAGCAGGAGTTTGTGGCACACTGGGCGGCGCATTCACAAAAGGTTTTAGCTAATCAAAAGGTACTAAATATCGTCCGCTATGCAAAAACGATGCCCATCTTTCCAGAGGGGCAGAGCACTAAGCGCGAGACGGCGGCGTTTGACTACGATGCGATGGGCGAGCTGTGGTATGAGAGCGTGCAGGCGTTTGCGGATGCGCGAAACAGTGAGGCGGCGCGAGCGGTGCTAACGGAGCTGATGGCGGATGAGGCGAAGTTTTGCGATATGAAAAACTCCGTGATGTGGTTCGGCGAGGAGGAGGCTGTGATAGAGTTTGAGCGCTAGAGAGTGCGGCTTGCAGCGAATAAATTTTGAAGTAAAGCTCTTTAAATAGATAGAATTCTACGTGGCATTTGGGTTTTAAAACTAGCAGAATTTTACGAGCTGGGCTTGCGCGGCTGAAATCTCAGTCGCAACCTACATAGATGAAATTTACGTACGCTATACAGATACTGCGCGGCCTAAATTATTTTAAGGCTCATATATCTAAGTGGTGTAGATCTAAGAAGCCTGGGTATTGGAGCCAAAACGCCTAAAGACGCATTACGCCTGCAGTTTTGGCATAGGCAAGCCTATTTCTAAGATAAAATTTAAAGGCTGGCGGCGTAAAATTTTTTAAAATTTCTAAGCAGCAATGCGAAATTTTCAAAAGTTTTCTAGGGCACGGCAAGATGCTTGTCGCGGGTTTGGTACGCGACAAAATATTTTATGCACTAAATTGTCACTCTGATAAATCGCCATTGCAGAGGCTGCAGGTGTTTCAGACCTCAGGATTAAATGCTTTAGTTATTATAAATACTACGGGCGCCATGGATGCCGCATAGACGTGCGAGTAAAAATTGAGGCAAGCCAGCCATAAAAACAATCTTGCAAGTAAAATTTTAATTTGCCTTTTTAAAATTCCGCTCAAAGTTCCGTTTAGAATTTTATTCAAAAATTTTGCTTAGGATTTTGATAGGAATTTTGCAAAAATTCGCCGGAGATTTCACAGCTATTATCAAAAATTAAAATTTTGTCCCTCGCTTTTTGCTATAATTATTTTTAAAATTTAAAAGGAGCAAAAATGAAAATTTTAGCGTCGATTGCCGCGCTAATCGTAGCAGCCTATTTGCTCGCGCAGATATTTTTCCCGCAGGGGGTCTCGTTTGTCGGATGTGGCGTCGGTAGGGCTAATTCGTGCGAAGACTACGGAGCATATTTGCTTGAGGAGCGCGATTATGAGGCAGCAAAAAAGCCGTTTGAAAAAGCTTGTGAAGCAGGGCTAGAAAATAGCTGTGCTATCGCGGGGGATTTATATTACGACGAGCAAAATTTATATAAAACTACAAAAGATAAGGGCAAGTCCGCGCGGTTTTATTCCAAAGCGTGCGAGCTGGGAGCCGCCAAAGCTTGCTACAACGCCGCGATAATCTCTTATAAAAATGCGGATAAGAAAAATACGTTCGCATTTTTTGCCAAATCATGCGATTTGGGACTAGGCGAGGGCTGCTTAAATGCTGCGGTCGCTAGCTACGAAGAAAAAGACTATCAGGGCGCTCTTAAGTTTTTCCTAAAATCTTGCGATGCTGCTTTGGCAGAGGGATGCCAAAGGGTCGGGCTAGCGTATTCAAAGAAGGAATTTGGCGAGCCAGATCTGGATAAAGCGATGATCTACTACGACAAAGCCTGCAAGCTGGGAGCTGAGTTTAGCTGCAACGTAGTAGCTGCGATGAATAAAATAAATGCAAGCGAGGCTAATGCGACCAAATAGATGGCAGGGCTAGCTAGATAATACGGCGAGATCGAAATTAGTATAGAAATTTTGCGGAGCTTTATGGGATTTTATGGAATTCCGCGGAATTTTATTTCTAAATTTTATCGCTGAAATTCCGCATATTGCGATAATGGCGATAGATAGCGATTTTGAAATTTCAGTATCTTATAAGTTTGGAATTTAATCTATGCTGTGGATTTTATTGACAGAATTTTAACTTATCATAGACTTATCCATCGCGATATAGGGATTTCATCATAATAATAGTGCTAAATTATATATCGTTGAAAGAGAAAAAATTGCGCAAACTAGCGAGTAGTTATGCAATCACAGCTGATATGGCAAAAATATCCGAAGAAGATCGCACGGGATAATCAATCTGCGAAGTAAGTAAAATCAATTATCAAGTGGATGGAATCTATCAATAAACAAGTAAAATTATTCATCGCAAAGCAAGCAAAATCGATCTGTCAATGGGTAGATCAAGCTTGAAACTAACTCGAAGTAGCCTGTAAATAAGCTAAATTGCAAGCAAGATAAATTTTAAGTAGGCATATTGTAAGAAAGTAAAATTTTAGATGAGATAAGTGGGATAAATCGATTTCAAATCACCGTAGAAGTTGGATGACGATCCTAATTTAAAGCCCCATTTTTCCAGGATTTAAGATGTCTTTTGGATCGAAAGCCCTTTTGATTGCGCGAAATAGCTCCATCTCTGCTGCGCTAAAAGCTAGTGGCATAAATTCCGCCTTACTTAGTCCGATGCCGTGCTCGCCGCTGAGCGTACCGCCAAGATCAACTGCAGCTTTGAAAATTTCGGTGATTGCGTCATGTCCGCGTCGCACCTGAGCTTCATCTTTTTTGTCGGCGACCATGACGTTGGTGTGGACATTGCCGTCGCCCGTGTGCCCGAAGCAGGGCACGCGCGCGCCGTATTTATCGCCGATGCGCGCGATACGGCGCAGTAGCTCGGGCAGCTGCGAGCGCGGGACGGTGATGTCCTCATTTAGCTTAAGCGTGCCGTAGATATTGATCGCCTGCGAGCAGTTGCGTCTCGCAAACCAAATGCCCGCACGCTCCTCTTCGCTTTCTGCGACGCGAAAGTCGCTCGCGCCGTTTTGAACAAAAATTTCTTTTATGAGCGCGAGCTCCTCCAAAAGCATTGCTTCTAAATTGCCGTCTGTTTCGCAGATCAAAATCGCGCCCGCATCCCTTGGCAAGCCTTTATGAAATTTCTCCTCGACCGCGGCTATGCACAGCGCGTCTAAAAATTCCATCGCCACGGGCGTGATACCGGCTGCCATTGTCTTATACACGGCATTCATTGCTGCATCTACGCTAGGAAAAACGCCCATCGCGGTCTTTTTAAGCTTTGGCATCGGGATTAGTTTGAGCGTGATTTCGGTGATGACGGCAAGCGCGCCTTCGCTTGCGATTAAAATTCCTGCCACGTTGAAGCCTGCGACATCTTTGATAGTGCGTTTGCCCGCTCGGATCACCTCTCCATTAGGCAGTACCGCACGCAGTGCCATTACGTAGTCTTTGGTGATGCCGTATTTTGCGGCGCGCATACCGCCGGAGTTTTCGGCGACATTGCCTCCTAGCGTGGAATAATCCTGGCTTGCGGGATCGGGCGGATAAAAAAGCCCGCGCGCTGCAGCTGCTTTTTGCAGATCGATATTTATACAGCCGGGTTGGACTACGGCGAGTAGATTTTGCATGTCGATTTCTAGAATTTTATTCATATGTTTTTCAAATGCCAAAATCACTCCGCCGTTTGCGGCTAAAGATCCACCCGTAAAACCGCTACCTGCGCCTCTTGGAACTACGGGGATTAAATTTTCGTTGCAGAATTTTAAAATTTGACTGACATCGTCTTCACTTCGCGGGAAAAGCACGCCGTCCGGCAGACAGCGCCTTTTCGTCGCGTCGTAGCAGTATGCTGTGCGATGAGCCTCGTCAAAATAGGCATTATCCGCGCCTAATAGATTTGTAAAAAACGCTTGCGCAGCGCTATTCATCGCCGTCTAAGCCCAGCAAATAGCGGTAGTGTTTGTCGTAATCGCTGATCGGGCCATTAGTAAAGTCCCAAATGACGGTCTTTATCTCGCCCACGCGTGAGTAAAACGGCAGCTGATAATAAGCCACGTTGCCGCTAGCGAACGTACGCAAAGGCTTGAAACTACCGCAGTCGGCAAATACGCCTTGTTTATCCATCGCGATAAAAATCAGTCCGGCGCTGTTTTGCGCGCAAATTTTACGAAAATCGTCACGGCTGGGATTTGGCTTGTGGTTGTAGCTAAGATAGGCGCCGCCAAGATCTGGGTGGATAAAATTTATATTCGGAAAAGCCTTGATAACCTGCTCGTAAATTTCAGCGTTAGGCGCGACGATTATGGCGCGGTCATAGAGGAAATTTAAGATCACTTTATCGCCGCTTGCAGGTAAAATTTTAGGCAGTGGCAGCGCCTCTTGAGCTAACATATCAAAGACCTCAAATCGTACCTTTGCCTTGCCTACGCTTTTTTGCGTCACGACTGCGCGCGCGATGATGGAGCTTGCGCCGCTACCGAAATTATGCATCACAACTCCGCTGCTGCCTACGGCAATCTTAGGGCTATCTGTGATCTCGCCCGAACCATCCGTTACGCTAAGTAGGGCGGTTTCGTATCGCGGCATGTTAAATTCCGCCCCTATCGCCGCGCTTAAAAATAGACCTAAAATGAGTAAAGCTTTTTTCAAAATTCTGCTCCTGAATAAAATTTCGGCTAATTATACATAAAACTTTGAAATTAGCGATAAAATTCCACTGTATTTACGAAATATAAGCGTTTTTTCGTTACAATCCCGCCTTAAAATAATATTTCAAAGCGGTTTTATATGACTAGAATTTTTATATTGCTTTTTCTGTGGATAGGCGTAGTTTTTGCGAACAACCCCAGCGTAGAGAAGTTTGCCTGGCCCGATGGCGTGAGTCTGCTTCAATTTATGGAAACTACGGGCATCCCCGCATCGGTGTATTATGACCTGGATAAAGAGGACCAAGAGCTTGCCGCCGAGGTGCGAGCGGGCGTGGAGTGTCAAATTTTGCGTGATCCCGCAGGCCGTGTCTCCCAGCTGCTAATCCCCGTCAGTGAGGAGCTTCAGATCCACATCTACCGCGATAAATTCGGCACTTTTAGATTCGTTTATACTCCGATAGTTTATGAGGAAAACAGCTACTCATTAGGAATTCAGATCGAAAGCTCGCCCTATCAAGACATCATCAAAGCTACGGGCAATGCGGCTTTAGCGAATGAGTTTATGCTTGTTTTTAAAAATGAGGTAAATTTTAAAAAGCTGCAAAAGGGCGATCGGCTTGTGATTCTATACGAGCAAAAAACGCGCCTTGGCAAGCCTTTTGGCGGAGTAAATATCACCGCAGGAATGATCGAGGAAAATAAAAAGCCCAAATCGCTATATTTTTTCGACGATAAATACTACGACCGAAGCGGTAAAAAGGTCGAATCTTTTCTACTAATCACGCCGCTTGTTTATACTAGAATTTCATCGTATTTTACCCCTAAAAGATTTCATCCGATTTTAAAGCGATATCGCGCGCACTTAGGCGTAGATTATGCAGCCCCCAAAGGCACTAGGGTAAATGCCGCAGGGGCGGGCAAGATTAGCTTCGTAGGGCGTAAAAACGGCTACGGCAATACCGTAGAGATCAACCACGGCGGCGGTATCAGTACGCTTTATGCGCATCTTAGCGGCTTTGCTAGCGGCACAAAAGCAGGCGTTAGTGTCAAGCAAGGTCAGTTAATCGCCTACGTAGGCTCGACCGGGCTTAGTTCGGGACCGCATCTGCACTTCGGACTTTATAAAAATAAGCAGGCTATAGATCCGCTTAAGGTAGTCAAGATTGAAAAAACTAACGTCATAAGCGCCGAAGAACTTAAATTTAAAGCTCTCGTCAAAGATATGGACGCCAGAATGGCTGCGGCTAAAGACGGCTCGAAAAACCCTGCTAAATTTGAAAACTACGAGTCGCTTATCACGATAAATTAAGGCTGAAAATGGAAAATAAAGAGCAGCTGGACGACGTCGAGGAAGCTAAGGCGCTTCTTGATGCGCATCTAGGCGATACGCTTGAGCATGAGCTGAGTGCCGCAGATCTTACGGAGCATTTAAAAACTCTAAAGAAGCACGACGAAGAAAAATACGTAGAATTCTTAAAAAAGCTAGATCCTGAGGATCTTGCCGATGCTGCGCTTGAGATGCCAGAGCATATGCTCGAAGACGTCATCGAAACTCTACCTCACGAAAAGATCGTCAAAGCGATCGAGGAGCTCGAAAGCGACGATCAGGCGGAGCTTTTGCAAAACATCGGCGAAATCGACGAGGACAAGGCCGAGCAGATTTTCTATGGGCTTGATGAGGACGATCGCCACGATATTCTTACTATCTCCAAATATAGCGAAGATGAGGCGGGCGCGTATATGCAGACCGAGGTCTTTAGCGCGAGGCAGGATCAGACCCTGGGGCAGGCGGTCGAGATGCTACGCGTTATGCGCGAAAAGGACGAGATCGAGAATGTCTTTCAGCTCTTCGTGCTCGATAAAAAGGGGCATCTGCTTACTACCTTTTCGACGTCCGATCTGATTTTATATGATTTTTCGCTCACGCTGGAAGAAATTTCACAAAAATTCGGCGCCGAAAACAAAATCCACTTCGCCACCGATACCGATAAGATCGATGATGTGATCAAGGATTTTGAAGAATTCGATCTTAACGTCATCCCCGTTGTCGATGCTAACGGCGTGCTTATCGGGCGTATCACTGCCGATGATATTCACGATCTCATCCAAGAGCGTGCCACCGAGCAAATTTACAACCTCGCGGGCGTCAATGACGAAGCGGAGGACGATGAGACTACGATCTTTAAGGCGGGACGCGCGCGCGCTGTGTGGCTAGCGGTAAATTTATGCACGGCGATCGTAAGCTCTACGATCATCGGACTTTTTGACGCCACTATCGAAAAGCTGGTCGCACTTGCCGTGCTTATGCCGATAGTCGCCTCCATGGGCGGCAACACCGGCACGCAGGCGCTTACCGTAACCGTGCGCCGCCTAGCCCTGGGCGAGATAGCGTTTAAAGACAAAAAGCAGGTTCTCTTTCGCGAGATCACGATCGCTTTCATAAACGGTCTCATTTTTGCCACGCTGATGGGGTTTGTGGCGTATTTTTGGTTCGGTATTAAGCTTTTGGGGTTGGTGATTGCGATGTCGATGGTGCTAAATTTAACTCTTGCGGGGCTTTTCGGCGCTGTCATTCCGATCACGCTTAAAAAATTAAATATCGACCCCGCCGTCGGTAGCTCCGTGCTGCTTACTACGGTGACGGACATCGTGGGATTTTTTAGCTTTTTAGGACTTGCGACGTGGATACTACTATAAAAAATTTTAAAATTTCCGAGCTTAAAAGCTCAAATTTCGTTAAACCCTTTCGCTTAAATTTTGAAATGGACGGCGTAGCGCGCGCGTGGGACTGCGTCAAGGTGCACGATAGCGTCTCGATTTTGCTTTATCATACGCAGCGCGACGCGCTTTTGCTCGTCAAGCAGTTTCGCCCCAGCGTGTGGTTTTATCAAGAGGAAAATTTAATAAATTCGCCCGAGAAGGGCTACACCTATGAGCTTTGCGCGGGCATTTTGGACAAGGGTATCAGCGAGGAGCAAACGGCGATCGAAGAGGTGCTCGAAGAGACCGGCTATGCCGTGAAGGATCTGAAATTTATCACGAGCTACTACAGCGCCCTGGGCTTTGCGGCGAACCGTCAAATTTTATACTTCGCGCGTATCGACGAATCTATGAAGCTAGGAGCCGGCGGCGGCGCGGACGGCGAGAATATCGAGCTTTTCTATCTGCCTGCAGCCAAGGCGCGAGAGTTTATGTTCGACGAAAAGATCGTGCGCGCGCCGGGGCTGATCCTAGCATTTCAGTGGTTTTTGAGCGAGTTTAAAGTTTAGCGTCTTGCGCGTTTTTATGTCTCGGCTTTAAATTTTAAAGGACGGCGATGAGAGTTTTACTTAGACTGTGCGTTATCGCGGCGTGCCTTTATGCGGCGATCGCGGCAGCACTTTATATCTTTCAGGAGCGGCTGATATTTTTGGGCGAGCCGCTGGATAAAAACTTCAAATTTAGCTTTGAAAATTCCGAATTTGCAGGACTTGTAAATGCGCCTGAGAGCGGCGAGTATTTAGACATACCGACGTCCGCTACGAAAAATAGCGCCTCTACAAGCGGCGTCGCGGACGAAAACGCTTCTGCGGAGGGTGGCGTAAAAGAAAACGGCGCCGTAGCGGGCGAGATCAAAAACAAAAACGCTCAAACTAGCGGCGAGCGCGTCGGCGAAAACACCGCAGGAAACGGCGCTGCGGGCAATAATGCAAACGCTGCTGCGATAAAATTTCAAGAGATCAATATCCCGTTTGAGGGCGGGTCGATAAACGGGCTGAAATTTAGCGCAGCAGAGCCCAAAGGCGCGATTTTGTTCTTTCACGGCAACTTCGGCGACGTGAGCGGCTGGGGCGTATACGGCGCGGATTTTGCGGCTTTGGGATACGATTTTTATATTTTCGACTACCCGGGCTACGGCAAATCGGACGGCAAAATTTCATCGCAGCAGCAGCTTTTTGCGAGCGCCGATGCGATGAGCCGCTACGTTTTAACGCAGTATTCGTCAAAGAGGCTCGCGATGATCGGCTACTCGATCGGAAGTGGCATCGCCGCACAGCAGGCCGCGAAGTGGGACGCGGCGCGACTGATTTTGCTCGCACCATATTTTAGCTTCGAGCGGCTTGCGCACGAAAAAATCCCCTTCGTACCGAAATTTTTGATCCGCTACAAGATTCCGACCGCAGAATTTTTGCAAGCGGCACGCGGCACTCAGATCACGCTCATCCACGGCGCCGCCGACGAGCTGATACCCGTGCAACACTGCCGCGATCTTGCGGGATCTCTTAAGGCGGGCGATCTATTTTATGAAATAGCCGCCGCGCCGCATAATGGACTGCTGGCAATGCCCGGTATTTGGGAAATTTTAAAAGAGCGGCTGCGCTAATCTAGCGGGACTCGGCGTAAAATTCCACGCAGAATTCGACCGCTAAATTTTAAAATTTTACGTATAATTCCGCGCGGGCTAGGTCGTCGTAAAATTTCATAAAATTTTATAGCGGCAAAACACGGCGCCAAAATAAGGGCGCAATTTCAAATCAAAATTTACGCGCCGTTAGTGTAAGCATAGAGCCAATTTCGCTAGCGCCAAATTCTTTCTAGCGCGGACGTGCCGTAAATTTAAAGCTAAAATTTGCGCCAGACCGTGACGCCGTATATTTTAGCTGAAATAAAGTTCTGTGAAATTTTATCCCGCGGACATTTATAAATTTAAAGTCTAAATTTTATATTTGCGCGGAAGCGACGCCGTATTTTATCCGTGTAGAATTCTGCCGCGTAAAATTTTATCTAGCGAAATTCTGTTTCGTAAAATTCTATCTCGTAGAATTTTAATTCGCCGCGCTCAAATTTTATTCGCCGCTCTGAAATTTATCCCGCAGCGCCTAAATTTCTCCCGCTCGTCGCGCTTTACCCAAATTTATATTTAGTTGTTGTAAAATGCGTTTTTAAAAGGATTTTAGCGGTTTGTGATATGAGTATTTTAGAGTTTACGGAGTGCGTAGGCATCGCTTCGGCGGCGCTTAGCGGGTTTTTATTCGGCGTGAAGAAGGGCTGCGATTGGCTTGGGATTTTTATCGCGGCATTTTTGACGGCGCTTGGCGGCGGGATCATGCGCGACACCTTAGTAAGCCGCGAGATCTACTCGTTTACGCACTATGCGCCCGTAACGATCGTGCTTGCGGTAAGTGCCGTAGCCATTTTCGCCAAACTTTACGAAAACCGCGATTTAGAGGGTAAATTTTTATTTATTCTAACCGATGCGATCGATGTCGTAAGCTTTTCGATCGTCGGGGCGATGGTTGCGCTAAGCTATAATCACAACGTTTTCGGCGTGGTACTGATCGCGTTTTGTAACGGCGTGGGCGGCGGCATCTTGCGCGACGTGCTGCTGAACGAAGTGCCGTGGTTTTTGCATACGGGGCTTTATGGCACGATAAGCATGGGCGTGGGCTTAATATATTTCGTGCTTGATGGATTGGGACTTGGCGGCGTAGTTTCGGTGATTATTTTGCTGGTTTTGGGGGTTGCGTTTCGCATGGTGGCTTATTACAAATCTTGGCATCTGCCTAAAGTGGAGTACAAACAATGAACTATTTGATGGATAATTTTGCGCGCGTAAACGTAGCGCTGGTAAGAGGCGAGGGCTCGATAGTCTATGACGAAGCGGGCAAGGACTACGTAGATTTCGGCGCAGGCATCGGCGTAAACTGCCTGGGGCACGCAAATGAAATCGTGCTGGAAGCGATCGGCACGCAAGCCGCGCAGATCATCCACGGCTCAAATATCTATAGAATTCTACCCCAAGAAGCCCTGGCTCAAAAGATTAGCGAGCTTTTGGGGTATCGCAGCTACGCCGTGTTTTGTAACTCGGGCGCGGAGGCGAACGAAGCGGCTATCAAAATGGCGCGCAAATACGGCACCGTAAACTTCCCTAATAAGAAATTTGAAATTCTAACTCTGCGAAATTCCTTCCACGGCCGCACGCTAGCGACGCTGCAAGCTACGGGGCAGGAGAAATTTCATCCGGAAATTTTTGCGCCTTATATGCCCGGGTTTAAATTTTTCGACGATATCGAGGATATCATCGCGCATATCGATGAAAATAGCGTCGCCGTGATGATCGAGCTCGTTCAGGGCGAGGGCGGTATCAAGCCTCTGGATAAGGCGAGCGTGCAAAGGCTGGCGGCGGTTTTGAAAGAGAAAAAGCTGCTTTTGATCACCGACGAGGTGCAGTGCGGCGTATATCGCACGGGCGAGTTCGCGACGTCGCAAATTTACGGCATCCGCCCCGACATCATCACCTTTGCCAAAGGTCTTGCGGGCGGCGTGCCGATCGGCGCGTGCGTGGCGCAGCAAAATATTTTCGCTCCGGGCGAGCACGGCAGCACTTTCGGCGGTAACTTTTTGGCGACCTCTACGGCGCTTGCGGTGCTTTCGCAGCTTCAGTTTTTAAAAGCGAGCGGTAAGCTTGATAAGACTATAAAAAGATTTATCAAAAAACTGGATGCCGTCGCCGCAGACTATCCTAGCCTGATTGAAAAGCGCGTGGGGCTCGGTCTGATGCAAGGCCTCGTGCTACGTGATGAAAAAAATCTGAGCGAGATCTTTAACAAAGCCCTGCAAAACGGGCTTTTGATCCTAAAATCCGGCAAGTGCACCCTTAGATTTTTGCCTGCGCTAAATATCAAAAAATCCGAGATCAAAGAGGGCTTTGCGCGCCTACGCAAGAGCCTGGACGAGATAGTGCGGGCGTGAAATTTAGCGATTTTTTCGAGGGCTGGCTAAACGAGAGCTACTACGCAAATGCTGCTAAAATCGGCAAGAGCGGCGATTTTTACACTGCAGTGAGCGTAGGGAGCTTTTTTGGGATCTGCATTGCACGCGAAATTTTACGTCTAAGCGCGGATTTTTGCGCGGCGCAAGAGTTAAGCTTAGACGCGGCGCCGAGCCCAAATAGGTCGCGGCAAAACCTTGCGGCGAGCGAGCTAAATTTAGACGCTGCGCCTGCAAAAAAATCGCAAAATAGCGCCAAAATCGCTATCGTAGAGATCGGCTCGCACGACGGGCGGCTGCTTTGCGACATAGCGCAAGCGATCTTTACGCTGGGCGGTGCGGCGGCGCTTGATAAATTTAGCTTTGCGATTATCGAGCCGCACGAGCGCCTGCGCGAGCTGCAGCGGGCGAGCTTTGCGGAGAGCTTCGGCGACAAGATCGCGCTAAAGCACTTTGCAAGCGTACACGAGGCAAAATTTAAAGATGCGATATTTGTGGCAAACGAGCTTTTCGACGCCTTTAAATGCGAGGCGGTGGACGGCGAAAATATGCTTTTTATAGAGAGCGGTGCGGCAAAATTTGCTCCCATAAAAGAACGTGAAATTTTGACCCTCGCGCGCAGATTCGGCATATCGCGCGGCGAAATCTCGGTCGGATACTTTCGCTTCGCCCGCGAAATTTGCGCCAGCGCGCAGCGGTTTTATTTCATAGCTTTCGATTACGGACAGATGGGCGCTAGCGGCGATTTTAGCCTGCGGATTTACCGAAACCACGAGGTTTTTAGCTTCTTTGAGGTGCAAAACTTAAGCGATTTTTACGGCAAGAGCGATCTTACCTACGACGTAAATTTTGAAATTTTGCGTGCTGCGTTTGAGGACACGGGCGTCGTGACGGCGGATTTTAAAAGACAGATCGCGGCTCTCATAGACTTCGGCGCGGTCCAGCTTTTAGAGCTTTTTATGCAAAAAAGCGGCGAGAAGGGCTATCAGAACGCGCTTTTGCAGTTTAATCACCTGCGCGCGGAGTTTGGCGAGAAGTTTAAGATGATAAAATTTAAAAAGGGGCTTTGATGAAAGCTTTTATCGATTGCGACTGCGAAATTTTACAAAAGACGTTGGAGCTGTTTTTGAAAGACCATGCCGCAAGTGCGCAGGATTGCGACTTTGTGATAAGCGACGAGCCGCAAAGCTCGGCAAAACCGCTATTTTTAATCGGCGAGGACGGAGATTTGACGCTACCATTTTCAAAGAATACCTTGTTATCGAAGTTAGAAGATTTTCAAGGCTCGCTAAAGCGGGATTTTAGCGGATACGATGCGGCGGAAGAGGAAATTTGCGCGCTGTTTGATGAGTTCAAGACAAGAATCATCGAAATTTTAAGAAGGCAAAATGGCTAAATTTTCCAAACCTGGCGGCGCGCTCTTTACGCAAATTTCAAGCGGCATTTATAGGGGCAAAAAGCTTACTCTGCCCGCGCTTTCGAGTACGCGCAGCACGAAAAGCATCGTAAAAGGCTCCTTTTTCGATACGTGGCGAGCGCAGTTGCGCGGCGCGGCGTTTATCGAGTGCTTCGGCGGTAGCGGCGCGATGGCGCTTGAAGCGCTAAGTAACGGCGCAAAAAACGTTTATGCGATCGAAAAGGACGCTGCCGCGCATAAAATAATGCGGAAAAATTTCGAGCTTTTTGGGCTCGGTGCAAATGCGATTTTGGGCGATTGTTTCGAACGACTGCCAGAAATTTTGCACGATCTGCAGGCGAATATGAATGGATGCTCGGACGCGAATTCGCCAAATTTGAGCGGCAAAAATTTCAAAAACTATGCCGCCGCCTACTGCGAAAATTTAGACGGCGAAAAAGAGGGCTGCCGCAAAAGCTTTAGTGGCGTAGAGCAGGACGAGGACGGATACCGCGCCGCGCAAAGCGTAGAAGCGGAAGACGGCGCGCAAAGCGGCGTAAAAAATTTAGCTAAATGCGGCATGGGAAGCAGTGTGCCTGACAGCGCGCAAAATGGCGCACAGAGTGGTGTAAATGATGATTATACAGGCGAGGAGGGCTTTGGCGATTGTGCCCAGATTGGCGATTATGCGGGCGCTTCTAGTATAAAATATCGTGTGAATTCGCTAGCTACGGACGCCGCGAGCTTTAGCGAAAAGTTTGACGCGAGCTCCGCTTCGCAATACGATGCAAGCGGCACCGAGACCGCTAATTGCAACTTAAATTTAAGCTCAAAATGCAGCGAGAGCTCTAATTTTGACACAAATCGCGGTGCGGGCTTAGACGTGAGCTGTGAAGAGAAAAAAAGCTTAAATTTAGGCGAAAATTTTGATTCTAGCTGCAGAAAAAGTTTACATTCAAGCGCAAATTTCGTCTATGATTCAAGAAAAAATTCCACTGCGAATTCTGACGGCAATTTTGCCGCTAGCTGCAAAGAAAATTCGCGTCCGAACGTAAATTTAACCCGCGGTTTAAGAAAAAATTCTGGCGCCAACTCCCGCGAAAATTTATCCTGCGGTTTAGGCGAAAGCTCTACCGCAAACGATTTAGGCAAATGTTCTGCTGCAAATTCTAGCGAAAGCCATACCGCAAATTCCAAAGAAAATTCCGTCTTCGATCCCGCACGTAGAGTGTTTGTCTATCTGGATCCGCCGTTTGCGATCAGGCAGGGTTTTGGTGAGATTTACGAGCGGCTGCTGGCGTTGATAGCGCGCCTGGGCTCCGCGCAGTGCGAGCTGCTAATCGCGATCGAGCATATGAGCGAGCTTGAGCTGCCGCTTAAAATCGGCGATTTCGCGCTGCTTAAATCGCGCAAATTCGGCGCTACGACGATGAGTTACTACGCAAGATGAAAAGCTTAAAGCAAATTTTAGATTACTACGCCGATTTGAAAAATTGCGACGCGGATCTTTTCGGCGCGCCCGATCCGCTGCAGGTCGCAAAGAGATATCGAAACGACGTAGTAGCGCTTATCTGCGCGCTGTTTGCTTACGGAAGCGCGGCTCAAATTTTAAAATTCCTCCGCTCGCTTGATTTTTCGCTTTTGGACGCGAGCGATGAGCGCATTGGCGCGGAGCTTGCGGGCAAAAAATATAGATTTCAAAGCCCGCGCGACGTCGCTGAAATTTTTATAACTTTAAAGCGGCTTAAAAATAGCCTTAGCATCGAAGATAGCGTGCTTTGCGGCATGCAAAAAAGCGGACGGATCGAGGATGGGATAAATTTTTTAATCGGCGAGATTTACAAATTAAATCCCTACCGCAGCCAGGGGTATGAGTTTTTTTTCGGGCGCGGCTTCGCGCAAAAGCCCACGTCGCCGTACAAGCGCTACAATCTTTTCCTGCGCTGGGCGGTGCGCGACAGCGACATCGATCTGGGGCTGTACGGAAAGATCGAAAAATCGCGCCTCCTCATCCCGCTCGATACCCACACGCACAAAGTTTCGCTTAAGCTTGGGTTGATCGATCGCAAGAGTTACGATTTTGAGGCAGTTTTGCAGCTTACGCAAAGCTTAAGGCGCTTCGATCCGAGCGATCCCATCAAATACGACTTCGCGCTATATCGCCTCGGACA
>CAUSAC010000005.1:0-73000 GCA_963529615.1 uncultured Campylobacter sp. | reverse complement strand
GCTTTAGAGCCGATGCGCCCGAGATAGACGAGCTAGAGCGCGAGGAGTTTGAGGCCATCGTCCCGCTTATCGCAAAGAGCGCGGAGGAGGAGTTTTTGGCCGAAGCAAATCTGCCGTTTTTTGCGTATAAGCTGGATCTGGCGGTCAAATTTGAAGGCGCGAGCGGGAGCTTGGCACAGCGCAGCTGCGAGCGTAAATTTTATTTTGAAAACGCTGCGCGAAAAGCCGAGCTAAAGCGCAAAATAGATGATTATATAGACGAGCTCATTATCCGCCGCGATAAAAAGATCAAAGACGGCCGTGAGATTTTCGTGTTTATGGACCGCATTTTCGATCTTTCGCTTATGGATTACGACGAAGCGGCGCTAACGGCGCTGCTTGAGTGGGTTATCGCCGCGGTGCAGGATATCAAAAACAGGCGGCTTTTGGGGGATTTTATAATCGCGCTAGAGAATAATCTGCGGCGCTGGAAAGAGGAGAAATTCCTGCCGAAATTTTACGATATTAGTGATGACGGCTGGAGTAAAGATTACGAGCTCAAAAAAGACTTTACGCGGCAAAACGTGGATACGGGCGAGCTTTCGTTTTTCGTGCGGGCGGCGCTTTGGAATATCAAATTTAAGCGCTATAGCTGGGATGTGAATCTTGCGCGCAAGGATTTGGAGTGCGCGGCGAAGATTTTCGGCTCAGCTCAGGCGCAAAGCTATCTAGACCACGGCACGGGCGAGCTTGGTGAAGAGCTAGTAAAATTTAAAGACGCGGACGTAGAGTGTCTAGCGAACGACGTTTTCGCGTAGGTTCGCGTAAAAATCAAAAACGAAACGGCGGGCGCGTATAAAAAGGCGCTAAATTTCATCGTAAAGCTGCTGAAGGCGGGCTTTCCCGCGAGCTACGCCGTAAAGCTTAGCTCCAAGGCGCAGAAAGTTTATCTGCCGATCAAAGGCCTTGCGCAGACGCAAACTCACCGCTTTTTCGCCGCCGCGCTCGCGCATGGGCTGGACGGGGAGCTTGAGCTTTACGCGAACGAGGCGTTAAAGCACAAGTTTGAGTTCTATGCCGACACGGACGGCGAAAAGTGCCTGATGAGCGGCAGCTACGCAGTTTTCGGTCTCGCACTAAAGAGCGAAAAATATTTTACTCTCGCGCGGCGATACTTTGAGACTGTGGATGCCGAACATCAAAGCGCGCATATAAAATTTATCGAGGCATTTATCGATCGCTACGGCATCAGCGAGCGTAGTTTAGAAGTGATCGTCGCGGGGCTGCTGTCATATCAGGAGGATAAAATTTACAAAAGCTTAAAGGCGCTAATGAAGGGACCTGCGAACAAAGCTTTGTTCGCGCGCGCGATCTCGGGGCTACAGGAGCATGAGAAAGAGGGCGCGGCGTATGCCGTGTGGGGAAGGAAATTTCGGGTTAAATTTTGCGATTTTAAGGCTTGTCTTTTTGGTTTATACTTCGTTAGAAATTTCGCCGAATTTCAGTCACGTATTTATATATACGCTCCTTCCATTCGGCTCATTTCTGCCTCGTCTAAACGCAAAAATACTGCGCCTTATCTTGGGCGCTTCGCTTTAGAATTTTATATTCAAATCTAAAGCAAATTTATTAAATTTAACTCAGCGATGCTTTGCGTTAACAAAGCATCGCCACCTCTAACGTCGTCGGGGATGGAGGATTGTTAAGGGGGAAGGGAGCGACCTCGTAATTTAAGCCCCTTCCCCCTTAACAAAGACGATAGATCGGCGTAATCGCTGCTAATGTTTAACGGGATTGTGAGGATTTGGCTGGTCTGCTTGTAGTTGCGAGGCGGTACCGAAGCAAAGGAAGGCGACGTTTCGTAAGTAGACCCCCTTCCGCCCCCGAGAAAAGAATTTTAAAAGATAGAATTTGGTAAGCAGCTATATTTTATGTGAATGAAATTTTAATCGTGCGACGCAATAGCGCAATAAATAATCAGCAATGCTTAAAGTATCGCTACCGTACGATTTATCTTCTAAGCGCTCAAATTTTGATAAAATTCGGCTCAGTGAAATTGGCAAAAGAGATCAAAATAAAGGAGAAAAAATGGCGATAGACGGGGTGAAAATTATCGACAGCGACGACGGATACGATATCTATTTGACTATCACCGAGCGATACAAGGACGGCGAAGATGTTGAAACTATCCTGCAAGATGTTTTAGCGCAGGCGGAAAATTTCTGCACCGATGAGCTTTATAGCGAGATTTATTGGACGGCCCTAGCGTATTCGCTTTGGAAGATCGGATTTTTAAACGACGAAATCCGCGAAAAAGCCCTTGCTATCATAAAAGGCGGCGCAAGCGGGATGTGGAATAAGGTCTTTGATGGATCTCAAAAGAGCCGCCAAAAAGCGCTCGATAAATTGGCGCTTCAGCTAAAAAGCGAAAACCCAAGACCGCTTAAGCGAGCCAAAATTACGAAACAAAAAACGCCCTGTTTTGAGGAGGGCGACGTTTTGTCTATCCGGATGCGTCAGGGATACGGCGTTTGCTTTGTCTCGGCAGTAGGTCAAACGCCCAGGAAGCTCGAGTACCACCTAGCCTGCACCAGATTGCTGCAAAAAGAGCCGCCCGGAATGGATGATTTTTTAAAAAGCAAGATCGCAGGCTCGAAAAACGGCGGCTTCCTTAGAACGGACTGCTGGTTTAATCATAAGGATTTAAAGGAGCTGCTGCCACATCTAAAAAAGATCGGTAAAGTAAAATTTGCCCCGTTTAAATTGGGCGAATTATCTCCCGCGAAAGAATTGGAAGATTTTTACAATAAAATCACGGCAGATCCCAAAATATGGGGCTTTAGGCTAATTGATACAGCCCGTTTCGTAGAAGAGGTGATCGAGGATATAAAAGGATAAAAGCGCCGCGCGGTAAATTTTAAAATTTAACCCTGGCGAAATTTTGTAAATTTAGCCCTTTGCGGTGGAATTTTGTAAATTTAACTCTCCGTGCGCGCTTTGCTTTTTGAAATTTCATCGCCGTTTGTATTATTTAAAATTTCATCGCCGCTTGCGGCGTCTTTCGCGAGCGATTTTTGAAATTCGTATTTGAAATAAAACGTCCACGCAAGCGGACACAGCAAAAATAGCGCGCGGATTACGTAGAGCGATTTTAGCGGTATTTTAAAATATATCCACACGCAAAAAACGTAGCTTAAAACATACGCGATCGCGCAGATTGTGGGCAAAAACCTTTTAAGCTTGATCGTTGCGACCAAAAGATAAATGCAGATCGCGATAAGCGAGCCTGCGAAAAAATAAAACATCGTGCCTTCTTTTTGGAAGTGCTCATCCGCACCCAGATAGCCTAAAATGCATGCCGCGACGATCAAGAGCGCTAAGGCTGTTCTTAGCTGCGTAAAAGAGCGCTTTATCGCGCCGGTAAGCAGCCAATGCAAGCATAGCGCGATAAAATAGGCATTTGCAGTAAAATCGAAAGACATATAAAACGGCTTTTCGCCGAAATTTTCCCAAGAATACTCTCGCCCAAAAATCGCAATATGCGTAAGATAGATCGTGCCGAATTTCGCCGCTAAAAATACAGCCGTAAGCAGGATCGGATGCAGCAGCGCTCTACCTGTAAGCAGATCCGTGTAAATGCGCTTCAGGAAATTTATCAATCTTTTCACGCTAGGCTCCTTTGAGATTTCGCCGCTTGCGATGTCTTTCGTGAAATTTTCGCCAACCGGTTTAAATTTGATCTTAAATCGGGATAAATTTTAGCTCGAGAGCTTTTAAAAGTCGCTTAGAGGCAAGGGCGTAAATTTGCGTGCTTGGAGGTAGGCTGCATATTTTAAAATTTACGTTGCTTAAATTGGCTTTCCTATGCAAGCTGTTTGCGGGCAAGCACATATTGCAAAATGCGCGGATGAATGGGGTATCAACTAGCTCATTCGTCCATTCGTAGTATTTAAAATTTTTATTCGATTTTTAGTTGCGCAGCCGGCTTATCCGCGGCGAGGTTGCGCACAGCGAGGTTTGTGTGCGGCCGTCTTGCTTGCGGTATGGATTTGCATGTAGCGGGGTTTTGCGCAGCGAGGTTGATGCGCAGCGAGGTTTATGTGCGGCAGGGTTTGCGCAGCAGGCGGTGGGTAAATAAAATTTTGATTTATCGTTAGCGAGGGTGCGCCCTTTTTCGCAGCGGATGCGAGACAGGGCGCAAATTTTATAAATTTTCGGCAGATCGCCTGGCTCAAGCGTAAAATTTACGTGCCTATAATCACGGCTGATAAAAGTCCCCATAAAATGGCCTCTATCGCTAGCACCGAGTGAAGTACGGCCTTACTCATCGCTTCTCCTTTGTTTTTAATTTCATTATTTGCTCGGTTCGGACCGCTAGGGGCGTGTCCGATCGATCTATGAGCGGGATTATATAAGGTGATTGTGTTCTTAATGTGTCTTTTGAAATTTAGGACAAAATTTCTCCGTCCGTTGCAAAGTGCGAGCGAGCGGCGGCAAATTTAAGCGAGCCTGCCGCTCGCCGTAATGCGCGGTAAAGTCGTAAAGGGCGGCAAAGTCGCAGCGAGCTGTAAATTTAAAGCAGAATTCCGACCTCGTCGCGGCGCGCGAGGCGTCCGCGGCAAATCGATATAAAATTTAAAGCAGAATTTTTTGTGAATGCGGCGCGCGACACGCCCGCGCTTTTTTACGCCGTCAAAGCTTGCATCGGCATGACTTGCGTCTGTGGGGCGAAATTTTACGGCGAGCTACGAATTGCAAGACGCGGCTCATCCGTGCCGTCTTAATCTGAAATTTAAACGGAATTTTAACTCGCGCCTCGGTTCCGATGCCCAGCTCGCTTTCGTATTCGATCTGTCCGCCTAAAAGACCCGCCGCCGTGCGGACTATGCTAAGTCCAAGTCCGCTGCCGAGCTCCTTGTGCGATTCCTCGCATTGATAAAATCGGTCAAAAATTTTATCCAGCTTCTCGCGCGCGATGCCGATGCCTTCGTCTTTGATGCTCACCTGCGCAAAGCCATCGCAAGCGCGGCAACGGACGAAAATTTTACCGCCCGGGCGCGAGTACTTAAGCGCGTTTTCGATTAAATTTCGCCAAATTTGATTTAGCAGCCCCGCGTTTGATCGCACGCTAAGCGGCGATAAATCTAGCTCAAACTCGTGCCCTTCGTAGCTTTGGCTCAGCGATATGATGCATTGCCGCAGCTGCTCGTCGATACGTACCGTCTCATCTAGGCGGATTGCCGCGCCGCTATCGAGCCTGGTTAGCTTTAGCATATCGGTGCAGAGCTTGCTTAGGCGGTTTGCTTCCGCGCCGATCGAGGCTGCGTATCGCACCGCGCGCTCCTCGCTCACGCCGCTCTCTATCATCTCGCTTAACGCGGCGATCGAGGAGATCGGCGTTTTCATCTCGTGCGAGACATTTGAGACGAACTCCTTTTGCAGCTGCTCGTGCTTTTGCAGCTTCTGCGCCATTTTATTGACGTTTACTACAAGCTCGTCCAGCTCGTGCATATAGACGTAATCGGTGCGATGTCCGTGTAGCTTGCGCTCGGCGCGCGCCTCAAAGTCGCCGTTTGCGATCGCGGTGATCGCGCCTAGTAGCCGCTTGATCGGGCGGAATAAAATTTTAAGTCCGAAGTAAAGCAGGGTAAAATTTAGTGCCATCGTGATTAAGCAGATGATCGCGCACAGCGCCACTCCGTCCCAAAACCCGCCGATCTTGCCGCCGATGCCTATGTAAAAAAGCATGCAAACTGCGAAGCAGACGATGAAATTTATCATGCCGAATGCGAGCGAAGAGTAAAACGCGATGAAGCTTTTTAGGCTGATGAGGTATTTTTTCACGCTCGCTTCTTTTTTACGGCTTTGTAGCCGAGCCCGCGCACGGTGATTATCTCAAAATCCTTGGAGTTTTCAAATTTCGCCCGCAGCTTTTTGACGTGCGTATCGACGACGCGCTCGTCGCTGTCCGTCTCGTAGCCCCAAATTTCGCTCATTATCTCAAACCTCGTAAAAATTCTGCCCGCGTAGCTTAGCAGCAGAAACAAAAGACGAAATTCCTTCGGCGCCAGGCTTATCCGCTCGCCAGCCGCACGGACGCTAAGCGTATCGTAGTCAAGCTCGCTTCCGCCGATGAGAAGCCGCTTTTCGTTTGCGATCTTAGCTCGCCTTAGCAGCGCATGCACGCGCAGTACAAGCTCTTTTAAATTTATCGGCTTGCTCATATAATCGTCCGCGCCGCTTTTAAAGCCCGTCTGCATATCCTCGATCTCACTTTTTGCCGTTATAATCAGTATCGGCTGGCTCTTGCCGTCGCGCCTAACGTATCTGCTAAGCTCAAAGCCGTCCATCTTAGGCATCATCACGTCCGAGATGATCAGATCGAAGTGCGCCTCATCCAGCGCCTCTGCCGCCTGCTTGCCGTCGAAGGCGCAGCTCACGCTAAAGCCCTCATCAAGCAGCTTTTCTCTTATCGCCGAGCTCAAAGCCTCGTCGTCTTCGACGAGTAGGATATTAAACATACGACTCCTTTTGTGATTTTTTAAATTTTCGGGATTATAACAAATTTATTTTCAAGCAGACAAAATAAACGTGCGTGATTGTAAGGCGAAAATTAATCGTCGCATTGTCAAACGTGCTCCCGGGCAGTGAAATTTGCCGCTTTACTCGTTTGTGCGCGGCAGTAAAATTTTGTAGTATTTTGTTGCGGATAAATTTTCACTCCTCGCCACTTGCAGGTGCGTTTATTTGCGTGTTTTTATCCTCTGAGGCGAAAATTCTTTTGAACTCAAATTTGAAATAAAATGCCCATAGCAAAGGGCAAACGATCAATAGCACCTGAACGGACGAAAAAAATCCAAATAATTCCGTCTTAAAAACGATATAAATCGCCAATGCGTAGCTTGCGACAAATACCGCTGCGTAAATAATCGGCAAAAATCGCTTACATACGACCGATAAAAACAGAAGATAGATGCTCGTGGCGATTAAGGATGCGAGGAAAAAAGAGTAAAACACACCTTCTTTTTGATGATCGATATCTACGCGATAATATCCCCAAAAGCACGCTGTCACGAGCAAAATGGCAAGTGCCGCCCATATAAGCGCAAAAGAGTATCTGATCTTTCGCACGAGCAAAAAATGTGTGCATAGAGTGATAAAATAGGCGCTGCACGTAAACTCAAGCATAAATACGAATATCCCTTTTCCTATGAAATCCCAGCCATACCAGCGATCGAAAATAAAATGAAAAATTATATAGTAGCAAAGCTGGCGCACTGCCAAGAATGCCGCCGTCACCAGAATTGGATGTAGTAGCGGCTTGCCCGCGCGCAAATCTGCGCCTAAATTTTTAAAGTAGCTTTTTAACATATGGATCCTTTCAAATTTGAACTTTTATCGTTTTTAAGATCGATCCGGGCTGCCTCATTGAAAAAATTGAAATTTCGCAGAGCTTTAGTACACGCGCTTCACCTTGCAAAATATAAGTTTAATTTTAAAAACATATCGTTTAAACTTCCCTAAATTTCAGCGCAACCGGATGAGTTTAATTTAAATTGAGGCAGAGCTGCGCGCGGTTTTTTATAAGCTTTTTAAAAGCGGCTTCGCATCGGCAAGCCTCTTTTAAAATTTGCTTACTTTAAAGTGACGCCGCTGTTTGCGCGATCTTTATCAAATTTCCGCGATTTTGACATGGCGTATTTTAAGGCAAATTAATTAAATTTGAAACAAATCGTATCCGTTTTTTTAAGAATTTCTTGCTATCATACGGAAAATTTTTCTTAAGGAGTAAAGAATGAATTTCAAAAAAACCATATCGGCTGCCGTTATTGCAGCTTCGGTGCTGGCGCTATTTAGCGGATGCGCGAAAGAGAGCTCTCGCGTAGTGCAAACCCCTACGGTAGCGAGCCTAAACACCAACTACTCGGGCGAGCGGATCGCCGTGTCGGTAGGACGCTTTAACAACCAATCCTCTTACAACAACGGCGTGTTCTCGGACGGCGAGGATAGATTGGGCAACCAAGCGCAGACGATTTTAATCTCAAATTTACAGCAAACGGGACGCTTCTCGGTGCTTGACCGCACAAATATGCGCGCCATCAAAGAGGAAAGTGCAATCTCTAAAACTGCACAAAATCTA
The DNA here is from genome assembly GCA_963529615.1 of uncultured Campylobacter sp. GTDB lineage: Bacteria > Campylobacterota > Campylobacteria > Campylobacterales > Campylobacteraceae > Campylobacter_B. Next base: position 64,881 of record CAUSAC010000005.1, on the reverse strand, counting down.
AAAGGCGCCAGATACGTTATCACCGGCGACGTGACTGAGTTTGGCCGCAAGACGACCGGAGATCATCAGCTGTTTGGAATTTTAGGCAAAGGAAAGACCCAAACCGCGTATTCTAAAGTAAATTTAAACATCGTTGACGTCAGAACGTCCGAGGTGGTCTTTTCAACCCAAGGCGCGGGCGAGTATGAGCTATCAAACCGCGAAGTGCTAGGTTTCGGCGGCACTGCGGGCTATGATTCGACGCTAAACGGCAAGGTGCTAAGCCTAGCGATCATCGAAGCGGTCAATAATCTCGTAAACGGCCTTGAAAACGGCGCGTTTAAACTAAGATAAGGATAAAATTTGAAAGCAAGTGGCGCTCTTGCGCTTGCTGCTGCGGCCGTGATCTTTTGCGGCTGCGGCGGCGGGAGCCGAGATCGAATTTATTACTGGGACGGCAGCTACACGGACTCGACCTATCAGTATCTTAAGCAGGAAGGCGACGTAGGCGAACAGATCGAAGCGCTTGAAAAATCTATCCAAAAGGCATACGAAAAGGGGCGTAAGGTCCCGCCGGGGCTTTATTCGCATCTGGGGCTTTTATATCTAAACGCGGGCAACGGCGCGAGGGCGAGGGAGAATTTCGAGAAAGAAGCTCAGGCCTTCCCTGAATCAAAGCCGTTTTTGACCTTCGTTACAAACCCAGCCGCGCTTAAAAAAGCAGAGGCTAAGTCTGATGAAACGAAAGCTACAAGCGAACGCGAAGCCGCTAAAGCAGCCTCTGCAAAGCAAGGCAAAGCTGCCGCAAAGCAGGGCGGTAAAACGAATAAAAAGGCTAAAAAATGAAAAATAAAGCTCAAATAGCGATTTTTAGCGTATTCGTGGCGCTGTTTTTTAGCGCGTGCGCAAGCTCGCAGCCTGAAATTTACGACTACTCGGCGCTTCAGCAGGCTAAGCCGCGATCGATTTTGGTGTTGATGCCGAGCAACGAAACTACCGAAGTAGACGCAGGCGCTGCCGTGCTTACTCATGCGATCTATCCGCTTAGCGAGGCGGGATATTATGTATTTTCGCCCGCGCTCGTGCATGAGACCTTCAAAAATAACGGAATTTACGAGGCAAGCGAGATCCAAAACATCTCCGCGCACAAGCTAAGACAGATTTTCGGCGCGGACGCCGTGCTATACATGGATGTCGTCAAATACGGCACTTCGTATATGCTGCTAAATAGCGTAAGCGTCGTGGCGGTCAATGCCAAGCTCGTGGATCTGCGAAGCGGCGCAACGCTCTGGGAGGGCTCGGCGCAGGTAAGCGACGACTCAAGCAGAGGCAGTAGCGATCTTGTAGGCATGCTGATCTCCGCGGTTATCAAACAGATCGGCGATACCGTCTCCGACGCGGGATACAAGCTCTCTGCGAGCGCAGATGCGATGCTGCTGGGCCAAAACTGCAACAAATGCTTGCTCTACGGCCCGTATTCGCCGCACTACGGACAAGATCGACAACTTGGCGGCGGCAAATAAATTTTAAAAAAGGACGAAAATGAAACTAGCCGAGGCGCTGATACTGCGCGCCGACATACAAAAACGCATCGAGCAGCTAAAATCAAGGCTCGCGTACAATGCAAAGGTGCAAGAGGGCGAGAGGCCCAGCGAGGAGCCTAATGCGCTGCTAGCCGAGCTAGACGCGCTAAGCGGCGAGCTTGAGCGGCTAATCGTTCGGATAAATTTAACCAACTGCACCGCAAAGACAGACGGCAAGAGCCTAACCGAGCTGATCGCCAAGCGCGACGTACTCACGTTAAAAGCGGGCGCGCTGCGAACATTCGCGCAAGTCGCCGCGCAAAAGGCGGACGTTTATTCGCGCAGCGAGATTAAAATCCTAAGCACGGTCAATGTCGCGGCGCTGCAAAAGCAGGTGGACGAACTAGCTAGGCAGATCAGACAGCTTGATACGACGCTGCAAGGCGCGAACTGGCAGACCGATCTGATCGATTAAAGCGTCAAATTTGGCGGCGAAATTTGAAAGGATTTCGCGAAAAATAAAATTTCGGGTAAGTATCGCAAGAGGCGAGCATAAAAACCTTCCCTACAACGGAACTCTAGCGCTCGCGGAAATGGCGCACCCCTTTTACGATTTATTTTCAGTAAATTTACAGGGGCAATGTGACTACGCAATGTAACTACCTAATGCTGATCTAGCGATACCGAGGGCGGGAACGGGGAAATTTAAAACGAAATTTTGATTTTAACGGCGCAGCTTGCTGGCTCTCGGCAAAATTTAATGGCGATTTTGGTGGATTTGACGCTCAAATTTTGCGTTAAATTAAGGCGCGCTTGCTATTTTGCATTTGACCCGTCTGGCGTTAAATTTTACAAAAATCATAAAATTTAGCCAAATTTAAAGGATGAAATTTGAAATTTAAACCCCTTGCGCTGGCGGCTGTATTTTGCTTTGCGACCGGCGTAAATGCAGAGCTCGCGATAGAAGCGAATTCTATAAATTCCAAAACAACGAGCGGCGCGAAGCTAAATCTCGCGAACACAAAAAACGCCAAATTTAAAGACGCGCGATTTAAGAGCACAGATACTGCGGCGCGCAGCGCAACCCCAAACTCATCGCAAAAAGCGATCCTCGTCGACGAAGCGAAAAATTTCTACCGCGTGGACGAGCTGCTATTTCGCAGCGCTCAGCTTGACGGAAGCGACGCCGCGAAGCTACACGAGCTAGGCATCAAAAGTATCGTAAATCTGCGCCATTTCAGCAGAGGCGGCGATAGAAGGGCGTTTGGGGATCAATTTTGGCTCGCAAACAAGCCGCTTCAAAGCTGGGATATAAAGCCCGCGCAGATCGCGGAGATTTTGCGCACCATTCGTGAGCGCCAAAAGGAGGGCGCCGTGCTCGTGCACTGCTATCACGGAGCCGATCGCACGGGGCTTGTGGTGGCGATGTACCGCGTGATCTATCAGGGCTGGAGCCTGGACGCCGCGCGCAGCGAGATGATAGACGGCGGATACGGCTTTCACTCGATGTGGCAGGATATCGCGGGCTTTTTGACGCCGCAAAACGAAGCGCTCGTAAGAGCCGAGCTTGGAATTTAGACGAAATTTCGCTCGTCCGATCAGACGACGTCAAAATTTGTAAATTTAATAATGACAAAGTGCCGTTTATAACGAAATTTTAGAATACGAGCTATATATATTTTCTGGGGCGAGGCTCGGGATACACCAAAATAGAGGCAAAAAACGAGCTGCAAAGGCGCGCGGAATTTGAGCAAAAATTTGAGGCGCGCAAACAAAAGGCGTGGGAAATTTTAAATTTATAGATATTGCTAAAATTTTACTCTTTGCGACGAGCTAAATTTAAAACCGTAAATTTCTACAAAGAAGCAAAGAGGCCTTAAAATAGTAAAATTTAAGTCGTAAAATTTTACGCATTTTTCTACTAAAAATTCTCATACCTTTTTTCAAATATGCGCTCACACCGCCGCGTGCGTATCGCAAATCGGCTAAATTTTAAAAGTCCGATTTGCGCTTGCGGCGACGGGGCGCGTAAAACGTCGCAAATATCTGACAAAATATCCGTAAATTTAGCCGAAACGCAGTAAAATTCGATCGGCAAATTTAGCAAAAGGAGCGATCGTGGAAAATTCATTGTTAGCGCAGTTGCGCGAGGCGCTACCGCAGGGCATGCGCGTGCCGAGCGAACTTGAGACGCTTTATGCGTGGATCGAAGCAAACGGCTTTTATGACGACGCGGGCGGGCGCAGACGCGGCTATCTCTACCCGCAGGATCGGCTGCGGCAGAGTTGGAGCGATGATGAGCGCGAGGGCGGCACGGACATCGTCTTTTTCACGGATGAGCCGAAAAATCGCGACGAGGAGCTAAGGTATTGGTTTTACGGCGAGGATCGCGAGCTTGCCGCGGAGATCAAGCAGCGGCTTTGCGTGTTCGCAGGCAGCGGCTCGGAGGGCTCGATGTGTGCGCTGTGGCTGGACGATGCGGGCGAGACGAAGATCGTGCACATGGGCTCCGGCTCGGGCTCGACCATGACCTGCGTTTTGGCTCATAGCGGGCTTGATTTTTTGCGATTGCTCGCGATCGGTTACGATGAGATCTGCTGGGATGAGGATTTTAACGCGCCGCCAAATAGCGAGGAGGACGATTTTTTCGTGCATCCAAACGTAGAATTTCAGCAGTGGCTCAAGGACGCGTTTAAAACGACGATCCCGCAAACTGCGCTTGAGCTCGTCACGCCCGCGCATTTGGACGACGAGAACCCGAGCGATGAGTTTTTGATCTGGGTAAATCGCGTTGCCGGATAAAATTTAAAGCGGCTTTTGCGCTGCTTAATGAAGTATTGCGGGGTTTGCTTTCACAGGAAACCTTGTGAAAATTAAGCTTTTGCTGGCTAATTTAAAGAGCGTAAATTTAATGGATATCTTTTGATTAAAATTTTAATGGTAGCGGTATCCATTTGGAAAAGCATTAATCATCTATTACTGCTTTTGCTACTCTTAAAATTTTTAATAAATCTGCTCGATAGAATTTAACTCTTTGCAGTGTGGCGGTAGAATTTTGCTGCGATTCGAAATAAGACGCGATAGAAAAGTTGGCACGTTTTTAAGAATCCAAATAAATTTAGCTAAATTCCGCGTGGATGGGTTATATCAAAGCATGGAAATTCTGTAGGTTTATTAGCAAAGAACTGATTGAGACTAAATTCTAAAGCAGAAAAAACAAGGTTAAAAGCTTTTCGGTAGTTTTGCGATAGGTTGTCTTTAAATGTAGTATCAGAAAAATTGTGACCGCAGCGACGCAGGCAGCGCGCGCAGAGCAAAAAAAATGGTGCGAGTATCTGTATTGGCGTAGCGCTTTAGGCTTCATATAAAAGAAAGATCGTATCCAAACGATCCTGCTGTCAAATATCTACATAAATTACGGCGGATTTTTATCTAGGGTATGGGGGGCAAGCTACAAGGCGTATCCAGCGAATACGTCTTTGCAGCTAGCTGCGCGCAGGCATTTAAAAGACGAAAAGTAAAAGCAAACAGGTTGAAATCTGAAAGCATTAATAACTGTGCAATAGGTAAATTGCGCTCAGTGGCGAAGTGAGCGCAAACTTTTTGGCAGCTTTGAGCTGTTTGCACGCGCGTAGGGTGGCAGGCGCTACTTTACTTTAAATCTCTTTTTGGATCTTGGGTTTGCGCGCGCAGAGCAGCAAGCGCTAAGCAGCTTGGCGCGGAGGCATCGTATTTTGCACCGCTTTCGCAGTAACTCTCCTTGATACCTGCCAGCTGACACGCTTTCTAGCAATATGATTAATGCTGTTTTAGCATTAATGAGGATGAGCTTGGTGGGCGCATAGACAGCATATACAAGCTCAGTAGCGGTAAGCACGTAGTTCGCAGCGTTTTATGAATTTAGCGGAGAGTTTGAGCTGAGTGCTGTGGCGGATATGCATAGTTTTTTTAACGTCTTGTGGAAATTTAAGACGAGTGTTATTGCGAGCGGGTGCAAATTTTTAGGTAAAATTTTATGCTCACTGATTTTTATATGGCTGCACTAAAGCATACTTCATACGGCAATTTCGTATAAATTTTAACGTAAATTTTGCGCCATTAGGGAGGTGGAGTAAAATTTACAATCAAAAGGGCGTGGGATTACGTCAGTAAGCTGTGTGTGCAACGCAAAAATAGCGATGCAGGAAGCGTATCGAGTAGTGCGGATGAAAAGATGATTTTCATCCGTCACTTTTTAAAATAAAATTTGCGACTAAAAAGCGATTTTGCCTTTGTAAATTTTAAAATTTTGCTAAAAATTCTTTGTATTTTTCTGCACTTTTTGCGATATATTCGCTATCTGGATGAAATGAAAATCCATAGCCAAAGTGGCATGGCAGCAGTTTAGCACCCGTAAAATTCATCGCGCATTTAAAAGGCGCGATAACTTCTTCTATGCCAAATCCGATCGTGCCGTCTTTTTTATAGTTGTTTTGCTCATCGCCGATAGTGATCGCTAGGGAAAATTCTTTACCTTTCAGCTTGCCGCCGGTGCTGCCGTAAGCCCAGCCGTAGGCGAATACATCGTCGAACCATTGCTTTAAAAGCGGCGGATAGCTGTACCAATAAAGTGGAAACTGAATGATAATTTTATCGTGGCTTAAAAGTAACTCCTGCTCGCGCGCAACATCGATTTTGCCGTTCGGATAAGTAGCGTAAATTTCGTGAATATCAAATTTATCCGCTTGCTTTTTGGCTACCTCGCGCCACGCCTTATTTGCGTGCGAGCTTGCCATATCGGGATGAGCGATGATGATTAGGTTTTTCATATTTTCTCCTTGTTTGAAATTTCTTACATTATATGTTTTTTGGCTGAAATTTTGATTTATCATCTATCATAATATGGATATGAAATTTCAAATAAAATTTTACTTCCACTCAAATACTACTGGCAGGCTTGTAGTTTTTGCATGCGATTAGAAGTTAAATTTATAAGCAAATACGGGCAGGCCCCAAAATCGATAGAATTTTATCTATTAAATTGTATTAAAAATTTTAAATGGGATAAAAAATGCGCCGAAAAATTCGGCGCAAATGAAAGGAATACTAATCTTAGATTAGCGCAGGAGCTACTAAAAATCCTAGAGCAACCGAAAGCGCAACCATAATGGTTCCCGGAAGGAAAAACGAGTGGTTAAATACAAATTTACCGACTCTAGTCGTTCCGGTATCGTCCATGGCGATCGCGCCGAGCGTCGTAGGATAGGTAGGGAGCACGAACAAGCCCGAAACGGCTGCGAACGATGCGACCAAGATCCAAATTTGACCGGAATTTTCAGGGCTAGTCATTCCAAGCGCAGCGGCAACGGCAGGCATCATAACCTTTGTAGTCGCAGCCTGCGAGTATAGCAAGCAGCTTAGGAAATATAGCGCGACGGCTAGTACGAAAGGATACTGCGTAACGACGTTTTTAGCTACCTCTTTGATACTGTCGATGTGACCGTTTACGAAAGTAGTACCGAGCCATGCGATACCGATGACGCAGATGCACGCATTCATACCGCTTTGGAAAGTGCTGGTAGAGAGCAGTTTGCCCGTATCGATCTTGCACAAAACAGCGATAAGAAAGCCGATAGTTAGCATAAAGCTGATGATCGCGCTATCTCTTGAAAGGATCGGTTTTTCTACCAAGCCGACGCTCTTTGAGATCGCAAGCGCATAGCAAACGACGATCAAAACACCGACGGCAAATATCGCAACCGATCTTTTCGCGTAAGGCTTCGGCTCTTTATACTCCTCGGCTTTGATCTCGGCTACAAGACCTTTTGAAAGTCTCTCTTTGTAAACAGGGTCTTTTGAAAGATCGAGATCGTAAAATTTATTTACGATGAAAGCCGTGATGATCATAGCTACGAAGGTAGTAGAGATGCAGATAAACAAAAGCTTAGGATAGCTAACGCCTAGCTTCTCGCACAGACCGCTCATAGCGACGAACGCCGCCGAAATAGGGCTCGCAGTGATCGCTACCTGAGATGAAACGACTGAGAGTGCAAGAGGAGCGGAAGGCTTGATGTTCTGCGTCTTTGCGACCTCGACGATAACCGGGATCATAGAAAATGCAGTATGTCCGGTGCCCGCAAGTATCGTAAGTAGATAGGTAACGATAGGCGCTAGGAAGTTGATCTGCTTAGGATTTTTCCTTAAAATTTTAGATGCTACCTGCACCAAATAATCAAGTCCGCCTGCGACTTGCAGCGCTGTAATCGCGGAGATTACCGATGCGATAATTAGGATAACGTCAATCGGAATATCCTTCATATCGACCTTCATGCCCAAAATGGCTAGGACAACGACGCCCAAACCGCCTGCATAACCGACGCCCATGCCGCCTAGCTTAACGCCTAGGTAGATGCCGCCTAGCAAAACGATAAATTGCAATATCACCATAAAGTCCATTGCAAAACTCCTTATAAAGTAATTTTTTTTAACGGCGCGCAGAATTCTAAAGATTTCAGCAGGTAAAATCCGAATTATCTTTATAATTCAGTGGTCGGAATTCTATGCGGAATTTTATCCTAAAATTTCGCAAGTGGAATTTTACTCCACGGAAGCTAAATCTAACTTGATGAAATTCTGCATCTACGGAATTCTGCACGATCAATCTTATCTATTTAGAATTCTACTTTGCGGAATTTCGCCTATTAAATTAACCGACGAAATTCCGCGCCGCACCTAGTTTGGAACTATTTTTTGCTCATATGTGGGTTGAGCATAGATTTAGGCTCTAGGATCTTATCGATCTCCTCTTTTTTCAAATATCCGCGCTCTAAGCAGATTTCGCCGACGGATTTTCCGGTCTGAAGTGCCTCTTTGGCGATACTTGCGGATTTTTCGTAGCCGATGTAAGGATTAAACGCCGTAACGATACCGACAGAATTTAGCACCGATTTTAGGCAAGCTTCAGGATTTGCCTTTAGATGTTTGATAGCTTTTTCAGCTAGTGTATTCATCGCATTTTCCAAGAGCACGATCGAGTTAAATAGCGCATATGCGATGCCAGGCTCGAATGCATTTAGCTCGAATTCTCCGCGCTCGGAGCAAAGCATAATCGTAACGTCGTTGCCGATTACCTCATAGCAAGCCTCGCCTACGACCTCGGCGATGACTGGGTTTACTTTGCCCGGCATGATGGAGCTGCCCGGTTGCATCTTAGGAAGCTCGATTTCGCCTAGTCCGCATCTAGGACCGGAGTTCATAAGACGTAGGTCGTTTGCGATTTTGCTTAGGCGGACGGCTGCTGTTTTTAACGCGCCGCTAACGTGGACGAAGTCCGCAGTGTCTTGTGTGGCGGCGATGAAGTCCTCTGCGGCTTTAAATTTAACGCCGGTGATCTCGCCTAGCTTTTTCTCGACTACGTTTTTGTAATCAGGGTGGCAGTTGATGCCCGTACCAATCGCCGTAGCGCCCATATTTAGGTAAGTCATCGACTCTCTAGCGGCTTTGATAAGCGCGATATCGGTTTTGATGTAGGTAGCAAAAGCATTGAAAGTGTTTCCAAGAGTAGTAGGAACGGCGTCTTCAAGCTCCGTCCTTCCCATTTTGATGACATCTTTGTATTCTTTGGCTTTAACTTCAAGCTCTTTTTTCAAATTTTCCATAGCTTTTAGTAGATCGGTTAGCTTGGCGTAAGCGGCGACTTTGATCGAGCTAGGATAGGTATCGTTGGTGCTTTGACCCAAATTTGTGTGGTCGTTTGGATGGAGGTATTGGTATTCGCCCTTTTTATGTCCCATACTCTCCAAAGCTATATTGGTAATGACCTCGTTGGTATTCATATTCGTCGAAGTTCCGGCGCCGCCTTGGATCATATCGACTACGAATTGATCTCTGAACTCTCCTGCGATGAGCCTGTCGCAAGCTTTTGCGATCGCATCGGCTTTTTGTACGTCTAGGACTCCGACCTCTTTATTGGCTAGTGCAGCTGCTTTTTTGATTTGTGCAAATGCTTTGATAAAAAACGGATAGTCTTTGAGCGCTCGTCCGCTTAGATGGAAGTTCTCTAGTGCCCTAAATGTTTGCACACCGTAGTAAAAATCGTCGGAAATTTCTAATTCACCGATGAAATCGTGTTCTTTTCTGGTCTTTGCCATAATAAGTCCTTTCGTTGAAATTGTTAATGGAATTTTAAAGCTTTTAGTATTAAAAGCAGCTTAAAACGTAACGAAAAATTAAAATTTAGAAATTAGTATAATTGTTTAAGGCTTTAAATAGAATTTTACTTAAAAAATATTTTGGAATTCGCTACTAAGGCATAATTACACTTTAATAGAAATATCGTATTGCACGCAGATTATGAAAGTGAAATTATAAAAATTCTTGTTTAGCTTAAATTATAATTTGAAAAATTTGAAGTTAAAGGCGATAAAATGGAATTTTTCATTGTATTTATATTTACTAGCGCGGAGCTATTTTTTGCGTTTTATAAAATAAAAATATAGGAGCGAGATTATAATGACGATGGCGAACAGAGCGATCGTAATTAGATGCAGATCTTGCTTGATTAGCTCCTCGTTTTCGCCTATGAAATATCCTAAGCTCATCAGTATTAATGTCCAAATTGCAGCTCCAAGCCCGGTAAATAGCACGAAGCGCGCGACATTCATCTTTGCAAGCCCCGCAGGAAGGCTGATGTATTGACGAATACCTGGGATTAGGCGGCAGTTAAACGTTGAAATTTCGCCATGGCGGTTAAAAAAAGCTTCGAATTTTGCAAATTTCTCCTCGGTGATGCCTACGTATTTGCCGTATTTAGCGATAATCTTACGTCCAAAAAAGTAGCATAGATAGTAATTAAACAGCGCGCCGGTGATGCTGCCGCCAAGCCCACAAACAAATGCTAGAACAAAGCTCATCTGCGATTTTGAGGCCAGATAGCCTGCAGGGATCATCACGACTTCACTTGGGAAAGGAAGGAAGCTGCTTTCTAAAAACATCATCACAAAAATGCCAAGGTATCCCCAACCTGCGACAAATTCTACGATAAAATTTACGATATTAGAAAGCATTTGAATTCCTTGATTTAATGTAAAAAACCAGATACGCTTAAAATTTCGCGGAATTTAGCATCAGCAAAGCAAATAAGTTTGAAATTTAACAACCCGGCAATATAAGAGTGGCTTAAAATTTCGTGAAATTTAGCGCATATAAAACAAAGGCGCGGGCTAAAATTTATCCTTGCAAGTTACTGCCGCAGCGAACTTACATTATAAATTTAATAGCCTCGCGCCTTAAAATTAAAACTATTTTGCGTATTCGATGTTTAGTTTGCCGAATAGCTCGTTAGCCTTATCATCGATTTTTTTGTTTACTTTGCTTGGAAGTAGCTGATTTTTGATAAGATCTTTTACCTTTTCAAACGGCATAGTCTCGGCCTTTTTGCTACTTTCTTTGTAGATTACATGATATCCGAATTGTGTCTTTACCGGCGTTTTGCTCATCTCACCATCTTTTAGCGCAAACGCTGCTTTTTCAAACTCCGGCACCATCATCCCTTTGCCGAAAGAGCCCAAATCGCCACCGTTTTCTTTCGCACTTGGATCGATTGAAATTTCTTTAGCTAGCTTATTAAATTCCTCTTTTAAATTCTCTTTTTTAACTTTTGATAATTTCGCAATCGCGTTTTTAGCAGCCTTTTCGTCTGCTACTAAGATATGACTTGCGGTAACGGAATCTGGTTGTATGAAATTCTGTTTATTTTCATCATAAATTTTTTTAGCTTCCTCGTCGCTGATGCTTACGTCTTTAGCCTGTTCGCGTTGCCATAGATTAAATGCGATGCCATCTTTAGCAAGCTCTAGCTGATGCTTATATTCGTCGCTGTTTTCAATGCCTGATTTTTTCGCCTCTGCGATTAGGAGTTTGTATTTGATTAGATCGTCGATTAGTTTTTTCTTCTCATCGGCGGTCGGTTCCTGTCCGCCGTGCTGCATACCTTGAGCCAAAAACGGTGCAACATCCTCATCCGTAATAGTGATATTTGCGTCTTTTGCAGTAGCCAAAACGCCTGCATTAAGCGAAGATATAGCCATAGCGGCAACAAAGCTGAAAGATAAAATTCTTTTCATTATTTTTCCTTTACTCGGTAAATTTCGCGCAATTATAAAAAAAGATAGTAAATAAAATAGCGAATGCCAGCAAATTCGGCGCGAATCCTGCGCCGAATTTTAAAAAGAGAGGAGTTAAAACGACGGGATGATTGCGCCTTTATATTGTGTCTCGATAAATTTTTTCACTTTCTCGCTTTGAATCGCTTTATCTAGCGCCTTGATTTTAGGGCTGTTTTCGTTGCCTTCTTTAACGCTAATGACATTTGTGTAAGGATTGCCCTCAGCCTTTTCTAAAAATAGCGAATCCTTGATTGGGTTTAAATTTGCGTTAAAGGCAAAATTTGAGTTGATGACTGCAATATCGACATCGCCCAGGGTGCGTGGAAGCGCGGCGCCTTCAAGCTCTAAAATTTCTAAATTTTTAGGATTTTTCGTGACATCTAACGGCGTGCGAAGCTTAGCGTTTTGATCTACTTCGATGAGCCCCGCGGCTACGAGCAGATCAAGAGCGCGGCTTTCGTTGGTCGGATCGTTCGGTACGGCAACTTTGGCGCCGTTTTTAAGATCTTTTAAATTTTTAATCTTATGGCTGTAGATGCCCATCGGCTCTAAATGTACGCCCACGGTCGCTTTTAACTTTGTGCCTTTGTTAGCGTTAAATTCCTCCATATATGGCACGTGCTGGAAAAATCCGGCATCTACGTCGCCGCTATCGGTAGCGAGGTTCGGGGTTACGTAGTCGTTGAAAACCTTGACCTCAAGATCGTAGCCTTGGGCTTTTAGATCAGGCTTAATCTGCTCTAAAATTTCGGCATGCGGTATCGGAGTAGCGGCGACTACGATTTTTTCGGCAAGAGCGAAGCTGACGACGCTGGCGCTAAGAAGCGAAGCGAGAAGAAATTTCTTCATATTTAATCCTTTTGGTTAAAATTTCGCGGTATTATAGCAGGTAGAATTTTTAATGTCAAGTGTTTTTATATGATTTTTTAAAATTTTATCTAAAATATTCTAAAATTCGATATTTATATATATATTTAAATACTACATTTTATTGTATAATGCAGAATTGGCACGCTTTAATGAGCGCTTTACATAAATTCCGCTAAAATCGCAAAATTTAAAATTTTAAAAAAAGGCTAAAGATGGCAGATTTTTACGACGCGAAAGCCGTAGAGGAGAGCTTTTATAAAATTTGGGAGCAGCGCGGTTATTTCGAGATCGACGGCAATAAAGATATCCAGCAAAAAGGCAAAAACTTTTGCATTATGATGCCCCCTCCTAACGTCACCGGAGTGCTTCATATCGGGCACTCGCTCACTTTTACGTTGCAAGACATAATGACGCGATACAAGCGAATGGACGGCTACCGCACGCTGTGGCAGCCGGGGCTTGATCACGCAGGCATTGCAACGCAAAACGTCGTCGAGCGCGAGCTTTTGGCGCAAGGGATTAAAAAAGAAGAGATAGGGCGCGAGGAGTTTTTAAAACACGTTTGGCACTGGAAGGAGCAAAGCGGCGGGCAGATCGTAAAGCAGATGAAGCGCCTTGGCGTCACGCCTGCGTGGAGCAGGCAGCGATTTACGATGGATGAAGGGCTTAAAAACGCCGTGCGCAAAGCCTTCGTAAGCCTATACGACGCGGGGCTCATCGTGCGCGGAAACTACATGGTAAACTGGTGCACGCACGACGGCGCACTAAGCGACGTGGAGGTCGAGCATAAGGAGAACAAGGGCAAGCTCTATTATTTGCGTTATTACTTTGCGGACGAGCAAGATAAATTTATTGTTGTCGCGACGACGCGCCCTGAAACCTACTTCGGCGACACCGCCGTAATGGTAAATCCCGCGGACGAACGCTATAAAAATTTGGTCGGTAAAAAAGTCGTGCTGCCGCTAATCAGCCGCGAGCTAGAGATCATCGCCGACGAATACGTCGATATGAGCTTCGGAACGGGTGCCGTGAAGGTCACGCCCGCGCACGATACCAACGACTACGAGGTCGGCAAGCGCCACGAGCTGGAGTTTATCACCGTTTTTGACGAAAAAGGAATTTTAAATGAGCAGTGCGGTAAATTCGGGGGCTTAGAGCGACTTGCCGCGCGCGATCAGATCGTAGCGGAGCTTGAGCGGCTGGGCTTTATAGAAAAAATCGAGGATTACGAAAATCAAGTCGGCTACTGTTACCGCTGCAAAAACGTCGTCGAGCCGTACATCTCGCAGCAGTGGTTCGTGCGCGCAGATATTGCAAAAGAAGCAATTGCCAAAGTAAATTCCGGCGAGGCGGAATTTTTCCCGAAGCACTGGATCAACAGCTTTAACGCATGGATGCGCGAGCTGAAGGACTGGTGTATCAGCCGCCAGCTGTGGTGGGGGCATAGAATTCCCGTATTTTACTGCGACTGCGGTCATCAGTGGGCGGATGAGCGAGAAGCCCCCGATGCCTGCCCGAAATGCGGCGGCAAAAATTTTACTCAAGATCCCGACGTGCTCGATACGTGGTTTTCAAGCGGTCTTTGGCCGATCAGCACGCTTGGCTGGGGCAACGGCGAGGCGCTGAAAAACGAGAAGTGGTTTGAGGAGGATTTGAGCGAATTCTATCCGAATACCATGCTGATTACGGGCTTTGACATTTTATTTTTCTGGGTCGCGCGCATGATGTTTCAGTGCCAAAACGCCATGGGCGAGCTGCCGTTTCGCGACATCTATCTGCATGCCTTGGTTAAGGACAAAGACGGCAAAAAGATGAGCAAATCGAGCAAAAACGTAGTCGATCCGCTGCTAAAAATAGACGAATTTAGCGCCGATATTTTGCGCTTTACCCTTACGATTTTGTGCGTGCAGGGGCGCGATCTGCGCCTTAGCGACGACAAGCTTTTGATATATCGAAATTTTACGAATAAGCTTTATAACGCGAGCAAATTTTTGCTTTTAAACGCTTCTAAATTCGATGATTTAGACGCTGCACGGATCAAAACGAGCCTCGGCAAATATATGCTTTCGCGCTTTAACTGCTGCGTGAGCGCGGTGCGGGAAAATTTAGACGAATACCGCTTCAACGACGCTGCAACCGAGCTTTATAAGTTTTTTTGGGACGAGTTTTGCGACTGGGGCATCGAGCTTAGCAAGGCGGACAAGGCCGCGATAGGCGAGTTAGGGATGATTTTTAAAGAGGCGATGAAGCTGCTAAGCCCGTTTATGCCGTTTCTAAGCGAGTATCTGTATCAGGAGCTAAGCGGCACGAAGCTGCAAGACGCGCGCTCCATCATGGTGATGCGATATCCGCAGCCAGATGGGCGCGACGAGCGGATTGAGGAGCTATTTTTGCTCGTTATCGAAGCGATCGTTAGCATTCGCCGCGCAAAGGCGACGATCGAGCTCGGCAATGCGCGCGTAGCAAAAGCCTACGTCAAATCCGCAGTCGATCTAAGCGCCGCTGCGGACTACATCAAAACGCTTGCCAAGGTAGATGAAGTGGAATTTACGCAGCAAAATATCGCAAATTCCGCGCGCGATGTGAGCGAGAGCCTAGAAACTTTCGTGCCGCTCGAGGGGGTCGATCTTAGCGGCGTGATTTCGCGCCTTAACGCGCAAAAAGCCAAGCTGCAAAAAGAGATCGAAAAGCTCTCTGCAATGCTTGGCAATGAAAAATTTATCTCCTCCGCGCCCGCTGACGTCGTCGCCGCGAACCGCGAAGGGTTGCAAAGCGCGCAGGAAAAATTCGCCAAAGTATGCGACGAGCTAAAGGCGTTTGGCGAGTAGTCCGCTCGTTTGAACCCAAATTTTAAATCAAGGAGAAAAAATGAAAGGCAGTATCGGTGGATTTACATTAGGAACAGTCATAGCCGTCGCGCTATCGTGGGGAGCTAATAAAAGCATATTGTGGGCGATAATTCACGGATTTTTAAGTTGGATATACGTGATTTATTATTTGCTGATGAAGTAAAATTTAATCGGCGGCGCGTCGTTTTACGCGCTAAATTTTAAAATTTATCAAGGATAAAAAATGAACGAAAAAATAAAAATAGCGGTTTTGGGATATGGAAATTTAGGTCGCGGCGTAGAGCTTGCCGCGCGAAATAGCAAGGATTTAGAGCTTTCGGCCGTTTTTAGCCGCAGAAATCCAAGCGAAGTAAAAACATGCGGCGCACCGGTATTCAGCGCGGATGAAATTTTATCGCACAATGGCAAATTTGACGTTTTAGTTCTTTGCGGCGGTAGCGCGACGGATCTACCGACGCAGACGCCCGAGTTTGCGCGGAGCTTTAACGTCGTCGATAGCTTCGATACGCATGCAAAAATCCCGGAGCACTTCGCCGCGGTAGACGCCGCCTCCAAAGCGGGCGGAAATGTAAGCATCATCGCCGTTGGCTGGGATCCGGGTCTGTTTTCGCTAAATAGACTGCTTGGCGAGAGCGTGCTGCAAAACGGCAGCAGTTATACGTTTTGGGGTAAAGGCGTGAGCCAAGGTCACTCAGACGCTATCCGCAGGATCGAGGGCGTCGTGGATGCGCGCCAATATACCGTGCCGATAGAAAGCGCTCTTGAGCGAGTTCGCGCGGGCGAAAATCCAAATTTAACTACGCGTGAAAAACATCTGCGCGAGTGCTACGTCGTGGCCGAAGAGGGCGCCGATAAAGCGCGCATCGAGCGTGAGATAAAAACGATGCCCAATTACTTCGCCGACTATGACACGAGCGTGCATTTCGTAGATCTTGCGACGCTTAAAAAAGAACACGGCGGCATCCCTCACGGAGGATTCGTTTTGCGAAGCGGAGCGACGGGCGAGCGCGGCGAAAATAAACATTTGATCGAGTTTTCGCTAAAGCTTGACTCAAATCCCGAATTTACCGCAAGCGTGCTCGTAGCCTACGCCCGCGCGGCGTATCGTTTGGCGCAAAAGGGCGAGCGCGGCGCATTTAGTGTGTTTGACATCGCTCCGGCGCTCCTTTCGCCAAAGAGCGCAGATGAACTAAGGCGCGAAATTTTATAAATTTCGGGGGCGTTTCGGCGGAATTACGAACGAGGAAATCTGAGTGATAAAGATAGAGAATTTAAAGAAATTTTACGGCAAAACCTGCGTGATTGACGATGTGAGCCTGGAGGTGAAACAGGGCGAAATTTTTGCCATCGTCGGTCGCAGCGGCGCGGGTAAAAGCACGCTGCTGCGCTGCATAAACGGCCTTGAGGACTATCAAGAAGGAAGCCTCAAAGTAGAGGGCAGGGAGGTAAGAGAGCTAAGCGCCGCGCAGATCCGCGAGCTGCGTAAAAATATCGGTATGATTTTTCAGCACTTCGCGCTTATGAGCCGCCGCAGCGTCGCGCAAAACGTCGCCACGCCGTTAGCATTTTGGGGATATTCGAAAGATCACACGAAGCGCCGCGTAGCCGAACTTTTGGAGCTCGTGGGGCTTGCGGATAAAGCAAACGCCTATCCTAGTGAGCTTAGCGGCGGACAGAAACAGCGCGTAGCGATCGCGCGCGCGCTTGCATTAAGCCCTAAAATTTTGCTTTCCGACGAGGCGACTTCGGCGCTTGATCCTAACACCACCGCTCAAATTTTATCGCTTCTGCGCCGCATCAATCGCGAGCTGGGCATTACGATCGTGCTTGTTACGCACGAGATGGAGGTCGTAAAGGGCATCGCGCAGCGCGCGATCCTGCTTAAGGGCGGGCGCGTAAGCAACTCGGGCGATATCGTCTCGCTGTTTTTGCACCCGGATGAGAATATGAAGGAGTTTTTGGGCGAGGAGGAGGTGCTGCCCGCAAGCGGCGTGAATATCAGGCTCTTTTTCCCGCCCGCGGTTGCGTTTGACAGCGTGATCACGCATATGGCGCGCGCTTTGGAGATAAATTTTAACATCGTCTGGGGCAAGCTCGAGCGCCTTGATAAAAACGTCGTCGGAAGCCTCGTGATCAACGTGGAGCCCGCACACGTCGCGCGCGTGGAGGAGTTTATCAAAAACGCGGGCGTAATCTACGAGATCGTAAGCGAGGATGAGATCAAAAGCTGCGCCACGATCTAGGTGCGATTTCGCGTCCTGTGCGCTTGCGCCGCACTAAATTTAAGGGCTTATGCGGCATGGCGAATTTAAAAGCTCAGGCGAGGTCGCGAACTCAAAGGCTGGCTCGGCGTTTTAAATTTAACGACCGAGCCGTGGCATTATAAAATTTAATTAATTATGACGAGAGTGGTTTAAATTTCTATTTTGCCTCGATAAAGTAAGCTCGGCGATGCGCTGTTGGCGTGCGCTCTGGCTAGCTTTGATTTGCGTTTAGAATTCGACTAGCCGTAGCGAGGTGATTTAAATTTCAGGGATCGCGACCGATCGAGCGCATTTAAGCCGCTCCGCGTTTGAAATTACAGGCGTTTAAATTTAAATTTGAATTTTTTCGGAATTTCACACTTACTTCACTTTTACGGAAGTATAATTCCGCTAATTTTTTTTAAGGAGTACGTAATGAAAAAACTTACTTTGTTTGCGCTTAGTGCGCTATTTGCTGGCACTTTTGCCGTAGCTGCCGATATGGGCATGAAAGATGAGATGAAGGACGCCAATACATCAATGCATAATAGTGCGAAAGAGATGAAGGGCGATATGAAGGATATGCACAAGGATGCTATGAAAGAGGGTAAACATATGAAAGATGAGATGAAAGGCGAGATGAAAAAAGAGATGAAAAAAGAGATGTAGTGAGTAAAATTTTACTCGTAGAGGACGATGAGACCCTTTGCGATCTCATCGGCGAATATCTAAAAGACGCGGGCTTTGACGTATGCGTTTGCAGCGACGCTCAAAGCGCCGCGGATCTTGCTTATGAACAAAAATTTGATCTTTTTATCTTTGACGTAAAAATCCCCAAAGGCGACGGATTTTCACTTTTAAAAGAGCTGCGCAAGAGCGGCGATCGCACCCCTGCGATATTCGCCACGTCGCTAAATACGCTTGATGATCTTGAAGTCGGTTTTAAAAGCGGCTGCGACGACTATCTCAAAAAACCGTATGAACTAAAAGAGCTGATGCTGCGCGTTAATTCGCTCATAAAGCGAAATTTCAGCCACAATTTCGATGATTTCGTGACGATCGATGACGAGTTTAAATTTTATTTTGCAAGCAAAGAGCTACGCAGATCGGGCGTGCCCGTCGCGCTTTCAAACAAAGAGCGCGAGTTGCTGGCGCTTTTTTTGCAAAATAAAAACAGACTTTTGAGCAAGGATGAAATTTTCTCTGCGATCTATACGTGGGGCGAAACGCCAAGCGAAGAAGCGCTGCGAACTTATATCAAAAATCTACGTCGCGTTCTAGGCGAAGAGCACATCATAAACCGCCGCAACGCAGGGTATCTGTATGTCTGAAAAGACCGCTTTAACGCTTAAAATTCTATCTTTATATCTCATTTCAAGTGCATTGTTTTTAGGATATTTTTTCAAGATAAATTACAGGATGAACGAAGCCGCGCTGCTTTCGCACAGGATAAAAGAGCTAAAAGAGATCAAAATGATGATCTATATGAAAGCAAGTATGGATGGGCTGGAATCGCTAGCGGACTTCGAGCGCGAAAAGGGCGTAAATGCGTGTATATTTAAGCCAAACTCTGATGAAATTTACGGCTGCGGCGGTGAGCTCGGAGCACTTGATAAAGCGAAGCTAAAGGCGGAATTTATAAGTGGCGGAAGGCTAGGAATTTATGAGAATCTGCAAAATATGGAGGAGCGAAACGCCTTTTCCAAGGCTAAAATCATCCTGCTTGGAAGTAGCGTGCAGGGCGAAATTTTAACGCTTCGTATCAAAACAGCAGCGATGATGATAGCGCTTTTGGGCGTAATCCTAGCCGTGGCGTTTTATCTGGTGCGGCTAGGCACAAAGCCGCTTTACGATAAGATTGACACGCTAAATCGCTTTATCAAGGATAGCACCCACGAGATCAATACTCCACTTAGCATCATCTCCATGAGCGTTGAGACGATGCGGCACGCAGAGCTTGGAGAATACAATGCCAATCGCGTCGCTAATATCGATCTTGCCGCCAAAACGCTTTCGCGCATCTACGAGGATCTCGTGTTTTTGACCTTCGGTATGAATAAGGAGGGCGAGATTAGCTTGATCGATCTAAAGAGCCTCGTCGCTTCGCGCTGCGAATATTTTGCGCCGTTTATTCAAAAACGCAGACTAAGCCTTAAAACCGATCTTTCCGATGCGAGCATGAGCGCGAATGTCTATGAAATTTCGCGCCTCATCGACAATCTGCTAAGTAACGCCGTAAAATACGCCGATGCAGGCGGCTACGTGGATGTGCGGCTAAGGCACGGCGAGCTAGCGATCTCAAATAGCGGCGAAGGGATCAATAAGAAAAGGGGCGACGAAATTTTCAGGCGTTTTGCGCGTTTTAACTCAAGCGAGGGCGGCTTTGGAATCGGGCTTAGCATCGTAAGCGAGGTCTGCAAAAAATACTCCTTTTCTATCTCTTACGACAGCGTGCCGGGCGAGATAACGACCTTTCGCCTTACGTGGCGAGAGTAAAATTTTAAAATTTAGTGAAATTTTAAAATTTAAAAGCGGCCGCTTACGGTTTAAATTTAATCGTAGTTTGCTCGCTTAAATTCCGCGCAAAAAGGCTCTAATTGCCGGAGCGTTTAAATTTAATCGTCGCTTGTTTTTGTTCTAAAACGGAGCGCAGAATTTTATCGCTCGCTCGCTTTGCGCTCGTAAAATGACCCTGAAAGTTATTGGTGCGGAATTTTATTAGTCCATGATTTCATAAAATTTAGCTTTTATTTCTCGATAGATATCCAGTGGACTATATTACTGAATAAAATCGGAACAGACATACCAAAAAAACATTGAGCCGCCTCCAAAAAACGATAGCCAACCAAAAAGGCTTTCTCTGCTCGCAAAAGTAGGAAACGTCCGCCCGTTGCCTACTCTGTGTGGGATGCCGTTTACGGCAAAATCGGCGTAGAAATAATTATTTAGAAGCCAATAGATAAAAGGTATGCCGATAAGCATAATTAGCTGCGTCTTGACGGCGGGAAGCTCTTTTTTGTATAAGAATGTGGCAATACACGCAGCTTAGCGCGAAAGCCGTTAAAATAGGTACCCACACAATGCCGCGACGTAAAATTCCGCAAGCTGCGTATGTGGGCTTATTTTGCCGATTGCGGCGATGTTTGGAAAAAACCGCTTCATAAATCTAACGAAGTCCGCGCATGCTGCGCTTACGTCTAAAATATTTTCGGGTAGCTCGAATACGCTAAGCGCCGTGATCGCAAACAGCGCAAAAACTGCCGCGTAAAGTCGCCCGAAAAATTTGATAAATTTCGTATCGGGATACGGCGCCTCTTGCTCTTGCGTGCCTTGTGAATTTAGCAAATCGCTCATCGTTCGCTCCTTTAATAAATCTTTACGGCAAAACCCGGCTTGCGCTAAATTTTAAAATTTTATGCCTTATTATCCGGTAAATTTCACAATAAGGAGCTGTTTTGGAATTTTGCGGTCAAATTTGAAACCAAATTTATTAAATTTAACCAGCAAAGATTTGTTTAAAAACAAAGCTTTGCCACCTCTAACGTGCAAGTGGGGATAGTGGGGGGGTTGGGGGCGGAAGGGGCGACGCTTCGTAAGTAGAACCCCTTCCGCCCCCGAGGAAGAATTTAAGCCTTATCAAGAAAAGCACAAACTCGTATGTAGCGTAGCAACTTCTCGTATCGTCGGAGCGAGAAAGCTACTAAAATAAAGAAAGCCCTTTCATTTCATGCAAGCTCACAGCCAAGTCCCAAACTTTAATTGCCTAACAAAAAAGGCAAGTTGGCGTCGCTGCTCGCAAAATAACCGCGGAATCCCGCTAGATAAAATTTAAAATTCCGAGTATTTCTGATAGTCGATCTGCGCGGAATTTTTGTTGATCGTATCGACCGTAGCTTCAGCGATCGCCAGCTCCTCGTTGGTAGGGATTACGAGCGTTTTGATTTTACTATCCGCCGCGCTTAAATTTCTAATCGATCCAGTATTTTTGGCGTTTTTTGTCGCATCGATTTCGATGCCGATATGAGCGAGTCTCTCGCAGACATTTTGCCTAAAATGCGGCGCGTTCTCGCCGATACCTCCGGTAAAGATCAAAGCGTCCACACGCCCGAGCACGGCATAATACGCTCCGATCATCTTAACGACGCTGTAAACTAGCATCTCAAACGCAAGTTTCGCACGCGGCTCGCCATCCTCCATCTTTTCATATACTTTTCGCAGATCGCTTGCGCCGCAGATGCCGAGCAGTCCGCTTTTTTTGTTCATTATGACGTCCATATCCTGCGCGTTGTAGCCCGCGACGCGCTCGATGTATGGGATGATCGCAGGATCGATCGAGCCGCATCTGGTGCCCATGATGATCCCCTCAAGCGGCGTTAGCCCCATTGAGGTGTCGATGCACTTGCCGTTTTCTATGGCGCTCACGCTCGAGCCGTTGCCAAGATGTAGCGTAATGGCATTGAAGTTTTCGTATTTCTTACGTAAAAATTTCGCCCCCATCGTCGAGACAAACCAATGCGATGTGCCGTGCGCGCCGTAGCGGCGAACCTTATATTTTTCATAGAATTCATACGGCAGCGCGTACATATACGCATAAGGCGGGATGCTTTGATGAAATATCGTATCGAAAACCGCAACGTTTGGAATTTTAGGAGCAATCTTTAGGCAGGATTTAATGCCTGCTAAATTTGCGGGATTGTGTAGTGGTGCAAGCGGCGCAAGCTCGGCGATTTTAGCCATTACGTCCTCATCTATGAGTGCAGGAGCGTCGAAATAATCCGCACCTTGGACTATTCTATGCCCGATGCCGCCTACTTGAGTTAGATCGTTGATTACTCCGCTTTGTTTTAAAAGATCAATCGCAATCGCAATCGCGGTTTCGTGATTTGGAATTTGCTCGTTTTCAACCTTTATGCCTCGTCCATTGGCGCAATTGATGCTTCCGCTTGCGTGCGTCGATCCGATCTCCTCGATGAGCCCACTTGCAATGCAGGCGTGATTTAGCATATCGTGGAATTTAAATTTAACCGAGCTCGAGCCGGAATTTATGACTAGGATATCCATTAATTCTCTCCCGCTTGAATTGCGCTGATAAGTATCGTGTTTACGATATCGGCGACCTTGCAGCCGCGACTTAGATCGTTTACCGGCTTTTTTAAGCCCTGTAAAATCGGTCCGATCGCCACGGCGCCTGCGGTGCGCTGCACGGCCTTATAACAGATATTTCCGCAGTTAAGATCGGGGAAGATAAATACGTTCGCGCGCCCTGCGACCGCAGAGCCCGGCATCTTTTTCTTAGCGACTGCGGCATCGACTGCGGCGTCGAATTGTAGCGGCCCGTCGATTAGAAGCTCCGGCGCCTTTTCGCGCGCTTTTTGCGTCGCCGTTTTGATAAATTCTACGCTGTCGCCGCTGCCGCTATCGCCGCTTGAGTAGCTTAGCATCGCCACGCGCGGTTCAAGCCCGAACGCCTTTGCGGTCGCGGCGCTTGAGATCGCGATACCCGCCAGATACTCCGCGCTCGGGCTCGGCGCTACGGCGCAGTCGGCAAAAAGCAGCGCCTGCGTATCCAGGCACATTATAAACGCGCCGCTAACGGTCGCGATGCCCGGTTTTGTCTTGATGATCTGAAGCGCGGGGCGGATCGTCTCCGCAGTAGTCGTGCTGGCACCGCTTACCATCGCATCGGCCAGCCCTTCATGCACGAGCATCGTGCCGAAGTAGGTGCGGTCGCGCACTAAATCGCGCGCCTGCGCCTCGCTCATACCCTTTGCCTTGCGAAGCTCATATAGATCGCGCGCAAATTTTTCCAAGCTCGCATCCGTCTGCGGATCTAAAATTTTAACGCCCGCTAGATCGAGACCTAGCTTGCTTGCGCTTTTTTGCACTTCATCCTCGCGTCCTAAAAGGATCAAATTTGCAGCGCCGCTTTGTTTTATAATTGCAGCCGCGCGTAGAATTCTCTCATCGTCGCTTTCGGGCAGTACGACGGTTTTAACGTTCGCGCGAGCCTTGGCGTATAGCTTGCTTTCAAATTTCAACGGAGTTAGAATTTCACAGCGCGTGGAGTTTGCGGCGTCAGTGAAGTAGCTTTTGTCGGCAACGACTTTATCAAGCTCTATCGCGCCGCTTTGGCAAGCGGAATTTTCGTCGTGAAATTTTGCATCGCTTTCGCAGGCAGAATTTTTGCCGCAAAGCTCCAATTTTTTAGAATTTACACCCTCTTGTGCAGGTCTTAGCGCGGAAAATGAAATTTTACCTTCATATATGCTGGCAAAGCTTACCGCTTTTGCTGCAGCGATCGAGTGCGTGCCGATGCGCGCGGCAATTTCGTTAGGATAAAATCCGCAAACGGGAATATTTAGATCCTTTGCGATTTGTAAATTTAGCTCGCGCAGATCGGCTCCCGCTACGCCGCGAACCAGCACAAAATTACACTGCTCTAAAATTTGTGCGAAGCGCTCTATTGCCGCCTTTCGCACGCGCTCATCCTGCCCGTCCGCTAGCGCTCTTTCAAGTTCGCTTCTGCCAAAAAGAGCATTTTCTCCCGCGATGCAAAGTTGCAAAACGTTGTGAAAGCTCATGGATAAAATTTTATCTAGTTTTTTTAGTTCGGATTGGTAGGCGACAGGCTCGTCGCATAGGAGCAAAATTCCGTTCATCGGTTGATCCTTTTGAAATAAGATAGGCAATTGTAGCAAAATTTTGCTTGCGTGTTAATCAAAGATTTATCGTGAGGGTTTAGAATTTGGTAACTTCCAACAAAGGGGCGCACATGAAAAATTTAGTGATTTTGGCTCTTTTAGTGAGCCTCGCCGCGGCGAAAATCAACATAAATGAAGCTAGTCGCTACGAGCTGATGACGATCGGTGGGCTTGATGCGGGCAGGGCGGATATGCTTATGCAATACCGCCAAAAGCGCGAAATTTCAAGTGCAGATGAGCTAAAGGGCATCAACGGCTTTGCAAGTTACGATACTGCTAAACTGCAGAAGAGCTTTGAAATATCGCCTAGAGCTAATGTGCAGCAGCCGGTGCAGCCTGATCGCGATATAGTCGTAGTCGAAAAGACCCGCACCCGCACGGTTTACGGAGGCTATACTTACAAACGCGTTGAAAATTACGGCAATGGCATCACGATCACAGAGACCGGTACTTTACCGCCGCCTCCTCCGCGAGCATATGGTAGGCACGGCGACATGATGCCGCCTCCTCCCCCGCCTCCTGGCGGCATGCCACCACCTCCGCACGGAGGTATAAAACCACCTCCTCCGCCACCGCCACCTCCGCGCGATGATTATTCTCGCAGGAGAAGTTCTAATAGTATGAGCGATAGCGAAATCGGCGGAAGCTCGCGCCGTAACATGCCGGTGCCTATGCATATGGGAACGATCCGCTCAAAAAGATCCAGTAGCGTCACAAGCTTCGGCGACTGCGATCCGCAAAGCGGCAACTGCGCTAGTGTGGGCGTAGGCGTGCAGGTAGATAGAGGGTTTTAAAATTTATTTTATGCGGGCGGGATTTTAGAATTTTATAATCGAGATTCCGCCCGCCCTAAATTTACGGCTAAATTTTAAAATTTCGTAACGTAGAATTTAAAATTTACGCTGGCGTTGCTTCGCGCTACGATAAAATTCCAAAAAATTTTATAAATTCAATCCAAGCCTCGCGTGGTAAAATTTCAAGCCAAAATTTTACGTTAAAAATTCCGTGCCGCGTTTGGTCGAAACAAATCTGCACTTTAAAATTTTAAATCCGAACATCCCGTCCGTTTTAAATTTATGGCTAAATTTTAAATTTGCCTTTTCCACTCTTTCTAAATTCCAAAATTTCGCCCCGTCTGCGCCGCTATTAAATTTGAAATTCGACCCGATTTAGCGCCTAAAATTCGTGAAATTTAATTTACAAAATAATATAATCACAAAATTATTCCAACGAAACAGGATGGGCGTATGAAAGAAATTAGCGGATCGCAGATGATCGTGGAGGCGTTGCGGCAGGAGGGGGTCGAGGTGGTTTTCGGCTATCCTGGCGGCGCGGCGCTGAACATATACGATGAAATTTACAAACAAAAATACTTCAGACACATTTTGGTGCGCCACGAGCAGGCCGCGGCGATGGCTGCGGACGGATACGCGCGCGCTAGTGGCAAGGTCGGCGTGGCCGTCGTCACGAGCGGTCCTGGATTTACGAACGCGCTTACGGGGCTTGCTACGGCGTATAGCGATAGCATCCCGATCGTGCTTATTAGCGGGCAGGTGGCGACCTCGCTTATCGGTACCGACGCCTTTCAAGAGATTGATGCGATCGGAATTTCACGCCCCTGCGTCAAGCACAACTATCTGGTTAAAACGATCGAAGAGCTGCCTAGAATTTTAAAAGAAGCCTTTTATATCGCTCGCAGCGGCAGACCGGGGCCCGTGCATGTCGATGTGCCGAAGGACGTAACGGCGAAGCTTGGCGTTTTTGAATATCCTAGCGAAATCAAGATGCAGACTTACAAGCCGAATTATAAGGGCAACGCTAAGCAGATCAAAAAAGCCGTCGAGCTAATCGCAAGCTGCAAAAAGCCTATCCTCTACATCGGAGGCGGCGTCATCAGCGCGGGCGCAAGCGAGCTGGTACGCGAGCTTAGCGAGTTTGCGCAGATCCCTGTCGTTGAAACCCTTATGGCGCTGGGGGCTATGCGAAGCGATGATAAAAACCGCCTCGGTATGGTAGGAATGCATGGCAGCTACGCCGCAAATATGGCGCTTAGCGAGTCGGATCTGATAATCTGCCTGGGCGCGAGATTTGACGATCGCGTCACCGGCAAGCTTAGCGAATTCGGCAAAAACGCAAAGATCATCCACGTAGATATCGATCCCAGCTCTATCTCAAAGATCATAAACGCGGATTATCCGATCGTGGGCGATGTGAAATCGGTGCTAGAGGAGATGCTGCCGCGCATTAAAAACGAGGTCAGCCCTCAAAATTTCGAGCAGTGGCGCGAGCTCATCCGCAAATACGATGAAATTCACCCGCTTAAATTTAACGACAGCGATGAAATTTTAAAGCCGCAGTGGGTTATCCAAAGTACTGCAAAAATTGCGGGCGAGGACGCTATCATCGCTACGGACGTGGGACAGCATCAGATGTGGGTAGCGCAATTTTATCCGTTTTGCAAGCCGCGCACTCTGCTAAGTAGCGGCGGGCAGGGCACGATGGGATACGGCCTTCCTGCGGCATTGGGCGCGAAGGCCTATGCGGGAGACAGACCGGTTATAAATTTCAGTGGCGACGGCTCGATTTTGATGAATATCCAAGAGCTGATGACGGCGAGCGCGAGCGGCCTAAATGTCGTAAATATCGTATTAAACAACAATTTCTTAGGCATGGTGAGGCAGTGGCAGAGCCTATTTTACGGGCAGCGTTTTTCATCGACCGATCTTAGCTCGCAGCCTGATTTCGTAAAAATTGCGGGGGGCTTCGGCGGCGTGGGCTTTAGCGTTAGCACAAAAGCGGAATTTGAAGACGCGCTGAAGCAGGCTCTTGCTAGCAAAAAGGTAAGCGTCATCGAGGCTAAGATCGATCGCTTCGAAAACGTCTGGCCGATGGTGCCCGCAGGCGGCGCGCTTTATAATATGATTTTTGAGCAGGAGTCTTAGGATGAATAGCATAAGAAGAGTAATCTCGGTCGTCGTTACCGATGAGCACGGCGTTTTGTCGCGGATCTCGGGGCTTTTTGCGGGACGCGGCTATAATATCGACAGCCTCACCGTTGCGCCGATCCCAAATACCGGCCTATCGCGCCTTAGCATCGTTACTTCGGGCGACGAGCGCGTCATAGAGCAGATCACTAAGCAGCTTCATAAGCTGATCCCCGTCTACAAGGTCATCGATGATGCAAAATTCGTCGAAAAGGAGATGGTTTTGGTAAAGATCGCGCTGGGTGAAAATTTAGCGGGGCTTGATGCCGTTTTAAAAGCCTACAACGGCAGCATCGCAAACAGCGACGACAGCAAGATCGTCATCATGGCGTGCGACGACGCAGACCGCATCGACGGCTTTTTAAAGACGATAAAAAAATACAATCCGATCGACGTCGTCCGCGGCGGCAGCGTCGCGCTGGATATGTAAGCGGCGATAAAATTTAACCAAAGGAGCGTAAATGAAATTATCAAAAATTGCCGAAATTTTAAATATAGAGCTTAGCGGAGCGGACGCGGAGATCACCGCGATAAATTCGCTTCAAAACGCAAGGCAAAGCGAGCTGAGTTACTGCGATAGCGACAAAAACGAGAAATTTTTATCTGCCACCAAAGCAGCCGCCGTATTGGTAAAAATCGGCACCGCAGCCCCAAGCGGCGTGCGAGTGCTGGAGTGCGAAAACCCGCATCTAGCCTTTGCGATCTTAAGCGCGCATTTTGCTAAGCCGCTCATTCGCAGCGGCGCGCCCGCAAAGATCGCCGCCAGCGCGCAGATCGGGCAGGGCGTGCATATCGGCGTAAATTCCACGATCGGCGAGGATTGCGTCATCTTAAGCGGCGCGTATATCGGCGATGACGTGCATATCGGAAGCGGCTGCGTGATCCACGCAAACGCCGTCATCTACAACGACGCGATCATCGGCGAGCGCTGCATAATCCACGCAAACGCCGTCATCGGAAGCGACGGCTTCGGCTACGCGCACACCAAAACGGGCGAGCACGTTAAAATTTATCATAACGGCAACGTCGTGCTGCAAGACGAGGTCGAGATCGGCGCGTGCACGACGATCGACCGCGCGGTGTTCGGCTCTACGATCGTTAAGCGCGGCAGCAAGATCGACAATCTCGTTCAGATCGGGCACAACTGCGAGCTCGGGCACAACTGCCTCATCGTCTCTCAGGTGGGGCTTGCGGGCTCGACGACGCTTGGACGCAACGTCGTGATGGGCGGACAGAGCGGCAGCGGCGGGCACGTAAGCGTGGGCGATTTCGCTCAGATCGCGGCGCGCGGCGGTATAAGCAAGGATCTAGCGGGCGGCAAAAACTACGCAGGGCATCCTATAATGGAGCTTGGCGAGTGGTTCAAGCTACAGGCTAAGATCGTTAGATTTTTTAAAGATAAAAAGCACTAGCCGTTTTGCCTTGGCTGACTTGCCGTGATCGGTTAGATCGATCGGCTTAATTTGATCGTTTTGATCGTTCGCTCTGATCGACTCCTCTAGCCAGCTCGATTTGATAGGCTCGCGTCGTTTCAGTGAAGTTTGAAATCGCCAGGCAGTTGGTGATTGTGGAGTGGTTTGTGTTGCCGTTTGGGTTTTGGCGTATTTTGTAATCGCTGCGGCGGTAAATTTTGCCCTTTTATCGGTGAAATTCCGTCCGCGCTATTTTTCATCGTGCGCTTGCTTTGTGGGCGCGGTAGAATTTGATCTACTCGTTTTGAAATACGTTTGCTCGCAGTCATTTCGGCCAAGCTTTACGAGCGCTTTAAATCAGTGAAAATTTAATTAAAGGAAAAACGATGATAGAGATGTTTTTATGCTCCTATTTTGCGGGCGCGGCGACGCTTTTTGAGGATTTTGCCGAGCAAAATATCCGCGCTAAGGAGGTGCTTTTTATACCGACCGCCGCAAACGTAGAGGAGTACCGAGACTACGTGGATGAGGCGAAAGAGGCGTTTGCCAAAATGGGCTTTGAGGTTCAAATTTTAGACGTTTCCAAAGCGAGCGAGGCCGAAGCGAAGGCAAAGATCGGCGCAGCGCAGGTGCTCTACGTAAGCGGCGGCAACACATTTTATCTTTTGCGCGAGCTTAAAAAGAAAGGTCTTGCCAGCCTCATCGCAGATCGCGTCCGAAGCGGCGAGCTCGTGTACGTAGGCGAGTCGGCGGGCGCGATGATCGCGGCTCCCAGCGTGGAGTACGCGAGCGTGATGGACGATGCGGGCGACTACGGGGCCGCGGCGCAAACGGGGCTAGATCTTGTTAAATTCTATCCAGTAGTACACTACGGCGAGGAGCCCTTCGTGCAAAGCACGGCTAAAATTTTAAAAGCTTACGGCGGCAAGTTAAAATTGGTGCCGATAAATAACGCCGAAGCGATCGCGGTGCACGGCGATAAATTTGAAATTTTGGGGCGGTAAACTGCGGCGTGAAAGCAAAATTTAGTAATTAAACGCTTCGTAAAATTTACGCTTATATTTTTGCATAGGGCTGCGAGGTGAAATTTGAACTTAGGCGCGGTGAGTCGCTAACGAATAAATTTAATCAAAAGGAACTAAAATGAAAATACTACTTATCAACGGCGGAGTGCCGTTTAACGGCAAAGGCGGCAAGCTAAACAAAACTTTGCACGAGTTAGCCAAAAAAACGCTACAAGCCCTAGGGCACGAAACGCGCGAAACTACGATATTTGAGGGCTACGATATAGAGGGCGAGGTAGAAAAATTTCTATGGATGGACGCTGTGATCTGGCAGATGCCTGCGTGGTGGATGGGCGAGCCTTGGTTAGTCAAAAAATACGTAGACGAGGTGTTTATGGGCGGCATAGGCAAGATAGTGGCAAACGACGGACGGCACAGCGCGAGCCCAAACGAAGGCTACGGCACGGGCGGACTGATAAAGGGCAAATCACACATGCTAAGCGTCACTTGGAATGCACCGCTTCAAGCGTTTGATAAGCCCGGGGATTTTTTCGAGGGCGTGGGCGTGGACGGCGTTTATCTGCATTTTCATAAGGCAAATGAGTTTTTAGGCACGAAAAGGCTGCCTACTTTTATGTGTAACGACGTCGTTAAAAATCCTGATGTAGAGCGTTTTATGAGAGATTACGAAGCGCATTTAAAAAGGGTTTTCGGCTAAATTTAAGCAGACTTTAGCGCAAATTTATAAGCTAGACAGTAGAAATTTTACCCTGCCCTTTGTGCCATTAAATTTGATCTAAATTTAAACTCATGCCACGCCGGAGCGTAGAATTTCGCTGTGAATTTTAGGCGGTACGCCAAACATCCTTGCGTATTCGCGGCTAAACTGCGACGCGCTCTCGTATCCTACGTCAAAGGCGGCCTGCGCAACGCCGATCTTTTTGGTTGCGAGCAGATTTTTTGCCTCTTCTAGGCGGATCTTTTTTTGAAAAGCTATGGGGCTTAGCGAGGTTACGATTTTGAAGTTATGATATAGCGAAGACTCGCTCATATCGCATTCGCACGCGACGTCTTTCATATTTAGTTTTTGCGAAAACTCGTTTTTTATCTTTGCTACGGCTTTTGAAATTTTATTTGAAACGCTGCCTTGCATCGCAAATTTACTTAAAAAATAGCCGCTTTTGTCGTTTGTTGCGAGCATGTAAAGTATCTCTTTTTTAGCAAGGTCTGAGAGAAATTTGACCTTCTCTTTTGGCTTTTCTAGCAGCCAAACAAACCTCAAAGCAGGCTCTAATATCTCATCCGTTAGCTCGCCAAAGAATATGCCTTTTTCGCTTTTTTGTAGGCTCTGCTCTTTTATGTCCACGCCTTTTAGCACTTCATAGACCTCATCAAGGCTAAATTTAATGCGAAGCGAGATGTATGGTTTCTCTTTTGAGGCGTCCTTTAGGCTTACATTTAATGGCACATGAGTAGAAGCCAGCGCATAGGTTCGCTCGTCATATCCGTACATATCATCGCCAAAGCCGATCGCCTTTGCCCCTTGTAGTATTATGCACAATGACGGCTCATAAACCGCGCTGATAAAATCATGCGTTTTGTCGCTGATATAAAAGTCAAGCGAGTCGATATCACTTTGCGTAGATCCCACTATGCCGTATCTGTCTAATAAAAACTCTTTTGTCTGCTCTTTTAGTAAATTTATATCAGCCATTTTTGCGCCTCCAAACTAAATTTTGCAAAATTATACAACTTTTTAGAAAATTTGCAGGATTAGGCATGAAATTTACAGAATCGTTCTAACGTAAAATTTAGAATACAGATATAATGCTCTCCATAAAACAAAGCGGTCGCTGAGGATTTTAGATCACAGCGTACGATATCAAAGGAGAAATCATGAAGCAAATTTCATTAGGAGAGCTTAAAATCCCGGCAGTCGCACTTGGCACTTGGTCGTGGGGGTTTGGCGGTATCGCCGGAGGCGACAGCGTGTTTGGCAACCGCCTAAGCGAGGCGGAGCTTAAGCCAGTTTTTGATTACGCGATGAGCAAGGGACTCACTCTTTGGGACACGGCCACGGTTTACGGAAGCGGCGCCAGCGAAAAAATTTTAGGCGAGTTCGTAAAAGAGCGCAAAGATGCGATAATATCGACCAAATTTACGCCGATTTTAGCGCAAGGTAGGGGCGACGAAGCGATGGAGGAGTTTTTAGAGGGTAGCCTAAAAACGCTGCACAAGAACGCAATCGACATTTACTGGATCCACAATACCGACGACGTGCCGCGCTGGAGCGCGCAGTTCGTACCATTGCTAAAATCGGGCAAAGTGCGAAAAGTAGGCGTTTCAAATCACAACTTGGAACAGATAAAATTCGTAAACGAGCTATTAAAAAAGGTAGGGTTCAAGCTAGACGCAATCCAAAATCATTACAGCCTGCTTTACACGAATATCGAGGATGGCGGGATTTTGAAGTATTGCAAAGACGAGGACATAGCGGTATTTGCCTACATGGTGCTGGAGCAAGGCGCGCTGGGCGGTAAATACACGAAGGATAACCCGATGCCTGCAGGCACTCGCCGCGGAGAGGCCTTTCTGCCGCAAACGCTTGCGAGATTAGAGCCGCTTTTTGAGGTGCAACGAAGCCTCGCTAAAAAATACGGCACGACGCCAGCGCTAATAGCCACGGCATGGGCGATCGCAAAGGGCGCGGTGCCGATCATCGGCGTTACTAAAAAAGAGCAAGTGGACGACGCCGAGCGCGCTAGCGAGATAAGCTTGAGCACGGACGAGGTAGCGCAACTGGAAGCCGCCGCCAAGCAAACAGGCGTAACGGTCAAGGGCGAGTGGGAAGGCTCGATGTAATAGATCGAGGTGAAATTTAACGAACTTGATGAGATAATAAATGAGGAAAATGATGATTAAAAAAGCTATTTTGCCGTGCTTGACTGCTTTAAATTTACTGGCTGCGGAGCCTAAAGTAGGGTTGTTTGCGCTTGAAACGACGCCTGAGCATTTAAATGAGCTCACGGCTCTAGGTATGGACAATCTTTCAAACTCGCAAAAGCTTGAAAGCGGCACCTTGGCGATGTTTTTTACGAGCGCAGAGGGCGAGCCCGAAAAGATCTACGTGCTTGAAATTTACGCAGACGAGGCGGCCTATGAGCGGCACGCGAGCTCGGAGCATTTCAAGCGATTTTTAAACGGTAGCGCGAATCTGCTCGCAAGTAAGCATAAATTTGACGTAGAGACCAAATTTTTAGGACAGAAGAAGCTTAGCGAGGCTGCGCTAAATAGTGCCCATATGCGCCTAGCTAAGATTACGGTTAGACCTGAAGACAACGCCAAATTTGAAGGAATTTTGATGAAGGAGATGAAAGCAAGTCTCGCCAAAGAAAGCGGCGTGCTGGCGCTTTTTACCTTCACGCTAAAAGATGCGCCGAACCAGTGGATATTTTTTGAAATTTACGCTGGCCAGGCCGCGTATGAGGCGCACAGGCAGACGCCGCATTTTAAGGAGTTTGTGCAGGCGCGCGACGATATGGTTGCTATGTTTGAGGGTTTTGCGCTAAAAAGCAATTACTCTTTTAGCAAGATGAAGCCCCGCAAATAAAAACTAAATTTAGACGGTTTTGTGAGAGCGTCGCCGAATGTGTTGGCGT
Organism: uncultured Campylobacter sp.; assembly: GCA_963529615.1. Lineage (GTDB taxonomy): Bacteria > Campylobacterota > Campylobacteria > Campylobacterales > Campylobacteraceae > Campylobacter_B. The sequence goes on along the minus strand of CAUSAC010000005.1, from coordinate 31,512 downwards.
AAAAACCGTCTCAAACTAGACTTTAAAAAAGGAGAAAAAATGATAGATATTAGGTATTTTAGGTTTGTTTTCGCGTTTATTATGGCGCTTTTTATGTCGCTTATCATCTCAGGCGTACTTACATACGTAAATTTGGGGTTTGCCGATGGTTTTTTTGGCATTTGGATGGCCGGTTACGCAAAAGCTTTCGCTGTGGCGTATCCTAGCATACTTGTAATCTCGCCGCTAACTACGAAGCTTACCAAAGCTATTTGCGTAGATAAGTCGCAAAAGTAAATTTACCGATTTAGGTAACGTAAAATTTAACATACAAATATAATGCGCCACAACAAAACGGTATGCGGGACAAGGAAAATCCAAAGCTCGCCAAAATATCAAAAAATTTAAAGGAGAAGAGATGAATCTTAAGAAATTTGCGGCGACGCTTGTAGCGTCAAGTTTTATTTTAGGAGGTAATGCAATGGCAGGTACGAACGTGGCAAAATCACCGCTAGAAGCGGTATCAATGGTAAGCGAGTGGGATAAAGTTTTCGCCAAAAGCGATAAAGTAGATCACAAGAAAGTTAAATTTAAAAATCGCTACGGCGTAGAGCTAGTCGGCGATCTTTATACGCCTAAAAATTTGCATGGCAAAGCTGCTGCGATCGCGGTTAGCGGACCTTTTGGCGCGGTTAAAGAGCAATCAAGCGGCCTTTACGCCCAAACTTTAGCCGAGCGCGGCTTTATCACGCTTGCCTTTGATCCGAGCTACACCGGAGAGAGCGGCGGCGAGCCAAGAAATTTAGCAAGCCCGGAGATAAACACTGACGATTTTAGTGCCGCGGTGGATTTTCTAGGCACCCAGAGCAATATAGATCGCGATAAGATCGGCATTTTAGGCATATGCGGCTGGGGCGGTTTTGCTCTAAACGCAGCTCTTGCCGATCCTCGCATAAAGGCGGTTGCAACCAGCACGATGTATGATATGACGCGAGTGATGGCAAAAGGCTACAACGATAGCGTGGGCGCCGATGAGAGATATGAAACTAAAAAGAAGCTAGCCGAGCAACGCTGGGTCGATGCTAAAAATGGCAAACCGACATATACTGGTGCGATAAACGTTGATCCAAAAAAGATAGATGCAAGCACGCCGCAGTTTATCGCTGAATATGCGGACTATTACCGCACGCCGCGGGGCTATCACAAACGCTCTGTAAACTCAAACAGCGGAGAGAGCGGCTGGATCGTCACAAATCCTATCTCGTTTATAAATATGCCGATCCTTGCCTACGCAAGCGAGATGAGAACTCCGACTCTTATTGTAGCCGGCGAGAAAGCACACTCAAGATACTTTAGCGAGGACGCTTTTAAATCTCTTGGCAACAAAAATAAAGAGCTAGTTATCGTCCCGGGCGCCGTGCATACAGACCTATATGATAATAAAAACAACAAGATCCCATACGATAAATTTGAGGAATTTTTCAAAGCAAATTTGAAATAAACCGCCGCCCCTGCACCTTGCGGGGGTAAATCCGAGAGATAAGGGAGGTAAAAATGAGAAAAATTTTAGCCGTCTTTATGCTTTTTGCGGGGTTAAATTTAGCAGCAGGAGAGAAAATGCAAAATTTAAAGATAGTCCTAAAGGGCTCTAACGGCGAAGCGACGGCTATCCTAGATAATACGGCAGCGGCAAGAAGCTTTGCCGCACAGTTACCGCTAACGCTAAATTTAGAGGACTACGGCGGACGCGAGAAGGTCGCTAAGCTGCCAAAACCGCTTGATACAAGAGGCGCTCCGAGTGGCAGCGACGGCAAAAAGGGCGAGATCTCATACTTTGCTCTGTGGAATAACTTCGTTATCTACTACGGCTATCAGCCCTACTATGAAGGCATCGTACGCTTGGGCGTGATCGAGGGCGACGTGAGCTCGGTTGCAAAAGATGCAGAGATCAGGATAGAGCCAGCAAAATAAATCCGCCGTAGCCGTAAAATCAGCTCGCAAATTTCAAAATATGTCGGCAAAATTTAGCCCAAATTTAGGGCTAAATTTCATGCGCTTACTAATTTTTCTAGGCTAATTTCTTCTCGATAAGTTTTAAAATTTTATCCGCGCTTACGTTCTGCCGCTTTAGGCCTGCACGGGTGATGAACTCGACGCTTCCCTCCGCTAGGGCTTTGCCCGCGAGCACCGCGTACGGAAAGCCCATCAGCTCGAAGTCGTTCATTTTCACGCCGAAGCGCTCTGTGCGATCGTCGAGTAGCACGCGGACGCCCAGTGCGCAGCACTGCTCGTATAGTTTCTCGGCAAATTCTACCGCTGCCGCGTCTTTGTGATTTGAGATGATGATCTCAAGCTCGAAAGGCGCCAGTTCGCGCGGCCACACGCAGCCTCGCTCATCGTGGCTGCTTTCGATCGCCACGGCGATAAGGCGGCTTGCGCCGATGCCGTAGCAGCCCATGTAAAAAGGCTGCGCCTTGCCGTTTGCGTCCAAAAATCGTGCCCCCATCGGCTCTGAATAGCGCGTGCCGAGCTGAAAGATATGGCCCACCTCGATGCCTTTTGTGATGCCAAGCTCTCCGCCGCAGCACGGACAAGCGTCGCCCGCGCCCACGGCAGTAAGATCCGCAAAGCGCGATTCGTTAAAATTTATTACGCTAGCGCCCACATAGTGGTAATCGGGCTCGTTCGCGCCCGCGATCATCTCGCGCGCTCCTTTTAGCTCAGCGTCGATATAAAATTTTGCCCCTTCGCTGAGCCCGAAAGGTCCGCAAAAGCCCGCCGTAAAGCCAGCTCGCGCGATCTCCTCCTCGCTAGCATCGACTAGCTCCAGCGCACTGCAGGCGTTTTGCGCCTTGGTCTCTTGCAGCTCATCGCAGCCGCGGATAAAAAACGCTACGATTTCGCTGCGATCCTCGTATAGCGCTTTTTTGATCACCGCCTTGATGGTGTAGAATTTATCCACTTTGAAAAATTCCGCCACCGCGTCGATCGTTTTCATCGCGGGGGTTTTAAATTTCATCATGCCGTCGGTTTCGGGCGCGGCGACGTTCGTGGTTTTTGGCGCACGGCGCGCAGCCTCGATGTTTGCGGCATACTCGCAGCGCTTGCACACGACGATATCATCCTCGCCGTTATCCGCTAGCACCATAAATTCCTTACTGCCGCTGCCGCCGATCGCGCCGCTGTCCGCATCGACCGCTCTAAAATTTAATCCAAGTCGCGTAAAAATCCGCGAGTACGCCTGCCTCATCACCTCAAACTCGCGCTTCATATCCGCAGCGTCTGCGTGGAAGCTATAAGCGTCCTTCATCGTAAACTCGCGTCCACGCAGAAGCCCGAAGCGAGGGCGCGCCTCGTCGCGGAATTTCGTATTGATCTGATAGATATTTAGCGGCAGCTGCTTGTAGCTCGTGATCTTATCCGCTACCATCAAAACCGCCGCCTCCTCGTTGGTAGGGCTTAGCACGAAGTCATTATCCTTGCGATCTTTGAAACGTAGCAGCTCCTTGCCGTATTTGGCGTAGCGGCCGCTTTTTTTCCACGCATCCGCGGACGTCACGACGCTAAAAGAGATCTCCTGCGCGCCCGCAGCGTCCATCTCCTGCCTGATGACGGCGCAGATCCGCTCCAGCACTATCTTTCCTAGCGGCAAAAAATTATAAAGCCCGCTGCCCAGCTGCTCGATAAATCCCGCGCGGATCAAAAGCGCATGGCTAGGTAGTACCGCGTCTCTGGGGGCCTCTTTTAGGCTCGGAGCGAAAAGCTTGCTAAATTTCATTCTGTCTGTCCTTTTTCTCGTTTTCTTGATTTAAAAATTTTTCGTAGTTTTCTTGCAGTTCAAAAATTTCGACCAGCGCGTTTACCGCGTTATCGGCATTATCCGCGTCGCCAAGGTTTTTTAAATTTACCGTCGGAGCGTGCAGGAACGCTTTAAAAACCTGATGGATCAGCTTGCGCGCCTCCTGTGCATCGCTGCGCTTTAGATAGCCCTTTTTAAGCGCCTTGGCTAGCTCTAGCTCGGCTACTTGTTTCGCGCTTTGGCGCAAAGCCTTGATGATCGGCGTGGATGCCGCTGCCTTGAGCCATTTGAAAAATTCATTCGTGCATTTCGCCACGATCGAGTAAGCGATCTGCGCCTGCTCCTCGCGAAGGATCAAATTTTTCTTTACGATCTCCTCCAAATCATCGACGCTGTAAACCTCGACGTCCTCGCTCTGACTAAGCTCTACGTCGCGCGGCACGGCTATATCGAAAAAATATCGCTTAAAGCTTTTGGGCTCAAGCAAGCTATCGGTAATGATCGGCTCTTGCGAGCCTGTAGCGCTGAAGAATAGGCTATTTACGTTCAGATATTTTTTGAGATTATCAAGGCTATCGATTTTGATGCGGGATTGTGCCTGCGCGGCAGAATTCACGAAGGCGGCAGAATTTTTATCGCCTTTGGAATTTTCGCCTGCTATGCGAGATTCATTGCCGTCTGCGAAAATCTCTTTATTAAAATTTACGCCGTCTTTGGAATTTTGTTTTTGCGCGACATTTTCGCCCGCGAAATTCGCGACATTTTCGGAATTTAAGCCGTCTGAATTTTTTCCTGTGCCGGGATTTTCATCCGCGCAATCTTTCGCATCCAAGGAATTCTCGCCAAGTAGCGAGGCGGCTAGCCTCTGCGCGCCGGCTAAATTTCGATTTAAGATCGTGATATTCGCGCCGTTTGCGAGCAGGTGTTTGCACGCTAGCTCGCTCATCTCTCCCGCGCCCACTACCACGGCGTCCGCGCCCTGCAAGGAGCCCAGCCTGTCTTTTGCCATCGCTACGGCGACGCTTGAGACCGAGATTGGATTTTTTGAAATTTCGGTTTGATTGCGGATGCGCGCCGCGCACTTTAGCGCTTCATCTATGGCTTTTGCGATTTGAGCGCCGGCGCGAGCGTTTTGCATTGCGAATTTATAGGCGTCTTTGAGCTGACCTACGATCTGCGTTTCGCCCACTACGAGGCTATCAAGGGATGCTGCGACGGCGAAAAGGTGGTGTATCGCGCCGCGATCCTCATATATATCGGCTAGGTTTTGCAGCTCTTCAAAGCTCACGCCGCTAATGCGCGAAAGTGCCAAAAGCACGAATTTTTGCGCTTCGTCAAAGTCGCTTACGACGGTAAAAATTTCTACGCGGTTGCAGGTGCTAAGCACCAAACACTCCTCTATTGCGGAGTTTGAAGCTAAAAGGCGCAAAATTTCTTTCTTGCGCACGTCGTTTGAAAACGACAGCTTCTCGCGCACCGTGATGTCCGTGTTTTTGTGGGTGAAGCTCACGCTCATATACGCCATCAAAACTCCCTATCTATCATATCTCGCACGATTTGCTCTAGCTTGTCGTTTTTAAATTCCGCCACGGCTTCAAGCGCCTTTTGCCCGTAGGCGCGAGCTTCGTTTATACAGCGCTCGATGATGCCGTGCTCGCTAAACTTCGCCTTGATCCATGAAATTTCGCTCTGGCAAAGCTGTTTTTTAAAAAATGATTTTAGCTTTTGCCGCTCGGAATCATTTAAATTTTCGTATAAATAGATGTAGGGCAGGGTGGTTTTGCCCTCCGCAAAATCACTAAGGCTCGGCTTACCGAGCGCTTCTGAGCTTTGCGTAACGTCTAAAATATCGTCGATAATCTGAAAGGCAAGCCCAAGGTTTTTGCCGTATTCGCCGAATTTTGCGCTCGCGCTTGAAATTTTATCATGATCTTTCGCGGCGTTCGGATTCCTGCCCTCGTTTTTTGCGCCGTTAATATCTGAAATTTCGCCGCGATTTTCTGCGCCGCCGAATTTCAAAAAAGCCCCGCAGCGCGCGACCTCCTCTATGAGAGCGGAGGTTTTTAGATAGATCATCTGCAGATATTTGCTCGCATCGTAGTTGAAATCGTTGCTTAAGCTCACGTCCATCAGCTCGCCCACGGCTAGCTTTGTGACGGCGAGCGAAAGCGCAGCGGCGATACGGCTTTCAAATTTGCTAAGCTCGAAGTATGCCTTGGAATAGAGTATGTCGCCCAGCATCACGGCGTTTTTGGAGCCGTAGGTAGCGTTGATCGAGGGTTTGCCGCGGCGCATCGAGCTTTCGTCGATGACGTCGTCGTGCAGCAGGCTCGCAGCTTGAATGAGCTCGATGATAGCGCACAGGTGCAGCGATTTTTCATCCTTTTGCGCGATGTTTAGCAGCAGCTTGGAGCGCAGTTTTTTGCCGGGGCTTAGCCTGTCAAACATCTCGCTAGCGGGCTCATATCCGCAGTCTGCGATGAAGCTTTTCATAATTAAATCAATTTGATCTTGCATTATTCGTTATTGCTTAGGATATTTCCGCTCATTTGCAAAAATTTGTCGTTTAGCTCGTCTTGTAGATCCTGCTGCGCGATGAAGCTTTCGATCTCGCGCTCGCTAATGCCGCGCGCTTCGCAGAGCCGCTCACAGGCGATGAGGCGGATTAGAGCTTCTTCGATTTCGTTTTGCACTAAAGTAGGGCTTGCAGCGGATAAAATTTCAAAAAATTTCTCTCTTGGGCTGCTTTCAAAAATATCCATTTACCTTCCTTAAAATTTCGCGATTATAGCAAATGTAAAATTTAATTTAGGTTAGGGCGCGGCAAACTATCGGGGTTTTTAAACAGGAGCGATTGCGCAGATTTTGCGCTTGCGTGCGGTAAATTTTAAGCTTAAGCGCGGGATTTTGGGCTTTAGATTTCGCAATTTTAAAATTTTACTTGTTTGCGAGATAGGCAGAGCGAGCGGAATTTAAAAATTTAATCTTGGTCGCGTGGCGGATTAAACGCGAAGCTTTGCAGAAGGCGGAATTTTAAATTTACAGATAAACAGCTTGATTTTTACGGAAATTTTAAAATTTTGTGGCGCGAGTAAAATTTTAGATTTCGCGTGAGTGGATAGAATTTCGCTTTGCTTGAGCGGTAAAATTCTTGAATTTTGCGTAGGCGGAGAGGATTTTAGCTTTGCTTGTGCGGTAAAATTTTGATTTCTGCACGGCGGATAAATTCTACTTATGCAAAATCTACTCGCGTGCATAACACAGATCAGGCGTTTTAAAATTTTAAAATTCCGCCGCTTTGCGAGAATTTGAAACTCCATGGACGCAGCAAAATTCCAAAATCGCGTTTGGCATTAAATTTTAAGTCTGGCTTTCGAGGCAAATTTTAAATTAAGCCGCGAGAAGGCGTCTTTAAATTTTAAAATTTCGCCACCTTTTACAGATAGAATTTCATTTTTCACGCAGATAAAATCGCGCACTACAAAAGATACTTTAAAATTTTAAATTCCACTTGCGCAGATGAAATCCCAGTTTCTCGTGCTAGCGGAACTTTTCGCGCAAGGATTATTTTTAAATTTAACCTCGCTTACGTTGCGCGCGAGGATGGAATTTGCTCTGTTTTAAGAGTTAAGCGTGATTTTTGCCATGCTGCAATACTGCTTTTAATTAGCTATGCCTAAAAAGCCGGGCTGCTTTAAATTCTGCCGATGATTTCGCGCGCTTGTGCGATGCTTAGGGCATTGCGACTTAGTTCGCTAGGCTCGCCAAACCCCCAGCATACCTGCAAATACTCAAGTTTTGCGCCTCTTAGATCTGCCAAGTTTGCCTGAAAACATCGTGCTGCCGCAGCTTGTGCCTCCTTTGTCGCTTCTGCTTTTGCGGAAATTCTGGCGCCTTTAAAACTTAGCGTTGCCGCTCCGTCAGCACCTGTGTCGTTAGGGCGAAATTTTTCATCCGCGTTAAGATTTTCGTCGCAAGAGTTTAAGCCCTCACTAGCGCTGAAATTCTTTCTACTCGTATCGCGGCTGGCATTTAAGCTCTCGCCGTCATTGCCGCCTTGAAATTCTAAATTTTGTAAAAATTCCGCGCCACGGATCGCGGCTAGCTCATCTTTTTTGCTATCGCCTAAAAAAATCGCGTTTTTGTGCGGTGAGCGCGCGATTACGTGTAGCAGCATCGCAGGGTTGGGCTTTGATGGCATCTGCTCGTCCGCGCCTACGACCAGATCAAATAGCCTGCGCACGCCCGTTTTTTCTAAGATCGCGCTTAGGGTGTAGGAAGGTGCATTGGAGGCGACTGCGAGAAAAAATCCTGCTTTTTTGCACGAGTGCAAAAGATCTTCGATACCCTCGTAAAGCACGGCAAAATCGCGGTAATTGCTTACGAATTCCTTCTCGAAAAAAGCAAGCTCTTCGGCGCTCGCTTCGGTTTTGCCGTAAAATTCCAAAAAGGCGTTTTTGCTTGGATCGTTGATGGTGTGGACGATGAAATTCTTTTGCAGTGGCGCTAGGCCGTAGAGCTCGCGGCGAGTGTTATTGACGCTGATTTCGATCGCGCGCGAGGAATCGAGCAGCGTGCCATCCATATCAAAAATCACAGTTTTCATCTAGTAATCCTTTAAAAAATCGATTTTATGCTTGTCTTTTTTGTAACTTTTATTGTTTTTGAGCTTTTGCAAGGCGTTTGCTTCATGCTGTAGCGCCGATCTAAACGTAGCATCGCTGATCTGTCCTGCCTCGCTAGCATCAAGGACGTTTTTGGCAAAGCTTTCAAGCGCTTTGGTGTAGGGGCTATCTAAATTTACGGCGGCCGTTTTAGATAAAATTTCGTAGTTTTTAGCTATTCGCTTCGCAAAAAGCTCTGCGTCGAAATCCTCGCGCTTTAGCAGTGCTACGGCGGATTTTACGAAGCGTTCTAATGCGCGGATATATTTAACGCGCTCATCTTTTTCTTTGATTTGCATGATCTTTCCTTAATTAAAGCGCGCATTATAGCAAAATTCGAAATTTTGGCAAAATTACGCATATTGTAAAACTATATTTTAATAACATTTTTTCTATAAATCCTGTATTATAGGCATTTTAAAATCATATAAAAATACTTGACTTTATTTTAAAATTTAGCTATTATTCGCCAAATTTTTTACAAAGGACGAAAATGCAAAAAGAAACCCTCGCAACTCATTTTGGTTACGACTCCGTCGCAGGCTACGGCACGATGGCAGTTCCCATTTATCAAAGCACCGCGTTTAACTTTGGCACGAGCAAAAAGGCTGCCGATCGCTTCGCGCTGCGTGACTTAGGGCCGATTTATGGGCGTTTGACAAATCCTACTACTGATGTTTTTGAGGCGCGACTTGCGGCGCTGGAAAACGGCAAAGCCGCAATCGCGGTCTCTAGTGGGCAGGCGGCAATATTTTTTGCGGTGGCAAATTTAGCCGCGGCGGGCGAAAATATCATCATCGCGGAGAAAATTTACGGCGGCGCAACTACGCTTTTGGCGCATACGATCAAGCGTTTCGGCATCGAAGCTAGGGTTTTTGACTCCGAAACAGCAGATAATTTGGAAGGTTTAATCGACGATAAGACTAGAGCGATCTTTTTTGAGACGCTTTCAAATCCTCAAATTTCGGTTGCAAATACCGCTAAAATCGCTACAATCGCAAATAAGCACGGCGTAGTAACGATTGCGGATAACACGATCCCAAGCCCTGCGCTTTACAATCCGCTTGATGACGGCGCCGATGTTGTAATCCACAGCGCTAGCAAATATATAAGTGGACAGGGGCTTAGTATCGCTGGCGCGATCGTTGCGGGCAAAGGATTAAATTCCAAACTCAAAGGCAATCCGCGTTACGCACATTTCAACGAGCCTGATGAGAGCTACCACGGCTTAGTTTATGCAGATTTAGTAGATAATTTCGACATTTACACGCTTAGGATTCGCTTGTCCCTGCTTCGCGATATTGGTGCGACGCTATCGCCGTTTAATGCGTTTCAGCTCATCCAAGGGCTTGAAACACTGCCGCTTCGGATGCAAAAGCACTCCCAAAACGCGCTAAAGATCGCAGAATTTTTACAAAATCATCCGAAGGTAAAGCAGGTCAATTATCCGGGGCTTGCAAGCTCGCCATTTAATGCCGCGATCAAAGCGAAATTTAAAAACTGCTATGCAAGCAGTCTGATGAGTTTCATCGTAGATAGCGAAGAAACAGCGCTAAAAGCGGTTAGTAAGGTTAAAATTTTCTCCGTCGTAGCAAATATCGGCGATACGAAGTCGATCATCACTCATCCTGCGAGCACGACGCATTCGCAGCTAAACGAGGAGCAGCTAAACCGCGCTGGCGTGCCTGCGAGCTTAATCCGCCTAAGCGTGGGTATAGAGGATGCGAACGATTTGATTTCCGATCTTAGTGAGGCACTGAAATAATGGCACTTTTAAGCACAAAGGGCGTTTATGGGCTGGCTGCGATTTTGCAGATCGCCAAAGCTAGCGAAGTAGCGCCGATAAGTATAAAAGAGATAGCCGAGCGCACGGGAGTTTCTAAGAATTATTTGGAGCAAATTCTAAATACCCTTAGAAACGAAAAGCTAGTGTGTAGCATCAAAGGTAAAAACGGCGGTTATCACCTAGCCAGAGATGCTAGTGAGATTTCTTTCGGTGAAATTTTTACCGCTCTTGAAAAGGATCTGCGGATGACTAGCATTCAGATGAGTGATCCCGGACTGCGGGCGTTTTTTGAGAAATTTGACGTCAAGCTGGCAGAGATATTTAACGAGCCTCTAAGCAGCTACGAGGAGATGATGGCGCGAAGCGTCCAGTATTTAAATTTCAGCATTTAAAGGAAAAATATGAAAATAGCAAACGATGTTACGGAGCTCATTGGTAATACTCCGTTAGTCAGAATCAATACGTTTGGCAAAAATGCCCTCATCCTAGCCAAGGCGGAATTTTTAAACCCAAGCCACTCGGTCAAGGATCGCATCGCGTGGCAGATCGTAAAAGACGCGCTAAGCTCGGGCAAAATCGATAAAAATAGCGTTTTGATAGAGCCTACCAGCGGAAACACGGGCGTGGGGCTTGCGATGATCGCGGCGAAGCTCGGTATGAAGCTAATTTTAACGATGCCAAGCTCGATGAGTATCGAGCGCCAAAAGCTCATCGCCGCATTCGGGGCTAAAATCGAGCTGACCGATCCGAAATTTGGAATGAAAGGCGCGGTAGATAGGGCAAATGAGCTGGCTGCGAGTACCCCAAATAGCTTCATCCCGAGCCAGTTTGATAACCCGAGCAATCCAAAAGCGCATTTTCAAAGCACTGGACCTGAAATTTGGGAGCAAAGCGGCGGTAAGGTAGATATTTTAGTCGCAGGATTTGGTACCGGCGGCACGCTCAGCGGCACGGCGAAATGTTTAAAATCTAAAAATCCAAACCTCAAAGCCTACGGCGTGGAGCCTGCTAGCTCGCCGCTTCTTACGTGCGGCAGTGCGGGTGGGCATAAAATTCAGGGTATCGGCGCAAATTTTATCCCAGCTAATCTTGATAGAAGCGTCATCGACGGCTTTTTGAGCGTTGAGAACGACGATGCGTTTGCGGCAGCTAGACAGCTGGCACAAAAAGAGGGCCTGCTCGTGGGCATTTCAAGCGGCGCGAACGTTTATGCTGCCGCGCAGATCGCCGCCAAGCCCGAGAACAAGGGCAAAGTGATCGTTACGATCCTCTGCGATACCGGCGAGAGGTATCTTTCTACCGAGCTTTTCAAATAGACGGCGGTTTTGCGCCAGTGCGGCGTTAGCGCGGTAATTTTACGCATTTTACGCAGACGTGCAGCTTCGCGAGATTAAATTTCACGCTGGCGCCGGAATTGGCGCGATGAGTTTTGCGCAATCGCGCGGGTTATTGAGACGATTACGCGATTATGTTTTACATTTTCGCGTTACGTAGGCGCGAGAATTAATACGATAGTTTCTGCGCGAGCGAGGCGATAGTCGCGATGGTTGCGCGATGACTTTATGAAAGGGCAACGATTTTTTAGCTTTGCTGATTTTGCGTTTATTAATTTGTTGATTTATCAGCTCGTCGCTCGCTGCGAGATAAAATTTAGCCCCAAAATAGGGCTAAATTTTAAAATTTCATCTTGCGCGCCGAGCTGATTGCGGGCGCGCTATGTATGACGGCGCGACCGCGAAACGCAGGGCATTAAATTTAAAGCTGCCTAGGCCCGCCAAATCTGCGCGATCTGTTTTCGCCGCAAAATTTTATATCGCCAGCCCGCGCGTGCGGCACAAAATTTTAAAATTCTACTGAAATTTTAAAACTCACTGCGCGCCTCAAATTCTAAGCCCGCGCCGTGCATAAATTTCAAATCCTCGCCGTATAAAACCCAAACCGCTCTTTAAATTTAGCCGAATTTCAAAATTTAATCATAAAAACGCTATCATCGAGGCAAAATTTTTAAGGTTGCAAAATGAGTTTGAGCTTGAAATTTCGCCCCAAAAGCTTAGAGCAGATCGTGGGGCAGGGCAAGATCGTAGCGGTTTTTAAAAAATTCGTCGCCGCAGGCAGCATCCCGCACAGTATATTTTTCGGCGCCGCAGGCAGCGGCAAAACGACGATGGCGCGCGTGATCGCAAGCGAGCTGAACTACGATTTTTACGAGCTTGACGCCACGAGCCTGAAGGTCGAGGATATCCGCAAAATTCTATCCTCGCATGCAGGCTCGCTCATCAAGCCGCTCATTTTCATCGATGAGATCCACCGCCTCAGCAAGACGCAGCAGGAGGTGCTGCTAATCCCGATGGAGAACTACGCCGCGATTATCATCGGCGCGACGACGGAAAATCCGCAGTTCGTGCTAAGTAGCGGCATCCGCTCGCGCTCGATGATCTTTGAGTTCGAACCGCTTAGCTACGAGGATTTGGAGGCGCTTTTGGCGCGGGTGCAGGGCGAGATCGGTTTTGAGATGGACGAAGAGGCACGAAAATACCTGCTAAACTCCAGCAGCGGCGATGCAAGGAGTATGCTAAATCTGCTGGAATTTGCGCTTTTGGCAGACAGCGCCATTACGCTGGATACGCTTCGCACGCTGCGCGCAAATGCCGTGGCTGCAGGCGTTAGCAGCGATGATCTGCATTATGAGCTTGCCAGCGCGATGATAAAAAGCCTACGCGGCAGCGACGCCGACGCCGCGCTGTATTACGTCGCGAGGCTGATAGATGCGGGCGAGAGCGCGGATTTTATCGCGCGCAGGATGGTGATCCTAGCTAGCGAGGATATCGGCAATGCCAATCCAAACGCCCTAAATATCGCGGTTAGTACGCTAACTGCCGTCAGCAAGATCGGCTACCCCGAAGCTCGCATTATCTTAGGGCAATGCGCGATCTATCTGGCGCACAGCCCCAAATCAAACGCCGCGTATTTGGGCATCAACGCCGCTTTAAAGTTCGTCCGCTCCGCTGCACCGCTACCTACGCCGCGCTATCTCATCAACTCGGACAAGCAGATCGCAGACTACAAATACCCGCACGACTTCGGTGGCTGGGTCGAGCAAGCCTATATGAGCGAGGCGGCGAAATTTTACGAAAGCAAGGGGATTGGCTTTGAAAAGACGCTGGATGAGTGGCTGGCGCGATTGCGCAAAGAAAAGATCGATATCAAGGAGTGAGAATGAACTTCAGCAGCGTCCTAAAACTAATGAAGCAGCGCTACGGCGCGGATGGCGAGTATCTGTGGGATGAATATCCCAATTTCGCGGTTTTTCGTCACGCAGGAGGGAAGCGCAAGTGGTTTGCGCTTCTGATGCGCGGGCTTGCTAATGAAAAACTCGGTCGCGCGCTTCCTGGCTCAAGCGATGTGATAAATTTAAAAGTTTCGCCTGATTTGGCGGCGATTTTGCGCGATGAAAAGGGAATTTTTGCAGCCTATCATATGAATAAAAAGCACTGGATCAGCGTCTGCCTTGATGCGGTGCCGCGCGAACAGATTGAGGATCTAATCGAGCAGAGTAGGGAGCTTACGAGGTAGAATTTGCGCCCGGGCTCGGTTTAAATTTGCGTGCGAAAGAGGCTAAATTTGAACCGAGAGCGCAGATTTTAGCGGCTCGCGAGGCTTAAATTTAAAAATATTCGCAAGGAGCGCGGATGAATGAGCAAAATTTGAAATATATCGCAAATTTAAAAGTGCAGGACGTGCCGTGGAGTAGGCTCACGACCGCTTACGGCAGGGCGAGCGAGTTTGCTGAAATTTTTGAGAAACTCGCGCGGGCAATCGAAGCTTGTGATGAGGCGCGCGGCTTGGGCGGCGAGCAAAATTTAAAAAGCAAGCCCGGAGCAGGGCAAAATTTAAAAAGCGAGCTCGGTTGCGGGCAAAATTCTACGGATGCAGCAAGATGCGGCGCGGCGCAAAATTCCGTAAATTTAGCGCAAACGAGCGAGTCCAAATTTCAAAAGGCGGATAACGAGGCTGCGAAATTTAAAGCGGGCGGAGAGACGGAGCTTAAAACAGACGCGGCGAAGTGCGGCAAGGCGGAATTTAAGAGTGCGGATAGCGCGGCGATAAAATTTAAAGCGAGCCAGGCTAGTAAATTTAAAACGAGCGCGGCGAATAAGAGCTCGGATGCGAGCGAGCGGGAGAAATTTGATACCAAAGCCCTTCAGGACGCTCTTAGTAAGATTTTTAACGAGATAGAGCATCAAAGTACGCTTTGGCACGCAATCCCTTTTGCGCTGCTGTTTTTGGCGCGCATCTTTATGCAGGCTCGCGCTGTGGCGGGCAAAAACGCGAATAAAAATAATCAAAACGCCGTTGCGGAGATAAACGGAAAAAACGAAAACGGCGAAAACGAAGCGGCGGGCTTTATCGCGGCTCGGCTCGGCGGATTTTTTGCGTTTATGATTGAGATTTGCGATGATGCCGATAAGATCTCGCACGCAGCGCCGCTGGCGAACTTTTCGGATATGCTTGCGGAAAAATATCTGTGACCGCAGAGCGATGAGAATGACGAGGAGCGCTGGGAGGAGTACTTTTACGACGATGAGCTATTTTACAGCCTCTATTTTTATTCGCGGGCGGTTTTGGACGCGACGGGAGTGGACTTTGCGCAGTTTAGCCCGGGTCGGGTGTCGTTTTTAAGCGTATTGCTTGTGAGCGCTATGTTTAAGCCTCTTTCGCCGCCATGTTTAAATTTATCGCGGTGCGCTTTGTAACCACTTTGTTTAAATTTGGACTTCAAAAAATTTTTAAAATTCTTTAAAAATTTACGGCGTGCAGAATTTACAGATCGTCTGTTTAAATTTAAAATTCGCGCGATTTTTGATCGGCGGTGCAGTTAAGCTGCGGGTATCGCTTTTAAATTTAGATCGCCGCGAAGCTTCAAACCCGCTTGCGGCGCGGCTTTTTATGTGGTTTTAAAAAGATACCAATTCGGCGCAATTTTTCTATCATTATAAACTCGCTAGGACTCATTTGCGGCAGGTCTGCTTCATCTTGCACCCGCAAAAAGCCCACGGAGTTACCCGCCGATAAGCAGCATAAATTTTTTGCCCTCCGTCTCGGCGTGAGAGAGATGCAGGCTTTTGATCTCCGCCTTTGCGCGCTCGGACTCGTCGCTAGCGTAAAGCTCGTAAATTTTTTCAAATACCGCTAGATTTTGCTTACCGAACTCCATAAGTTCTTTATCGGGCGCTAAGATTAGCTTTAAATTTACGATATCTGCATCGGTTCTTTGCTCAAATTCGCGTTTTTGCGCCTCGTTAAATTTTTCATATTCGCTTACGATAGCCTCAATAATGGCGGTTTGCGCCAAAACCCGCACGGCGTAGATCCCGTCCTCTTTAGTATAGACGTAAAGATCGAAGTGCTTCTCTTTGGAGCCCAAAAATACGTGAAAAATCTCGCTAAATTCGTCGCTTCGTCCAAGCGGAGCAACCGTGATTTCGCTATAATTATCCGCCGCGTAGAATTTACGCTTCAAATAGCTTCTCATCTCGCCTTTAAAATGAAGATTTTTATCGAAGTTCGCGTCGCTAAACAGCGAGCGGACGAGCTCTTCGTTAGAGCTCGCGTTTAGACTTAGCGCACAGCTTGCACAAAGTATGAGCGAGGCAAAAATTTTTGAAAATCCCGCCGTTTTAAAAAATCTAAATAAGCTCAAAATTTAACCTTTGGAAATTTTATAAATTTAAAAAGTCCATAAATTCTAGAAATTTCAAAATTTTGCAAATTTTAAAACTCCGTAAATTTCGTTTTTATAGGCTCGCCATCGCTTCGGCGCGCGCAAGAAGCTGCTTTGCGCCCTTTTCGATAAAAACGCGTGCTAGCTCCGTGCCTACGCTTTGGTATTGAGATTTTTGCGCGACGATGCTTTGACGGATACTCTCGCTGCCGTCGGGCAGGCCCACTATCGCGCTGATGTGGATATTTTCGCCCTCAAGGCGCGCGTTGATGCCGATCGGCACCTGGCAGCCGCCCTCCAAAACCCTAACGAAATCCCGTTCCACGGTCGTTTCAATGATCGCGCGTTCATCTTTTAGAAATTCTATCGCGCGCAGGATTTGCGGCTCGTCCACCGCCTCGATGCCGAGCGCTCCTTGCCCCATCGCGGGGATCATCTGCGAGATTTCAAAGGGCGCTACATGCTTTACCTCGGCGCGCAAATTTAATCGGTTGATGCCCGCCATCGCCAAGATGATCGCGTCGAATTCTCCGTCTTTGAGCTTTCGCAAGCGAGTTTGGACGTTGCCGCGCAAGGAGATTATCTCTAAATCAGGCCGCATGCTAAGCAGCTGCATTTTGCGGCGAAGGCTCGTGGTGCCGACTTTTGCGCCGCGGGGTAGCTCGCCGAATTTAGAGTATTTTTCGCTGATCATCGCATCGCGCGCGTCCTCGCGCGCGCATATCGCCGCTAGCACGAGCCCCTGCGGAAACTCCACGGGCACGTCTTTTAGGCTATGCACGGCGATGTGAGTTTCGCCGCGAAGCATGCTCTCCTCAAGCTCCTTCGTAAAAAGTCCCTTGCCACCGATCTTTGCAAGCGGCGTATCTAAAATTTTATCACCTTTGGTTTTCATGCTTTTTAGCTGCGTTTGGATGCCGCTAGCTTCAAGCAGCGATGCGATATGTTTGCTCTGCCACAGCGCAAGCACGCTGCCGCGCGTAGCTATGATCAAATTTTTCATTTTTTCTCTCCTATGCTTTTTCGAATCTCGATTTCGTTCTCTTCGATCACCTCAACGTCGATTACGTCGTCGCTTGTGCGGCTGCGTCGCCAAAATTTTCGCTCTCTTTTTTCGGAATTTTCGCTGCTAGCGTTAAATTTAGGCACGTCGCTGGTGACGCAGTAAAACGACGCAGTGATTATGCAAACGCCCAAAATATCGCCGAAAATGCCCGGTGCAATGAGAAAAACGCCGCCTACGACGAAGCCCACGCCGCTTAAAATTTCTTTCGGCGAGATTTTCATTAGATTGAAAAAGCCCATCCACGAGCGGTTTGCTACGACGTATCCGCCTAAAATCGCGCTTATGACGATTTCCACCGCATACGCCGCGAAGCCGTTTGCGCTTACGAAATAATAGGTCGTAAATGCCTCAATTATCAGATATGGAACGATCAAAAGCTTAAACATATTTTTCCTTGAATCATCACTTTAAGCCTCGCCTTTTTAAAGACGCTAAAATTTAATCGCGGATTTTAGCAAATTCCGTCTGAATTTTTAATGTATCGCAAGAGTCCCTCGCAGCCGCGCTTGATATCTGCGTAGCAGCGCTCAAAATCGCGCGTGTAGTATGGATCTGCGATTTGTAGGTGTTCGGGATGGGTTAAATTTGAACCGGCGCCTTTTAAATTTAAGCCGGTTTGTTTTGCTGAGCCTTGTTTAAAATTTCGCGCATCGCAGTCTGTAAAATTTTCCCCTGCAAATTCTAAAAGAAATTTTACCTTAGCCATATCCTTACCGCGAAAAATTCGCCCCAGCGAGCGCATATTTTCATCATCCATGCAAAGTATCAGATCGTAGCGCTCGTAGTCTGCGGGCGTGACCTGCACGGCGCGATGCGCTACGAGCGGCACCTTTTGCTCTTTTAGCACGCGCTGCGTTTCGTAGTAGGGCGGCGAGCCGATCTCGTCGGTGTGTGTCGCCGCAGAATCTACGCTCACGCGTACTTTAAGCTCGCTTTGATTAATAAAATTTTGCATCACGGACTGCGCCATCGGCGAGCGGCAGATGTTGCCGTGACAGACGAAAAGTAGCCTCACGCGCGCCTACTGCGTGATGATGTCGTAGTTTTTGGGGATTGCGGGTTTGAAGATCGCCTCGTTTACCGGCGCGTTTTTACGGACGTTGCTTAGATTTATGACGACCTTATTGTCCATTTTGTCGGTGTAGCTGATCTTGCTTGGTAGATCGCCCTTCATCTCGATGAGATATTTCACGTCGTCGAAGCTCGCCTCATAAATGCCCTTTTTATTGGGTTTTGCGTTCGCTAGGATCGCTGTTAAATTCGGGGTTTCTTTGATATTTGTGATGATAGCTTGCTCGAGTTCCGGCTCGATTACTACGACCTTTGTGAAGCTAAAAAATATATTTTTTATCGTAGGGGTCTTGTAATGCCACACGGCGTGCTCTTTTGTGGCGCTAAAATCGCCGCCGTAGCTGATTTTTGCATCGTCGCTCTGCACGGTTTGCGAAAAATTTGCGCTCAGCGTGTTAAATTCTATTCCGCCCGCAAACGCAAAAACGCAGCTTGCCGCTAAAGAAATAAGAGTTTTTTTCATAAATTTTGCCTTTATTTTTGAAAATTTGTGCGTATTATAGCCGTTTTTCTAGGATTTAATTAAATAGAAACTAAAAATATGTTAATATGCGCGGTTAAAATTTTAAAACTAAGGTTTGAGATGTTTAAAAAGGTCATCCACGGGATTTTCGGTACTAAAAACGATAGGATCGTCAAACAATACGCCAAGCGCGCAGCACAGATCAGTGCGCTTGAAGAAAACTACGCGTCGATGGACGATGCGGCGCTTAAGGCGGAATTTGAAGCGTTAAGAGCGCAAGTTCGCGCGGGCGAAAAGAGCACGGATGACGTGCTTAATGAAGTGTTTGCTATCGTGCGAGAGGCGGGCAAAAGAGTGCTAAATATGCGCCACTTCGACGTTCAACTAATAGGCGGTTTGGTGCTAAACGACGGCGCGATTGCCGAGATGAAAACGGGCGAAGGAAAGACCCTCGTAGCGACCTTGGCGGTAGTGCTAAATGCGATGGAAGGCAAGGGCGTGCATGTCGTGACCGTAAACGACTACCTGGCCAAGCGCGATGCTGCGCAAATGGGCGAGCTATATGAATTTTTAGGGCTTAGTACCGGTGTGATCGTAGGCGGCGAATACGATGACGCCAAGCGCAAGGCTGCATACGCGTGCGACATCACTTATGGCACAAACAACGAGTTTGGCTTTGACTACCTGCGTGATAATATGAAATTTAGCGCGGATGAAAAGGTGCAGCGTGGGCATAATTTCGTAATCGTCGATGAAGTTGATAGCATCTTAATCGACGAAGCCAGGACGCCGCTAATCATCTCAGGTCCTACGAATCGCACTCTAGACGGCTACATCAAGGCAAACGAAGTAGCTCGCCAAATGATCCGCGGCGAGGCGCCAGCCGATCCGAAAGGCAAGGCGACGGGTGATTTTACCGTAGATGAGAAGAACCGCGCCGTTTTGATTACGGAGGCAGGAATTTCAAAAGCCGAGAAGCTTTTTGGCGTCGATAATCTCTATAGTCTCGAAAATGCCGTGCTTAGCCACTATCTTGATCAAGCACTTAAGGCGAATTATCTATTTGAAAAGGACGTGCACTACGTCGTGCGCGACGGGCAGGTCATAATCGTGGATGAATTTACGGGTCGTCTTAGTGAGGGACGCAGATTTAGCGAAGGGCTCCATCAGGCTCTTGAAGCTAAAGAGGGCGTGCAGATCCAAGAGGAGAGTCAAACTCTTGCCGACATTACCTTTCAAAACTACTTCCGTCTTTACGAAAAACTCGCCGGTATGACGGGTACGGCACAGACGGAAGCAACGGAATTTTCTCAAATTTACAAACTCGAAGTGGTCTCTATCCCTACGAATGTGCCGGTCATCAGAAAGGATCAAAACGATCTTATCTACAAAACCGAGCGCGAGAAATTTGACGCCGTCATAAATGAGATCAAGCGGCTAAATTCCAAAGGTCAGCCCGTGCTAGTGGGTACGGCATCGATTGAAAAGAGCGAGAAGCTGCACGAGCTTTTGGTTAAAGAAAACATCGCGCACTCCGTGCTAAACGCCAAAAATCACGAGCGTGAAGCGCAGATCATCAAAGACGCAGGCGTAAAGGGCGCAGTTACGATCGCTACGAATATGGCGGGACGCGGCGTGGATATCCGCATAGACGACGAAGTGCGCGCTTTGGGTGGGCTGTATATTTTAGGTACCGAGCGCCACGAAAGTCGCCGTATCGATAATCAGCTCCGCGGACGAAGCGGGCGCCAAGGTGATCCGGGCGAGAGTAGATTTTTCTTAAGCTTGGAGGATAATCTGCTTAGAATTTTTGGCAGCGACAAGATTAAAAATATCATGGATCGCTTGGGTTTGAAAGACGGCGAACATATCGAATCAGGCATGGTTTCGCGCGCAGTAGAGAACGCGCAGAAAAAGGTCGAGAGCTTGCACTTTGAAGCGCGTAAAAATATCCTAGAATACGACGACGTCGCAAACGAGCAGCGCAAGACGATCTATAAATATCGCAACGAGCTTTTAGACCCCGACTACGATCTGAAAGATAAAATCATTCAAAACCGCGAGGAGTACATCTCTAGCGTGCTTGAGGAGCTTGAAATTTTCGACGGCGCAAATATCAAAGAGGTCGATAAATTCCCGATCGTCGCCAAAATCGCTCAAGAAACGGGCGAGGTGCTCGAAAACAGCGAGCTTGAGAAGGTCGATGATTTCAAAGAGCTGAAAGAAAAGATCATCGGCGCGCTTGCCGTTTCGTATGAAAACAAGATGGCGCCGATCGATCCGCAGCAGCGCAAAAGTATCGAAAAGATGCTTTATCTGCAGATCGTCGATCGCGACTGGCGGGAGCATCTGTATCAGATGGATATCCTAAAGGCGGGCATCGGACTTCGCGGCTATAACCACAAAGACCCGCTTACGGAGTATAAAAAGGAGAGCTACAATCTTTTTATGGAGCTTGTGATGCGCCTCAAATCCGACAGCATCCGCTTGCTGCATTCGATCCAGTTTAAATCTAGGGAGGAGATCGAAGCCGAACAGCGCGCGATGCAGGAGCGCATGGAGAGCTCAAACGCCAAAGAGCTCGCCGCCGCAAGCACGAATGAAGCACAGCTAAAGGGCGCAGAAGAGTTTGGCGACAAAAAGCCTAAGCGAAACGATCCTTGCCCTTGCGGCAGCGGCAAAAAATACAAAGACTGCCACGGCAAGGGCGGTCCGAAAAAAGGCGGCTTTGCGAGGTAGGCGCGGCGATCGGTCGTAAGTATCGTGCGATCAGTGATCTTGATTGTGAGCATTGCGCGATCGGCGCTTTTCAATCTTGCTTTTGTATTTAGCGGATCGGTCGAGGGCGGAAGGCGTCATAAAATTTTAAAGGGGAGTTTGATCGCGAGGCCGCGCGGACGGCGCGCAAAGCTGTGCGAGAGGGTGTAATTTTAGTTTTGAAATTTTAAAATTTCAAAGCACACTCGGCGCCTTTGGCTACTTGTTTTCGTAGCGCCGTTGCGGTGCGCCGGTGCGGCAAAACGCAAGTCAATCAGCGCGTGATACTTAAATTTAGCGTACGGCTAGGACACTGCGTGGCATTTGAAATTTTAAATTTATGCGATTACGGGCGAGCTTGCAAGCAGACTCCGCCTTTAAATTTTAAGAATTTCAAAATTCTAAAAAAGTTTTAAATTTCTAAAATTTTAAAATTTCGAGGCGTTTGAAATTTTAAAATTTAGAATTCGGGTTTAAAATTTCGAGGTTTTGGCAAGACGATATGTTTGATTTACCGTATCGGATATCTTGGGGGCGAATTTCATTGCGTATAAATAGATTTCGGCGCGATTTTAAATTTTAAAGCAGGCTGGAGCTTCTATATTTGACGCCGCAAAACCCGTTTTTGGAATTTTAAAATTCCAAAATACTTAAAATTTCACATAGAATTTAGCGCTAAATTTTATGTGAAATTTTACAAGGACGGCTTTTTGGTAAAGTATTTATTATTCAAATATCTCAGATTCGATCGCTCTCAGCCCTTCATTACGCTTTCGGCGCTGCTTGCGTTCTTGGGCGTCGGCGTGGGGCTTACGGTTCTCATTGTCGCGATGGCGATAATGAACGGCTTTGATAAAGAATTCGAGCGCAAGCTCTTTACGATGAACTACCCGATCACGATCCACAGCCACTTTCGCGGCGGCATTTCAAAAGACGACATAGACGGGCTGCGGGCGGACTTCCCCGATCTGATCTTTAGCCCCTACATCAGCTCGCAAGTCATCGCCAAAAGCGGCGAGAAGCTCGAGGGTGGGCTGATTTTTGGCGTAAATTTAAACGACGAAAAACGCATCAATTCCGTCGTCGCAGCAGGCGCCAAAGATGCCAATCTAACGGACTACGGCATCATGATAGGGCGCGGGATCAAGGACGAGTTTATGCTGGATGAGGGCAGCAAGATCACGATGATCTTTACGAAGAGCGATCCGGGCGGCTTTGCGCTAATCCCCAAGATGAAGCGCTTTGACGTGCGCGCGGATTTCAGCTCGGGGCTGATCGCCTACGACAAGGCGTATTCCTACGCAGACGCAAGCGATCTAGCCAAAATTTTAGGCTACGACGAGGGGACATTCGACGGCGTGCATGTTTTTTCAAACGATCCGTTTAAGGATCTGGAGCGCATCAAAAAAAGCCTCCCTAGCGGCACTAGCGCCGTGGGCTGGTGGCAGCAAAACGGCAATTTTTTCAGTGCCCTTGCGCTTGAGAAGCGCGCGCTTTTCATCGTGCTGATGCTAATAATCCTAGTCGCGAGCCTAAATATCGTAAGTTCGCTTCTGATGACCGTGATGAACCGCCGCCAAGAGATCGCGCTTTTACTTAGCCTGGGTGCCAGCAAAAAGGAGGTCAAAAGAACCTTTTTTGCGCTCGGAGCCACGATCGGCGGCGGCGGCATCATATTTGGGCTGATTTTGGGCCTATTCGGCGTGTGGCTACTCGGAAGCTTCGACATCGTAAATCTGCCCGCCGATGTTTACGGAAGTTCGAAGCTGCCGATGGAGCTCTCGCTAGGCGATTTGGCGATGATTTTAATCGGCGCGGTGCTTATCGTGGCGCTTTCGTCGTGGTATCCTGCCAAAAAAGCCACGCAGATCGACGTGCTGCAAACACTACGCAACGAGTAAATTTAAACGCGGTGCTTTAAAATTTAGCTAAATTTTGAAATTTAGAGCGGCGCGGCTTATTTGGCGCGGTATTTCGGCGCGCGAGGCGGAGATTGCGCGATCTTGCACGGCGCGTATCGCGTAAAATTGCACTAAATACGATTTGCATCGCCAGAATTTTGATTTTTTCGCGAGATTCTAACTTGCGCGAAGTCTAAATTTTGACGAAATTTGTGTTGTTAGAATTCGCCAAAAATTTTAAATTTCAAAGGGGATAAAATTTTTATGAGTGCTTTTCTAAATTTTGTAAAATTTTGAAACCACTCAAAGATAAAATCATAAAGATTTTGAAAGGATCTATGGTGCAAAAGATCGTTTTATTTCTATGTGCGGCGCTGTTTATATGCGGCTGCTCTAGGAACAGACCGCAAGATGTCCCAAAGCCAGAGCAAAATAAGGCACCGAGCCACCATTATACAGGCTACTATTACGCATAGCGTATATTGCGCGGCGGGCGACGATACGGAGCGTTTAAAGGCGAGCAAATAACAAGGTCGTAGTTCTTGCTCAAACAAGGCTTTATTCCACAATACAAGCCTTAGCAGCGTCTTGGCCTGAATGTAGCGGCGCCAAGGTGTCCATCCGTCTATAATGACGATAAAATTTAGGCTTATTTGAGCAGGACGAAATTCTTTTTAAAATTCTTTCAAATTCCCATAAATCCCGCTAAATAAATCTAAATTTTATAAATTTTAGGGTAACATTTGCCTTATTTTTCAAAAAGGCTTTAAATGACTTTAATCGACGGCAAAAGCATAAGCGCCAAGGTAAAAGATGAGATCAAATCGGCCGTTTCTGATCTTACCGTAAAGGGCGTAAAGCCCGCGCTGGCGGTGATTTTAGTAGGCGAGGACGCGGCGAGCAAGACCTATGTCGCGAGTAAGGAAAAAGCCTGCGCCGCCTGTGGGATCCGATCCGTAGCGCACCGCTTGAGCTCCGACGTGGGCGAGGCGGCGCTTTTAGAACTGATAGAAAATTTAAACGAGGACGAAAGCATCGACGGCATCTTGGTGCAGCTACCGCTTCCAAAACATATCGATATGAATAAAATTTTAGAAAAAATAAGCCCGCAGAAGGACGTGGACGGATTTAGCGCGATAAACATAGGCAAGCTTACTAGCGGGCTTGCAGACGGTTTTGTGCCTTGCACTCCGCTTGGCGTGATGCGTCTACTTGAGGAATACGGCGTGCAGATTGCGGGCAAAAATGCCGTCGTGCTGGGTCGCAGCAATATCGTCGGAAAGCCGATGGCGAGCCTGCTATTAAATGCCGATGCCACCGTCACTATCGCTCATAGCAAGACGAAAGACTTAAAGCGGATTTGCGCAGACGCCGACATTTTGGTCGTGGCGGTCGGTAGGGCGCATTTTGTGGGTGCCAATATGGTAAAACAAGGCGCAGTGGTGATCGATGTGGGGATTAATCGCGGCGAGGACGGCAAGCTAAGAGGCGACGTCGATTTCGAAGCAGTCGCGCCGAAATGCTCGTTCATCACGCCCGTACCGGGGGGCGTGGGGCCGATGACGATTGCGATGCTTTTGAGTAACACGATAAAATCGGCGAAAAATCGCTTAAGACAAAGAGCCTAAATGAAAATACTAAGCAAAATTTATCACTTTTTATCAAGTTGGACGGGGACGGTCATCGTCGTTTTATTCGTCATTCTTTTTGTTGCGCAAGCCTTCGTGATCCCCAGCGGATCGATGCGCACTACGCTTTTAGAGGGCGATTTTTTATTCGTTAAAAAATTTAGCTACGGTATCCCGACTCCGCATATTCCCTTTGTAGAGTGGCAGGTGGCTCCTGATAGCGACGGAGATGGGCATATCATCCGCGGCGAGGGTCCGAAGCGCGGCGACATCGTGGTTTTTCGCTATCCGCTTAATGAAAAAATGCACTTTGTAAAGCGAAATTTTGCCGTAGGCGGCGACGAGGTGATATTTGATCTGAATAATTTCTACCTTCGTCCGCATGAAGGCGACGAGTTCATTGCCGCAAACTATGATGCCCGCGATATTGTGATTTTGGGCGGCGAAAAATATGTCAAAGAGCCGTATAAATTTAAGGGCATTCACTACGACCCTAATGCTAGAAACTCAATGCTAACAAATGTCAAAATCGCACTTGAGAAGGGTGAGCTTTCTATGAAACCCATTAGTTTAAGTGAAATTCCTCATAGCTTCGAAGCTGCGGGGATAAGCTTCAATGCCTTTTACATCAAAGTGCCGCAGGATGAGTATTTTATGATAGGCGATAATCGAAATAATTCTGCCGATAGCCGCTTCTGGGGTCCGGTACCCTATCGTCTGATCGTCGGTAAGCCGTGGTTTACATATTTTAGTATCGATGCCGATCGCAAGATCCGCTGGGAGCGAATCGGGCGCTTCGTCGATACCTTGCAAAACGACGAGAGCCTAATCTATGAGCAAAAATAAGGAGCGGCAATGCAAATAAATAAAATTTTCATAGCGAGCGATCACGCGGGCTTTCATGCCAAAGAACAAGCTAAAAAAGCGCTCGCCGCTTTAGGTTACGAAGCGGTCGATCTTGGCACGTATAGTGCCGAAGCGAGCGTGGACTATCCCGATTTTGCGGACACGTTGGCGGATAAAATTTTAGCCGAATGTGAAGCCTGCGCGCGAAGTGAAAATTTTAAAGAAAACGACGGCATAAATTCCGCTGCAGCCGCGGAAAATTACGAAGCGGGCGGTAACGAAAATTTTGTCGCAAGTATAAACGGCTGCGGAAATTTTAACGACGCCGTGCAATGTAGCGGGAAAAATGAAAATTTTAACGCTGCCAAAAACGCTAGTCGTCAAAATTTTAACACTAGCGAGAGCATGACTACCAGCGTAAATGCAGCCTTAAGCTCGAATGCGAGCAAAGATAAAATTTTAAATTCCACCGACTACGGCATTTACGGCGTTTTGATTTGCGGTACGGGCATCGGTATCAGCATCGCCGCAAATCGCCACGCTCACATCCGCTGCGCGTTGTGTCATGACGCGACTAGCGCTAGACTAGCTAGAGAACACAACGACGCTAACGTCCTAGCCTTCGGCGAGCGATTGATGGGCGCGCTGGTGATCGGAGATATGATTAGGGCGTTTTTTAGCACCGATTTTGCGGGCGGTAGGCACATTAAGCGCGTCGCAAAGCTAGGCGCTTGCGGTAGTGTGAATTGCATGCTTGGATTTGACGGGGAGAATTTCATGCAGAATTCCGCTCAAAATTTTACGGAACAAAGCTGTGACGCTAATTTAAACGGACGAAATTCCAAATCAAGCTTCGCCGGCAAAAGCACTTCTAGCAAAAATCCTATCGACACGGATTTCGCGTCAAATTTTGCGCGGAGCCTTAACGATAAAAATTTCTTATTTACCGGCAAGAATCCCTTGATAAGCTTTGGTGGCGCACGTCATATAAATTTAGATTCTACGCACGCAAAGATAATCTTTAATGAGAAAAATCCGCTAGATAAAAATTCCACTGGCGCAAATTCTACGTTAAATTTTACGCGCGCGAGCGTTTGTAAGAAAAATTTCGCTCAAAAAGCTAGCCGCAAAGATTTTGTCGGTTTGAACCCAGCAATTATAAATTTCAAGGCTAAAAATTCTGTTTGCATGAGCGTTAAGCCAGAAAACGCAAATTGCGCTAGTGCGGGTTTAACAGATGAGAATTCTGCTATTACGAGCGTAAATTTAAAGGGTGCAAATCTTTCTAGCATAGATTTTAAAAGCTTAAATTCTGCCTATTTTAGCGCAACCTCTGCTACTATGCGCCGCTTTGCAAATTCAAATGAAGGAGGCGAGCAATGAGCGTAGCATTAGGCGTTTTAGCGCTATTTTTTGCAGCACTACTTATTCTATCGATCCGAAAAAATTCTAAAATTTACGCCTTACTTCGTAAGAGCGAAGAAAAAATTTTAAAGCTTAAAAGCGATAACGAAAAGCTTAAAACTGCCCTTCGCTTCGGCATTGAGGCCCTACAAAACGAGGAGAGCGAAAACTGCAGCTTAAAAATCCAAAACGCAAGATTGAAAAGAGGTAAGCTATGAAAAGCCTAAGCAGCGAGCAAAAAAGCTATTTATTTCGCTCGATCCGCACCGTGCGCGACTTCCCAAAGCCCGGTATTTTGTTTTACGATATCACGACGCTCGTAGGCGATCGCGAGGCGTTTAATTTCCTGCTTGATCATCTAGCTGAGCGCTACGCTGATTACGGACTTGATTACATAGTAGGCATAGAAAGTCGCGGATTTATTTTTGCAGCGGCGCTTGCTGCTAGGTTGAGGGTCGCTTTTGTGCCGATTAGAAAGCCAAAGAAGCTTCCTTACATCACGATTTCGCAAAAATACAGCCTTGAATACGGCTTCGATCAGGTCGAGATGCATGTGGATGCATTCTCCGGCGTGCAAGATGCCAAGGTGCTGCTAATCGACGATCTTATCGCCACCGGAGGCACCGCACGAGCGGCATTAGATCTCATCGCGCAGACGCAGGCTAAGTGCGTCGAAGCCTGCTTTTTGCTAAATTTACGCGAGCTGAACGATCTAGGCGAGTTTTCGCGACGCACAAATGTTTATTGCGTTTTAGAGGCGTGATTTTGGAAGAGCTACTTAAAAATTTATTACAAGAATACCACCAATACGCCTATATCGTGCTTTTCGTTTGGTGTATTTTAGAAGGCGAAATCGCACTGATTTTGGGCGGTATCATGGCGCACGAGGGGCACATAAATTTGCCGCTAGGTATCTTTGTCGCGGGACTTGGGGCATTTTGCGGCGATCAGTTTTATTTTTATATCGGTCGCTACAACAAAAAATATATCAGTAAAAAGCTCGCGGCGCAGCGCCGAAAATTTGCGATCGCACACCTGCTTTTGCAACGCTACGGCTGGCCGATAATTTTAATGCAGCGCTATATGTATGGCTTCCGCGTCATCATCCCGATGAGTATCGGCATCACTCGCTACAGCGCAAAGAAATTTGCGATTATCAATCTTTTTAGTGCTTGGTGCTGGTCGGGTGCGACGATGGTTTTAGCGTGGTATTTTGGCGAGGAGATCTGGAGCGGGCTGCGGCTAATCGAGCAACACTGGTATTTTGCGATACCTATCATAGGCGGAATTTTATATCTATTTTTTAGGTTATTTAAACGTATGGAAAATCACTTTATGAACTCAAGAAAGGAACGAGATGAAAGTAAAACTACTAGATCGTAAGATTAACGATATAGAGGCGGATTTTGAAGTTATTTTGGTTGTAGATAAAAATTTAAATCACGAATTTATTAAAGACGCGGATAAGTTTGCGCTTTTTAATTACAAAGGGGAGGGCAATCTGCTGCTTGCCGAGAGCGGGCGGCTGTACATCGGCGTCAAGGCGCTAGAATATGACCGCGTCCGCACAGCACTTGCAAGTGCATACAACGCGCTTAAGGGCTACGCGATCAAAAATTTCAAAATCGCCTTTTACAAATGCGGCTGCGACCGCAGAAGCACGATGGCGATGGTCGAGGGCGTGCTTTTGGGCGGTTATGAGTTTAACAAATACAAAAGCGATAAAAAAAACTCCAGCTTGAATGAAATTTTAATCTCGACGCAGGAGTACGGCGGCGGTAGCCCCGACGTGCAAAAGATGAACTACGGCGTACAGCAGGGCACCGTGATGGCAAATGCCGCAAATTTCGCGCGCGACGGCGTCAATGAGATACCTGAAATTTACACGCCCGAAAAGATGGCGAGCGAGGCTGAAATTTTAGCCTCGAACTACGACGACGTGAGCGTTAAAATTTACGACGAGGATTTTTTGCGCGAGCAGAATATGAATGCGTTTTTGGCGGTCAATCGCTCCAGCGCTCATCCGCCGCGCCTCATCCATCTGATCTATAAGCCGCAGCGCTGCCTAAAGCGCATTGTTTTCGTCGGTAAAGGACTTACTTACGACAGCGGCGGGCTAAGCCTTAAGCCTGCCGATTATATGCTTACGATGAAAAGCGATAAAAGCGGCGCGCTTGCTGCGATGGGCATCATCAAGGGCGCAGCCGAGCTTGAGTTGCCGTTTGAGATACATGCGGTCATCGGCGCTACTGAAAATATGATCGGCGGCGATTCGTATAAACCCGACGACGTGCTACTTAGTCGCAGCGGCGTAAGTATCGAGGTACGAAATACCGACGCGGAGGGCAGACTCGTGCTTGCCGACTGCCTAAGCTACGCGCAGGATCTTGAGCCTGATCTGCTAATCGATATGGCGACGCTTACCGGCGCTTGCGTCGTGGGCCTGGGCGAATACACGAGCGGCATCATGGGAAACAGCGAGGAGCTAAAGCGTAAATTTAAAGATCTTAGCGGATCAAGCGGCGAGCTATTTAGCATTTTGGAATTTAACGATTATCTGCGCGAGCTAATTAAAAGCAGTATCGCAGACGTCTCCAACTGCGCTTCGAGCAGATACGGCGGCGCGATAACAGCGGGGCTGTTTTTGGATAAATTTATAAAAGACGAGTATAAAGACAAATGGCTGCACCTTGATATCGCAGGGCCTGCGTATCTGGAAAAGGCGTGGGGCTATTACGCAGCGGGCGCGACTGGCGCGGGCGTGAGAGCAAACTTATATTTCTTGCAGGCTCTAGCCAAAGAGCTAAAGGACGCATAAATGGGGCTTTCAGTAGGGATCGTAGGGCTTCCGAACGTCGGTAAATCCACTACATTTAACGCTCTTAGCGGCGCGCAAAACGCGCAGGCGCAAAACTATCCATTTTGCACGATTGAGCCCAATAAGGCGGTCGTGCCCGTGCCCGATGCGCGGCTAGCAAAGCTGGCGGAGATCGTTAAGCCCGGTCGCATCGTGCATTCGACTATTGAGTTTGTAGATATCGCGGGTCTCGTGCGCGGAGCTAGCAAGGGCGAGGGGCTGGGAAATAAATTTCTTTCAAATATCCGCGAGTGCGAGATCATCCTTCATATCGTGCGCTGCTTCGAAAGCGGCGACATAACCCACGTCGAAGGCTGCGTCGATCCTATCCGCGACATCGAGATCATCGAAACCGAGCTTATTTTAGCGGACATCGAGCAGCTTGGACGCAAGATCGAGCGTCTCGGCAAGGAAGCCAAAGCAAATCAAAAGGGCGCTAAAGAGGCGCTAGCCGTAGCAAACGAGCTTTTAGCGCATCTAAACGACGGCAAGCCCGCTTCAAATTTTGCGCTCAAAGAGGATGAAAGCTACATCGCTTTAAATCGCGAGCTGCGCCTGCTTAGCGCCAAAGATGTAATCTACGGCGCCAATGTGGACGAAGACGGCATCGCGCAGGATAACGAATATGTCGCGCGCGTAAGAGAATACGCAAACGCCCGCGGCGCCGAGGTAATCAAGCTCTGCGCCAAGATCGAAGAGGAACTCATAGGCTTAAGCGACGAGGAGACGCACGAGATGCTGCAGAGCCTGGGCGCGCAGCAAAGCGGGCTGGAGCTCATCATCAAGCGCTCCTTTGCGAAGCTCAGCCTCATCAGCTACTTCACCGCGGGCGAGATGGAGGTGCGCGCGTGGACGATCACGAAGGGCTGGAAGGCTCCGAAAGCCGCGAGCGTGATTCACAACGACTTTGAGCGCGGATTTATCAGAGCCGAGGTGATCGGATTTGATGATTTTATCGCATGCGGCGGCGAGAGTAGGGCGAAAGAAGCGGGCAAAATGCGCCTTGAGGGCAAGGACTACGTCGTGCAAGACGGCGACGTGATGCACTTTAGATTTAATGTTTAAAATTTGGTTTTAGGCGCATTGAAATTTGGTCTGCGCCAGCTTTAAAATTTTGTAAATTTTAGCTCAAACGCGGGTTTAATGAAATTTTGATTTTTGTGCATAGCGGCTTTTGGCTGAAATTTGCATCGCTAGAACAAAACGAGACGCGCGCTAAAGCCTAGTTAAATTTCACGACGAAATTTAATCGGCTTTGCTCGCGTTAAAATTTTACGCAAGCGAAGGTGCCTTGCGCTAGATGTGCTTAAAATTTGTCTAGCAAAATACGTCTAATAAATACTTCCGAAATAATGCGCCAAAATTTATACACGGCAAAAACTGCGCGTAAATTTAAAGGGCAAATTTTACTAAAGATCGCAATAGCTCGTATCTGCGCGCGATATAATTTTAGCTCTATATTTAAATTTACAGCTTACAGATTTGACATTTGGCGATTTTTTAAATTTTTATGATCTTAAATTTAAATAAGTTTGTTTAATGTGCGGTGTGAACCGCGCTCGTAAAGCC
>CAUSAC010000004.1:0-89359 GCA_963529615.1 uncultured Campylobacter sp. | reverse complement strand
CGCTGCATCGGATGCGGTTTGTGCGAGAAGATCTGCGTGGCGAACTGTATCGCGATGGAGACCAGCCTCGGCGCCGACGGCCGCAAAAAGGTAGATAACTACTCGATAAATTTAGGGCGCTGCGTCTATTGCGGGCTTTGTGCGGACGTCTGCCCCGAGATCGCTATCGTGCACGGCTGCGAGTACGAGCTTGCGAGCGAACAGCGGGCATACTACGGCTTCAAAGAGGATCTTTTGATTCGTGGTGAAAATTTATGCTTAAACGGCGCGGCGCAGGAGTTTGCGGGCTACGGCAGCCTGGATGAAAACGCGGGCGCGCGGATCAAAATGACGCCGAACGCCTATATAAAAAGCGACGCTGCAAGCGACGAGCCAAGCTTAAAAAGCGCGGATTCAAATTTAAAAAGCAGCGCCGTGGAAAGCTCTAAAAAAGAGGGTGCCGCTAGCGATAAAATTCTATTTTCAAAGGGCGCGGGCTTAAGCGGCGAAATTTTAGCCGAGCGGCAAGACGTCGGGCGGGCGAGCTTAAAGGAAAGCTCCGCCGCGGACGCCGAAAATTCTAAAGAAAATTCCGTTACGGACGCTCAAAATTCCGCGCCCGATTCGCAGCGAAATTCCAAAGAAAACCCCGCTTCTCAAAGCGCCGAAG
Organism: uncultured Campylobacter sp.; assembly: GCA_963529615.1. Classification (GTDB taxonomy): domain Bacteria; phylum Campylobacterota; class Campylobacteria; order Campylobacterales; family Campylobacteraceae; genus Campylobacter_B. Next base: position 88,710 of record CAUSAC010000004.1, on the reverse strand, counting down.
ATTCCGCTATGGATAGTAAAAATTTGGCGGAAAATTCTAAAGAGAGCTCTGCCGTTCAAAGTAAAAATTTTAAAGAAAATTCGGTTGCGCCGCACGTCGAGAATTCCACGGGCGGTCTTGCTACGAACGACGATTCCGTGGAAAATTCTAAAGAAAATTCCGCTGTGCAAGACGCGGGGAGTTCCGCCGCGCGAGGTAAAAAATCTAAGGCAAATTCCAAAAAGAATTTCGCCGCGGACGCCGAGAATTCCACGCAAAGCTCCGCGCCGGATTCCTCAGCGCAGGGGGAGGAGCAATGATACAAACGCTTGCATTTTATTTTTTCAGCGCGGTTTGCCTGGCGCTTTTCGGCATCAGCGTTTTTAGCAAAAACGTCCTTTACGCCCTTAGCGCGCTGGCCGGCGGCATGGTATTTATGAGCGGATTTTTCTTCTTGCTGGATGCGGAGTTTTTGGGCGTAGTGCAGATCATAGTCTACACTGGCGCCGTGATCGTGCTTTACGGCTTCGCGCTGATGTTTTTGGGCGCGGATAAAGACGTAAGCGAGCCGAAAAAGGGGGCAAGGCTATTTTTCGCGCTTAGCGGCGTGATAGCGTTTTTGCTCGTGATTATCGTGCTCGGCGCGGTGATCGCAAACAACGTAGAAACGCTTAAAATTTTAAACACCGACGATACCGAGGCGCTTGGGATGATTATCTTTACGAAATATCTGGCGATTTTCGAGCTTGCAGCCGTGATGCTGCTCGTGGCGATGATCTGCGCTATCGTGCTTGCGCATAAGCAGATGGACGCGAGCCTGAGCTACGAAGAGAGCGAGGGGTAAAATGGGTCTAAATCACTATCTGATCGTTGCTGCGATGATGTTTGGGCTCGGGCTTGCGGGTATGATGAAGCGAAGAAATTTGATAATGCTCTTCTTTTCGAGCGAAATTTTATTAAACGCCGCAAATTTAGCCCTCGTCGCCGTGGCGAAATTTTACGACAATATAAACGGCGAAATTTTTGCGCTTTTCATCGTAGCGATCGCCGCGAGCGAGATGGCCGTGGGGCTTGGGCTGCTCATCTTGTGGTATAAGAAAACGGGCAGCATCGAACTTGACAGTTTCGTAAATTTTAAAAATCCTTCTAAGGACGGGTCGGATGCTTGATACCGTTTTTGTATGGCTCTTAATCGCCCTTTTCGCACCGCTTGCCTCGGCGATCTTCGCAGGCGTTTTCATTCGCGCCAAAGATAAGATGTTTATCGGCGTAATCTGCTCGGCGCTGGTGATTTTAAGTACTATCGCGTCGCTTGCTTTGATGGAGCTCGTCTCTGACAACCGCCTAATCAGCGTAAGCTTAGCCGATTTCATAAGCACGGGATTTTTGGACGCAAAATTTAGCTTTCTCATAGATAGCGTAAGTGCGGTGATGATGGTGGTCGTAGGCATGGTTTCCAGCGTCGTGCACGTGTACTCGATCTACTATATGTGGGATGATGAAAACTTCTCTAAATTTTTCAGCTTCCTGGGTCTTTTCGTTTTTTCGATGCTGGTTTTGGTAACGAGCGATAATTTTTTAGGGCTTTTCATCGGCTGGGAGGGGGTCGGACTCTGCTCGTGGCTGCTAATAGGCTTTTGGTATGATAGGAGCAATTACAGCTGGTGCGCCAACGAAGCTTTCATAATGAACCGCATCGCAGATCTTGGGATGCTGCTTGGAATTTTTCTAATATATTTAAATTTCGGCTCGTTGCGCTACGAGGTGGTGTTTGCGAACGCAGCGAGCTTGGAGCCTGAAATTTTAACTCTGATCGCCGCACTTTTATTTATCGGCGCAATGGGTAAAAGCGCGCAGTTTCCGTTTCATACCTGGCTGGCTGATGCGATGGCGGGTCCGACGCCCGTGTCCGCGCTTATTCACGCAGCGACGATGGTTACGGCGGGCGTTTATCTGGTGATCCGCGCAAATGCGATTTTCGCGCTCGCGCCGGAAGTAAGCGGTTTCATCGTCTGCTTGGGCGCTTTCGTGGCGGTCTTTGCGGCGTCGATGGCGCTGGTTCATAATGATCTTAAAAAGATCATCGCCTACTCCACGCTTTCGCAGCTTGGCTATATGTTTGTAGCCGCGGGGCTCGGGGCGTATTGGATCGCGCTATTTCATCTGGCGACGCATGCGTTTTTCAAAGCGCTTCTATTTTTGGGCGCGGGCAACGTAATGCACGCGATGAAAGACGATCTAAATATCCAAAATATGGGCGGATTATATAAGTTTATGCGGCCTACGGCGATTTTGATGTGCATAGGCTCGCTCGCGCTTTGCGGATTTTATCCGTTCGCGGGCTTTTTCTCAAAAGATAAAATTTTAGAAGCGGCGTGGAGTGCGGACGCGTATTTTATCTGGGCGCTGCTGTTTGCGGGCGCTGCGATGACGACGTTTTACAGCGTGCGTCTGATAATGCTCGTGTTTTTCGGCAAGCAAAATTTTACCCACCATCCGCACGAGGCGAAAGGCTTCGCCCTTATCGCGATGGGCGTGTTAGCCGTGCCTGCGGTGATCGCTGGCTTTTTCGAGCACGATTTTGCTGAGTTCGTGCTTAGCATACTGCCGGGCTTTAAAGCTTCGATCCCGCACGGCGTGGAGGTAATTTTGATCGCTCTAACGCTAGCGATGATAAGCGCGGTAGCGATCGGTACGATTTGGACATACGGCAAGGGCAAATTTAGCCAAAATTTAAAGAACTGCAAATTTTATAAAATTTTGATCGCTCAGTATTTTATCCCGCAAATTTACGAGCGCGTGATCGTGCGCGGATACGCTAAGCTTAGCGAGATCTGCGCTAAATGCGACGGCGCGATCATAGACGCCAGCGTCGATCTGATCGCTCGCATCGCGGTAAAAGGCGGCGAAGGGGCGGATCGCGCGAGCAATAGCGGAGATTTGAGCGCAAATTTAAGGTGGATGGTTTTGGGATCTTTCATTTTGCTGATTTTGGCGTTTGCGCTGTGAGGTGGGCATGGAATACTTTTTAAGTTTGGTTATATTTTTTCCGGCGGTAGCTGCGGTTTTAGGCTTTTTGATCGACGAAGCGAGCATTAAGACCTACGCCGTTACGATGAGCTTTATAGAGTTCGTGCTTTCGCTCGTTTTGTGGATACTCTACGAGCCGGTGGACGGCATCGCGTTTAGCGTGCTGCACCCTTTCATAAGCGAATACGGCATCAACTACTTCATCGGCGTGGACGGAATTTCGCTGTTTTTGGTGATCCTAAGCACGCTGGTTACATTTTTGGCGCTGCTTAGCCTAAGCATTAAAGAGCGCGCCAAAAATTTAATCATCTGCATTTTGTTTTTAGAGATGACGATGGTGGGCGTTTTCGTGGCGCTGGATGCGATTTTGTTTTACATCTTTTGGGAGCTTTCGCTTATTCCGATGCTCTACATCATCGGCGCGTGGGGCAGCGGCAAGAGAATTTACGCCGCGGTGAAATTTTTCATCTACACCTTTTTCGGTTCGATGTTTCTACTCGTAGGACTCGTAGCGATGAGCTATTTCTATCACGAGGCTACGGGCGAGTATAGCTTTAATATCCTAGACTGGCAGAGCCTGTCGCTGCCGCTTAGCACGCAAATTCCTCTATTTTTGGCATTTTCGGTCGCTTTTGCGATCAAGACGCCTTGCTTTCCTTTTCATACCTGGCTTCCGTACGCGCACGGTCAGGCCCCTACGATAGGCTCTGTTCTGCTTGCCGCGGTGCTTCTTAAGATGGGCACCTACGGCTTCGTGCGATTTTCGCTGCCGCTATTTCCCGACGCGAGCGTGCATTTTAGCGGGATGATGTGCGCCGTAGCGATCGTTATGATCATCTATGCAAGCTTCATCGCCTTTGCGCAGAAGGATATCAAACAGGTTATCGCGTATAGCTCGATCGCGCATATGGGCGTAATAATGCTTGGAATTTTTTCAATGAGCCGCGAAGGAATGAGCGGCGCGGTATTTTTGATGATAAGCCACGGCATAGTAAGCGGCGGGCTCTTTATGCTAGTGGGCTTTTTGTACGACCGCAAGCACACGAAGCTTTTTGGCGAGTTCGGCGGACTTGCGCGGGTGATGCCGCTTTATGCGTTTTGCTTTTGCGTCGTGCTACTAGGCTCGATAGGCCTCCCACTTACGATCGGCTTCGTGGGAGAATTCCTAAGCCTTGCGGGGATTTTTAAAATAAGCTTTAGCTACGCGCTTTTGGGCGGGCTCGGTATCATAATGGGCGCGATCTATTCGATGAATCTTTATAAAAAGACCTTTTTCGGTGCGCTCGTGCATGATGAGAATAAAAAGCTAAGCGATCTAAACAGAACCGAGCTTTGCTCTATCATCCCGATCTGCGTGCTGGTGGTAGTGCTCGGCGTCGCGCCAAATTTGATGCTAAAGAGTATCGAGCCCAGCGTAACGCAAAGCCTTGAGCTGATGTTTAATAAAGCCTCGCAAACTGCGACTCGCGCCTATATGGAAAAAGCAAATTTTAAGGTAAGAAGCGATGCAAAATAATCTTTTAAATTTAGCCTCTATCGCGCCTATGGCGATACTCGGAGGATTCGCCCTGCTGATGCTCGCGGTTTCGCTTTTTGCGCGCACGCTATCGTATAAATTTTACGCCGTCATCACGATACTGGCGCTAGCTCTGGGCTTAGGGCTCGTTTTTGGATACAACAGCGGCATACGCGGGCTTTTCGACGTGATGCTAGCGGACGGAATCGCGACTCTATCGATGCTTATCATGCTTGCAGGCTCGATATTTTTCATCTTTTTGTCTTTGGGTGCAAGAAGTGCGCACGAGTACCACACCGCGGAGTTTTTCGTGCTGTTTTTATTCGTGCTCGTGGGCTATGAGTTTATGGTCGCGAGCGAAAGCTTAATGATGATCCTCGTTGGGCTTGAGACGGGCTCGCTAGCGCTTTATACGCTAATCGCGCTGCATAATCGCGCCAGATCAATCGAAGCGGCGCTAAAATACTTCATAATGGGCGCGCTGGGATCAGGCTTTTTCGCATTCGGCGCGGCGATGTTTTTTCTATCGACCGGCTCTATGGAAATTTCAAATATCGCGCAGATCGCCAAGAGTTCAAATTTACAAACTAGCATCCTACTTTTCGCCGCCTGCTCATTTATGATCGTCTCGATAGGATTTAAGCTCTCGCTGATCCCGTTTCACACCTGGACGCCCGACGTTTACGAGGGTGCGAGCTCGGCTATGGCGGGCTTTTTGTCCGTCGTGCCCAAGATCGCGGGCTTTGTAGTGGCGATCAGGCTGTTTGAAGCGCTGCAAAGCATCGGCGTGCAGTGGCTAAACATCGTGCTCTACGCCGTAGCGGTGCTTACGATGAGCTTAGCGAACCTCATGGCGCTCGTACAGCGCGACGTCAAGCGGATGCTCGCTTTCAGCTCCATTTCGCACGCAGGCTTCGTGCTCTGCGCGATCGTGATCGGCTCGACGCAGGCAAACGCCGCACTTTTCACCTACTGGATCCTATATGCTGTGGCGAACTTCGGGGCGTTTGCCTTCATCTGGTGCGTACGGCAAAGACGCGCGCGCTCGTTAAATTTAAAATTTAAAACCCAAAGCCCCGCTTTAAATTTAAATGCAAACGGCGAGAGTTCTATCTCAAACGTAAGGCCGTCTTTTTTGCAAAATCATGAGCCGAGCTTTGCCGGCGAGTTAAATTTGAGCGCGAACGGACAAAATTTAGCTTGCGGCGAGCGGAGCTTTAAAGCAAGCGAGCAGAATTTTAAAGTAGGCGAGCAGAATTCCAAAGAAAGCGAGCAAAATTTTAAAGCGAGCGAGCTCAGCGCGGAAGCGAGCCTTTTCGGCACTAAAACTTGCGAGCTAGGCGCCGAAATTTGCGCGCAAAGCTCTAAATTTGCGGCTCGCTTCGAGCATCCGTTTGAGAAATTTGACGGGCTGATCCGCACCCATCCGCTTTTTGCGCTATGCGCGGCGATCTTCATGCTCTCGCTTGCAGGCATTCCGCCGTTTAGCGTGTTTTGGGGCAAGATGTATCTGCTAAGCGCGGCGGTCAATTCGGGCTACTTTGCCCTCGCCGTAATCATGGCGGTAAATAGCGCGCTCGCGCTGTATTACTACCTGCGCCTCATCGTGCGTATGTTTTTGCACGAGCCGCGAAAGGACGCGGAGCTTGACGGCTCGCTGAACGCGGTCTCGGTGCAGATAAAATTTGCCGTCGTACTAGCTAGCGTGGCGTGCGTGCTGGCGCCGCTTTTGGTAAAATTCCTAACCGGCGCGGTAAACAATTTCGTCTTTTTAAGCGGGTATTAGAGTTTTAGTGTTGCATAGAGTTGCACTATAGCGCCATATAAATTTATTATTAAAGGAAATTAAATGAAACTAAAAAGTTTGATATTGAAAAATTTTAGGTCGTATAAAGATGTAAAAATACTTTTTGATAAAAGTATGAATGTTATCATTGGGCAAAATGATGTAGGAAAATCTACTATATTAGAAGCTTTGGATATTTTTCTTGAAGGCGGTACAATAAAAATAGATATGACCGATTTTAGTAAGAATTCTGAAGGCGATACAATTATTATAGGTGCAGAATTTATAGTTGATGGTGAAAAGGAAATTTTAATAGATGCCTCTAATAAAACAAAATTGAGAGATGAACATCTTTTGAATAACGATAACTCTTTAGAGATAGTAAAAGAATTTGAAATCAAAAATGAAAAATTACAAAAGGAAAAAGTATTTATAAAAGCGCAGTATCCAAGGGAATACTCCAATGAGCCTCTAATTAACATGAAAATTTCTGACTTAAAAAAGAAACTAAATGAGAAATTTAATGAAGAAGAGGTTAAAGATATAGATAAGCGAACTAATGCTGAAATAAGAAAGGCGTTATATGGCAAGGCGAGCAATGAATTCGAAGAAATAAAAATTGATATAACGAAATAAGATGCCAAAGCCATATGGGAGCAGTTAAAAAAATGGTTGCCTTTATATTTTTTATTTCAGAGCGATAGAGCAAATAAAGATAGCGATGCCGATATACAGAACCCATTAAAAAGTGCAACAAAAATAGCCGTAGCTAAATTTGAAGAACAATTTAATATGATAAAAAGTCAATTAGAAGAGGAACTAACAAGAATAGGTAATGAGACAATAGATAAAATGAGAGAAATGGGGTTAGAAAATACAAATTCTTTAAAACCACAAATCAGTAATAAAAGTTTGGATACCCTATTTTCATTTAGTTTGGAAAGTGACAATGGGATTGCCTTAAATAAAAGAGGAAGTGGTTTTAGGAGAATGGTATTATTAAATTATTTCAGAGCTGAGGCCGAAAGAAAGCTAGGTAGTGATGAAAATAAGGATAAAGATATAATTTATGCGATAGAAGAACCGGAAACTGCACAGCATCCAAATCATCAAAAAATGCTTATAGAAGCATTAAAAGAGCTATCTTATAAAGACAACTATCAACTTATACTCACAACTCATACTCCAGAAATAGCAAAAATGGTTAGAGTGGAAAATCTAATATTGATTAGTAAAGATAATGATATTGCTACTATAGACAATTCTGAGAATAAGCTCAAAGCGATATCCGATACTTTAGGAATTCACCCATTCTTTAAGCATAAAGTTGTAGTTTTTGTTGAAGGAGAAAATGATATAAAATTTTTACTCAATATTAATCAACACATAGGGGATTTTAAAAATATTATAGATTTAAAAGAAGAACAAATAAGCATAATACCATTGCATGGAAGTAATTTAAAAAACTGGGTAGATAGGGATTATCTTAAAGATTCAAATATAATAGAGTTTCATATATACGATAGCGATCTCAATTCTGGTAAAAATACGAATAAATATCAGGAAGAAATAGATAAAATAAATTCAAGGAAAGATGGGTCATGTGCTATAAAAACTCAAAAAAGAGAGATGGAAAATTATATCCATAAAAGTTTAATTGAGAAGGAATTCGGGCTAGACTTATCCAGTATAGCCGATTACGATGTTGAGGATATTCCGTCTTTTATAGCAAACAAGATATGTGGAGAAAAAACAAAAGAGGCAATCAAGGACATTTTAAACGGCAAGCTTTCAAAACAACTCACAAGAGAAATGCTTGAAGAGCTTGATGCTTTTGATGAAATAAAAGGGTGGTTCGAAAAAATAGCAGAGCTAATCAATAAATAAATTGCATAGCGTTTTAAAAATCAAAGAATTTTAAGTAGAGCCAAGCGTCAAGTTAAAGTTTTTAAAATTTCAGAATATAAGCTTTCGAGCGGCGCCGAAATTTTATCCGCAAACTGCGAGCGGTTGAAGGTACGTTGGCGCTTTGCAAGCTGCATCGTGTGCAGGCTTACGAGCTGCTCGCACTGCGCCCGAGAGATCTGTCCGCGCAAAAGCTGCCCGCACTCCTTTAGCCCGATGCAGCCTAGCGCCCTGCACTCCGAGCCGTAGCGAGCGAATAAAAACTCCGCCTCCTCTAAAAGCCCGCGCTCAAACATCGCCTTCGTGCGCGCCTCGATGCGTCCTGCAAGCCACTGCTTGGGCGCGTCGATCTCAAAAATTTTGATATCCGAAATGACGGGCGGGGCAGTGTTCTCGCGCAGAAATTTACTCGGCGCTTCGCCGCAAAATTTATAGATGCTTAGCCATTTTTTTAACCGAAAACTGTCAGACGCGCTAAGCTTTGCGGCAAATTCCGGATCGATGCGCTGCGCTAGAGCGTAAATTTCATCGTTTGAAATTTCGCTTTTAAAATCGGGAACCTTCGGCGCTAGCCCGCTTAGCATCGCCTTTAGATAAAACCCGCTGCCGCCCGTGATTATCAAAGGCGCGCCGCTACGCTCCGCGAAAGCCCGCGCAGCTGCGTATTCTTTGATAAACTCGCCGACGCTGAAGTACTCGTTTGGATAGATTAAATTTACGCCGAAATGCTTGATTTCGCGCAGCTGCTCCTCGCTTGGCTTAGCGCTTGCGATGTCGATCTGCCGGTAAATGCAGAGCGAATCGAGGCTTAAAATCACGGCGTCCATTTCGCGCGCGATACTTAGCGCAAGATCGCTTTTGCCGCTTGCGGTGGTGCCGATGATCGCGATCTGCGGGCTTGCGTGCGAGTTTTGATTTTGGCTCAAGGCGTTTCCTTTCGTAAATTTTTCGTTCAAATTATATCAAATTTAGAGTTATTCTTACTTTTTTTTGATACAATGGTGCCCAAAATAAGGGGCGAAATGGCTAAATTTAAAGAAATTTTATCCGACATCAACGAATTAATAGTTTTTAAACACTCGGTTTTTGCGCTGCCGTTTATTTTTACGGCGATGATTACTGCGAGCAAGCTGCAAAACGGCTCGGTATGGTTCGGCTGGAAGTTGCTTTTTTTAGGGATTTTATGCGCGGTGAGCGCGAGAAGCTTCGCTATGGCGTTAAATCGCTACTTGGACGAGGACATCGACCGCGCTAATCCGCGCTGTGCTTCGCGCCCTAGCGTAGACGGACGGATCGGGCGCGGGAATTTGCTGCTTTTCATAATCGCGAACGCGGTGGTTTTCATAGCGGTTTCGGCGCTTATAAATCCTCTGGCGTTTAAGCTTTCGGTGCCGATTTTAGCGGCATTGGGCGGGTATTCGTATTTTAAGCGCTTTAGCGAGACTGCGCATTTGATGCTTGGCTTTTGCTTGGGGCTTGCTCCGATTGCGGGGGCGATCGCCGTTAGCGGCGGAATTCCGCTATGGTCGGTGCTGTTGTGTCTCGGGGTAGTATTTTGGGTAGGCGGCTTTGACGTGCTGTATTCACTTCAAGATATGGAATTTGACCGCACGGCTGGGCTTTACAGCATCCCTGCGCTTTACGGCAAGGAAGCATCGATGTTTATTTCTAAAATTTTTCACGCCGTGGCGGTACTTTTTTGGCTGCTGTTTTGCGCGGCGGCAAATTTAGGCTTTTTTGCCTATCTGGGCGTGGCTGCGTGCGCGACTATCTTATACTTTGAGCATAAGATAGTGCGGAGAGATTTTAGCAAGATCGATCGCGCGTTTTTTACGCTGAATGGCTACTTGGGCATTGCGTTTTTCGCTTTTATTTTTGTAAATTTATTTTAAGGAACCCCTATGGATCTTAACACTATCATCATTTTAGGACTTTGCGTCGTTATATTTTTGATGTTTTTCGTCATATATTTTAAGGATAAGCAAGCGGATAAAAAATTCGAGCGATTCGATCAGGTATTGACCGATGCTATGCAGGAAAACTATCTGCTTAAAAAGAAGGTCGAGGAGCTAAAAGAGATGATAGATTCGGGCGGCAAAGTCGCTCCTAATATCGATATAAACGCGATTGCAGACGTAATCGACGAGACGATAGAGCAGAGACTAGACGTAGTACCTACGATGATCGACGAACGGGTAGAAAAGCAGATCAGACCGCTTCTGGATCAGCTTAAAGAGCTCATCGGCTCGGTAAGAAAATAGCCGGAGCAATATAAAAATAAAATTTTGCAAAATCGCTTTGTTTTTTATATAATCGCCGCAAATTGATATTAAGGCAAAATATGCTAATTGATAAATTTGGACGAACGATCGATTATTTGCGCATTTCAGTTACGCAGCGGTGTAATTTCAGATGCAGATATTGCATGCCTGCTACGCCGTTTAATTGGGTGCCGCGAGAGAATATTTTAAGCTTTGAGGAGATGTTTTTATTCGTAAAGGTTGCGATCGACGGCGGTGTGAAAAAGATCCGCATAACCGGCGGCGAACCGCTGGTGCGAAAGGGGATCGAAGATTTTATAAAGATGATTGCGGATTACGCCCCAGGTATCGATCTTGCGCTTACTACCAACGGATATTATCTCAAAAACTACGCGCGCGCCTTGAAAAACTCAGGGCTAAAACGCATCAATATGTCGCTTGACTCGCTGCGTCCGGAGCGGGCTAAATTTATAGCTCAGCGCGGCGTGCTTTATAACGTCTTAGAAGGCCTTGACGCCGCGCTTGAAGCGGGACTAAAGGTCAAGCTAAACACCGTCGCGCTAAAAGGCATCAACGACGACGAGCTTATTTATTTGCTGGAATTTGCCCGCGAGAAGGATTGCCAGATCCGCTTTATCGAATTTATGGAAAACACCCATGCCAGCGATCTTACAGGCTTAAAATCTAGTGAAATTTTAGATATTTTAAGACGTAAATTTATCTTTACCGCTCTGCCGAAATCGCAAAGCTCGCCCGCGTCGCTTTACGCGCTTGGGGACGGCTACACTTTCGGTATCATCGATCCGCACAAGCACGATTTTTGCGAGAGCTGCAACCGTATCAGACTAAGTGCCGAGGGGCTTTTGATCCCTTGTCTTTACTTCGAGGACGCGCTAAGTATCAAAAAGGCGGTCAAAGAGGGCGACATCGCCGCAGCCGCCGAAATTTTGGCTAAAATTTTAGCGAATAAGCCCGAAAAAAATCGCTGGCAAGCGGACGAGGCGAATGAAATTTCAAGCCGCGCATTTTACGAGACGGGCGGATGAGGCTCGTAGAGAGCTTTTTAAGTATCCAAGGCGAGGGCAAATACGCAGGCAGGCTTGCGTTTTTCTTTCGCTTTGCGGGCTGCAATCTGCGCTGTGCGGGCTTCGGCGGCGAGCGCATTTCGCCAAAGACCGGCGAGATCTTGCGCGGTTGCGATACGATCCGCGCGGTTTTTACAAATCACTTCGAGCATGAAGAAATTTTAAATCCAGCGCAGCTTTTGAATAAAATTCCAAATTTATCAAGTTTGTCCTGTTCCGCACCCGCATGCTCTGCGCCGGGTTTTTGCGCCGCCGAGTCTTTTTCTGAAAGCGATATGTTAAATTCCGCCGCCGCACAGACGCCTCCTCGTCCAAACGGTAACGCAGAAAAATCTTTAAATTTAACGAGCGAAAATTCTTTAAATTTCGCGGCGCAGAATTCTTTAAATTTAAATCCGCAAAGCGCTGCCGCGTCGCAGAGCGCTAAGCTTTATCAAAAGCCGATCATCGTTATCACAGGCGGCGAGCCGCTGTTGCATCATAAAGAGGCGCTATTTTATGAGTTCGTCTGCGAGCTGCTCGCGCGCGGACACGCAGTGCACTTCGAAACCAACGGCACGATTTTCGTGGATTTTGAAAAATTTCCCGCCTACAAAAGCTGCGTTTTTGCGATCTCGCCTAAGCTCTCAAACTCCGCCGAGCCGCGTGAACGCAGGCTGAGTTTCGCCGCGCTACGAAATTTAAAACAAAACGCAAAGGATAGCTTTTACAAGTTTGTCATCTCGCCAGAATTTGACGCGCAGCAAGAGATCGCTGAAATTTTAGCGGCGTGCGGCGGCGAGGTTTATTGTATGCCGCGCGGCGCAGATCGTCGCGAGCTGGAAAGCGCCGCGCAATTTTGCGTGGATTTTTGCCTAAAAAACGGCTATAATTACTCCGATCGCCTGCATATTAGAATTTGGGGCGAGAAGGACGGAGTATGATAATCAGGAAATTATACGAATTCGAAAACGCTCACATCGTGCGCCTGTGCGGTTCGAAGCGGTGTCGCACGAGCATCCACGGACACTCCTACAGATGCGAAATTTTGCTTAGCTCAAATTTTTTGGATGAAGCGGGGATGGTATATGATTTCGGCTACATGAAGCTCGGTATCAGCGAGCTTATCGATAGTTTTGACCACGCCGTGACGATCTATGCGCGCGATGATGCGAGCTACATCGCGGATCTGAAAAAACACAGCGCGCGCTGGGTGCAGATACCGCTAAATCCGAGCGCAGAGCAGTTTTGTAGAATTTTTTTCGTTCTAATCGACCGACTTTTGAGCCTGACTCAGATGCAAAACGGCGAGCGCGAAGTAAAGCTTCACAGCGTCATCGTGCACGAAACGACCACCGGCTACGCGCAGTGCTTCCGCGAGGACGCCTACAACGCGCAGATGGGCGAGATCGCGCTGGATGAGATAGAATTCTCGCCCGCCGTGCGCGAGGAGTGGAGGCAGCCGGAACTTTGGCGAAAGCTTCTGCGCGGCGAAAAAATCATCTATCCAAAGGATTGCTGATGAGAAATTTCTTTAAATTTGGCGCGGGATTTGTGCGCGTTTTTGCCGCGTGCGCGATCTTTGTCTGCGCGCTTGCTTTGGGCGGCTGCGACGATGAGAAAAAGAATACTTTGCAAAAGCCGCCGGTAGATAGCGAGGTACCGAAGGACGTGCCTATCGCGCCTAGCGAGCCTAAAGTCGATATAAACGCCGATATGCTGCCGCTTCCGGTGACCGAATAGGACGGAGCGTTGAAAAATCGGCGGCTAAATTTGAAAATTTTTAAAATTTGCGTTGTTTGTATGCGGCGTACGAGCGCGATTTTAGTATCTTTTTTGCCCGTGCGATCTACGCAGATAAATTTTAAATTTTATAAAGCTTTATCTGCAAAATTTCATTCTTGGCACGAGAAATACGACGCGAAACCGAGGTTGAGAGAGCGTGCAGTAAATTTTAACGCAATAAATAGCCGCGGCCGCTTTGAATGGTTTTTAAAATTTCAAAGGTGCGGAGCAGGTCTGTTTGATCTCGCGCCGGAAAAATTTGCGTTGAAATTCGGTCGTTTCGGCTCTAGCCGCGCAAAATTTTATCCTGCAAATTTAACTCCCTGGCGGAAGTGATGGATTATCTGTATCAAAGCGCCTTAGGTTTTCATAAGTTTTTCGCGCTAGCTACGGCGATTTTAACGATAATTTATCTGATTTTTACCCAGCTTAAAATAGACGCGGCGGCGGAATTTCGTCCTCGCGGCAAGGCTTTAAATCCCGCCGCTTCCGCGCCGCAAGCTGAAAATTTAAAGCAAAAAAGCAGATCGGGGCTTAGATTTCTTAGGCGCATCAGGCTCTTTTTGCCGATCTATTATTCGTGCATCGCGGCGCTGATAATCAGCGGAAGCGTGATGCTGCCGGTATTGCGCTTTGATCTGAGCTTTAGAATTTATTTCATGGCGGCCGCAGCGCTAGCGATGATCGCGCTTAGCGCGGCGTCGTACAAGCGACTAAAAATCGCGTATCTGAGCCAAAACTTTGCTCCGTATCAGCGTAAAATGCGGGTGATTTTGGGGCTAAGCTTAGTGATAATTTTGATAGCGAGTGTTATTTGATGGTATATTTTTACGATAAGCTTGCAGGCGAACAGAGCCTATTTTTGCAGAATGATCAGTTTTTGCACCTAAAGGCCAGGCGAGCAAGGGCAGGCGAGCGCATAGACGTGCGCAATCTAAAGGACGGGGCGAGTTATCTATATGAGATCGCCGAAATTTCGCGCAAAGGCGCGGCTTTGAATTTAGTTTTTAAAAGCTCCGTTTTTACGCCGCCGCACGATTTTTGCATCGCTTGGGCGGTCGTCGAGAGCGCCGTGATCGAAAAAAGCCTGCCTGCGCTAAACGAGATGGGCGTCGGGCGGCTTGCTTTGGTCTATGCCGATCTGTCGCAGAAAAACGTGCGGCTCGATCCGCAAAGGATGGAGCGGATTTTGATCAACTCGTCGCAGCAATGCGGGCGAAATTCCATCATGCAGATCGAGGTTTTGGGCGGCTCGGACGAGCTTGCACAAAGATATGAAAACGTAAGCCTGATCGATTTTGGCGGCAAGAACATCGACATTTTCGGCGGCGAGGAGATCGCGTTCGTAGGCCCCGAGGGCGGATTTTCGCCGCGCGAAAGGGAGAAATTTAAAAACGCCTATGCGCTTAATAGTCCATATATTTTGCGCTCAAACACCGCGCTGATCGCAACTTGCTCGAAGCTGATCTTTTAAGTACTCGGCAAATTTTAAAATTTAAAAAGTCAGGCGCTTTAAATTTTGGAATTTAAAATTTACCCTGCGCGATCCGCTACGTTTATCTGCGGCTTGACGCGCGGCGCGTATTTACGCGCTGTATTTTGCACGCCGCAATAAATCAAAATTTTATCTTCAAAATGCGCTAAATTTTAAAATTTTGCGCCCAAAAAGCTTGCTCGAAAGAAAATCTGCCGCTTCGCCGAGAGATTTTTAAAAACCCTTTAAATTTGCTTTTTAGATAAAAAAGTTGTATAATCGCAACCTTTTAAAATCATCAAAAAGGATCAAAAATGAAAAAAGATATCCATCCAAACTTTGTCGAAACGACCGTTACCTGCGCTTGCGGCAACACTTTTAAAACGCGCTCGAACAAGGCCGAGATCCGCGTCGATATCTGCTCCAATTGCCATCCGTTTTTTACCGGCAGCGAGAAGATCGTAGATAGCGCGGGCCGCGTCGAGAAATTTAAGCAAAAATACGGAATGAAATAGTTGCTATATCTCATTCCTACGCCGATAGGAAATCTAAGCGATATCTCGAGCCGCGCGCTTGAGGTATTGCAAAGCTGCGAAATCCTAATCTGCGAGGATACGAGGGTTTCAAAAAAACTTCTAAACTTATTATCCGATAAATTTCAAATCTCATTTAAAATTTCACAGTTTTACTCGCTGCACACGCACAACGAAGCGGAGTTTTTCGCGAGCTTTAACGCGGCGCTTCTGCGCGAAAAAGCTTGCGCATACGTAAGCGATGCGGGCATGCCCTGCATCAGCGATCCTGGGATTGCGCTCGTAAAATTTGCGCAGCGAAGCGGCGTACCTTACGAGGTGCTTAGCGGCGCAAACGCTCTGTTGCTCGCAGCCGCCGCAAGCGGGCTGGTGGAGAAAGAATTTAGCTTTTTAGGCTTTTTGAATAATGACGGCACGCAGCGCAAAGCTCAGATCCTAAATTTGATGCAGAGCCCCTATCCGTGCGTACTCTACGAATCTCCCAAGCGTGTGGTAAAGCTAATAGAGCAGATCGCGGGGATCGACGCGCAGCGCAAAATTTTTGCGATTAAGGAAGCCACGAAAAAATTTGAAACAAAATTTTTCGGTAGCGCCGCAGAGGTTCTATCCAGCCTAAACGGCGCAAATTTAAACGGCGAATGGTGCGTCGTGATTGACGGCGCAGGCGAGAAAAGCTTTGAAAAAATCACGCAAGAAGATATTCTCTCACTTGAGATCGCGCCGAAAATAAAAGCGAAACTGCTCTCAAAAATAAACGGCGAACCTGCCAAAGAAATATATAAAAATTTGATACGCTAAGTCATATTTTAACCGTTTTTCGCTAAAATCCCAAAATGATTATTTACGGCAAGCAGCTGTTTTTGCACCTTTTAAACCGGCATCCGCAGAAATTTATCCGCATCATCCTTGCAAAGGAGTTCGAGAAAGAAATTTTTAAAAAGATCGCCGCGACCGGTGTAAAGATCGAGCGCGCCGATGCGAAAAAAGCTCAAGCCCTTGCTCGCGGCGGCAACCATCAAGGCTTTTTAGCCGAGGTGGAGGAGTTTAGCTTCGGCGATCTAGCTAGCGTCAAAGACGATAAATTCGTGCCGATCCTTTACGGGCTTACCGACGTCGGAAACATCGGCGCGATAATGCGTAGCGCCTATGCTTTGGGTGCGGACAGCGTGATCGTCGTCGCAAATAATCTAAATATGGCTGGCGTAGTGCGCGCAAGCTCGGGCGCGGCGTATGAGCTAAACGTCGTTAAGGCCGCAGACGGGCTTAGCGTGATAAACGAGCTTAAACAAAGCGGCTTTGAAATTTACGCCGCAAGTGCGGACGGGACGAACTTTAAGGAGTTAAAGCTCGGCGCGAAAAGCGCACTCGTAATGGGAAACGAAGAAGAGGGGATACCCGCTAGGGCGCTTAAAAAATGCGACCGCGCGGTATCGATAAAGATGCGCGAAGGCTGGGACTCGCTTAACGTAAGCGCGGCATTTGCGATACTATGCGATGGAATTTTAAATGGAAGAAATAGAAGAGAAGTTAAATAATACGGACGAGCAGGCGGAACAAACCGAGAAGCCGGAGCAAACACAGCAGCCAAAAAGCAGCGATCTGGATAAATTAAAATCTATGGATCTGATCGAGATAGCGCGTACGACGCGCATCGACGCGCAGAATTTAGAATACATCATCAACAAAGACTTCGAAAAACTTGCAAATTTTAACGTGAAGGGCTACATTAAAATTTTAGAGCGCGAGTTTGGGCTGGATCTATCGGATTGGATGAGCGAGTTCGAAGTCGCAAAAGAGGGCTTTGCGCCCGTTAAAAAAGCCAAAGTCGAGCAGGTCTATGGTCAAAGAGTTAGCCCTAACAAAAGCGGCAGCGGTTGGCTTTTATGGCTGCTTGCGATGGTATTAATCATAGGCGCGATCTTTTATTTCGGACTTTATAAAAGCTTCGGCGACTTTTTGGGCTCGCTTTTATGGGAGCAAAACAAAACCACCTACTCGGACGCTCCGATTGTAAACAATACTCAAAAAAAGCTTGAAAACATCGGTATCGACGTCGTTTCGCACAACGCTACAGATGAAAAATTCGCACTAAAGTCAGATGCTAATGCAGCCGCTGCTGTGGATGAAAATTTAAGCTCGCTTAATGCGCTGGATCGCTCTATCAGGATCGAACGCGCGAGCATTAAGACTGAGGAAAATTCTACCGATGAAAACGCCACGCAAAGCAAACCAGCGCCGAGCAAAGATATCGTGCTTAGCCCGCGCGGTAAGATGTGGATCGGCATTATCGATCTAAAAAGCGGCAAGAAGCGCGAGATGGTCATAAATGCCCCTTACGTCGTCGCTTCGCAAGGAGATGAGGAGCTGCTAATCTCTACCGGTCATGGGATGTTTGAGCTCGGCAAAGCCGATGGCAACGTAACTTTCAGCGAAAGAAACACTCAAAAATTCCACGTCAAAGATGGCAATATCACTAAAATTTCAGCCGATGAGTTTCTGCGCCTAAACAAGGGCAAAAAGTGGTAAAAGATCCGCTCTCGCGCGAGGTTTTTTGCTCGTAGAATTTTGCCGCAGAGGACAGAGGGTAAAATTTCAGCTCGCTGCGGTGCGCAGTTTAAATTTAAACCCGCGAGCGTAAATTTAAAGGTTTGAACTGCGCCGCATTGGATAAAATTTTAAACGGCATAGGTAAAATTTAACGGTACGGATAAAATTTCAAGCGTTGCGGGCGCTTGCTGTAGCGTGGTAAATTTAAAGGGCATCGTTCGAGAGTGCGGCGTAAAAACGGCAGCTTTGATCGCTATCGTTTTGAGCTGACGTAAATTTAAATGTCGCCGCAAAGTGTCGACGCGTTAAATTTAAACGATCAACGCCTCCGCGCCCCGCGGTTTTAAAATTTTAGTGTGGTTAAATTTTAAAATCGTCTTAGCGATATAAAAGCGCCGT
Organism: uncultured Campylobacter sp.; assembly: GCA_963529615.1. GTDB lineage: Bacteria > Campylobacterota > Campylobacteria > Campylobacterales > Campylobacteraceae > Campylobacter_B. The sequence goes on along the minus strand of CAUSAC010000004.1, from coordinate 70,431 downwards.
CGCGCCGCTACAAAGGCTTAAAATTTAGCCTTCGCGCGGCACAAGCAGATCGCGGCGCTTAAGGCGCGAAATTTTAAATATGGCTTGAAAATTACTTTAAAATAAGAGGTTTGAGATGTTTGACGAAATCCGTTTTTCAAAGATCGAGCGTTTGCCAAATTACGTTTTTGCCGAAGTAAACGCCATAAAAATGGCGGCGCGCAGAGCCGGCGAGGACATAATCGATTTTTCGATGGGCAATCCCGACGGCAGGACGCCGCAGCATATAATCGATAAGCTTTGCGAAAGCGCGCAAAAGGACAAGACGCACGGCTACTCCGTAAGCCAGGGCATCTACAAGCTGCGACTTGCGTGCGCGAATTGGTACAAGCGCAAATACGGCGTGATCTTAGATCCGGAAAGCGAGATCGTCGCCGTGATGGGCTCCAAAGAGGGCTTCGTGCATCTAACAAGCGCGATCGTAAATCCGGGCGATGTCGCGGTGGTGCCCGATCCTGCCTATCCGATCCACACTCAAGCCTTCATCATCGCGGGCGGCAACGTCGTTAAAATCCCGCTTGCCTATGATGAAAATCTAAATTTTAATGAGAACAAATTTTTCATCGATCTGCAAAAAACTTTCGACGAGAGCATTCCGCGCCCAAAATACGTCGTCGTAAATTTCCCGCACAACCCCACCACCGTCGTCGTGCAAAAGAGCTTCTACGAGCGGCTCGTGGCGATGGCGCGGCAGGAGCGGTTTTATATCATAAGCGACATCGCTTACGCAGAGATCGCTTTTGAGGGTTACAAAACGCCGTCGATCTTTGAGGTTCAGGGCGCAAAGGACGTCGCAGTCGAGGCATACACGCTTTCTAAAACCTACAATATGGCGGGCTGGCGCGTGGGTTTTGTTAGCGGCAACAAAAAGCTCGTAGCCGCGCTTAAAAAGATCAAGTCGTGGTTTGATTACGGCATGTTTACGCCGATCCAAGTAGCCGCCACGATCGCGCTGGACGGGCCGCAGGAGTGCGTAGAGCAGATCCGCGCGAGCTATGAGAAGCGTAGAAATTTTTTGATTGACGCTTTTGCGGACGCGGGCTGGCAGATCGCAAAACCTAGCGCGTCGATGTTTGCATGGGCGAAATTGCCGCCGGCTGCGGCTCATCTAAGGAGCATGGAGTTTTCCAAACAGCTTCTTACCAAGGCGCGCGTCGCCGTAAGCCCCGGCGTGGGCTTTGGCGCAGCGGGAGACGATTACGTTCGGATTGCTTTTATCGAAAACGAGAATAGGACCCGCCAAGCTGCTAGAAATATAAAAAAATATTTGAAAGAGATCTGATGAAGGTAGCGATTTTAGGCGTCGGCACCGTAGGTAGCGAAGTTGCAAACATTTTGATCAAAAATAAAGATATCATCCTTGCGCGCGCAGGCGTTAGCATAGAGCCCGTAATCGGGCTCGTGCGCGATACGAGCAAAAAAAGGGGCGTGCAAATTCCGCTTAGCAGCGACGCGGGGAGTATCATCGAGCGCGACGACATCGACGTTTTTGTAGAGCTTATGGGCGGGATAGAAAAACCCTACGAGATCGTAAGTGAAATTTTAAAGCGCAAAAAGGCGGTCGTTACCGCAAATAAAGCGCTTTTGGCTTATCATCGTTACAAGCTCCAGGCTTTGGCGGGCGATACGCCTTTTGGCTTTGAAGCGAGCGTAGCGGGCGGAATTCCGATTATCAAAACCCTGCGCGAGGGGCTAAGCGCCAATCGTATCGAAAAAATAATCGGCATCGTAAACGGCACGAGCAACTTTATCCTTACGAATATGATGCAAAAAAACGAGAAATTTGAAGACGCGCTAAAGCGAGCTCAAGAGCTCGGATACGCCGAAGCCGATCCTAGCTTTGACATCGGCGGGTTCGATGCGGCGCATAAGCTTTTGATCTTAGCTAGCATCGCATACGGCGTGCACGGCGATCCGGAAGATATCCTAATAGAGGGAATAGAGGAGATCACGCAGGAGGATATCTATTTTGCGCGCGAATTTGACTTCATAATCAAGCTGCTTGCGGTAGCCAAGCGCGCATGCGATAATAAAGTCGAGCTGCGCGTCCATCCTGCGCTCATTTCAAAGGATCAAATGCTTTCAAAAGTAGACGGCGTGACGAACGGCGTTAGCATCTACGGAGACTGCGTCGGCGAGAGTATGTATTACGGACCAGGCGCGGGCGGTAGCGCTACGGCAAGCGCCGTTATAAGCGATCTTATCGACATTGCGCGCGATAATAAAAATCCGATGCTCGGATATAAAATTTTGCCGAGCGAAAATTTTATGCAAATTCTGCCTAGCGAGCAGATCCGCACGAAGTATTATTTCAGGCTGCGCGTACGCGACGAGAAGGGCGTGCTTGCGAAGCTTACGAACATTATGAGCTTAAACGATCTTTCGATCGACAGCTTTTTGCAAAAGCCTAAGCTCAAAACGGATGAGGAAGTGACGCTGTTTTTCACGACGCATACGTGCTGTGAGAAGGACATAAAGCGCGCCATAAGCGTGATCGGCGGCGAAAATTTTATTACGCAAAAGCCTTTTATGATCAGGATCGAAAGCTAAGTTGAGCTTAAAGGAATACATTTTCGGCTTTGCCTGCGAGGACCGTGCGGCGGAATTTTTACGCAGCGAAGGATTTGAAATTTTAAAGCGAAATTTCCGCTGCCGCTTCGGCGAGATCGACATAATCGCGCGTAAGGGTGGAATTTTGCATTTCGTCGAGGTGAAGGCTACGAGCGGCGATTATGACGCCGCAGAGCGCGTGACGGGCGCTAAGATGGCTAAAATTTTAAAGGCGGCGGAATTTTATCTGATGAGCTGCGATACGGACGAGCCGTGGCAGATCGACGTCGTGGAAGTTTATACAAAGCAGATAAAATTTATCGCCAACATATCTTTTTAAATTAGAATTTTTATTATTTATTTAAGATAATAAACTATAATTCGCGGAATTTTAACACAAGGAGAACATTATGGGAAAGTATATAGAGCTTACTTCGGAGAATTTCGACGTTATTAAAGAGGGTGTCGCGCTAGTCGATTTTTGGGCACCTTGGTGCGGGCCGTGCCGTATGATCGCCCCGATCATCGAGGAGCTTGCGAACGATTACGAGGGCAAGGCTAAAATTTGCAAAGTAAATACCGACGAAGCGCAGGATCTTGCGGTGCAGTTCGGCGTTCGCTCGATTCCGACGATACTATTTTTCAAAGACGGCGAGCTAAAAGCCCAACTCATCGGCGCGCAATCCAAGCAGATCATAGCCGACAAGCTAAACTCGCTTCTGTAAATTTTAAAAGGGCGGCTTTCGCCCTTTCTCCTCTCACTCATCGTTTTATTAATTAAACTCGTAAATTTAACGCTCGCGGTTTTACTTAATAAAATAATTAAGGAGAAAAAATGTTAGATTTAGCAATTATCGGCGGCGGTCCTGCGGGGTTAGCGGCGGGGCTTTATGCTACAAGAGGTGGTTTAAAGGACGTCGTGATGTTTGAGATGGGGATGCCCGGCGGGCAGATCACCTCAAGCTCCGAGATGGAAAACTATCCCGGCGTTGCTGCGGTGACTGATGGGATGAGCTTTATGGCGCCTTGGCAGGAGCAGTGCTTCCGCTTCGGGCTGAAGCACGAGATGGTGCGCGTGCTGCGCGTCTCAAAAGATAGCGATGGAAATTTTACGATCTATCTCGAGGGCGATCAAACACGTCGCGCGCGTGCCGTTATCGTGGCTACCGGCTCTACTCCGCGCCGCGCGGGGATTGAGGGCGAGGATGAGTTCTTCGGTCGCGGCGTCAGTACCTGCGCGACCTGCGACGGGTTTTTTTACAAGGGCAAAGAGGTTGCCGTCCTCGGCGGCGGCGATACTGCGCTAGAGGAGGCACTGTATCTGGCTAAAATTTGCTCTAAAGTCTATCTGATCCACCGACGCGACGAGTTTCGCGCCGCGCCTTCGACCGTGCAAAAGGTGCGCGAAAGTGAGAATATTGAGCTCATTACAAGCGCGCTCGTAGAGCAGATCAAGGGCGATGCAAGCGGCGTAACTGGCGTCGTAGTCAAGGATAAAATTAGCGGCGCCACGCGCGAGCTGCAGCTGCCTGGGATCTTCGTATTCGTGGGGCTTGACGTGCGAAACGAGGTGCTAAAAGACGAAAGCGGTAAGTTCATCTGCGACGTCACGCCGGGCGGGCAGGTCGCGGTAAATTTAAAGATGCAAACAAGCGTACACGGGTTATTTGCGGCGGGCGATATGAGACAGGATGCGCCTAAGCAGGTCGTTTGCGCGGCGGGCGACGGTGCGGTTGCCGCACTTAGCGCGATCGCGTATCTGCAAGGACACGACAAATAAACCTATCTTCGGCGTAAAATTTCACGGCGCGGCGGGCAAAACTGCTTCTGCCGCGTTTTAAAATTTAAAACCGCACCTGAAATTTTGAATGAAATTTCGATATAAAAAAGCGGCTAAATTTTAAAATTTCATAAAATTTAGCTGCTAGATAGGGCGCTTATTGTCTTTCGTAGAAGCCCGCTATAACATCTTTTGACTTCATTTTATTTACGGGATCTTCTTTGCCGTTCGTGATAAGTTTAAATTTATCAGACAGAGTTACGCTTTTACCCTCATTTACGATAAAATTTAGCTCGATAGTAAGCTTTGATGATCCGCCTTCTTTATGTCCGAAGCTCGCGTCCAATTGTTCTGCGGTTATTTGCGAGTAATAAATGGCTGCTTTTAAGCACTCCATAATAGAGTCTATGTAGATTTCGGTATCGCTTTCTTTCAGTATCTCCCCTTTTAATTTGTCGTCGCAATCTACCGACTTCCATTCCTCCTCAAAAATTCTATTTTGCCTTTGGTTTTTAAGCGTTTCTTGAAATTTAGCTTCGTTTAATTTACAGTGTTCTTTTGCCAGCTTAAGCAAACCTTGCGCGTCGTAAGCCTTGCCCTCATAAAAAGTCATAACCCTTTTTAAAGATGAGTCTAACATCTCTTGTTTATATGATTTAAGCCTATGCTCTACATCCACGTCGCAGACCATCTTAACCGTCTTTAATCCGTTGTTTTCCTCTTTGCTCCAGGTGATATTTTTGCAGATTTTTGAACCCTCGATCGCCGTACCGATACTCATAGATTCAAAATCGGGCAGGGTGTAGTCTTTCACGAGCTGTATCTCATCCGCGTCGCATCCTGCAAAAATAAATGCCGCAAGTGCAGCGCCTAATGCGTATTTCATACTCGCTCCTTCAAGAAAAGTTAACGAGCAATGCTACCCATCTCTGTTTAATAACGGATAAATTTTGAGCTGAAATTTGAGATAAATTCGTGAAGTACGGGGCTAAAAGCGTGAAAGATAAAATTTTAAAGATGGAATTTTTAAAAGAATTCGGCGAGAGAGGGAGGGAATCGAACCCCCCGGAAAACGGTCAACCGCCCTCCTATCGGATTTGAAGTCCGCAGACGCCACCAGGTCGCCATCCTCTCCAAATGCGGGAATTATAGCGAGATAAAATTTATTTAGCTTTAAAGAGGCTAAATTTTAAGCCTTTTCGGCTCATTATTAACGACGGCAGGATTATGAGCGCGCCTAAAAGAAGCAAGCTCATCACCAGACATATTAACATCCCGAAGTAGATCGTAGGCCAGAAATTGCTCATCATCATCACGCTAAAGCCCAAAATGATCGCAAACGACGTATAATACATCGCGTATCCGATACTTGCGTGGCTTGCGCGGATCGCCGCGGCCTCGTCGCCAAGGCGCGCAAACTCGCGCTTGTAGCGATAGATGTAGTGGATGACATCGTCCACGCCGATACCGATGCTAATCGCCGCTATCGTGATACTCATGATATCCAGTGGGATGCCCGCAACTCCCATGATGCCGAAGCAGGCGCAAAGCGGGATCAAATTTACGACGATCGCGATAAGAGCATATGAAAACGAGCGAAAGATGATCACAAAAAGCACGAAAAGCACGAGCACGGTGATACCCAGGGTGTCTATCTGCGAGCTCATTAGGCTTTGAAGCATATTGTTGTAAAGCACCATTATACCGCTGATCTGCACCGTGACGTTATCCTTAGCGAGCAGGGAGTCCAGATCGCGCTTAAGATCGGCTAGGAATTGCGCTCTGCGAAGATTCGGATCGCTATCTATCGTGCGGATGCTAAAGTGCGCCTCGTTCGCTTCGATATTAACAAAGGGCGAAAGCACCAATTCGCGGTAGTTTGCGGGCATTTCAGAGTAGATCAAAGCAAGGCTTAGATCGTCTAGATCGCGCCCCTGATTAATCTGCTTGCCGAGCTTTAAAAGCGATGCGAGCGAGCTTACGTTGCCGATAAACTCGTGCCCCGCGACGTTTTTGTCCTTCAAAAAATCATCTATTTTGCCGATGATGCGCATCTTTTCGGATGTGAACCAATACTGCGGCTTGTTTTCGTTGGCGGCGTATTCGGCTTCAAAATCGCCAAAATCGTCGCTCGCGGTGGAATTTTGCTCTAAAATTGTGGCGCGGGTTTGATCTGAATTTACGGCGTCGCTTGGTTGTGTTGCCGCAGCGGGGCCTTGCTCGGACAAATTTTTATCATTTAAATTTTGCGCCGTGGCGACGGAACTTTGAGGTATGGAATTTTCTGCAATAGAATTTTGTGTCGCGGCGGTAGAATTCTGAGTGGCGGAATTTTGCGCGATAGAATTTTGCCGAGTAGAATTTGCCGCAAAATTTCGCCCCGCGGAATTAGAATTTTCACCGTTTTTAGAATTTGCGCTTCCGCTTGTGGAATTTTCATTCCCGCTAGCAGTATCTGCGCCGCCTGCGCTTTTAAATTTAACTACGATATCAAGCGGGATCGTTCCGCCGAGATTTGTATCGATGACCTCCATGCCTGCGCGGATGTCGGTGCTTTTTTTGAAGTAGCCGATGAAGCTGTTTTCGACGCGCAGCTGCGAGATACCGTACAGCCCAAAGATCACCGCCGCAGCGCATACGCCATAGACCGCGCCTCTGCTACGTAGCGCCGTTTCGGCGCACCAAAGCGTAAATTTAAAGTGCTGCTCGAAGCTGCGATTATTATGCGTGCGCGGCAGAAGCGACATTATCGCGCCGAATACTCCAAACGCCGTAATTAGCGAGATACTGATGCCTACGCTCATCATAATTCCCAGAGAAATTACGGGTTTTATATCGCAAAAAATTAGCGACATAAAGCCGATAACGGTCGTAAAGATCGCGAAAAAGCAGGGTCTTGCGCGTTCGCGTAGCACCGCATAAACGAGCTGGCGCTGCGAAAATGCGTGAAAGCGCGCGCTAAACTCGCGGTAGGCGACGATTAGGTGGATACAGACCGAAACCGTGATGATGAGCTGAAGCGCTATGAAATTTGAGCTAATCACCGTGACCTCAAAGCTCAAAAAGCCGAATAATCCCGCTGCGAGCACGACCGAATACGCGCAGATGATAAGCGGCAGCAGGATAAATTTCGCCTGTCTAAAAAAAAGCCAAAAGCAAGCTAGCAGAAGCACCAAGGCACCGAGTCCGTAGGTCGCCAGATCCGAGCGGACGTAGCCCACCATATCGTCTGCGATCATATTTAATCCGCCCAAAAACAATCGGTCGCCCGCAAATTCCTTCTCAAAGCCCGCGATCAGCGCCCGCAAAGCCACAATGTCGCGGTGATCCTTTTCGCGCAGCTCGTCGCGGTAGGATTTGAAATTTTGCTCAGAAATTTTAAGCGAGTCTTTAAGCTGTGAAATTTGAGCTTTGGAGCGGTTGCCCTCGTGCTCTGCTTGCTCTAGAGCGCTTTTAGCCCCGTCTCTTAGTCGCAAAAGCTCCTCGTAGCGGGTCTGCGGCTTTAAATTTATTAAAATTGCAGTAGTGCGAAAATCGGCGCTTACTAAATTTGACGCATAAAAGGGGCTTGTGGCAAACTCGCGCCTAGCCGCGGTTAAATTTACGTCCGCGTCGGTAAGAGTGGGTATGTGCTTAAGCAGCTCGCTCATACCGCCACCTTTGTTTAGCAAAAGCGGCACATTCGTGATGTCCGTGACGCTAGCGACGAAATCCAGCTTGGAAAAAGCTGCGTCCATCTGCGCTATCTTGCGGATCGTCTCGGGCGCTAAAAGATCGCCCGCGGGAGTGTATGCAAGCACCAAGAAATTCGGCGTTTCGTAGCGTTTGGATACTTCGCGCCAAATTTGAAGGTCTTTGTCATTATCTAGTAGAAGCGTTTGGCTCGAAGCATCGATCTCAAGCTTTGTGGAGTAATATCCGAAAAACAGCGCCAGCGCCGTAAACAGCGCAAGCGTGATTTTCGGAAACGCGACGATTAGGCGAAAAATTTTTTTCAAATACCGCTCTTTTGAGTGCGTCGCTATTCGCCGCTATTGATGACGGTGGAATTTAGCCGCTTTATAAGCTCGTCAAAGCCTAAGCTTTGCGTTACGTCGCCTAGCTGCGAGCGGTAAGTCTGAATGAGGCTAACGCCCACGATATCGACGTCGTAGATACGCCAATCAGAGCCGTTAGGATAAAATTTAAAATCTATGTCGTAGTTTTTCTGCTCGCCGATGACCTGCGTTTTTAGCACGCGGCGCTTATCGCTCGGACTTTGTTTGCTTAGCACCTTCATATCCTGATCGGTATAAAGCGAAAGCTTTTCGATAAAGGAGCGCTTTAGATGCGCCTCGAAGGCCTTATTAAATTCCGCGATCTGCGCCGGGCTAAGGCTTGCGTAATGCTTCGCAAGGGAGAGCTTTGCCATCATCTTGTAATCAAAATAGCCGTCAAAAAGTGCAAAAATTTTCGCGGGCTTTGCGTCTTTCGGGGTGCTGCTTCGCATAATATTTACGGCCTCGGCGACCTTCTGGCTCATCACGGGCTCGATATCCGCATCGCTAATAGCGTGCGCCGAAATCAAAAGCGCTCCGCAAAGCGCTAGAACTTTTAAAATTTTCATTGTTATTCCTTTATTAGTTTTTCGCGATTTTGCTCGTAAGCATCGCGTAAAAATGGATACAGATCCACCGCATCTTTGGTCATTTTTTCATAAAATTCCGGATCGCGCGAGTAGTCATTAAATATTCTAAATCCGTTGACGGAGTTTCGCACCGTGCCATCTTTAATATAATTTATCGGGTTTGAAAAATAATCTCCTACAAGTCCAGCTGTATCGCGTAGATTGCTCTGTCCTAAGATCGGCCAGACGATGTGAGGACCTGCCGGCACGCCCCAATACCCGAGTGTCTGCCCGAAATCCTCGTCGTGGCGTGGAATTCCGTAGTATTTGCCTGCCATATCATTAAGCCCGCCGAAGCCAACGGTCGAATTGATCAAAAACCGTTTCGTCTCGTCCCAAGAATTTTCAAATTTACCCTGCAGCAGGTTGTTTACGAGCCTCATCGGATATAAAATATTATAGAAAAAATTTGAAAACGCGCCCTGGATCGGATCGGGCATTACGTAATCGTAGCCGCTGGCTACGGGGGTTAGTATATATGAGTAAAATACGTCGTTGAAGCTCGTCATAACGCGGTTATAGCCGCTAAGCGGATCGAAAACCTCGCGCTTGGCGAACTCCTCGTCAAAACCATCCGTATCACTAGGCGCTACGTCTTGCTTTTGCGAGCAACCGCAGAGTGCCAATGCCGCGGCTAAGAATATAATTTTTATAAATTTCAAATTGTGACCCTTCTTTATAAATCAAAGTGGCGATTTTACAAGTTTAAAGAAATTTTGTCAATAAAGGTAAAATTTCATATAGAATTTCCCTCTTTATATCGCAGAATAAAGCCTGAAGCTCTTTAAGAAATATATCAGAGGATATATTATAAAATCACGTGAAAGTAAATAAGAAAGGATGAAAATGGACGCAAAATTTGCTTTGGAATTCCTGCTTGGCAAGGAAACATCGCTTCTAGCCAAGCACATTAAGCTGCTTAAGGCCGTAGATGAGACTAAAAGTATTACAAAGGCCGCAGAGATCGTAGGAGTGTCGTATAAAAACGGCTGGGATGCGTTAAATTTAATCAACAACGCGAGCAAAAAGCCGCTCATCGTCCGCACTCAAGGCACTAAGAAAAATAGCGGCTCGGAGCTTACCCCCTACGCTCACAAGCTGATTCGCGCCTATGATGCTATCAGCCACGCGGGCGAGACGTTTTTGAGTGAAATTTTAAAGCTTGACGAGATCACCGAAGAGAGTCTTTTAAGCTTAGAGAAGATCGGTATGAAGCTTTCTGCGCGCAATCAGCTAAGTGTTGAGATTACGGATGTTCAAACAGGCGCTGTAAATTCTCAAATCACGGCTAAGCTCGCAGGCGGCGAAATTTTATTCGCGACGGTAACCGTAGAGAGCGAAAAAAATTTAGGGCTGAAGGCTGGCAAGGACGTGCTGTTTTTATTCAAAGCTCCAAGCGTCATCATCGCTAAAGGAGCCTCGGAGAAGCTAAAACTTAGTACGGCAAATCAAATCAAAGGCACAATTAACGAGGTCAAAATCGGCGCAGTAAACGCAGAGATCTGTCTAGGCACGAGCTCGCATCAAAACATCACCGCGATCATCACGCGAGAATCTGCCACCGCGATGGCTCTGGGAGTAGGAGATGAAGTAACGGCGATCATCGAGCCTAGCGAGATCATTATTGGCGCGTAATAGGGTGAAATTGGGTGCGCAAAATTTTAAAATTTAAGGCGTAAATTTAAAATTTTAGATACAATTCAATTCTCGGTGAGAGCCGAAGCGAAAGGCATAAAATGAAGTTGAAAGCAGTGCTTTTAGGAATTTTAACGGCAAGCGCGCTTAGCGCAGGAGAGGTCAGCATAGCTGCCGCTGCGAACACGACGTATGCGTTTGACGAGATCAAGGCGGAATTTGCCAAACTGCATCCGCAAACTACGTTAAATGTGAGCTTGGGTGCGAGCGGTGCGCTTAGCACGCAGATCAAAAACGGCGCGCCGTTTGATATTTTTATGGCGGCGGATATGAAATTTGCAGACGATCTGCATAAAGAGGGCTTTGCGACGGCGCCTGCCAAAACTTACGCCAAAGGCAAAGTGGCGATGTTTAGCGTGCGCGGAGTAGATCTTAGCAAGGGGCTTGAAATTTTAAAAGACCCTAGCGTTAAAACGATTTCCGTAGCCAATCCAAAGACCGCTCCTTACGGCACCGCAAGCGTACAGGCTTTCCAAAAAGCAGGAGTTTACGACGAGATCAAGGGCAAAATCGTAGAAGCAAAATCGATCGGCGAGGCTCTTTCGCAAGCGCTTAAAGCTTCCGACGTCGGCTTTATCGCGGCTAGCGCGATGTATGCGCCTAAGATGGCAAAGGACGGCTGCAACGACAAGCCTTGCAAAGAGGGCGAAAATTTCGTCTTGGTCGGTACCGACCTCTACGAGCCGATAGCTCAAGGCATGGTTGTGCTAAACCGCGCTAAAGACAACGCCGAAGCCAAGGCGTTTTATGATTTTATCCTAAGCGATAAGGGCAAAGAGATCTTTGCTAAATACGGATATGAGTTTTAATGATTAGAGCGAGAATCAACGAAATTTTACAAAAAGACGGCATCCATTCTGTAGGATTTATCGCAGGCGGCATCAAGCTGCGTGGCGTATTTCTGCAGCTAAGTAGCGAGCTTAAGGTGGGCAGCGAAGTTTACGCGGGCTTTAAAAGCACCGACGTGCTTTTATCTCGCGAAGTTCTAAGTGGTGTATCTAGCGAAAATGAAATTCACGGCAAGATTACGAGCCTAAGCTTGGGTGAAATTCTATGCACGCTCAGGTTTGAAGGCAAGATAAGCTTTGATGTGCTCATTAGCGCGCATTGCGCGCAGGAGCTTGCTTTACGCGAGGGCGACGAGGTTTTCGCATACATTAGCGCCACTGCGATATATATAGAAAAATATGATAACGATTGATTGTAAGAAAAAAATCAGTGATGTTTTCTCGATTGATGCTCGCTTAGAAATTAACAAAGGCTCGTTTGTATGCCTATATGGGCGCAGCGGCAGCGGTAAGACTACATTGCTGCGCATTTTAGCGGGGTTTTTGCGCGCAGATAGCGGTAGCATAAAAGACGGCGATCGTGTGCTGCAAGAAGGCAATGAATTCTTAAGCGCAGGCAAGCGTAGAATCGGCTTTTTATTTCAAGACTACGCACTTTTTGAGAATATGAGTGTGACGGGCAATCTACTTTTTGCCAGAAACGATCCGCAAAAAGCTGCAATGCTGCTTGAAATTTTAGAGCTTAGCGAGTTTGCGAAATCCGGCGTAGAGGGTCTTAGCGGCGGACAGAAGCAGCGCGTGGCACTTGCTCGCGCACTGATGCAAGAGCCTGAAATTTTGCTACTTGACGAGCCGCTTTCGGCGCTTGATTTTACGATGCGCGAAAAAATCCAAGAGTATTTGTTAAAGATCCACGAGCAGTTTCATCAGACCGTGATTTTAGTAAGCCACGACGTAAGCGAGATCTATAGACTTTGCAAGCGAGTTTATGAGATGAAGGACGGCAGGATCGTCCGCACTGGTACGCCGGAGGAAATTTTTCTTAAAACTAGCGGCTCACAGAAGTTTTCTTTCGTGGGCAAGGTTGTCGATTTGCAAGCTCGCGACGGGATCAAAGTAGCCGTCGTAGCGATCGGCAGCCAGCTGTGCGAAGTGGTGCTAAGTGGTGCAGAAGCCGATGGCTTGCAAGTAGGCGACGAGGTCAAAGCTGGCGCCAAAGCCTTTAATATCACTCTGCGTAAAATTTAAACGCAGGCTAGAGCAAAATTGCAATGTGAGACTAGATGACGTGTGGAAATTAAGCTTTAAATTTTAGATTTCGCGCGGGCAGGCGCCATTAAATTCCTTCTTTGAATTTATTGATTGGTGCGGTAGGTTTATTTATAAATTTAAGCGACTTTTAGCTTACTTTTTTGGCAGGAGTTGCGCGAATTCTATCATGCGATCTTGGTAAAAATTTAATGTGAAGCTTCGCAGAAACTTAAAATTTTTAGATTTGGAATTTTGCCTGGATTTTGTAGCTTTGAAATTTAAAAAGTTCTAACGGCTCGAAGATTGCGTGCTAAACTCGCTTAATTTGCAAGCTGCGGCAAGATTTCATTAACCGGGTCTTTTGGGTTTATGCGAAATTTTAATTTCGTCTTGTCGGGCTCAATCAAATTTCACTAGATCGTTCGGAGGGCATCGTTTAGCCTATCTTGCGTGAAATTTGCGCTCAGATAAATCTTGCCCGCTCAAGTGTTAAAGCCTAGTGAAGCTTTTTGGAATTTAGCTCGGTAACGTGGTCTTAAAAAATTTGCCAGTTTGGCGAGCTTAAAAGCTCAGTGGAATTCGCACGCTTGAAGGAATTTATTAGCCAAGCAATTTTATAAAATTCCGCTCGCTTTAGCTTGCGCAGAATTTTTAAAAATTTCATTTTGCAAGGCCTTATGACTATGAGGTTTGTGCAAATTCTATCTAGCTTTGTCTATAAATTTTAAAGCAGGGCTAGGCTTTTAAGATTTTATAGTTTGGGCCCAGCGGCTCGGCTCGGAGGATAAATGTTTGAAATTCTAAAGGGGCTCGATTACACGCCGTTTCTCGTCTCCTTAAAGCTTGCGAGCTTAACGACATTTGCGTTGTTTATCATCTGCGTGCCGCTTGCGTTTTTTATGGCGAGAAAAAATTTCCGCGGCAAAAGCGTGATCGAATCGATCATCTCGCTTCCGCTCGTGCTGCCGCCTTCGGTGCTAGGGTTTTACCTGCTTGTTTTTCTATCGCCGTATTCGGTGCTGGGGGAGTTTTTTGACAAACACTTCGGGCTTCGGCTCGTGTTTAATTTCAGCGGGCTCGTGATCGCGAGCTGTATCTACTCGCTGCCGTTTATGTTTTCGCCGCTGGTTTCGGGCTTCCGCGCGCTTCCGCGCTCACTTTTTTGGGCGTGCGATTCGCTAGACAAGAGCTATTTCTCCAAGCTTTTTCGCGTCGCGTTGCCCGCGATTCGACATTCCCTGCTTAGCGCCTTGGTGATCTGCTTTGCGCACACGATGGGCGAGTTCGGCGTCGTGCTGATGATCGGCGGCAGCGTGAGCGAACAGACCAAGGTTGCCTCCATTGCGATTTATGAAGCGACTGAGACGCTGGATTTTGCGCAGGCTCACGCATATTCGGCGCTGATGCTTATTTTTAGCTTTGCAGTGCTTTTGATTATGCATTTTTTGGGCGCGCGCGGTGCAAAAATCGAAGCTTAAATAGGCTTTAAAACGAAATTTGCTAAAATCCCGCAAAATTTGGAATTTGGCATGAAAAACAAAAAAGACTTCGTTACCGAAAGATTTAACGCCGCCTTGATTCTAGGCGCTGCACTACTTACGCTTGTAGTAGTTTGCGAGATTAGCTTTTTGCGTACTAGGATCGCTACGCAGCTTGATTTGCGGACGCGCACGGCGATTACTTTACTCAAAAATACCGACGAGTCGCTTTTTAGCGAGCTTGAAATTTTAAAAGAAAATATCCTTTCTTTGGACGCAAGGCACGAGGCTGCACAAAGCGAGCTTTACGCGGATTTGATCCGTAACGTCGTAAAATCTTCTCATAGATTTGACGCTATTTTTTATCTACGCGCCCGCGGCGCGGAGCAGGAGAGCTTAGCGCATTTTTCATCGGATGCGCATATTTCGGATCTTGGCGAGATACGGCTTGCGGATATCGCAAGCGAGCTAAAAAAGGATGAATGGGTATCGCGCTATATGATGATGGATGGGGCGTGGCGGTATTTTTTGATCAAGCGCGTAAACGCTGATTCGTATCTGCTAGGCTTTGCCAACACCGCTAGGCCGATTGCCAGGCTCTCTTCGCTGGGTGATATTTTGGTCTTTAACGCTGAAGGTAAATTTTTTAACGCTCCTGGCAGCGCAACTGATATATTAGGGCAGGATTTTGATTTTTCGCGCCTAGGCGAAGTGGTAAGCTTCGAAGACGAATCTGGGCTAGGCTTTGCATATCTTGCAAAATTTGGAGATAATTTCGTAATGGCTCGCGAACGAGCCGGCTATTTTTTAGGCGCGGACGATTTTATAGTCGTAGCGCTAGCGGCAGCTATTTTAGCTTATTTAATCCTTCTAATTTCAAATTTTACGTTTTTTAAAAAGCGCGTTTTTATCCCGCTCGCGGCAGTTCAAAACGCGCTGCGTCAAGGGGATTATCACTCCAAAATCCGCGATATAGAAGCGCTAAATCCGCTAAGCTCCGTCTTAGAAATTTCTAAATCCATAGATGAGGTTTTGAAGTCTAATCTGCGCCACGGCGATTTTAGCCTCAGCTTTAAAGATGCGCTAAAATATAGCTCCCTTTCGGTGCTTAGCATCGATAACGTCGCAGGCACGATCGAAAGCGCTAGCAACGGCGCACGCGAGCTTTATGGCGATGACGTCGTGGGGCGAAATATCTTCGCGCTGCAAGCAGGCTCGTTTTACGATCACGCCTATCAAACCCAGCGCGCAAACTATGTCAAAGAAAACTATGTCGTAACCCGCCAAGAGACCAAAAATGGCGTCAAAGACCTTTATGTTAAAAAATCTTATATCCGCGACGGAAGTAAAATTTCAACCCTTTTTGTGGTGCTGGATGCGTCGAAATATCGCAGATTTTACGATGAAACTAAGCAAAAATATGAGTATTTAAATCACGCGCCTATCGTTACGCTCGTGTTTGACTACACTTCGGGCAAGATCGTGGATGCTAGCAAAAATATAAAAGAGCTTTGGGGCTACGAAGCGGCGCAGTTTTTAAGTGGCGAGATAAGGCTATGGGATTTGCTGGATGAAAAGGACGCGAATGAGGCTAAAAATGAAATTTTAAACCGCTTAGCCGATATGCCCTCAGAAGAGCTAAGCTTTTCTCAGAGTTATAAAATTCGCCACAATGACAATATCCGCTATAGCTACGAAGTGAGCATCTATGTCAAAAAGTCCGCCGCCAGGGCTGCGTTTTATTTTCAAAATATCGATGACGATGTTAAGGCGATCCGCGGCTTGCAGGAGGATTTGGACTTTTACCGCACAGTAATCGAGACTAGGAATTTTTGCACCTGCTTAATCGATCTTGACGCACAGACGCTGTCGTTTGATAAAAATTACTTTAAAATTTTAAAATATCGCGGCAAAAGACTAAATACTGCGATGAGCTTTGGGGAGTTTAGTTATGAAATTTACTTCGCGGATTTAGAGAATTTCAACAAAATGATTCGCGAATGCACCGCTGGGCTTAGGAGCGATTTTAGCTGCGAATTCCGTCTGCGAAACGCCGCTAATGCCTATACTTGGATCAGTATGCAAGGCTATGTCACCGAAAAGCACGGCTCTCGCTCTCGCCTTGTAAAAACTACGCTCGAAGATATTAGCTCGCGCAAGCAGACGGAGCTGGAGTTAAATTTAAACGCCAACGTCTTTTCGCGCTCGCTAGAGGCGATCTTAATCACAGATGAAAGCGGTCGAGTGCTGCGCGCTAATAACGCTTTTTACGAAATCACAGGCTATAGCGAAAACCAAACCATCGGCAAAATTCCAAATTTCTTCGCTCCTACGGAGGGCGGGGCAGACGTGATGGAGAGGATTAGAAAAAATCTCGTCGGCAAACAGACCTCTTACAAAGATGAAATTTACGGACTAAAAAGAGGTGGCGGCACCTTTCCTGCGCTATTTACGGCAATTGCGATAAAGGATGATTTTTCGCTTACTTCAAATTTCATTTTGATGTTTACCGAAATTTCGCAGATCAAGCAAAAAGAGAGCGAGCTAGCCAAGATCGCCCATCACGACGCGCTTACCGGGCTTCCAAATAGAGTGTATTTTATGAAAGCTGCGCAGAGATTTACGGCAAACTCGGGCGAAAATTCCAAGCTTATGGCGGTGCTTTTCATCGATTTTGACGGCTTTAAGGCGATCAACGACACCTACGGGCACGAGGTCGGCGATATGTTTTTGCAAGCGATCTCAAAGGCGATGAGCGGACTGCTGCGTAAAGGCGATATCTTGGCGCGCTTAGGCGGCGATGAGTTTGGAGCCATCATCGGCGATCTGCAAAGCAAGGATGCCGCGCATGTGCTATTAGACCGTCTGCTTGGAATTTCAAAGATGAAATTTAACCTCAAAGGCAACGAAATTAGCGCAAGCATCAGCGTTGGCGCAGCGTTTTACGACGGCAGCGAAAAGATCGATTTTTCGGGACTTTTATCGCGCGCAGATAGGGCGATGTATCGCGCCAAAACGAGCGGCAAAAACCGCTACTGCATCTTTGAGCGCGCCGAAGCAGACGAACCCAGTGAGGAAGGGATCGCTGCAGCGATCGAAGAAGGGGAGTTTTTCGTGCTCTATCAGCCGATCATTAGCGGCGCGCAGATTTACGGGTATGAGCTGCTTTTACGCTGGGATCGCGGAAAGCGAGGAATTCTTGCCCCGCAGGATTTTGCGCAGATATTAAGCGAGCCTCGATTTGAGTTGCCAATCTCAAAATTTGCGTTTTCAAAGATGATGGAATTTAACGCTCAAACAGGCGCAAACTGCTCGATAAACGTAAGTTTAGCCGTGCTTACAAACGACGAATTTTACGATTTCGTAGCTCACAGCTTGCGAGACAGGGCTAATGCAAAAGGCGAGTTGATGTTTGAGATAACCGATTTTAGCGAGCAAAATTTTAAGGAATTCGCCCCTGCGCGTGGGCGTTATGCAGATCTTGGGATTAAATTTGCCCTTAATAGTGCAAATAAAAATAATATCCCATTCCTGAATGCCCAGCCTTTCGATGTCGTTAAAATCGACCGCGAGCTCTGCCTTGACATAGGCAAGAAAAAAAATGCTATCCGAACGATGGTGGAGATTACGGGCAAGCTAAAGCGGGAGTTTGGTTTTGCTCTCGGCGCTCAAGGGGTCGAAAATGCGCTATCGCTGCGGCTTTTAAACAATTTGAAATTTAACTATCTGCAGGGAAATTTTATCGCAAAAGCGCTTGATCGCAGAGAGATAGACGCTTTCATCGCGCGCTTTAAAGATACGCCCAAGCTCGCAGCCATCGACAAAGATGAGTTTATCAGCTTCTTAAACGCGCTTGATTATAAGGATTTGGCGCTAAACTTCATCGCGCGCGGTCAAACAGGCGAGCTTAGTCCGGGAGAGTTTGAAAGTTTCAGAGCGAAATTTGGCGAAATTTTAAATAAAACTCAAAGCGCAGGCAGCGAGAAATTTGCGCTAAATACAGAAATACGTAAGCAAATTTTAGATATTCTTTCGCTTGATTACCGCGTTTTGGCAAGCTTCATTCAGAGCTTTAAAACGCGGCTGAATCAGTTCATAAGCGATTTGGAGGCAGCATGATAGATAGCGTTAGCGCCGATTTTGATCACGAGATACCCAACGGCTCGAGGCTTTATTTCGGAAAGAGCGCGCAGCTCAAGCGCGAGCTGGAAAATAAAGCGAGCGAAATCCTCGTTAAAAACGGCTTTAGCGAAATTTTAACGCCATATTTTTCATATCATCAGCACTTAAGCGTCGCGCCGCAAAAGCTTCTAAAGCTCTCCGATCCCACGAACCACGAGCTTGCGCTTCGCGCAGACAGCACCGTGGACGTCGTGCGCATCGTGCGCAAACGGCTGAAAGACGATAAACTAAGGCGGCTATTTTACGTCCAGCCTACTTTCAAATACCCAAGTGACGAGTTTTATCAGATCGGCGCGGAGCTGATCGGAGAGAAAAACTTGCCTCTTGCGATCAAAATCGCGCAGGAATTTTTTAAAGAATTTGATCTTATGCCCGCGCTTCAGCTAAGCAATATCGAAATTCCGAAAAAAATTTGCGAAATTTTAAACCTGCCGCTTGAAATTTTTGAAAAGGGCAAGATTGAGACGCTGCTTGAGCAAAATTTGCCTTGGCTGGACGCTACGGCTCGCGCCACGTCGTTAAAGGACGTGCAGGCTCTGCGCGTGCAGGTGCCTGAAGAGCTCGTGCCTTGCCTAGATGAAATTTTAAGCCTAGGCGTGGATTACGAGCATATCCGCGTTTCGCTGCTGTATTACTCTAAAATGCGCTATTACGACGCGCTATTTTTTAGATTTTTAGACGCGGGCGCGGTGTATTGTAACGGCGGAAATTACGAAATAGATGGGCTAAAATCCAGCGGCTTTGCGCTGCTAGTGGATGCTTTGATAGAAAAAATTATGCAAAAGGATGAGAAATGAGCAAAGTTGACGTAGTCATCGGCGCCCAGTGGGGCGATGAGGGTAAGGGTAAGATCGTAGATATGATAAGCGCGAATTACGATTTCGTATGCCGCAGCAGCGGCGGGCACAACGCAGGGCACACCATCGTCATAAACGGCGAGAAATTTGCGCTGCATTTAGTTCCTAGCGGCGTGCTTCATAAAAATATCATCAACATCATCGGAAACGGCGTCGTTATCAACCCCGACGTGCTGATTACCGAGATGGCGCAGTTTGAAAATTTAAAGGGCAGATTTTTCATAAGCGAGAAGGCGTTTTTAAATTTACAGTACCACTCGCTGATCGATCAGGCGCGCGAAAAGAGCAAGGGCGAGCTTGCGATCGGCACTACCGGCAAAGGCATAGGACCTGCGTATGCCGATAAGATCGCGCGCACGGGACACCGCGTAGCGGAGCTTTTGGAGCCCGAAAGGCTTGCCGAGACGCTATCGCGCGATTTTGCTTCGCATGAGAGCGTTTTTGAAAAAGCGGGGGTTAAAATTCCTAGCAAGATTGAAATTTACGAGGAGCTAAAGCGCTATAAAAGCGCGCTCGAGCCATACATCGCCGATACCACGCATATGCTGTGGAAGGCGCTTGATTACGACAAGCGCGTGCTCGTAGAGGGGGCGCAAGGAAGCCTGCTTGATATCGATCACGGCACCTATCCTTACGTCACGAGCTCGACGACTATCGCGGGCGGGGCTTGCAGCGGGCTCGGGCTCGCACCGAAAGATATCGGCACGGTGATGGGAATTTTAAAAGCCTACACCACCCGCGTGGGCAACGGCGCGTTTCCTACCGAGGATAAGGGCCCGCAAGGCGAGGCGATGCGCGAGATCGGCAAAGAGTACGGCACCACGACGGGCAGGGCGCGTCGCTGCGGTTGGTTCGACGGAGTGGCTACGAAATACGCCGTGCGCCTTAGCGGCATCGACAAGCTCGCGCTTATGAAGCTTGACGTCCTGGACGGCTTTGAGAGCATTAAAATTTGCCGCGCATATCGCTACAAGGGGGAGGAGATCGATTATTTCCCGATCGATTTGGAAGCTGCCGAGCCGGTTTATGAGCAGATGCCGGGCTGGGACAGCGTCAAAGGAATTTCAAAATTTGAGGATCTGCCGCAAAACGCGCAAAATTATATCCGCAAAATAGAGGAGTTAAGCGGCGCGAAAGTGGGCTTTATCTCCACCAGTCCCGAAAGAAGCGACACGATAATTTTATAAAATCGGGCGGAATTTTAAGAATTTTAAAATTCCGCCGTTTGCAAACGCGGGCGGCGCGACCGCTCATAGAACTGAATTTAAAGGAACGATCATGCGAATACGACTACCACACGTGCCATATATCGCGCATAAAATAGCGCTGGATCTGCTAAACTCGGGCTGCGTTACGCTTAGTGCGGGCATAGAGCCCGTCGCTAAGGAAGCTGACGAGATCATAAGAGCCGATCTGCAAAAAGAAAGAGCGATAGACGAGCGCGCAAACGAGCTGATAGATGAGCGCATAAGCGAGCTAGATGAGATGAGCGTGAATAAAAAAGATATGTTTTGGCTCATCAAACGCCACATCGCAAACGACGAGAATTTTGAGCTAAATTTCGAGGATCGCTACGGCACCATATCGCATAAAATTTTAGAAACCGTTTGGAAGAAAAATTTGATCGATTACAAAGTCTCGGAAAACAGGCTGAAGACGATAATTTATAACGCGATCGACGAATATCTTAAAAATTATCAAAAGATTGAGGATACGGTCTATGAAAAGATCGAGGGCTACAAGCAAAAATTGATCCCGGGTACCGAAGAATACGAGCTGGTGTTTGAAAAGCTCTACGAAGAGGAGCTAAGAAAACGGGGCATGCTGTAATGAACGCGTATATCTACATAGAAAACGGCATCTACCTGCAGGCCAAGGCGTTCGGCAAGGGTGGTAGCGCATTTGGCGAGCTCGTGTTTAACACCTCGGCCACCGGCTATGAGGAGATCATCTCGGATCCCAGCTACGCGGGGCAGTTCATCATCTTTACGATGCCCGAAATCGGCATCGTAGGGATCAATGAAGACGACAAAGAAAGCTCCAAAATCCATGCTAGCGGAATTTTCGTAAGAAATTTTAACAACGAGCCTTCAAATTTCCGCTCGCAGATGAGCTTGGAGGATTATTTTCTTCAAAACGGAAAATTCGGCGTTTACGACATCGACACTAGATTTTTAACCAAAATGTTGCGCGATCAGGGCAGCCTGCGCGCCTTCGTCTCTACCGAAATCAGCGATAAGGCGGCTCTTAAAAAGGCGCTTAGCGAGTCTGCGCGCATAGAGGAGATCAACTACGTAAGCATCGTAAGCACGAAGGCGCCGTACAAGCACGCATCGGGTCGCTGGAACGCCGAGCGCGGAAGCTACTCCCAGCCCGCAAGCTGCGGCAAAAAGATAGCCGTGATCGATTACGGCGTCAAGCGAAATATTCTCAACGAGCTTTGCGATCTGGGGCTCGGCGTCGAGGTTTTCCCGCACGACGTTAAAGCGGAAGTGCTGATCGCAAAATTTAAAGAGGGGCAGATCGACGGCGTGTTTTTATCAAACGGCCCGGGCGAGCCTCGCATGCTTAAAGAGGAGATCGCGCAGATCAAAAAGATGGTCGAAGCGCGCGTGCCGATTTTTGGAATTTGCCTGGGTCATCAGCTGCTAAGCAACGCGATGGGATATGAGACCTACAAGCTAAAATTCGGCCAGCACGGCGCAAACCACCCCGTGCAAAACCTGCGCACCAAATCGATCGAGATCACCGCGCAAAACCACAACTACAACGTTCCCGAAACGATAGCGCAGATCTGCGAGATCACGCACCGCAATCTTTTCGACGGCACAATCGAGGGGGTGAGATACAGAGACTATCCCGTATTTTCGGTGCAGCACCACCCCGAAGCCAGCGCGGGGCCTACCGAGAGCAAATATATCTTCAAAGAATTTCTTGAAATTTTATGATTTTTGAAATTTTGCCTGCATGAAATTTTACCGCGATCGCGCGGTAAAATTTTGAATTTACGGCAAGCTTTAAATTCTAACGCGGTCTTTGCGTCGTAAATTTAAAACCCGTCGCAGCCTGGATAATTGCAGGCTGGAGTAGCGTGTAAAGCGCACTTTTGCAGACTGAGGATTGCCGCGGTGATTTTGGATTAAGCGGTTTTTTGTATGAAGCGATCTGTGCTAGTCGAGGTTTTAAATTTAAACCGGCTACTGCACCGCATGCTTTTCATTCGTGTGATTCGTGTCCGTATAACTTCTAAGCTCGCGGCTAAATTTCATGCGTTTTAAATTTAAAAATTGGGCTTGGCGCGCTTGGCCCTTTCAAAACAGATCCTGCGGCACATTTCTCATAGCTTCAAGCCCTTTAAATTTGACGAACCATTTTGTTGCCGTTAAAAGTTACGCTAGCAAGCTGCCTTGCCGTCCGTAAAATTTTATCTAACGTCGCCCGCCCGTTAAAGTCTTATTGACGCAATTTTGCCAGTTATGCCCTAGTTTTTGATAAACTATACCTGCCCTTCAAACCTTATCGGCGCCGTTTCATTTCCCTCTAAAAGCCATTTGCCTAAAATAAAATTCCGCTCCGCGGTGTAGTGAAATTTTACCTGCGCTAGCTTTGAAATTTTACTTCCAGCCGTTATTAAATCTCTTTCACACCGATAAGATTTAGCTCGCGTCACTTTAAATTTCTACTCCATTCCTAGGCTGCGGTTTTTATCCATGCTTCTTTTTTAATCCCGCTCATATTTGCACCTAAAATAAGAGTTGTGTTACTTTATGAAATTAAATTTTTAACTTAACATTATTTTAAGCTCAATAAAAGAGAAAATTTGAAAGAATTTCGTTTGAAATTTCGCCTTGAGGGGTCTGCTATGAGCTGCGCTTTAAAAGAGCTGGACGTCTTGCTAGTCGAGGATGATACTAAATTACTAGCCTCGCTGCATAAGGCGTTTGAGGGTATTTTTAACAACGTTTACAATGCCCAAAACGGGCTTGAAGGTGTAAAAAAATTCAAAAAATTTAGCCCTAATCTCGTCATTACCGACATTTTAATGCCGATCGAGGATGGGCTTGAGATGATACGCCAGATCAAGCAGATCTTTCCGCATGCTCCTATCGTGGTGCTTAGCGGCTTCAGTAGGGAGGAGCAGCTAAAAGGCGTTATGGAGATTGGCGTCGAGCGGTATTACTTTAAGCCGGTAGATATCGCCGCATTTGTGCTAGAGATAAGTGCGCTGATGAAGTCTAAGCTGGACTCTGTACGAGTCGTAAATATGGGTGCGGGCTACGTATTTGACGGGCTTCGCCGTATTTTGCTGAAGGATGGCGAGCAGATCGTGCTTACTAAAAAGGAGCTTTCTTTTGTCTCGCTGCTAGCCAGTCGCGTGGGCGAGCTGGTACTTTACAAGGAGATCAAGCATTATGTCTGGACCGAAGGAGCCGTGAGTGATACGGCGCTTCGCACCTTCGTCAAGCGTATCCGCGATAAAGTGGGAGGCGAAATCATAAAAAACGTCCCGAGCCTGGGATACAAGATCGATCTTGAGCCCGCTTAAATTTGATCGCGTTTTTGCCGCTTTGTAATTTACGGAATCCACTCGTAAAATTTTGCGTCGAAATATGCCGCGATTAATGCGGAGCGAGTTGGAATTTTGCGCTCAAAGCGCCACAGATTAAAATTTCAAGCTCGTCCAATTTGCTAAATTTGACTTGATAAAATTTAGCCTCTCAAGCTTTTCAAAAACTTCTTTCCTTAAAAGCCCAAACTAAAAATTTCTTGCTAAAATATCGCAAAATTCCGCGTTCTGCGAATCGCTCTAAAGGATTTGTTTTGAAAAATTTGCCCTCTAAAAATCTCTTTGTCTACACCAGCTCGCGTGCGCTACGCGCGGCGCTGCAAAGCGAGAGCGGCGGCGTACTGGCGCCAAGGATTACGTTGGCGGAATTCTACGAAAAGGCGCTTTTTGTGCCGGATCTTGTCGCTTGCGGCGAGATAGACCGTGCGCTTTTTATGAAGCAGGCGGTGAGCGAGAGCAAGCGCGCAGGCGAAAGGCTTAAATTCCCTAACGAGCTTTATGAGTTTATGCGCAACCGCGAGTATCTTTTTGGCTTTTTTAAGGAGCTTGCGACGGAGCGCGTAAGTATCGATGCGCTCGATCTTAGCGACACCTACGCGTGGTACGCCGAGCATTTTGAAATTCTGCGAGAGCTAGCGGGAGCGTATGCAAGGATTTTGCGCGAGCATGGATTTTACGACGAGATCACGCTGCCCGCGCTTTATGAGATAAATAAGTCCTACTTGCGCGGATTTGAGCGGATAGAAATTAACATCGACGGCAATCCTAGCGCATTTGAGTTCGAGGTTTTTAAGCGCGCGGCGGAGCTGAGCGAGGTTGTGTTGAGCTTTAGAGCCACGACTTTAAATTCCAAGCCCGTGCGCGCAGTGGAGGAGCTTTGCGGCATAAGCCTAGAGTTAGGTTTTGCATACCGCGTAAATCTTGGTACGGGTGAAATTCTAAGCCGCAAGCCGCTAAGCGTGGGCGGAGCGGTTGTGTGTAGAGGCTTTGAGCTGCGAAGCTTGCAGGCGAGCTATGTTTTTGAAAAAATTTCATCCTTCATGCGCGCGGGCATCGCGCCGGAGCGCGTCGCGGTGATTTTGCCCGACGAGAGCTTTGCCGGCACGCTACGGCTTTACGACGAGCGCATCGCAAGGGCTCTCAGCTCACACCGCATGCTAAATTTTGCGATGGGCGAGAAGCTTAAAGATAGCCTATTTTACGTAACGCTAGAGAAAATTTCGCAGTGTTTAAAAGAAGCGCGCAAGCCAAAATTTGGCGTAGATTACCACGCATTCAAAAGTCCGGATGGAGGATTTTTGAATGCGGAGGATTCCGCGGTACAGCAAAATTTAGCGCTAGGTAATTTCGCTTCAGAGAATTCTATTTCGCAAAATTTAGTACAGCAAAATTTCGAGCTGGATTGCGAAATTTTTTCAAATTCTAAAATGGATTTAAATTTTATATCTGCGCGAGAGTTTGAAAATACGGCAAATTTTGAAATTCTGCACGAAATTTCGGCGGAACGCGCGGATAGCGCGGGAGAGCAAAGCTTTTCTTTGGATATTGCAGAGTTGCAAGAGTCCTTGGAGTGTGCGCAGCAGCCCGATTATTCGGTTAGCGCAAAACAGCAAGAGCCTTTAAAGCAGCGTCAAGAGAGCCTACGACACTCTATGCAGCGGGAGCATATAGAGCTTGAGGAAGAAGATGGGCATTCAAAAAGCCCTAAGCAGTGTGATCGCTTTAGGCACCCTAAAATACGCGAGGGCGCAGATGAGTATCCGCAGCGCCCAAACCCACAGGAGCTTGATCTGTTTTTTACAAGTGTGGGCGTGGATGAGGCACTTTTTGGTGAGTTCGCACGCGATTTTGCAAAGCAAGTAAGCTTCGAGCATTTCGAGGCGCTAATTACCAAGCTCGCCTGTTTACCCAAAATTAGCGATGCGCTGCTGCAAGAAAAGCTAAAAGAGCCGCTATATCTAATTAAAATTTTGCTTCGAAAATTTAAGGACGAAAACCTAAGCTTGGGCAATCTGATCGATCTTTTTTTGCTGGAAATTTCGCGCATTAAGCTCGATGATGTTCGTGGCGGAAAGGTCACGGTAATGGGGCTTTTAGAGAGCCGTGGGCTACAATTTGATGGCGTGATAATCCCAGATTTTAACGATGATCTGGTGCCAAAGCGCAGTAGCGGAGAGATGTTTTTAAACTCTGCTTTGCGCGCTAGAGCAGGGCTCATCAGCCACGCAGACCGCGAAAATTTACAAAGATTTTACTACGACGGCTTGCTAAGAGGCGCTAAAAAAAGCGCGATTTGCTATCTGCAAAGCGTCGAGAAATTGCCTTCGCGGTTTTTGAAAAGCTTTGAATTGCAACAAGACGCGGAATTTTCGCAGGAGGATTATTTGCGGCTTTTTGGGCGAGAGGAATTTAAGCCCGCCTTATGCGGACAAGAAGATCCCGTGGCTCGCCATGATTTTTTTGCCGAGGAGTTGTCGTTTTCGCGGCTGGATACGTTTTTAGAATGCAAGAGAAAGTATTATTACCGCTACGTTTTCGGGCTGAGGGAGGGGCTAAAATTTGGCGAGGACAATGCGCTTTTAGGCAAAATTTTGCATACGAGTTTTCAGCGTTTATATGAGCGAGCGGGGATGAAATTTGGCATGCAAAAATTTCGCTCTATTTATTCGCAGCTTGCGCGAGAAGCAGGGATTGCGCGCTTTGATGCGGAGCTTGAGCTAAAATCGGTAGAAAAGCTAGCTAAGCTTTTAGAAGAGCATGAGCAAATTTGGAGCTTTAGCGGTAGTGAAGTATCGCTAAAAGGCGAGCTTGACGGAGTACGGCTGAGCGGGCGGATCGACCGCATCGATGAAGATAAGGCAGGGCGGAAGTTTATCATCGATTACAAACGTGGTTCAGCTAAAAAACATATGGAAAAATTCCAGCTTACGTTTTATCGCGCGCTTTTAGCCCAGGAGTGCGAATGCGCCTATCTATCGCTAAAAGACTGCGCGTTTGCAGCTCCTAGCGACAAAACGCCTAGCTTAGAAAATCTGCGCGAGACGCTAAGCTCTATCGGCAAGGAATTTGCAAGCGAGGTCGCTTTTACGCGTACGGAGGCGGTGCAAAGTTGCGAATATTGCGATTATAAAATCATTTGCAAGGGGCAGATCGATGGCAAAATTTGAAAATTATCTGGCGCTTGAAGCGAGCGCAGGCAGCGGCAAGACCTTCAATCTCGCAGTGAGGTTCATCGAGCTGGTGCTAAAAGGCGAGCCGATCAATGAAATTTTAGCGCTTACCTTTACCAAAAAAGCTGCTGCTGAGATGAAAACGCGTATCGTGGAGAAATTTCAAAATTTGCTTATCGTGCGCGACGGCGCCCTTGTGCCGAGCCCCGAGCTGGAGCAAATTTGCGCTGATTTGGGGCTAAGCGCGGATGAGGTTTTGGCAGCGCAACAGCGACTGAGCCCGAAATTTTTAAGCGAAAGTTTAAATATTTTTACCTTCGATGCGTTTTTTGCAAAGGCTCTGCGCTCCTTTGCGCTAAACAGCGGCATTGATCCGAGCTTTGAAAACGATGAAGGGATTTTGGGTGTGCAGCAGGCGGCGTTTTTAGGCGCGATTTGTAAAAACGAAGCGCTACTAAGAGAGGTCGTGGATTATGTAAGCGACTCAGGAATGACAAAGAACGAGTTTTTAAATAGCTTACAAAGCATTTGGAGAGGCGATATAAGCATAAATCCGCCCACGCTTCCTGTAAGCTCGGCGCTAGCAGAGATAAATGAAATTTTATCTCGCTTGCAAAAAGCGGCGAGAGATGCGGGCGTAAGCGCTGGAGCCGTAAATGGGCTAAGCCCTGTTAGTGATCTGTCAAAATTATCCTCTGGTTTCATTCTTTCGGCTCTTGCCAACGGCAGTTTCGATTATCCGCGCTCACAGCTTAAAAAAATTTCGCATCTTGACGGCGAGTTAGCAAGGCTAAAAGACGCCGTAGCTCGCGAAATAGCGTGGATGGATGCGACATATGCGGCTAAGCTGGCAGAACTAATTAGAATTTATGCCGAAGCGCTCAAATCGGTGCAGCGCAAAAGCGGCAAGCTCACGTTCGGCGATGTCACCGCAGCTGTGCACTCACTGCTAAATCCGAGCGCAGAGGCGTTGCAGGGCAACCGCGAGCTTTTGTATTTCAGGCTCGATTCTAAAATCACGCATATTTTAATCGACGAATTCCAAGATACCGACATTTGCCAGTATGAAATCATGCTGCCGCTAATCTCTGAAGCGCTTGCTGGTAAAGGAGCGGAAGAGCGCTGCGGTAGCTTTTTTTACGTAGGCGATAAAAAACAGAGCATCTATAAATTTCGCGGCGCAGAGAGAAAAATTTTTGATATTTTACGCGAGCAGTTTAGCCAAATCAAAACGCAGAGTCTGCCGCGCAATTATCGCAGTTTAAAACTTATCGTAAAATTTGTAAATGAGATCTTGCGCGATAAATTTGTGTCTTATGAAGATCAAATCGCAGCAAATAAGCTAGATGACGATCTGCCTGCTTCGGTGCTGCAAAAAATCAAGGACTATCCGCTTTCCCATCCGCAAATGCCGCTATTTGAGGTACAAAGCGACGATTACGGCTATGTAGCAGCGTTTTCATACGACGATGTGCTAAAGGGGGCTGCGGAGCAAGCGCGCGGGCTTGTTGAGGAGTGCGGCGTAAGAGCTGATGATATTGCGATTTTATGCTGGAAAAATGAGCACGTAAGCGCGCTAAAAGAGATGCTATCGGAATTCTGTGAGGTTTGCAGCGGCTCAAATAAGGCTCTGCGTTGCAGCGAGCAAGTAAATGCCGTAATTCAATATGCAAAATTCTGCGTAGGTGGCGATGAAATTTATCTGCGAAACGCCGAAGCGATTTTGGGTAGGCGGCTTAAAAAGATAGCGGTCGATCTGCATAAAAACGCGCAAAAAACGGCAGAATTTATAGCTAGTGCGCTGAAATTAAATTTTGTCGATCCAGATCTGCTACTGTTTTTTGAGACGCTGGCAAAATTCAATAGTTTTAGCGAGTATCTGTTTGCAAACGACGAAACGGAGGTATTTGCCAAGGAAGAAAGCGGCATTAAAATTATGACCGTGCATAAGTCCAAGGGGCTTCAGTTTCCGCACGTAATCGTCTGCGACCGCATCGGAGGAAAAGACCGGGGTGAGAGCTCAAAGCTCGCAACGGACTATGATTTCGCCACGCATAAGTGGAGGATTTTTTATAAATTTGCGAGCAGAAAGAGCCTGGATACGGAATTTGCAGCATTAATGGATGAAAACGATCGCTCTGCGCATGAAGAGGATATAAATAAGCTCTATGTGGCATTTACCCGCGCCGAGCGCTCGCTCATCATCGTAAAACGCTCCGAGGAAAAAATAGATCAATACAATTATAGCTTTTTTTCGCCTTACGCCAAAAAGACCAAGGGCGCGGGCGTAGTGGAGTGGCTGGATATCCCGGATTTTCAATACGGCTACGTAATCCCAAGCTCCGTAAAATCAGAAGAGAAGCCGCCGCAAAAAAAGGTCGCGCTCGTAGCGGGCGAGCCTCAAGGCGCGCAAGAAAAAGCAGGCAGCGGCGAAACGGAGGCGCTAAGCGCGATATATTTCGGAGAGGCGCTGCACTATGCTCTGGAGATGAGCGAAGGATTTGCGGCGGATGAAATTTTACGAGGAGTAAGCCTGGCAAGAGGTCGCTACGCTAAATTTTTAAATGACGCGGATTTTGAAAATATCGCGGCGCGGGCGTTAGGACTAAGCAAAAATGAGGAATTTTTAGCTCTGATAAGAGGCGCTCAAGCTTATAAAGAGATGCCGATCAAAAACGCGGAGGGTGATCTTTTGCGCGTGGATTTGGCGTGCTTTAGGCAGGATGAAATTTTGCTTTTTGATTACAAAAGCTCCGAAAAATACCTCGCGCAAAACAAAGCTCAAGTGGCGCGGTATAAAAGCGTGATCCGCGAGTTTTATCCGCATGCGCGGCTGCGTGCCTTCGTGCTGGCTCTCGAAGCTGCGGGCGCTAGGCTGATCGAAGTGAATGAGGATGGATAAAATTTTAAAATTTAGATGAAATTTGAGCGCAGATAGATTAAAGATAGCTTAAATTAAGCTATACGTAAGGATATTTCTATATAATCACAGCTCAAATTTTAATAAGGCGGAAACCATGACAGAAATTACAAAGCCTAGCGAAGTTAAGCGCGACTGGGTCGTTATCGACGCGACCGACAAAAGATTCGGTAGGATGCTCACCGAAGTTGCGGTATTGCTACGCGGCAAACACAAACCAAGCTACACTCCAAACGTGGATTGCGGAGACTACGTCGTTATCATCAACGCTTCAAAAGCCGTATTTACCGGCAACAATAAGGGCGACGATAAACTTTATCACAGCTACTCGGGTTATTTCGGAAGCGTAAAGAGCGTGAAATTTCAAGACCTGCTTAAAAACAATCCCGCAAAGCTTTACAGACTTGCGGTTCGCGGCATGCTTCCTAAGACGAAGCTCGGCAAGGCGATGATCAAAAAGCTATTCGTATATGAAGGCGGCGAGCACCCTCATACTGCGCAAACAACTAAAAAAGGAAAATAATCATGGCGACAATTTATGCAACCGGAAAGAGAAAAACTGCCGTAGCTAAGGTTTGGGTAAAACCTGGAAGCGGCAAGATCGTAGTAAACGGCATGGATCTAAACACCTGGCTAGGCGGTCACGAAGCGATCAAGCTAAGAGTCGTTCAGCCGCTTTTGGCGACTAAACAAGAGACCTCGATGGATATCACCGCGCAAACTTTAGGCGGCGGATATTCGGCTCAAGCGGATGCGCTAAAGCACGGAATTTCAAAAGCGCTTGCCGCGATGGACAAAGATTTTAGGGCGGCCCTTAAGCCAAAAGGTCTGCTAACTCGCGATAGCCGCGTGGTTGAGCGAAAGAAATTCGGTCGCCGCAAAGCGCGTAGAAGTCCGCAGTTCTCTAAGAGATAATGTTTTTTACAAATTTGTGACGAAATTGTCACGAATTTGTAAATTCTTTAAAAATTTTATGGTAATATCGAATTACAACTTTATTTGAAAGGATGTTTAATGAAGAAAGTTCTACTTGCATTAAGCTTGTGTGCATCCGGCGCATTGTTCGCTAGCGATGCTGATTATCACTGGGAGATCACCCCTACTATTGGTGGAATGACTCATGAGGGCAATATGGATTTGGATTCGAATTTTATGTTCGGCCTGCGTCTTGCCAAAAATTTACAAGATTCGTTTATCGATCAAGTAGAGGTTGGTTTTGATTACTCTCGCAATATTGGCGTAGAGGATTTAGCTCACAGAGTAGGCAACGACAAGCCTGATGCTAAATACTATCACATCAATGCTGTAAAAGATTTGGTAAATTTCACCGATAATTTCAAATTATACGGCTTGCTAGGTCTTGGCTATATGGATTACACTAAAGACGTTTACAACGATGGCGATCAAGATAGCGGCTTCGGTCAATACGGCTTGGGTCTAAAATACTACATTACCGACAATTTCGCTACAAAACTTGAAGCACGCGATGCTATCAGATTTGACGACGGCAACCACGTATTGTTCTATACTCTAGGCTTTGCAGTTGATTTTGGCAAGAGATATGCTGATGCAGCTCCAGCTGCCGCTCCGGCTCCTACAGGCTGCAAAGATGCAGATAATGACGGCGTATGCGATAATGTCGATAGATGCCCAGGCACACCTGCCGGCGTAGTTGTTGATGAATACGGCTGCGAGAAGGTTATTAGATTAAATTTAGGCGTAAATTTCGCTACAGATAGCTCAAAAATTTCCCCTGAGTTTATGAACCAGATCAAAAACGTAAGCGACGTGCTAGTAGCCCACCCTGATTACAAAGTAATTCTAGAGGGTCACACCGATAGCACCGGCTCGAATGCATATAATCAAAAGCTTTCCGAGCGCAGAGCTGCTGCAGTTGGAGGTGCGCTTAAGAGCTTCGGCGTAGATGCTAGCAGAATCACCACTGTAGGATACGGCGAGACTAAGCCTATCGCTACAAACGCTACTAAAGCAGGCCGCGCTCAAAATAGACGCGTTGATGCTAAATTTAGAAAATAATCTTTTCTAGATCCACATAAGCGGGGCTTCGGCTCCGCTTTTTTTATATCCAAATTAAATTTTAAAATGCCAAAATTCCAAACCACTCTGCTTTTTGATCTCGATGGTACGCTCATAGACTCCACGCCCGCGATATTAGATGGTTTTCATTATGCATTTGCGCATTTGGGCGCCGTAGAGCCTAGAGACGAAGCGATTAAAAAGCTTATCGGGCATCCGTTAGAGGTAATGTTTGAGCGTCTAGGTGTGACGCGCGATGTGCATAATTTCGTGCTCGCTTACAAACATCGATACGCGCAGACTTTTTTGGATCAGACCGTTCTGCTAAGCGGTGCGTTCGAGGCGGTTCGCACGGCGAGCGAGTTTGCAAATTTAGGCGTCGTAACCACTAAGACGTCGAAATTTTCTAAAATTTTATTGCGACATCTGGGAATTGCGGAATTTTTCGACACCATTGTCGGGCGAGAGGACGTGCGAGATCCCAAACCAAGCGCCGAACCGATCTTAAAGGCGCTCGAAAATTTAGGAATTTGCGGCGCGACCGCTAGCCAAAGCCCGCATGCGGCTCGCGGTAAAACTCACGGCGCGACTGCCGATGAAAATACAAGCACTGCTAGCAGGAGCGCGATTTTGAGTGAAATTTCAGCGCCTGATTTAAAGAGCCTTCCTGTGCTTGATCCTAATCCTAGCAAAGTTTACGAGCAAAATTTAAGCAGCATCGCGAGTCAAAATTCCGATAGAATTTCGTTTAAAAATTTAAGCGAAGTAAAGAGCGATAGACATGAGGCTGGCGATAAGAGCCAAAAGAGCGGTATCGGCATCGAGGGCGAGAGCTATAAAAGCGGAGCGCGCGGCGGTAAAATTTATGATACACATGAGCTAAATTCCACTCCTTGTTATGACAAAATTTGCAGTGACGAAATTCTGCCTTCTGTAAGCCAAAATATCTTTATGATCGGCGATACGTCGCTTGACGCCATCGCGGCAAAGTCGGCAGCGGTGCGAAGCGTGGGCGTAAGCTGCGGCTACGGCAGCGCCTCGGAGTTACGGGCGCATTTTGAGTTCGTATGTGCGGACGCAAAAGAGGCGGTTGAGCTGATACGCGAAATTTCATCGAAATTTTAGGCGCGACGGAGCGAAATTTTTCTAGCTTTGATACATTATTTTTGCAAATACTTATAAGCGAACCCGTGCCCGAAATTTAAAATTTGAAATTCCAATGAATTTTGCGTTTTAAACAGCGCGTGATATGAATTTGCTCGTGCTATTTAGCTGGAAAGCAAGGTGCTTTCTAGGTGTTCAAACGATAGGCGGAGTAATTCCGCATATTTCTGCTCTGGTCTAGCAAATAGCCTGTGCTGAACTAACAATGTACGGGAATATTTCACTTTGTCCATAGTATCTGATCTGATTCGTTTAATGTTCGGTATTAACAGCGTATGGAAAAATTTTGCTACCTCGAGTAATTATGTTCTATTCACTTTCGGTTTGTATTAACACAATGTACTGGAAAATCTTGCCGTAGCCAAATTTTACGCAATTTCGCAATATCTTTTGAGCTTGTGAACGGCTTTTGCAAGAAATTTAATGCAAGCGTCTCGCACCTAAATTTTAATTCTGATTTTAGTTTAGACCCCGCCTAATCGCGATAAATTCTATGCTTCGTCTGATGTGAGTATTTGGCGGACTTATTGCGCAACCTTGTCGCAAGCCTATTTGACGCTTATTTAGGCGCTGTATTTGGGTTTTGTCGCAATTATGCTCGCTGCGGATTTTCGATGTGATTTATAGCATTTAAGGTTGCGCCCGCCTAGCGAGCACTAAACATATATGTTTTTAAGACAGGCATATGCTAAAATTTCATCCTGGAATAAATAGTTCGCAAAGGCGCAAATATAGGATAAACTAGCCAAATTTTAAAGTTTAGCTTCGCGCGGCGAGTAGCCATATTCTTTTATCGAAGCCTATGAAAGCAGCGTTAGCTTTTGCATTTGAATTTTATCGTTTCGGCGCAGCAGGGCTTTAAATTTGATCTAAAATTTTGCAAAATTTTAAAATTCCGCCCGCTCTTATGCTTTTTTAAAGCAAAATTCTATAAAATACCGCTTCCGCAATGGGCTATCGTCTAATGGCAGGACAACAAACTCTGGATTTGTGAATATAGGTTCGACCCCTATTAGCCCATCCACTTAAATTTTTAATCCCCTTTATCATGCTAGTTTTTGAAATTAATTTGCGTGTCATTTTTGCATATAGTGGCAGCATTCGCCGGCTAAAATAAATTGCGTCGAGCCATAAAATAGGCAAAATTTTGGCGAGCTAATAAGTAAGTTTGCCGCTTTAAAGCGGCGGATTATTTGATTTTTTCTTTGCCTTTGTAAGTGGCAATGCTTTGATATGAGCCGTCTTTTTTAAACGCTACCACATCATAGACCTCGGGCTGTGAGCCTTGCTCCATACCTGGCGCTTCTAGCGGCATGCCAGGCACTGCTATGCCGATGACGTCTTTAGGCTTATTTTTTAGTAGCGTGCGGATCTCACCTGCTGGCATATGCCCCTCGACTACATACCCATCTATGATCGCGGTGTGGCAGCTAGCGAGCTCGAGCGGAAGCCCAAGCTCATTCTTCTTCTGGATAAGCGGCTCGTCAGCCAGCGAAATCATCTCGACTTCAAAACCATTTTGCTCCATATATTTTGCCCAGTTGTGGCAACAGCCGCAACTCTCGCCGTGATAGACCTTGACGTGTTCGCCCGCCGCCGCATAGCTACCTAATACCGCTAAAAGCGCACCTGCAAATAAAATTTTCTTCATATTTTGCTCCAGTGATTAAAAGTCCTCGATTATACAATACGAATAGTAAATTTTTAAGAGCGAACCGTAGAATGTTAAGATTAGATTTGGCGAAGCATACCCGCTCGTAAGCCGAAATTTTACGAAATTTTAAAATTTCGGCGTCGCGGATAAGTTAGTTATAGGCACTGAGACAGTGCTGATTTGATAGCGGATTTTGATACGTAGCCTTCCGAGTCGCTGGTAAGTGATACGTCGCAGCCCGGCTTATAGTTTTTCCAGGTGTAGATGTTGCCGTTGTCTTCGGTTGTTTTGATGGAGTCTGGCTGTTTATTCCATGCAGAAATTACTTGATTGATATGAAATGCATCGCTGCGATCTTTCGGCGCATTAGTCATACCTGTGCTATCGGGCAAGGTCGTTTCGACCATATCAGTGGTGCCTGCGGTGGAGACCTCTTGGACTTTATCATTTACGCCGCCGATATTTGTTTTGCTGCTTTGGGATTTTGTTTGATTGCGTACTCCGCTTGGTTCGTTGGATATATTCCAGTTGGAACAACCGATAAAAAATACCGCTGCTACGAGCGCAGCTATTAAATTTCTCATAAAATTCTCCTTCAAAAATTTCGTTGCGATAGTAGCACATTTATCTTTAGTTTAAAATAAATCCGAGCCCTTGAAATTTGAAATTTCGTAGGAATTTTGCGAGGCGTTTCAGTAGGAATTTATAAAATTTCGGATAATATTCAAAGTTTCATACCAAACGGGCTTTTAAATTTTGCACGGCAAATGCCTTTTTGGCTACCAAATTTTAAAGGATTTTTGATGTATGCTATCATCAAACACGGCGGCAAGCAGTATAAGGTCGAAGAGGGCAACTACCTAAATTTAGACCATTTTAATGCTGAGCCGAAAGCAA
Organism: uncultured Campylobacter sp.; assembly: GCA_963529615.1. Lineage (GTDB taxonomy): Bacteria > Campylobacterota > Campylobacteria > Campylobacterales > Campylobacteraceae > Campylobacter_B. Next base: position 34,736 of record CAUSAC010000004.1, on the reverse strand, counting down.
AGCTCGAACTTAGCGAAGTTTTAGCGCTAAACGACGGCGAGTTAAAGGTAGGAGCACCGTTTGTAAAGGGTGCCAAGGTGGTTTTGGAGGTCGTTTGCGAAGGCAAGGATAAAAAAGTCGTTATCTTTAAAAAACGCAGACGCAAAGATTCAAAAGTAAAACGCGGCTTCAGACGCCAATATACCCGCGTCAAAGTCGTTTCGATTAACGCATAAAGGATAGGAAATGGCACACAAAAAAGGTCAAGGCTCAACTCAAAATAATAGAGATTCCATCGGACGACGCTTAGGTGTCAAAAAATTCGGCGGCGAGTTCGTTCGCGCGGGCAACATCATCATCCGCCAGCGCGGCACTGCGACGCACCCGGGCAGCAACGTAGGCATGGGTAGCGATCACACGATTTTCGCGTTGATCGACGGCGTCGTAAAATTTGAGCGAAAAGACAAAAATCGCAAAAAAGTATCGGTTTATCCAGCCGCGTAAACATCGCTAAAATCTTCGGGGGCGCAAGCCCCTCTTTAAAATTTCATCCGTTTAAAAATTATCTTCAACTCATTTGGCTATAATTGCCGTTTTAAATTTAAGGATAGCTATGTTCATAGACAGCGTAAAATTTAGCGTCAAATCAGGCGACGGCGGCGCGGGCTGCGTCAGCTTCCGCCGCGAAAAATTCGTCATCTCAGGCGGTCCCGACGGCGGCGACGGCGGCGACGGCGGCGACGTGTATTTTAGAGTAGATAAAAACTCTCATACCCTCTCATCCTACAAGGGCAAGCATGAGTTTAAAGCGCAAAACGGCGCGCCCGGCGAGGGTCGCAAAAAGACCGGCAAAAGCGGCGAGGATCTCTATCTCATCGTGCCTCCGGGCACCAGCGTTTACGACGAAGATAGCGGCGAGCTAGTGCTTGATATGCTAAACGACGGCGAGACGAGGCTGTTTTTAAAAGGCGGCAAGGGCGGGCTTGGCAATGTGCACTTTAAAAGCTCGATCAACCAAGCCCCTGAATACGCGCAAAAAGGCCTAGAGGGGCAGACGCGCGAGGTGCGCTTGGAGCTAAAACTCATCGCCGACGTGGGGCTTGTGGGCTTTCCAAACGTGGGCAAAAGCACGCTAATCTCGACCGTTTCAAACGCCAAACCACAGATTGCAAACTACGAGTTTACTACGCTCACGCCAAAGCTCGGCCTCGTCGAGGTTGACGAATACAGCGGCTTTGTCATGGCCGATATCCCTGGTATCATAGAGGGGGCTAGCGAGGGGCGCGGGCTTGGCGTGCAGTTTTTAAAACACGTCGAGCGCACGAAAATTTTGCTTTTTATGCTAGATCTTGCGAATTACCGCAGCCTCGAGGAGCAGTTTGACGCGCTGAGGGCCGAGACGGCGAAATTTTCAGGCGAGCTTGCAAAAAGAGACTATGCGATCGCCCTAACTCGCGCGGACGCGGCTGAAAATTTGCAGGAAAAATTTGACGCGTTTTTATCGCATTTGGGGCTTGCGGCAGGTAAAAACGGCGACGAAATTTTAAAACCAAATGCCGGCGAGACGGGTTCAAATTTAAATACCGAGCCGAGCGAAATTTCTAAATTTAGCGCCGAAAACGGCGACGCATATCAGAGCGCAAACAACGCGGATCAAAATGCAAACGGCGCAAGCTCAAATTTTGTCGTGCAAAACGCTAAATTTAACGGCTCGATCTACAAGCAAGATATTTACGAATTTAACTCCGCTAAGCCGTTTTTCGTAATGCCGATCTCCTCGGCGACGGGACAAAATATAAACGAGCTAAAATTTAACCTGCTTGAGCTGCTTAAAAAGGAGCTTTAAAATAGCGCGGATATCTCATCGCGGCGAACCTTATGGAGATAGGCTGGCCCGCACGCCTAAAAATAGCTTAGCAAGGGAGCGCGAAGATCACAGGTCTCTTTATCGTCGGTCTCTTATGGTGATCGGTAGGTTTTGTTTTGCTCGTGTAGCGCGAGATACCGTTTGGCGCGTTTTACGCAGTCCGAGCAGGCACCGCGCGGGTGTTTTTCGTGAGTGTTTTTGCAGCGACGCGGCTAGCTTGTGAATGCTTCGGCGCGTATGTTGCGAGCTTTCCGATCTGGCGCCTTATTTTATGGACTTTAACGACAAGGATCGCGACGGCGCGCTGAGCTTGCAAGAGTGGATGGCGAGCGAGGTGCCGTCTGGGCTGAGAGTAGAGCTAAATCTGCGCTCAGGCTCGGAATTTAAGAGCTTAGACGCTAATCGCGACGGCAAGATTAGCCTTGACGAGCTGGGGGCGAAACCGTCTGCAAAGATTTATTGGTCCGAAGATCCGTGCGCTTTTTGGTCTTGGCCGGACGGATCCGAGGATAAAAATCAGTCCGCCGTCAAATAAGCGCGAAAAACGGCAATGATGCGGTCTTTTACGCGGGGTTTAGTTTGTGCGACGCGTATAAATTTTACTTCGCGCGAGCGAGTGCGAACCAGGTTTACTTCGCGATCTGCGTAAAATTTATTTCGAGCATGATTAGCGCCTGCATGATCGCTCGCGCCGTGATTTGGCTAAATTTAAAGGAAAAGAATGAATATAGTTTTTATGGGAACGCCCAAGTATGCGGCTAAAATTTTACGCGCGCTTGCGGAGGCAAAATTTGAGATCGCGGCCGTCTTTACGCAGCCTGATAAGCCCGTCGGCAGGAAACAAATTTTAACGCCTAGCGAGGTTAAAGTTTACGCGCAGCAGCATCTGCCCGCAGTGCCGATCTTTCAGCCTGCGAGTTTAAAAGACGAGGCGGTTGTAGCGCAGATAAAAGACTTAAAGCCTGATTTCATCGTGGTTGCCGCATACGGTAAAATTTTGCCGCAGGCCGTCCTTGATGTCGCGCCTTGCATAAATCTGCACGCCTCGATCCTGCCTAAATATCGCGGCGCAAGCCCTATTCAAAGCGCGCTAATGGCTGGCGAAAAGCAGACGGGCGTAACGGCGATGCTGATGGATGCGGGGCTTGACACGGGCGATATGCTTGATTTTGCCTACACGCCTTGCGAGGATAAAACGGCGGCGCAGCTGTTTGACGAGCTCGGCTATCTCGCGGGCGAGCTTATCGTGCGAGTGCTACGAAATTTTGCAAATTTGACGCCGCTTAAGCAAGATGACGCGCAGGCTACGCACTGCAAAAAGATAAGCAAATCTGACGGGCTTTTTAGCTTTGAGGAAAGCGCACGGCAAATTTATAATAAATTTCGCGCGCTGACGCCCTGGCCGGGGATTTATCTAGCTAGCGGGTTAAAAATTTTAGATTTAGAAATCTTGCGTGAATCTTGCGGGCGTAAATTTCAGCGCGCGGGCGAAATTCTGCATGTTGATAAGCTCGGCTTTTGCGTCGCGTGCGGAGAGGGCGCTTTATGTATAGAGACCGTGCAAGAGCCAGGCAAAAAGCCGGTGAACGCTAGCGCGTATTTAAACGGTAAGCGGCTAAAGATCGGTGATCTGCTATGCTAGGCGGGATTTTAAATTATCGCGTTTTGTGCCACGCTTTTGATGCTATGCTGGGATTTTATTCGCGCCGCGCTTTTGGCGTCGCGGCGAAATTCTGCCTTGGGTATCGCCGCAATCGTGAAGTAAAATTTTGCCGCGCGGAATTTCGAAATGAAGCTCCAAAATCAAGGCTTTATAAAATTTTAAAACCTCGCTTCTATGCTCTAAAATTTTACGCTCACAGGAACTTTAAATTTCGCTTTGGCGGTTGCGAATCTTGCGACGTCGCACCGAACTCGCACCATTTAAAATTCTATGATCGTGCCGCAGAATTTTTGCGAGATAAAGCTTTAAAATTTTATCGCGGTGCCGCTAGGAAAATCCGCGGCGTTGCCGAAAAATTTAGCAAGAGCGTAAAATTCCATCGCACAAAATTTCACTATGTCGTAAAATTTAATCATGCTAAATTTTATCTTGTCGCAAAATTCTATCGCAGCGCGGAATTTAAACGCTTGCAATATTTCAAGGCGAGCCCTTCGTCTTATGCAAGGAGCAGGTTTTGCAAGTAGAATTTGTAGAGCAAATGCCCTCCACGCAGGAGTTTTTGGTGAACGCCGTGCGCGAAGGCAGGATAACGCCGCCTTTTGCGATCGCCGCAAATCGCCAAAGCGCCGGTATCGGCTCGCGCGGCAATGATTGGGAGGGCGCGAGCGGCAATCTCGCATTTTCGTTCTGTGTCGCGCAGAGCGATTTGCCCGCAGACGTGCCTCCGCAGTCGGCGAGTATATATTTTGCGATGATTATGCAAGAATTTCTCGCATCGCTCGGTTCGCAGCTTTGGCTAAAATGGCCCAACGATTTTTATCTGGGCGAGCGTAAAATCGGCGGAACGATGACGAATAAGATCAAAAATACCCTAGTCTGCGGCATTGGCATGAACCTACTCGGCGCGCCCAAATATGCGGGAATTTTAGATATAAAAATCAGCGCAAAAGACGCTATAGAGGGCTTTTTTGCGCTATATGAAAATAAAATCTCGTGGAAGCAAATTTTTAGAAATTTTTCGTTACAATTCCAAAAATCGCAAAAATTTAGCGTTCATCTAGGCGGCGAAAAAATTTCACTCGCGCAGGCTAAACTTTGCGAAGACGGATCGATCATAATAAATGAAGAAAGGGTTTATGCTTTAAGATGAGTGAAGTAATTACGATTGCCAATCAAAAAGGCGGCGTCGGAAAGACGACCACAGCGGTTAATCTCGCTGCGTCGCTAGCGATAAAGAAAAAGCGGGTCCTACTGATCGACGTAGACCCTCAGGCGAACGCTACGACCGGACTTGGCTTTAACCGCAGCGACTTTGAATTTAACATTTATCACGTCCTAACGGGGCGTAAGAGCATGTCCGAAGTGATCCAAAAGACCGAACTTGAGTTTATGGATTTAGTGCCGTCAAACATTGGACTTGTAGGTATCGAGCGCGAAGTAAGTGAAGAGAAAGACTTCAAACTAATGCTAAAAAATAAAATTTCCGAGGTTAAGGACAGATATGATTTCATCATCATCGATTCACCGCCGACGCTCGGTAGCATTACGGTAAATGCCTTGGTCGCAAGCGATAGCGTAATTATCCCGATTCAGTGCGAATTCTATGCGCTTGAAGGCGTCGCGTTGATCCTAAATACCGTAAAAGTCGTCAAGCAAACGCTCAATAAAAATTTAAAAATTCGCGGATTTTTGCCTACGATGTATAGTTTGCAAAACAATCTAGCCAAAGAAACTGTCGCGAATTTACGCGAGTATTTTGATGATAAGCTCTTTCGTATCGGCAAGAGTGATGATCTAGTCATCATCCCGCGCAATATTAAGCTAGCCGAAAGCCCAAGCTTTGGCAAGCCGGTGGTTTTATACGATATAAAATCCGCCGGCTCCATCGCCTATCAAGACCTCGCTAAATCCATAATGGAGCAAAAATGGGCAAGGTAAAAAGAGCGCTCGGGCGTGGGCTCGGTGCGATTTTAGACGACGTAGAAAGCTCCTATAATAGGGAACTAGAAAGCGGAAATGCCGATAGCTTAGTTATCGAAATCGATGTCGATAAAATCGAGCCAAATCCATATCAACCGCGCCAAAGCTTCGATGAGGAGGCACTTAGGCAGCTGAGCGAAAGCATCGCCCGCCACGGGCTTATTCAGCCTATCATCGTTATTCAAAAGGACGATTCTTACGTCCTTATAGCTGGTGAGCGACGCCTAAGAGCGACTAAGCTTTTGGGCGAGAGTACAATCAAAGCCGTAGTCGCAGACATAAAATCTCAAAATTTAAGAGAGCTTGCCCTCATCGAAAATATCCAGCGCGAGGATCTAAATCCTATCGAGCTTGCTAAGTCCTATAAGGAGCTCATCGGCGAATACAGGATCACGCAAGAGGAGTTAGCCGACATCATCAAAAAGTCCCGCACGCAGATTACCAACACGCTAAGACTTTTAAATTTATGCTCCGAGGTGCAAGACGCCATAAGCGCAGATAAAATTTCGCAAGGGCACGCCAAGATAATGGTTGGACTCGAAAAAGAGGATCAAATTTTAGCTCTAAATACGATTTTAGGACAGCGCCTAAGCGTAAGAGATACCGAAAATTTAGTAAAAAAGCTCAAAGATAAAACCGTTCCAAAAGAGAAAAAGCCTAGCGCGGAATTTCAAAGCTTCAAGCCCGAGCTTTTAAAGCTAAAGGCCAAGCTTGATCAATTTGGTAAAATAAGTATCAAAGAGCGTAAAATTTCGATTGAATTTAGCGAAATTTTACAAATTTCCGAGTTTTTAAAGAAAATCGGATGATTTTTTATAGTGTATTTTAATTTTTCATATTGTAAAATACGCATTTTGTTTAAAACTAACCTGGAGGAGGTGCGATGCTAGACGTAAGTTTGACCGCCATGATAACGACCATCGTCGTATTTTTAGCTTTGATTTACTTCTTAAATATTAAGCTTTATAGACCGCTACTTTCGCATATGGAAAAGCGAGAGGCCATTATTAAAGAAGATGAGGCAAATGCGATGAAAAACGCGCAGGATGCAGATGCCGATAAAGCAGAGATCGTAAGAATCATGGATGCTGCGAAGTTGCAAGCTGTTAAAATAAAGCAAGAGGCGATGGATAGTGCGAAGCAGGCTGCCGCTAGAGAAATAGCCGAGAAAAAAGCCGCGATGGAGGAGGATTTTGATCAATTCTTAGGCGGTTTGGATGAGCAAAAGCGCAACCTAAAAAATGATTTGCAAGCTAAAATTCCGGAATTTAAAAATGCTCTAAGTACTGCCGTGGCTAAAGTATGAGGATTTCAGTATGAAAAAATATCTATTTTTATTTATCATTCCGGCGTTTGTTTTAGCAAGCGGCGAGCACGATGGAGTCAAAGACTACGACGTGCTGTGGCGAAGCATAAATTTCATTTTATTTTTCGGAATTTTGTTTTATCTTTTAAAAGGTCCTGTAAAAGCAGCATATCAAGGTAGAATCGACGGCATCGCATCTAGACTTGAGGCTAATCAGAAAATTTTAAAAGAGTCTGCAGCTCGCAAGAAGCAAGTTAAAAAAGATCTGCAAGATGCTAAGGTTCAAGGCGCAGCTTTAATTGAAACTGCTAAAAAAGAGATCGTGTTCGCTGCCGAAAAGATAAAAAATGCGACCGAGCAAGAGATTGCGAATTTGCAAAAATCTTTCGACGAACAGAAGAGCTTTGAGGCGCGCAAGATCAAAAAAGAGGTCGTAAGCGAGATACTGGACGACGTTTTTGCATCGGATGACATCAAATTCGATCAAGACAAACTGGTTAAAATCGTAGAGAAAAAGGTCGGATGATGATAAATAACACCTCAAAAAGATATGTAAACGCCCTGATACTGAGCTATAAAAAAGATGAACTAGGCTCTGTTTTGCAGACGCTCGAGAGCGTCGCGAGTGCGTTTAGAATTCCAAAATTCCAAGATATCGTAAAATCTCCGACGCTAAAAGAGGAATCCAAAGTGGAACTTATTGCGTCGTTTATAAAAAATCCAAGCGAAAAAATCGTAAATTTTATTAAACTTTTAGCTAAGAATAGGCGTATTGCACTAATCCCGCAGATAGTCGAGGAACTGCGCAAGAATATTGCGGCACTGGATAATAAATATTTGGGTAAAATTTATTCCGCTACCGAAATAGACGCCGCAAAAATAAAAGAGCTAGAGGCTAAAATTTCAAAGAAATTTAATGCAGATATTACTCTGCAACCCGTTAAAAGCGAGCTTGAAGGCATTAAGATTGAAGTCGAGGATCTTGGATTTGAGATTAGTTTTTCAGTTGATAGATTGAAACAAAAAATGAGCGAATATATTTTAAAAGCAATTTAAAGGAGTAAAGCGTGGGTGCGAAAATTAAGGCAGACGAAATTAGCAGCATAATCAAAGAGCGAATCGAAAATTTCGATCTTAGCGTTGATATCGAAGAAACCGGTAAGGTCGTTTCGGTCGCAGATGGCGTTGCTAATGTTTACGGCTTAAAAAACGTAATGGCTAACGAGATGGTCGAATTCGAAAACGGAGCTCGTGGTATCGCGTTAAATTTAGAGGAGAGCAGTGTCGGCATCGTTATTTTAGGCGATACTAGCGGTATTAACGAAGGTAGTAGCGTTAAAAGACTGGGTAAGCTTTTGCGCGTTCCGGTAGGTGATGCATTAATCGGTCGCGTGGTAAACGCTCTAGGCGAACCGATCGACGGCAAAGGCGCGATAGAGACCAGCGATACTAGGTTTGTTGAAGAAAAGGCTAAAGGCATCATGGCTCGTAAATCCGTCCACGAACCGCTTCAAACCGGCCTTAAAGCGATAGATGCGTTAGTGCCGATCGGTCGCGGACAGCGCGAGCTCATCATCGGTGACCGCCAAACGGGAAAAACCACCGTCGCCGTTGATACTATCATCAATCAAAAGGGTCAAGATGTCATCTGCATATACGTAGCAATCGGCCAGAAGCAATCTACCGTCGCGCAAGTCGTTAAGAAGCTTGAAGAATACGGTGCGATGGACTATACGATCGTAGTTGCAGCCGGTGCTAGCGAGGCGGCTGCACTTCAATACTTGGCGCCATATTCAGGCTGCACCATGGGTGAATATTTCAGAGATAACTCCCGCCACGCGCTTATCATCTACGATGATTTGAGCAAGCATGCGGTTGCGTATCGCGAGATGTCGCTTATCTTGCGCCGTCCGCCAGGACGCGAGGCGTATCCTGGCGATGTATTTTACCTGCACTCCCGCCTGCTTGAGCGCGCTAGCAAACTAAGCGATGCACTCGGTGCAGGCAGCCTAACGGCGCTTCCTATTATCGAGACGCAGGCAGGCGACGTTTCGGCGTATATCCCTACAAACGTTATCTCTATCACTGACGGTCAAATTTTCTTGGAATCTGGTTTGTTTAACTCTGGAATTCGTCCTGCGATCAACGTGGGTCTTTCGGTTAGCCGCGTCGGCGGTTCTGCGCAGATTAAAGCGATCAAAAAGGTCTCGGGAACCTTGCGCCTAGATCTTGCTCAATACCGCGAACTTCAGGCGTTTGCGCAGTTTGCGAGTGATTTGGACGAGAGTAGCCGTAAGCAGCTGGATCGCGGACAAAGAATGGTCGAAATTTTAAAGCAGCCTCCTTATTCGCCGCTTCCGGTCGAAAATCAAGTAGTGATCATCTTTGCAGGAAGCCGTGGATTTTTAGACGACGTACCTACGAGTTCGATTGGTAAATTCGAAGCTGAGCTCTATCCGTATATCGAGGCAAAATATCCTGAAATTTTTGAAGAGATCAGAAGCAAAAAGACCATCGAGAAGGATTTGGAAGAAAATTTAATCAAGGCTCTAAATGACTTTAAAGCGACCTTTGCCGCTTAAAAAGGCTAAATTATGGCAAATTTAAAGGATATAAAACTTCAAATCAAAAGCGTCAGAAATACGGAGAAGACTACCAAAGCTATGAAGCTGGTCTCCAATGTCAAGCTTAAAAACACAAAAGAAGCGGCGATGCGCTCGCGAGCTTATGCGGTGAAGATTAACGAGGTCTTGGGTGAAATTTCTGCGCGCGTTAAAAATTACGTAGGCAATAATTCAGGCAACGACGAAAAACTTAGAATTTTTGATACCACGCGGGAAGTAAAGGTGGTTGATCTGCTGTTTATCACCGCAGATAAAGGGCTTTGCGGCGGTTTTAATATCAACACCATCAAAAAGATCAAAGCTTTGATTGAGGAGCTTAAAGCGAAAAAGATCAAGGTTCGCCTTCGTGCCGTCGGCAAAAAGGGGATAGAGTATTTTGATTTTCAAGGCATTGAGCTTTTGGAGCGATATATCGGCGTGAGCTCATCTCCATCGTCCGAGAAAGCTAACGAAATCGTCCAAGCCGCAGTTAAGGATTTTAACGAAGGTAAAACTGACGAAGTCATACTCGTCCACAATGGCTATTTAAATATGATCTCTCAAGAGATGCGGGTAAATACGTTGGTGCCGATCGGTGAGCCTGCGATTAGCGAGGATGCTTTAAAAACATCTACATTGGAAGTAGAGGTTGAAAGCCCTGAGGACGAAGAAACATTGATGTTAAATTTAATCCAGAGCTATCTTAGCTACAGCATGTATTACGCGCTTATTGACTCTTTGGCGGCGGAGCACTGCTCGAGAATGAATGCGATGGAGAATGCGACAAATAACGCCAAAGAACGTGTATCGCAGTTAAATTTAGCATACAACAAAGCCAGACAAGGCTCTATCACGACTGAGCTTATTGAGATCATAAGCGGCGTCGAATCAATGAAATGAAAGGAAAACGGATGAAAGGAATAATTTCTCAGGTAATGGGTCCTGTGGTCGATGTCGATTTCAAGGATTACTTGCCGAAGATTAATGAAGCTATCGAGGTTAAATTTGACGTCGAAGGCGCTCATCGTAGGCTGATCCTAGAGGTAGCCGCGCACCTTGGAGACAATCGCGTCCGCACGATCGCTATGGATATGAGCGATGGACTTAGGCGAGGGCTTGAGGCTACGGCTCTTGGCGCGCCTATTACGGTGCCTGTGGGCGAGAAGGTTTTGGGTAGAATTTTTAATGTTACAGGCGATCTGATCGACGAGGGCGAGGATGAAAAATTTGAAACCCGCTGGTCGATCCACAGAGATCCGCCTAGCTTTGAAAATCAAAGCACGAAGAGCGAAATTTTTGAAACCGGCATTAAGGTAGTCGATCTGCTAGCCCCTTACGCGAAGGGAGGCAAGGTAGGACTATTCGGCGGTGCTGGCGTCGGTAAGACCGTCATCATCATGGAGCTGATTCACAACGTCGCTTTCAAACATAGCGGCTACTCCGTATTTGCGGGCGTCGGCGAGCGAACGAGAGAGGGAAACGACCTTTATAATGAGATGAAAGAATCGGGCGTTTTGGATAAAGTCGCCTTGACCTACGGTCAGATGAACGAGCCGCCGGGGGCGAGAAATCGCATCGCGCTAACCGGTCTTACGATGGCCGAGTATTTCCGCGACGAGCTAGGGCTTGACGTTTTGATGTTTATTGACAATATCTTCCGCTTCTCGCAGTCGGGTTCGGAGATGTCCGCGCTTTTGGGACGAATTCCGTCCGCGGTCGGTTATCAACCTACGCTTGCTAGCGAAATGGGTAAATTACAGGAGCGCATTACTTCTACTAAGAAGGGCTCCATTACCTCCGTTCAGGCCGTTTATGTACCTGCGGATGACCTTACTGACCCCGCGCCGGCAACCGTTTTCGCGCACCTTGATGCGACGACCGTTTTAAACAGAGCGATCGCCGAAAAAGGAATTTATCCTGCCGTCGATCCGCTTGATTCAACCTCAAGAATGCTCGATCCGCAAATTATCGGCGAGGAGCATTACAAGGTCGCTCGCGGCGTTCAAGCAGTACTTCAAAAATATAAAGATTTGCAAGACATTATCGCGATTTTAGGTATGGACGAGCTTAGCGAAGAGGATAAGCTCGTAGTCGAGCGCGCTAGAAAGATCGAACGCTACCTATCTCAGCCGTTTTTCGTAGCCGAGGTATTTACCGGAAGTCCGGGCAAATATATCTCGCTAGAGGAAACTATCGCTGGCTTTAAGGGAATTTTAGAGGGCAAATACGACGATCTGCCGGAAAATGCCTTTTACATGGTAGGAAACATCGACGAGGTAGTGGCAAAAGCTGAAAAGATGAAAGCATAGGAATTTTAAGATGAAAGAATTTTTGCTTTTAGATATCGTTACGCCCGAAGGGATGGTCTTTTCGGGCGAGGTTAAATCCGTCCAACTCCCCGGCATCACCGGTGAGATGGGCGTTTTGCCTGGGCATGCGAGCTTGCTAACGGGGCTTAAAGATAAAAGCGAGGGCGGAGTCGTTGAGATCGTAGATAAAGATGGCAAAAAGCAGCTTGTTTTGGTAAACGATGGATTTTTGGAAGTTACAGAAGAAAAAACTACTATTCTAGCCACTCAAGCCGTGGCTATCGGAGGCGATAGCGAAAGCGCCGTAGCGAAGTCTTTGCAGCGCGCCAAAGATATGCTTGCGTCTATTAGCTCCGATGCGGCAAATTCCGCAGCAATCATGGCTAGAGTTGACGAATTCGCAAGGCAAAGTTAAATATGCTAGATCTAATTTTAAGTTATTTTACGAGAAGCACGTTCATTACGATATTCGTGCTTTCTTGGTTATCCGTCTATTTTATCGTCACTTTTACGATTTTGATCTCCAGATTTGTAGGGCTTAGTGCGTGGCAACACCGCGAAGCAAAGGCACTCGAATCCTTGCTGATGGGTGGTAGGATTTCGCTTTCGGGCTCTATTTTTCAAAAAGTAAATACCGATAAAATTTCAAAAGAAGCCTTGGAAATTTATAAAGGCAAGGCCGAACGCGACTCCACTAGCGGACTTACTTGGCTATCTATCGTCGCCTCCACTTCGCCGTTTATCGGGCTGTTCGGTACAGTTGTTAGCATACTTCACACATTTTCCAAGCTCGGCGGTGGAAATTCCGGCATCGATACTATCGCTCCTGCGATTAGCGAGGCCCTGGTTGCCACAGGATGTGGAATTTTTGTAGCGATACCCGCATACACCTTTAGCTTACTTATAAAACGCAAAGCATACGAAGTTATGAGCATTATAAATCGTACAGCGGATATTTTGCTATTTAAAGCAAACACTGGAAAAGCTATTTAATGTATAATTTCGACGAAAATCCAGAGTTAAATATCACTCCGCTCGTCGATATTATGCTTGTTTTGTTAGCGATTTTAATGGTCGCGCAAACGGCGATTATCTACGATGAGAAGATCGAACTGCCTAGTGGCTCAAAAGCACAGGTTTCGGAAAATACCGCGGAATTCTTGCTTGTGCGTATCGGCGAAGATCGCAAGGTTTATATCGACAAAAGCTCGATGAGTCTAGCTGAATTCCCGGATAATCTCGTATTGCTTAAAGGCACCGGCAAATATAGCCTGGAAAAACCCGTCTATATCCAAGCCGATAAGAGACTCGTTTACGACGATGTGATGTTTGTTTTAAAGAGCCTAAAGCAGGCGGGTTTTACAAAAGTCGCACTTCAAACAAATGGCTAATTATTCAAATTTTACGGGGGTTAAATACGATAATTTCAAATCGTTTTTAATCGCCCTTTTTGCCTATCTACTGGTGATTTTTGTTCTTTTATATCAAATTTCAAAGCCGCAGGAAAAATTTAAAAAATATACTGACAATCCCAACGATTATATGGATGTTACTTTTGATTTCGAAATAGATGATAAACTTCCGTCCGCGCCTGAAATCGCTAAAGAAACAAAGCAAGGCGAGTTTGAAAATAAGAATGTGAAGGACGTGCCGGAGGATAAAATTAAGACTACGGCGCAAGTAGTTCCGCCACCTCCGGTGCAGGCAAAGCCGAAAGAGCCCGAAAAGCCGAAGGAAGAGCCGAAGCCGGAACCTAAAAAGGACGAGCCTAAAGCTGAGCCCAAAAAAGAAGAGCCCAAGCCTGAGCCTAAGTTGGAAGACAAACCTTCTGAAAAAGTAGTAGAGAAAAAAGAGGAAACTAAGCCGGAGCCGAAAAAAGAGGAAAAACCGAGCTTGAGCGATCTTTTTTCGGATACGACTAAGGACAATAAGAAGCTTGAGGAGAGCGCTAAAGCTAGCGACGCTGTTCAGAGTAACAAAAAGTCCGATAAAGAAACCGCCACCTCTAGTGCTAAGGATAAAGCGGCATCTAAAAATGCTGTGGTCAAATCCGATAAGCTTGGCGGCAGGACGCAAAGGACGGGCGAGTATAACGCTTATTACGGTGCTATCGAGAAGAAGCTTCAAGTTCTATGGAGCAGATATGTTGCGACCGCGAAGGACGACGCAAGGATTAAAATAGTCTTTAGCGCAGATGGGCGAGTGGCGGAGTATACTATTATAGAGTTGGGGCGAGAGACTGAATTTAACCAGAAGTTGCGAGATTTTTTGGATAATCTATCGACTCAGACTTTCCCGAAGTCTCCCGACGGAGCGTCGCACGAGATTGATACTAGGATGTCCGACGTAATGAAGACAAATTAGAATTTGTAAGGAAAAAAGTGAAGAGACTTTTTTGTATTTTTGCCTTTTGCTGTATGCTTTTTGCGGCGGATTCGGAACAGAATTTTATTTATGAAAGAAATTCCGTTTCGCAAGAATCTGGTAAAATTCAAATTTCAAAGGAGCTAGATGCTTATTTTTCGCAGATGGCGTCGAAATTGCAAGCTCTATGGACAGAGTATCAAGTGGACATTTCCGATGAGGCTAGAGTCCGCATAGAATTTAGCAACAATGGACGAGTTTTAAATTATCAAATTTTAGAGCTTGGGCGTAGCACAGAATTTAACCAAAAGCTAAGGAAATTTTTAGATGAGCTTCCTAAGCGAAGCTTTCCAAAATCACCGGATAATAAATCTCACACATTTGAAATGGTATTATCCGACGTAGCAAACTAAATTTAAGGAGAAAAGATGAAGAAACTACTTTTGATTCTTGCATTTTGTAGTAGCATTTTCGCGGCAGATGCGAGTATGTCTATCGTAAACGAAGGGGTAAATCTCCCTAAAATCGTTGTTCAGGATGCATCGAACCTTGCAAATTCAGAATTTGGCAACAAATTCTTTAAACTTATGGTGGGCGATCTAAAGGTCGGCGCGACTTTTGAAGTCAGCGACGAGTATCTACAAAGCAGCTATGATGCGGGCGCTTCCGACAATCTAGGCTCTAGCGGCGCCGCTCTTATCGTGCGCTACGCGGTAAGTGATAAAAGCTCGCCGATGAGCCTAAAAGCCAAAGTACTTGAGGCGAACAGCGGCAGGGTGATGTACGAGAAGAGCTTTACGCTTTCAAATGCCGAAAAGTATCCGTTTTTAGCACACATGGCGGTATCTGAGATCGTCAAGCAGTTAGGCTACTCAAATGTCGATTGGATGAAGGAGATGATTTTGCTCTCTCGCTACACTTCGACGCGCGAGAGCGAGATTATGGTGGCTGATTATACGCTTACCTATCAGCAGGTGGTGCTTCGTGGCGGATTAAATATCTTCCCTAAATGGGCAAGTGCAGCGCAGAACGAATTTTATTACACCTACTATGTCAATAAAAACACCCCCGCTATATATAAATTTAATCTATCCAACGGTAGCAAAAGTAAAATTTTTACCGGTCACGGCATGACGATAGCTTCAGATGTAAGCGCCGACGGCAGAAAGCTTTTAATCACCAATGCGCCTAAAGATCAACCCGATATTTATTTGTATGATATAGCCTCGGGCAGCGCTAAGCAAATTACTGATTATGCTGGCATTGATGTAAATGGAAATTTTATCGACGGCGATTCGCGCGTGGCTTTTGTGAGTGATCGTCTGGGTTATCCAAACGTATTTGCCACTAGCGTAAACGGCGGCAACGTTCAGCAGCTCGTCTACCACGGCAAAAACAATAACTCCATCAGCACAAATGGCAATTATGTTACTTACTCTAGTCGCGACGGCGGGGGCGGATTTAATATATATTTAATCTCTACCCAAACCGATATGATTCGCCAGTTAACGGCTAGTGGCAAAAATATGTTTCCTAGATTTTCTAGCGATGGCGGCAGCATTATGTTTATCAAGCAAGACGGCAGCGGAAGCTCGGTAGGTATTATCAGGGTTAACGAGAATAAAAGTTTTCAATTTCCGTTAAGAGTGGGTAAAATTCAATCGGTTGATTGGTAAAATATTAAAAAATCTCGTGATATAATGACTTCAATTTTTTTTGAAAGGATAGAAAATGAAACATTTAGTTTTATCTTCGATAGCAGTTGCTGCTCTATTATTGAGCGGTTGTTCTAAAAAGACCCCAGAGGCCGATACTACAAGCACAAGTAATGCAGATAGACTAGCTGCTTTGGCATCTCAGATCCAAAGTGAAGTTGGTACTGTTTATTTCGACTTTGATAAATTTAATATTAGAGCCGATCAACAAGGCACAATCAATAATAACGCAGCTTTATTCAACCAAGCAGGCGCAGAGTCTCTAACTGTTAAAGTTGAGGGTAACTGCGATGAGTGGGGTTCTGATGAGTACAACTATGCTCTTGGTCTAAAGAGAGCTACTGCAGCTAAAGACGCATTGGTTGCTCAAGGCGTAAATGAGAGCAGAATTTCCGTAGTAAGCTATGGTGAGAGCAATATGGCTTGCACAGAGCATTCTAAAGAGTGCGACGCTCAAAACAGACGCGACGAATTCAAAGTTGGATTCTAATTTGAAATTTAAAAATTTCACGGTGGCGGCTCTTTTGGGAGTCGCCACTTTTTTAAATGCAGAAACTTCCGCATTTGATGCTGGCAATATTGATTCAGGTAGCTCTTACGGGTTAACTGAAAACGAACAAATATTGCGCGACAATCGCAAGCGTATAAGCGAGATGCAAACTAGTGTAGATAATACACGCGAGAGTGTCGAAGGTTTGCGAAGCGTCCTTGAAGGAACAAATTCTAAAATTTCGAACCTGGAAAACAGGGTAGCGGATCTAGAAATTCGCGCTACGGGCAAGAGCCAAGGCAGCAGCGAGCTAGATCAGATGAAACGAGACATCGCTACTATAAAAGCCCAAATTGCTGAAATTAATAAAAAATTAGGTAGCGGCGGCAGCGTAAAAAAAAACGCTGAATTAGACGCAGGTGCTGCTTCAACTTCCGCTAGTACAAAAACAGATTCCGATTTTAAATCAAAAGATCAAGCTTCAGTATTGAAAGAGGCTGACGCTTTATATGCCAAAAAAGACTATTCGGGCGCAAAAGAGCGCTACAATTATTTAGTATCTAAAAATTACAAGCCCGCTAAGGCAAATTACATGCTGGGCGAAATTTCATATTTCTCCGGCTCATACGCAGAAGCGATAAACTATTATAAAAAGAGCATCTCGCACAACGAGAGCCAAGACTACACCCCAAAGCTACTCTATCACACCGCGATCAGCTTCGATAAGATCGGCGATAAAGACAGCGCAAATAAATTCTACAAAGCGTTAAAGGCTTCATACCCAGATTCCAAAGAAGCTAAAGCCGCGCCCGCTAGATAACCTAAATTTAAATATAAAATCAAAAATAAAATTTTTAAACAGGAGAAAACTATGGCTAATAACCGAGTTATAAAGATGCATTATGAGCTAAAAGACGGCAAAACCGGCGAAATTTTAGAGTCAAATTTAAACTCCGACCCGATCGCCTTTCTTAGCGGCAAGGATCAAATCATCCAAAAGCTGGAAGATGAAATTTTAAATCTGCAAGCGGGCGAGAGCAAAACGGTTTGCATAAGCCCGAGCGACGGCGTCGGTGAGTATAAAGAGGACGCCGTGCAAATCCTACCCAAAGAGCAGTTTGCGGGTATTGATCTGGTCGTTGGTATGGAGCTTTTCGGTCAGGCAGAGGACGGCGCGACTACCCGCGTGAGTGTCAAAGCTATCGGCGAGCAGGACGTCACTATCGATTTCAACCATCCGTTTGCGGGCAAGGAGCTGGAATTTAATATAAAGATCGTCGAGAACCGCGAAGCGACGGCAGACGAAATTCTTACCGGGCAGCCGGAGGGCGCGCACAGCTGCGGCTGCGGACACAACCATCATCACGAGGGGCACGAGTGCTGCGGCGGACATGGACACGATCACGTAGAGGATCACGAGTGTTGCGGGGGCCATGGACATGCAGACGGTCATGAATGCTGCGGGGGTCACGATCACGGAAAAGACCACGAGTGCTGCGGCGGGCGCCACCACGAGCATTAGGCTTTTTTTATGAAATTTGTTTTTATCTTCCCCGGACAGGGCTGCCAAAGCGTAGGCATGGGCAGGGGGTTTTACGAAAACTTCGCATCTGCGCGCGCGCTTTTGGATGGGGCTTCAGAATTTACCGGTATCGATTTTAAAAATTTACTGTTTGAGCCTAACGACAAGCTCGACGTTTCGGAATTTACGCAGCCTGCGATTGCATTAAATTCCATGATGGTGCTTGCGGCGCTGCAAGAAAAGCTGGATCAAGAAAAGCTTAACATCGCTCCGCAGTTTTTGCTCGGACACTCGCTGGGCGAGTTTAGCGCGTTAAGCGCTGCGGGAGGCATAGAGCCGAAGCAGATGCTAAAGCTAGTAAATATTCGCGGTAGGCTAATGCAGAGCGCCTGCGAGGGCAAAGGCGCCGGAATGATGGTGATCTTGGCTCTTGCCGACGAGGCGGTTGAAAAAATTTGCTCGGATGCGACGAGTGCAGGCAAGCAGATTTGGGCGGCGAATTATAACTGCGATGGACAGATCGTAGTCGCGGGCAAAAAAGATGATCTCGCAGCACTCGAGGGCGAGTTTAAAGCCGCGGGCGCAAAGCGCGCGATGCTACTTAATATGAGCGTCGCGAGCCACTGCCCTATGCTAGGGAGTGCTAGCGACGAGCTTTTGGAATTTTTACGCCCCGCGTTAAAAGAGAGCTTTGCCCCCGTCGTTGCTAACGCCACGGCGCGCGCATATAGGACAAAATCCGAAGCGCTAGAGCTGCTGAAAGCCCAGCTTATTGGCCCTGTGCTTTACAAGCAAAGTATCAAAAATTACGAGGGTGAGGCGGACTGCTTCGTCGAGTTCGGCGCGACGGTTTTAAAAGGGATAAACAAAAAGATCACACAAAAGCCGACCTTCAGCATCATGGATCTTGCGAGCCTAGACGAGTTTCTGAAATTTGCAAAGGAGAATAGATGAAAGTTGCGATCTTAGGCGCGATGCCCGAAGAGATCGAGCCGCTGCTGTCCGCGCTGCGCGAGCGGGGTGTGAGCGTGGAAGCTGTGGAG
The DNA here is from genome assembly GCA_963529615.1 of uncultured Campylobacter sp. Lineage (GTDB taxonomy): Bacteria > Campylobacterota > Campylobacteria > Campylobacterales > Campylobacteraceae > Campylobacter_B. The sequence continues at coordinate 15,895 of CAUSAC010000004.1, read as the reverse complement.
CACGCGAATAATAAATTCTACGCCGCTAAGCTTAACGGCCACGATCTAGTGATCGCGTATTCGAAGATCGGCAAGGTAAATTCCGCCCTGACCGCTACGGTTATGATCGAGAAATTCGGCGCGCGCGCGCTCATTTTTACGGGCGTCGCGGGGGCTTTGAAGCACGGCATCAAGATCGGCGAAATTTTATACGCTACCGCGCTCGTGCAGCACGATCTGGACATCACGGCATTTGGGCATCCGCACGGATTCGTACCCGGAAGTAAAATTTCAGTCCAAACCGACGCGAAGCTAAATTCTATCGCGCAAAGCGTCGCCGAGCAGCTAGGCATCACGCTAAAATCGGGCGTCATCGCTAGCGGCGATCAGTTCGTGGGCGATGAGGAGCGCAAGAGCTGGATTGAGCGGACGTTTGACGCGAGCGCGGTCGAGATGGAGGGGGCTAGCGTGGCGCAGGTGTGCGACGCGCTGAGCGTACCGTTTTGCGTGCTGCGCGCGATAAGCGACGAGGCGGGACACAAAGCCGAGTTCGATTTTGACGAGTTTATGGTAAAAAGCGCGCAGACGAGCGCAAATTTTGTCCTAAAAATGATCGAAAGGTTATGATAAACCTCTCCAAAAAGCTACTTCGCCGCGTCGGACAAACCAACGCCAAATACAAGATGTTCGAGCGCGGCGATAAAATTTTACTAGCTCTTAGCGGCGGTAAAGACAGCATGAGCCTGGCGCACGTGCTGAAGCACTTCCAAAGCGTAAGCCCGCTAGATTGGGAGTTTCGAGCCGTTACCGTTACCTACGGCATCGGCGAGGACCTGCGCGAGATAAGCGCCCATTTTAAAGAGCACGAGATCCCCTACGAGATAATCGATACTAAAATTTTTGAATTCGGCAAGGAAAAGATCCGCGCAAACACCACGTTTTGCAGCTTTTGCTCGCGTATGAGGCGCGGATACATCTACTCCTACGCGCTCGAACATGGCTTTAATAAGATCGCCATCGCCCACCACCTCGACGACGCCGCGGAGAGCTTTTTTATGAATTTTACCTTCAACGGCGCGCTTCGTACTCTCGCTCCGCGCTACGTCGCCGAAAACGGACTCGTGATCATCCGTCCGTTCATTCTCACGCGCGAGCGCCAAATCGCCGCCTGCGCCAGAGATAACGAGCTTCCGATCATGCGCGAGGAGGAGGTCTGCCCCGCGAGGCAATACGGCGGCAAGGAGCCCACCGCGCGCGCCGCTACGAAGGAGCTTTTGGCGCAGTATGAAAAGGCCCATCCGAGGTTTTTTATCAGCCTGCAAGCAGCCTTTGCCAACATCCACGAAGATACCTTTTTCGAGCCCAAATTTTAAAATTTTAAGCGGTTTGATCTCTCGGCTAGAAAAGCTCGAGTGTGGCTTTTGCGGGTTCGGAGACTTCGTGCGCCTAGTTCGATTTTTTGGCTTGAATGAGCCTGACGCACGCAGAGCAGTTATCCTTCCCTGTGCTCAAACGAGCCGCGAGCCGCAGCGCGAGCAGTTGGGTTCACTACGTCCGAGCCGCGTGTGCGAGTGATTGCACTCCTGCGTCCAAGAAACCGTACGCACGAGTGATTGCGCTTCCGCATCCGAAGCTGTGCGCTGGAGTAGTTGCGCCTTTGCATCTAAAGCTGCACGCACTGGCGGTTACGTCTCGTCCTGCACCCAAGAGGCTGCACGCGAGAGCAGTTGTGCTGCCCGTATATGCTTTTACGAAACGCCGAGATTGATTGCAATGCCGTCTTTCGGCGCCGCCCTCTCGTCTTGCTCAAAAGCCGCCCGTATCAAGCGGAGCCTTACAAGCAAGCGTTATGGGCTTGCAAAGCTCGCGCGAAAGATAGTTGTAGAATTTTCATCTCAAAAAATATTTTAGAAATTTTATCTCGCAAAATTTTAAAATTTTATCGGCATGCTATAGTTTGAAATACATTCGCGGATACGCCCGCCGTGCGCCGTAAATTTAAACCGCTCGCCCGTTCCGCAAAATGTTTGAAAAATTTTACTTCACAAAATTTTAAAATTTTAACGAAGCCGAATTCAAAATTCCGGCGGAGCCAAATTTTAAAATTTCAAAGCAACCGAATTTTAAAATTTAGCAAAGCCGAATTCTGAAATTTTATCGTAGCCGAATTTCCACTCTCATTCCATAAACGTTACATTTTGAAATTTCGCCGCTCGCGCCCGCTTAAATTTAACGCCGCTTCAAAATTCCTCAAACCCTCCGCTGTCGCACGCGCAGATTAAATTTTAAAATTTCGCACGCGCCGCGTACTTCTTAAATTTACACACTACGAAATTTTAACCGATTTTCGCTCCGAAATTTATGCCGCATTAACCGCCGCGGATATATAATAGCGAATGTCATATTTCACAAAGGAGTAAGCATGGCTACAATCCAACCAAGCTATAAGCTTTTCATCGACGGCGAGTTTGTGGGTGCCGAAGGCGGCGCGAGCCTAGACGTTTTTAATCCCGCTACCGGCGAGAAAATTTCAAAGATCGCAGATGCTAGCAAGGCGGACGTCGATAGAGCGGTCGCTGCAGCCCGCAAGGCGTTTGAGAGCTTCCGCCGCACCAGCGTTTATGAGCGCAGCGCGCTGCTAAATAAGATCGCCGACGTCTTAGAGCAAAACGCCGAGTTCATCGCCACCGTAGAGACTATCGACAACGGCAAGCCGATCCGCGAGACGCGCGCGGTCGACGTGGCGTGGTCGATCGAGCATTTCCGTTATTTTGCGGGCGTGATCTTGGGCGAGGAGGGCAGCGCGAATATGCTAAAAGAGCGCTATCTATCCGTCGTTTTACGCGAGCCGATCGGCGTAGTAGGACAGATCGTGCCGTGGAATTTCCCGTTTTTGATGGGCGCGTGGAAGCTCGCTCCGTTACTTGCCGCGGGCGATACGTGCGTATTTAAGCCAAGCTCCGAAACCAGCCTTAGCATTTTGGAGTTCATCCGCCTAATCGCGCCGCTGCTTCCAAAGGGCGTCATCAACGTCGTAACCGGCAAGGGAAGCAAGGCAGGCGAGTTCGTCCGCACTCACAAAGGGCTTGACAAGCTCGCATTTACGGGCTCTACCGAGGTCGGCAGAGGCATCGCGCTAGCCGCAGCGCAAAAGATCATCCCCGCTACGCTTGAGCTTGGCGGCAAGAGCGCAAATATCATCTTTGACGATTGCGACTTCGATGTTGCGATCGACGGCGTGCAGTTAGGGATCCTTTTCAACCAAGGCCAAGTCTGCTGCGCGGGAAGTAGAATTTTCGTGCAGGAGGGCATCTACGATAAATTCGTACCGGCGCTCGTGGAGAAATTTAAGCGCATCAAGGTGGGCGATCCGCTCGATCCGAACACCCAGATGGGATGCCAGATCAACAAAAAGCAAGCCGATAAAATTTTAGAGTACGTAAAAATCGGCGTAGAGGAGGGCGCTAAGATCGCCGTGGGCGGCAAGCGACATAGCGCAGGAGAGGCTTTCGTCGAGCCTACGCTGCTCGTGGACGTGCGCAACGATATGCGCGTGGCGCAGGAGGAGATCTTCGGTCCTGTGGGCGTCGTGATTAAATTTAAAGATCAAGACGAGCTCGTCCGCATGGCAAACGACAGCCTCTATGGACTAGGCGGCGCCGTATTTACGCGCGACATCGCAAAAGCGCTCACGGTCGCACGCCTGCTTGAGACGGGTCGCGTGTGGGTCAATACCTACAACCAGATCCACGCGGGCGCGCCGTTTGGCGGCTACAAAGAATCGGGCATCGGTCGCGAGACCCACAAGATGATCCTGGAGCACTACACCCAGACCAAAAACATCTACATAGACACGATCTCCAAACCGAGCGGCTTTTACGAGCAGTAAGGGCTTAGGGGTATCTCGGGCGGTTTGCGCCGCCCGAGAGTTTATCCTGCTTGACTTGATTGAGTATTTGATTTTAAGACTGCTTCGGTTTAGATAAAATCCCTGTATTCGATATTTTTATCACTCATTAAAATTTTTAATTTTTCAAAATCTTCTTTTGTTATATAGCTTAAAGGCAAAATAATCGAGCTTAGATTAAATACGATATTTGCCAAATTAAATTTTAGTTTTAGGCAAAGTGTTTCGCCTCCCGGCAGATATGCGAATGTAGCAATATATTTAATCTCATCATATTTTAGAATTCTTTGCCAAAAGATATATCTTACTATCACTTTATCATCGTAGCACGCAATAAATTTAAAGCAATTCGGGATAACCGTCGTATAAAAAAGACCGATTAGCGTTATCCAGCCTACGATAGGAGCATAAGGCTTGTCGAGCATTATAAAAACAATGGCGATATAAAATTGTAAAATTTTAACTACCGAATAAAAAGGCCCGTAAAAACGCCTCGCCCTTTTTATGATTAGTAGCGGCTCGCTCGGTTTCGCATCATCCATTTTATCTCCTTGTTTGCATGCTGCATTACGGTTTTAATTAGCATTAAATTTTATCTTTGCTGCGCTTACGCAGCGTTTAAATTTAATCTCGCCAGCGGCTACGCTAAATTTTAAAATTTCAAGCTCGCCGTTTTAAAGACCCATTATCTGCGCGAGTGCGCGTAGGCGGGCGCATGCAAGAAATAAACTCGCGCTGTTTTATCGCAGATCTTCGTCCGCATCAAGTAGTCATACCGAGCCGCGACAAAGCCCAAAAACTCATGCGATTGCTAATTTCGCTATCAGGCCGTATGCAAACCCACAGCCAAACTTACGCGGCTTATGAACGTCGCTCGGTTGTCGCTCGGTAAAATTTTAAAATTTCATCTAAGCTAGGCCGCCGCTCTACGCAGACGCAGGCTCCGCTGCTGCGGAATTTAAACTTTGTTTTGCTATAATCGGGCTAAAATTCCGGAGGTCTCCTATGAAAATTTTACCCTACGTCGCGCTCGGCTTGTTTCTTGCCGCTTGCACGCAGGTCCCGCCGCCCGCCGAAAACACCCATGCCGCAAGCGGCGCCGTCGTAAAGGATGCCGCCAATTCTACCGGTGCGGGTAATGCCGTCAAAAATCCTGCCGCGGCCAAGATTTCCGCGCCAAAAAACATAGCCTCTGCGAATGCCGCCGCTAAAAATTCCGCCGCGTCTTCCATACGCGAAATTTGGAAATTGCTAGAAAATGCCGATATAGCGCTGCTTGCCAAAGAGATCTCGCGCGCCGAAAAGCTCGCTGCGCGGGCGCAGGAGCTTAGCGAGCTAAAGCGCATCGAAGTAGGGCGGATTTTTAGCAGATTTATCCGTGCGCGCATCGCCCTGCAGCGCGGCGATGCCGACGCCGCGATCTCGCTGGCGACGGACGCAAACTCCATGCGAAACGGGGTAGCGGAGATATATGCCGATGCCGTAAATTACGAGAGCGCTTATACATTCGGGCGCATCTACGAGGCTCGCGGCGATCGCAAGAGCGCTGTGCGCGAATATGGGCGGGCGCTGTTTGTTTGGACTATGTTTTTGCAGAGCGATCCCGTGCGTGCGGAGGAGATTTTCGCCCGACTGCAAACGCTCACCCCCGATCCCTACGAGGCCGAAGGCAGAGCTAGCGGCGCGTGCGAGTATCTGCGTGCTAAGGCTAGCTCCGCTTTGAATGAGTCGGCGTCTGAGCCCAAGCGTCGTGCACTGCGAGATTTGGCCGAATGGGAGGCGCACTGCTTGCATCTGCGCCCGTTTATAGAGGATGGATCAGACGAGCGCGCGCGTAAGGCTTCGCTCGCGCGAGATTACGCGCAGCTGTATGCGGGGCTAGGCGAGTGTGCCGCCGCGCTAGAGCATCTGCTTGCCGCAGCGGAGCTTTCGGATGCGACGGAGCCCGATACGGGCAGGCTTTACCTACAGATCGCGCGACAATTTTTAGCGATTTACAAAGAGGCGGGCGCGAGTAAAATTTCTATGAGCTATGCACAGAAAAATCTAGCCGCGGCGCAGGATTATGCGGACAGATCGGTAAAGCTCTACGAGAGCATGCGTGGCACCGCATACGAGCACTCGGGTTACGACGGGCACGAGATTTTAGGCGAGATCGCGATGATACGCGGCGATCCGTCCGCGGCGCTGAGACATTTCGCGGCGATGAGAGACGATGCAGCGGCGCTTTTGGCATATCAGCGGCTGCCGGCCTATAAGCAGGCTCTGACCCACGCGCTAGAGCTGCTCGCGCAGTGCTACGATGCGCTAAAAGATCGCAAGAGCAAGGAGGCGATTCTGCGCGAGCTTGCGGAGCTAAAGAAAAGCTAGCGAGTTAGCAGGCGGCGGCGTTTCGTGAAATTTTGCCGCTGCGCCGCGATGAAATTCGGCTTGGGGCGTTGCGCGGTTTGAGCGCCTAGGGCGCGGCAGAATTTCGTGCCGTTTGGGGGCGGTACGGGTCTGCGGTAGATTTAGGCCGCGCGGCGGAGTTTGCGCTTTTGAAGCCCCATTTTGAAAGCGAAATTTATACCCGCGCCGTAGATTTGAAGCAGCGTCCGTGTCTGTGCGGCCGTTTACCTTTGCAGCGCATTGTCTTTGTATCGCGGCCACTAAAAGCCGCAATTTCGCCAGTATATGAAGCTTCGCGGGCGCTTTTGAGTGCGCTATGAACGCGGTTCGGTGTCGCGGCGGCAAGTTAGAGCTGGGCTTTGGGGGCTGTTTGTGCGTCAGTCGGGCGCAGTTTTATCGCAGACCTCGTCCGTACCTAGCCGCGTTAAAGCCCCAAAGCTCACGCGATTTCTAATTTTGCTATCGAGCCGCACCGAACCGCAGCCAAACTCGCGCGGCGAAAATCTAAATTTACGCTATAATCTTGCAAAGCGGAGCGTAGAATTCCTGCTGCGCGTGCGCGACGAAATTTAAACAAAGGCCCGCAAATTCGGGCTTCTTAGCTTTCGCGCGGCTGCGGCATAACGCTAAATTTAACGGAGGGCGTATGGATAAGGAGCAGTATATTTTTGAGAAATTTAGATCGAAGCTTAACGGCGATGATTGCGCCGTGATCGGCGAGCGAGCGTATTGCAAGGACCTTTTCGTCGAGGGCGTGCACTTTCGGCGCGGCTGGCTGAGCCTGCGTGAGATCGGCACAAAGGCGATGCTCGTAAACATCTCGGACATGATCGCGACCAATGCACGCGCCAAATACGCTCTGTTGGGGCTTGCTCTGCCGCGCGAGATCGGCACGCGCGAGATCGACGAGCTGTGCGCGGGCGTGAGCGAAACGGCGCGCGAGTGGGGCATACGGATCATCGGCGGCGACACGATCGGCTCGGATCGCATCGCGCTTAGCGTGAGCCTGATCGGCAAGTGCAAGCGCCCCGTGTTTCGTAGCGGCGCACGCGTGGGCGATCTCATCGCGCATACCGGCGAGCTAGGCGGCGTCGGGCGCGATCTGGCGGTGCTTTTAAGAGATGAAATTTTTCCCGCTAGCTCGCAGACGCAAAACCGAAACGATAAAGTTTCGTCGGTGCAAAGCTCAAGCACCGCGCCGCAGGGTCTAAACGCCGAGACTTCGACGGCACAAAATCCTGGCGATGAGGTACGAAGCCCGGGCGATAAAATTTTACCTGCGCATGCTAAGCTACAAAGCATGGACGCTGAAACTTCGGCAATACAAATTTTGGATCTTGAGCCGCAAAGTCTGGACGATAAAATTTTACCTGCGCGCACCGAGCCGCAGGGCTTGGATGCCGAAATTCCGGCGCAAAATTCCGTATCGCAGAGCAGAAAGAATCGCAAGAATTCTATGTCGCAAAGCTCAGTATGTGAAAATTTAGCGCCTCAAAGCCAAGCATACGAAGGCTCCGTATTTGATCTGCGCGAGGATCTGCGCGCAAAAATTTCAAAAAATTCGCGCTTCGTTAGGCCCGTTTTGCGCGATAAGTTTTTTTACAAGGCGGCGAAGTTCATTAGCGCGGCGATGGACATTAGCGACGGGCTCGCGCAGGACTTACCCCGCCTGCTGGAGGCTAGCGACGTAGGTGCGCGCTGGATCGCCCGCCCTAGCGAGGTTGCGCTGCAAAGCGGTGAGGAGTACGAGATTTTGTTCAGCTTCGCGCCGAAGTTTTTGCCTAAAATCTACGCGATTGCCGCTAAAACGGGCGTTGCGATCAATATCATCGCCGAGGTTTGCCCGTACACGCCGCAAAGCTCGATGGAATTTCGGGGTAAGCCGCATCATTTCGCGCCTTGAAATTTTGCCGCGACCGCTTTAAATTTTAAGGCGCGGGGTTTGAATTTCAGTTCGAAACGACGCGCCGGGCGAATAAATTTTACTTAGCGAGCGAGCTACGGCATGTTTTATGTTAGAGAATTTGCGGTTTTTGGCATTTTCCGAACGGGCGAGAGATGGGGCGTGGCTCTTGCGGGCGCTGTAGCTAACGGGCATGAGCCTCAAATATGTAGATTTTATAGCCAAAGCGCTCGGTGCCCTAAGCCTTACGTTTAAATTTAATCTACAACTACAAGCCGAATTTTAATATGTCCAATTTAAATATCCGCGCAGACGGCGTACATCGCGGCTCCGTCGTTTGCCACGGCGTAGAGGCGACCCCTACTAGCGAGCATGATCTGATCTGAGCCGAATTGAAACTCGGCGAATTCCACCTCTTTTAAGATCGAGCCGTCGTCCGCGCTAATCAAAACCGGCTTGCCGCGGCGATCTGCGAGTAAAATTTTATCATCAAACCACGCGAAACGCTCGGTTCCGCCGGTGTCAAGCTTAAAGATCACCTCGCCGCTTGCTGCGTCTACGGCGTATAGGTGCCCGCCCTTGCCTGCGGTGCCGAAATACAGCGTCTCGCGACCATACCGCTTATCTTGCGCGTCAAAATGCGACGCCGCTGCGCCGCGCAGGCAAACGGGCGTATATAGATACGCGCCTAGCTTCAGCCGCCAAAGCGTTTTACCTTTTGCAGCCGCTTTTTTGCGGGTCGGCTTGCCGCCGTTTGAAATTTTATCTTTCGCCTCGCTGGTTTCATCGCGCGGATCGCTTTTACTCGCTTTACAAACAGCCGCTGCGCCGACATTTTCGGAGGAATTTTTTAAATTTTCGCCCGCCGCGCCGCTAGAATTTGGCGTGCCGCCTAAATCAGCCGCCGCGTCGTTTAAACTTGACCCACCTTGTGAAGCTCTGCACTCCATCATAAAGGGCGAACTCATCCGCACGGCAAAGCCGTCAAACTCATAGGTTCGCGCGTCGTTGTAGATCTGCTTCACGGGCGTTGGAGCGTCGCCAAGCTCAGTCATTTCGCCGTCTTGTATTTTGATGAGCTTTGCGGGCGAATCGACGAAGCCCTCGTAATATCTCGTATTTAGCATGAAGTGGCCGTCCTGCGGATAACAAAGCGCAGAGGCGGCAGAGAAAATTTCGCGCTGCTCGTAGGCAAGCACCGATCTTTTGTGTTCGCTAAAATCGCGCGAAAACGTATCTAGCAGAACGTAGCCGGGCGTTAGCTTCGCGGCGATATTTTGTTCGCTAGGAGCCGCGAAAGCAAAATGGACGAAGGCTATCCGCTCGTCCATCTCGTAAATGCCCGTCACGCCGTGTCCGCGAAACTCCACGCCCTGCATCGCAAGAGGATATGATTTTAGCATTTGCAGCTCCTTAAAATTTGAAGCGATTATAGCTTAAATTTGGGCGCGAATTTAAAATTTTGTATGCACGTTGAAATTTTACGGCGTGCACGTTAAATCATACGATGCGCACGCTAAAATTTTACGGCGCGCAGCATGGAATTTCAAATTTTGCGGAGCCGTAGATTTGAAATTTCGCCCCTTCACGTAGCCTACACGCAAGCTCGCTATCATACCGCTACAAAATTTACAAAGGAGCCGTATGAGGGAGATCGTAAAAAAATTTGTCGCAGGCGACGCGGATATTATATTCGCCAGACTTTCCGTTATCATCGTGCTTGCCGTGATGGGCAACTACAAGTGGTTTGAGTTCGAGGTGGAGGCTTTAAAGCCGCTCTTTTCGCAGACATGGCTTTCGTTTTTGCCGTCAGCGCTCGGGGATGCCGGCGCGAGCTATTTTTTGGGCGTGGTGGAGACCGTGGGCTATCTCTCGCTCATCGCGGGCTTTTTCAAGCCGAAGGCGGGCATCGTGGGCGATCTCATCGTGATCGTCATGGCGCTGACTACGCTCAGCCTACTGCCGCAGCTAGGTAAGATCGACGGCTTTATCTTTAAAGACCTTTTCTTGCTAGGCCTTGGCTTGGTGCTGCTAAAATACGACCTAGTGCGCCTTTGTCGCGGAGAAAAAAGCTGCGATTGAGCCATCAAAACATATTGGCGTCGGTTTCGACGCAACACTAAATGATCGCGCACGGCGAGCTTGAGGCGTTTGATTTGAAGCCTGCTTTGCCGGCGGGTGCGTGCTTGAGCTTGCTTGCTTGCGTAGCGCCGTTTAAAATACGGCGGCGCGCTAAAATTTTATGACGCGCGGTTAAAATTTATCGAGCCGCGGTAATTAAATTTTACCGACGCTTAAACTCAAAATTATAAAATTTAAATCAACCTATCAGATTGTGCCATAAATTAAACCACGTTAAATTTGACGGCGAAAGCTTGATCCTAAGCTCAAAGCATTAGATTTAGATCCAGCCGAATTCGCATTTGATTAAGCGAAACGAAAAGCGCAAAGTTATATCATTTCTTAGAAATTCTGCAATTTTTTCGAAAGGATGAGATATGAAGCACTTTTCACTCTCAAAGGCCGTTTTTATGGCGGCTAGTTTGGCCCTGCTCGGGCTAACGGCTGCGAATGCACAGGAGAAATTTTACCCCGTTATCGTCATTCACGGCGGCACCAGCGGGCTTGATCTAACCAAGGAGGAATTTAAAATCCGCGAGGAGCCGATGAACCGGGCGCTTTTGGCGGGTCAAGCCGTGCTTGAACGGGGCGGCAGCGCGATGGATGCCGTAACGGCGGCCATTATGGTGCTTGAAGACGATCCGAATTTCAACGCGGGCAAGGGTGCGGTATTTACAGCCGACGGATTTAACGAGCTCGACGCCTCGATAATGGACGGCTCGACCAAAAAAGCGGGCGCGATCGCGATGGCGCGTCATATCAAAAACCCCATCCTAGGCGCCAGACTCGTGATGGATAAGACGTGGCATACGCTAGTCGCCGGCGAGGGAGCCGACAAGCTCGCCAAAGAAAACGGCCTAGAGATGGTCGATCAGAAGTATTTTTTCACGCAGTTTAGATACGACGCGCTACAAAAGGCCAAAGAGAAACAAAAGCTGCTACTTGATAGCGAAAAGGCGAAAAAGACGTCGTTAAATTTACACGAGCGTCCGTATCTTGGCACTGTGGGCGCGATCGCGCTAGATAAAAACGGCAACCTAGCCGCAGCAACCAGCACGGGCGGCATGACAAATAAAATGACCGGCCGCATCGGCGATAGCCCGATAATCGGCTCTGGAACCTACGCCGACAACGACTCTGTGGCGGTTTCTTGCACCGGCACGGGCGACATCTACATGCGCGTAAATGCCGCGCACGAGGTCTCAGCTCTGTATAAATACAAAACCTCCGACGTGCAAAAGGCCGCCGAAGAAGCGGTAAAAGAGGTCAAAGCGCTCGGCGGTAGCGGCGGCATCATCTCGGTCGACAAGCATGGACACACGGGCTTTGCATGGACGAAAGACAAGCTTGGCATGTATCACGGCGAGGCAAGGCTCGGAGCCAAACCGATCGTTTATTGGCCGTTAGGAGACAAATAAGCGTATTTAGCCCCTTTACGGGGCTAAATTTAAATCAAATAGCGAAGATAAATACGCTTTTTATCGCACGTCTATCAAAATTTGGCGCCTTTATCGATCAAGCGCTTAGGCGAGGTTAAATTCGGTCAAATTTTAATTTCAGCACCTCGGCAAAGCGCAAATTTCTATTTATTTAAAATTTTAAACCACATTTATCGCTATCTTTTTATCGTATTCAAATTAGTCAAAACAATAAATTTTTATGCTTCGATAAGCCCATAAAGAGATCAAATTTGATCCTTCTGTAAATTTGAGCCTTGAGGTTTAAATTTAAGCCGTCCAGCGGCTTCGCCGCAAATTTTATCCTCGCTCAATTTCGCGCCAGAAAGCGCGCATCGGCGGCAGATCCGCGTAGATACGGGTGCTGCGCCGTCTCATTCGCGTCTCAAAACTGCGCGAGCTAAGCGGCAAAAATCTGCTCTGTAAATTGAATTTTACCAAAATCCATATTTCTTGATACCAAAGCGCTCAAATTTCAGGTAGAATATCGCCACATAAAATCAAGGCGGTAAAATGAGAAAATTTATAGTCGTTCGCGGACACGCGGGCTCAGGTAAAACGACTTTCGCAAAAGAGAAAATTAAAGAATTTAAAAACGAATATCCGCAGGCGCAAATTTATCATCTGGAAAACGATATGTTCTTAACCGATGAGGCAGGGGTTTATACTTGGTCGCCGAAGCTTTTGGAGGACGCGAAACGCAAGGTCGCCCGCGAGATAAAGCAGGCGTATAAATTTGCTCTGGAAAACAAAGCTAAAGACGTCCTTATCGTGCTTAGCAACGTGAGTGCGCGTACCAAAGAGCTGCTAAGCCTAAAAGAGCAAGCCGCCCAGAATGGATTTATTTTCGAATGCTTTAGAATGCAAAATTTCTTCGCCTCCGAGCACGGCGTCGATGAAGATACCGTGATAGCGATGTTTATCAAGGTCGCAAACAACAAAATAGAGGGCGAAATTTTGATCCCGCCCGTTAATCCTATGAGCGAAAACGTAGCGCAAAAGATCAAAGACGCGGCGGCTCTAAACAGGCGCGATCTGCCCTTTGATGCGGCGCAAAATACCTACGTAACGAAAAAATATATCGCCGCCACGCAGGATAAAAGGCTCTGGAGTGCGCGTCAAAGCGAGCTTTATCCCGAGCTTCGCACCTATAAATACTCAAAACGCGTCTTTTTCAAAGCCGATTGGGATAAGGCGTTGCTCGAGATGCGCGGGCTCATAATGGACGATGATCTAAATATCATCGTGCGTCCGTTTAAAAAGGTCTATAACTACTCGGAATTTACCTCGCGCAAAAGCCTTTATCCTATCGATATCACAGACGATACGCCCGTGCTTGCCGTACGAAAGGTAAACGGCTTTTTGGGGTGTTGCACCTATGTAGATATTGGCGAAAGCGGCGCGAGCTTTAACCGCCGCGTCATCTACTCTACGACGGGATCGACCGATAGTAGATTTGCACAGATGACGCGCGAGCACTGCTGTAAATTTGAAGAGATTTTCAAACGCTATCCAAATAAAACTTTTTTATTTGAGATCACCGACGAGAGCGACCCGCACATCGTAGAAGAGGAGCTTGGAGAGACTTTTATCGGACTTATCGATGTTAAAACCGGCGCGCAAGAGAGCGAATTCGAGCTGGATAAAATCGCCGCAAGCACTGCCGGAGCGCTAAAAAGACCTTTTTATAAGGAGGGCGAGCAGTATCTAAAAACGAGCTTTTCGGAGCTAAAAAATATAGTCAAAGAGGCGAAATTCGAGGGCTTTATGGTGTATATCCCGAGCCAAAACGATTTTTGCTTTAAGATGAAAACGCCTTATTATCTCGTGAATAAATTTTTCGCTCGCAGTAAAAACGAGGCGCTTTCCGGCAAACTGGATAAAACCAAGCTCGATGAGGAATTTCATCCTTTGGTCGATCACATCAAAGCAAACGAGCGAGAATTCAAATCCCTTGACGAGCAGGGCAAGCTAGGCTTTATAAAAGAATTTTTGGAAAAAATTTAACGATTAGCGCGAATATTTGACGCCGCGCAAATTTACGTAAAGCTTAAATTTGATGCAGCGATTAAAGCTTAAAGGAAAAATGATGATATTTTTTACCTCAGATTTGCATTTTTATCACGCAAATATTATGAAATACTGCCCTAAATTTAGGAATTTTAACGATGTAAGCGAGATGAACGAAAAGCTAATAGAGCTCTGGAATGCCGTAGTGAGGCCAGAGGATACGGTTTATGATCTGGGAGATTTTGCATTTTGCAATAAATTGAAGGATCTAAAAAGCGTCGCGCGTAGGCTAAACGGCTCGCATGTGTTGATTTTAGGCAACCACGATACGCTCATTAGCCAAAACAAAGAAGCGCTGCTGCGCGAGCTAAAAGAGGACGGGAATCCCATCTTTAGCGATATCCTGCACTACAAGGAGCTAAATTTTGACGGCGGCGCGGGCGCAATAAAGGACGGCAAGACGGGTATGAGCATCTGTATGTTTCACTATCCCGTGGAGGAGCACAACCACGCCTCGCGAGGCTCTTTTATGCTTCACGGACACTTGCACGACCGCGCTTCCAGCCTGGAGGGACGCATACTAAACGTAGGCTTTGACTCGCACGGCAAAATTTTAAGCCTAGATGAGATCGTGAAAATTTTAGGGCAAAGGCAAATCGCGGCAAGACATTTGTGATCCGGGCTAAACACGGACAGCCGTAGCATTGATTTAAGCGTAGCCTACCGTAACATCTTGCAAAAGCACCCGCATAATACGAGGATAGGCAAAGCGCTCGGCGAGAAACGATCAAATTTGCCCCGCCTATTTTGACTCAGGCGGGGCAAATTTAGTTAAATTTTGATTTTATACATAAATACGGAGTCAAATTTGAAAAGTGGCAAAGCTAGGTCTTGTCGCTAAAATTTAACCTCTTTTGCCTCGCTTACTCTTTGACCCTGCGCAAATTTTAAAATTTGCCGCACGCTTTAAAAGGACCAGGGTGCGTTCGAAGGGCGGCTACGCGCTTAAAATAGCTGCGCGCTTGTTTTAATAAAGCTCCAATCCGCTTCAGCAGGGCAAAGTTTGTCTAAATTTTAAATTTACCCGCGTGTAGTCCGTGCCAACGTGCCGAGCCGCAAGAATGAGAAGCAAATAAATATTTTTAGTACGAAACCTAAAAAGACACAGCTTTTTGCGCAGCCATGAATACGGCGCGTATGAGGTAACAGAGCAAGGGCGAACCTAATCGGCGCGCCGCGAAATTTTTACGGAATTTTGCCGATTGTCGCGCGCGGTTTTATCTGAACTGCTGCAAATTTTATCCGTAGCCGCCGCGATCTTGTCCGCGTCCAAATAAAATTTCACGAAATTCCGTAGAATTTTACGCTATGTATTTTGCAAACCGGCGGACGAAATTTTTCGAGCGCGACCGAATTGCATGCGTAAATTCCGCCGTCAAATTATAACCTAGCGCAAATTTTTACGGACGAATCGCTAGCTAAATTTAAACCTACGCGGTTAAGCCTAGCAAGCCCGCTTGCTAAAATTTCGTTCGCGCAGAATTTCATTTGGGTAAAGTTAAAATTCCAGCCGAAACTCCGTCTCTCCAGGCTCGCTTCTGCACGAAATTTTAAGCCCGAGCTCGTCGCAATATTTTTTCACGATAAAAAGCCCGATGCCAAAGCCGCCGTTGCGTTCGTCAAAGCGGGTGTAAAGCTCGAAAATATGCGGCAAATTTTGCTGCGCGATGCCCTCGCCGCTGTTTTTGATACGAAACGAGCGCTCGTGCAGGCTCACCTCGACGCAGCCGAGCTCATCACAATATTTTATCGCATTGCCAAGCAGATTGTCGATGATCTTTCGCAGCTTAAACTCATCCGCGCAAAAGGCTACCGGGCGCAGATCGGCGCTTAAGCTTATGCACTTTTGCTCCGCAGAGACGCAGAAATACTCTATGCGGCTTTGCAGCAGCTCGCCTAAATTTACCTCCCGCCCGCTGCCGCTTTTGTTTAAGCTTAGCGCGGTTAGATCCTCAAATAGCGCGTTTATCGTATTTGCGCCCGCCTTGATATTGCCCAGATATTTTTTCGGCTCGGTATCGAAAAGCTCGATACTCATCAAAATCACGCTAAGCGGGGTTTTTATCTCGT
>CAUSAC010000003.1:0-92133 GCA_963529615.1 uncultured Campylobacter sp. | reverse complement strand
AAAATTTACACTCCGTTTTATCAGCAATACTTGCAAGAAGCAATTTATATTCGTTTATTAATTTATCATTTATACTTATTGTTACGTATTTATTATCTTTAAAACTATACTTCAAATTTAAAAAATTAAAACTATGTAAAAAAAGCACTATTATGCAATTTTCAGGCATTAGATCTATCGCTTTTAAAATTTCATCTGCACTAGAACCGTATCTAAAATCAAATTTTTGAAAACTACTTTTTGTTTTTATAAAACTATAACGTTTTTGCTTTTTATAAACGCTCACGGGCAGCTGCAATACGCCGTTTTTTTTAGACGCTTTATTTATGTAATCATAGTTTATCTTGCAATTTCCGTTTTTATAGAAAAACGAGCTATCTATAAAAATATCATTAAGTTTTAAAGCCCGAATAGTATCGTCGTTGGCTCCGTATCCACCGGCCCTATGAGCCGGAGCGTCTATGCCTATCCACTCTTTTATTTTTTGCTTACCAAATTTTATAATTTCTATCTGTTCATCCAAGCCATACTGCCACATAAATTTTCTATTTTTATCATATCTGCCTGATGGATGAGTGTGTAAATTTACGCCGTGCCCGCCATGGATGATATCGCTGCATAACCGCTCAAATTTGCACTCGTCATATCTTTCATAAGGATACACATCCACAAAATGTTCCACCATCGCACCGTATTCGCTTGCCAGATCATTTATGAGCTTTACGCCTACTTCCCTACCCAGGATCTCGCCTTTTATAAAAATCTCAAACGCATCAGCTTTATTTGCGTGCAGTTCGCCGACTTCGGTATCGCAGGTTATCAAAATTTGTTTCATTCAAATCAACCAATCATATTTTATTCTTAAACCAAAGTATCGCCCGAAATAGCGTATTTAAGAATGATCTATAAATCAATATTCCTCCAAAATAATATCGCAATTCACCACCAAATCTATCTTTAAATCTATTTATGCTTATTGACTTCTCATCTTCACCAAAAGAGCAGCCGCCAAAATCATACTGGGCAATACCATTTTTTTTAAAATATCTTATTGCCTCCCATTGCAACAAATTTGAAGATCCCAAAATACAATTATTTATAGAACCACCATGCCAATATATAGACATATTGTCAGAAATTATAAAAATTGCTCCAGCCTGAATAATACCGTCGTGTTTTGCAAAAAAAACTTTTATTCTATTTGTTTTATTTAACGCAAAAAAATACTTTAATAAATACTCAACTTTTAAGGATGGCTTATTTGATCTGGCATACGTTTCGATAGTAATCTTCTGAAAATCATATATCCCCTGCTCGCTGGTGTCTTCTAATATTTGAACATTTTCTTTTTGCGCCCTTCTTATAACATTGCGGTGTTTACTATGTATATTAGAAAATATTACGTCTTCATTTTGGGTTAAATCTAAAACAGATGAACCGTATCTATATATTTCATTAAAATTATTTAGTTCTAAAAAATTCATATTTGTAAATTTTGATAATGTGATAGAGTAAAAAACTACCTTGAAAGGATTAAATACCCTTAGAATTTCTTTAAAGGCAACATCTAACAATTCGGTAGCTTGAACATTCGGTTCTGAAACAATATTGATATATCTAAAATTTTTAAAACCTATAACAAAGAATTGCCATTTAAAAATAAGATTACTATCTTTTATTATTAAAAAATATGGAATTGAAAATTTACCACTAGTATTTGCAAATTCAAATAGTTGTGTTGGATTCTTTATACCAATATTCCACTCTATCGGGTTAATTAAATCTTTTGTAAGAATTCTAATTTCCATTAAGCGCCCCTCTTAACTTACCTATTTTCTCTTCATTAAAGCAATCCAAGTCTATTAGCAATAGTTTTTTAGATAGTTCTTCGATATTTGCGGTCTTTTGTTCATACCAATATTTTTGAAAATACGGCCATACTCTTCTAGTTTTAATATTAAGAGCGCCAAAAATACGCTCTAGCTTCTCAAGATCATCGCTATATATTACATAGTTTGTAAATATATTATTGTCTACATTCAAAAAGGATGGTAAAATTTCATTAAGCTTGGATGCGACTTTTTTCCTAGTATTAATCGCAAGCCTTAACTTTCTTATAGAGATTAAGATATATTTCAATTGCTCTGAAGTCATCCTAGTATCAAATATATAAAAATTTTTTCCAATGTCATTGTTGGTTATTTTATAAAAATAGTTTTTTTGATAAAAGCCAAGAATTTTTAGTAGCTTGGAGACACTTATTTTAATAAAATCTAGAAGTCTCCATTTTTTCCATTTTTTATATCCTTCGCAAGACCTATCGTTTTTAATAGCCTCCATATAGTTAAAGGCTTCAGTATTTAAAATGAATGTATGAAAAATACTCTTATTTTTATCTTGAATGCTTAGACATTCTTGCCATATCTTATGATCTTTTGTAACTATTAATCCCCCGCCGGGAGAAATCATATTCTTTGAAAAAGAATATATAGCAACATCCCCGATCAAATCTTTCTTTATGCCATAACAATGAGCCCTATCTTCTATGTGAATAAGGTTGTATTTTTTTGCAATATCTTGTATTTTTACAACATGGTCCATATAAGCGCCATAATAATGGTGAGATATAATTGCTATCGTATCGGATGAAATTTTATTTTTTATATCATCTTGAATCATTTCTAAACTATGCATATCGATATCCACAAACACTGGAATTCCCCCAGCCTGCACTATCGCATCCGGTAGCGTTGTAGCGCATGTAAAAGCCGGCAATAAAACTTTTTTGCTTTTTGCGCCTATAGACAATAAAACTAGGTATATAGCAGCTCTAGCATAACTTGTATATATTTTATACTTTAGCATAGTAAATCTTTGTATATAAAAATAGCGAATACAAATTTGATATCATACTTGACACACAGGCCCCAATAGCACCCATTGTCGGAACTAATAAAATACTAGATAAAGCAGTCATAATCGTCATTTTTATATTAGCCTTTTTTAGCTCTTTTCCATATCCATGCCCGTTAATCCAAGCATTATATGGCTGATAAAGAGCTTGAAAGCAAACCGCAATAGACATTAAAAGCAATAAGAGCAGAACATTACTATATTCTTCTTTTAGATAAAAATTTATAATTAAATACCCCAGTATATTAGCTAAAACAAACGCTAGAAATACCCAAGCTAAATTTGCCTTTAAAACGGCAGGGGGTATTTTGCTACTATTTGCTAGCGTTTTAAACATAGTACTACTCATAGCATTAGATAACGAATTTATCGGAGTTGCCATAGAATTTGCCAGCCCATAAAAACCGACATCCTTTGCACCTATAAAATATCCTATTAAAAGCCTATCTATATTGTATGTCGAAACATCAATTACTCTGCCTATATACACGTGTATACCGTACCGTTTATTTTCTAAATTTATAGTTCTCAAAATTTCAGAAAAACCACCGAAATCTGGTCGTAATATACACCCATATATCACAAATGCAAACGCATAAGACAATGAAAACGACAAAAGAGCATTTAGTGGAGTTAAGCCCTCAAAAATAAACAAAATGAATAAAAATACTACAAATAAAATTTTAGAAAATATATTAAAACCAGCTAAATATCCTATGTGATTACTGCCTTTTAATATTAGTTCCATAAAAAATGGAATTACAAAACTCCAGCTTATAAAAGAAGAAAGCCTGATAATATGACCAACCTTATCATTAAAAACTATATCCATTAAAAAAGAAACAATCAGAGTAAACAATAAAAATATAGTTGCAATCACGCAAACTATAATGATTGACGCTCCAAATATCTTTTTTTCCAAATTTATATCATGGTTGTTTGCCAGCATCTTTGAAGCGCTAGAAAAATATCCGAACTCAAAAAATATGGAGATAAATATGATGATAGCCAAAGATAAAGAATATACCCCAAAATCTGCCGCCCCCATTTGTTTTGCCAAAAGCATGTTAGACACAAAACCTACAACCATACCAAATATCTGTGCGGCAAAAAGAAAGGCTGTCTGATAAAATACTTTATTTTTTGCTATCAAAATTTATCTCCAGCCATTTTTCTAAAGCAAATAATATCCACATCTTATATCCCTGATTTTTATATTTAGTGTGGATATCTAATAGCTTCTGCAAGAAAATTTTAGATATCAATTCATGTATCATAGCTTTTTTAAGCAATAATTCCTTTTGATACCATATAGGCATAATATTTTGCAAAAAAGGTGTTAAAAGCATACCGAAACCGACTTTTGGCTGATTTAAAATATAGCTAGGGAGCTTATTTTTTGCTATTTCTTTTAAAATACTCTTGGCGCCATATTTCATCTTTGTATCGAACGATAGGCTAGAACTGTATTCAATAAGCAAATGATCCATAAATGGACTCCTTGCTTCTACGCTTTGGGACATCGTGGAATAGTCTATCTTCTGCAAGATAAGCTCGGGGAGTCGCATTTTATATTCAACATTAAGAATTTTTCTTAAAAAACTATCAGGCAAATCATCTCTTATTTCAGATATATAATTATGTAAAATTCCGTATGAATTATAAGACTTATCGCTCAACCAAAAACTTCTTTTTTCAAATTCGGTAAAGCCGTGTATGTGGCGTCTAGAAATAATGTCATTATTATAGAAAATATCAAACTTTCTAGCAAATTTCTCTGGCAGGCTTTTAAACATAAAATTTAAATTCTTAAAATGCTTCAAAATATTATATTCTTTATTTAATTTTTCATATATAGGATAACCGCCCATTTCATCGCCACCCTCGCCGACGATCATAACTTTAAGACTATTGCTTTTGCTAAGCTTTGATAGGAAATACAGCAATGCGGAATTTACATCCCCGGTAGGGCTATCTATTTGCTTAGTCATATATTCTTTCGCCAACTCTTCAAAATCGTTCGAAGAAATAACGCTTTTAATAAATTTTACACCAAGTTCTTTTGAAAATTTTTGCGCTATTTCCGATTCGTCATATATATCATCTGCATCATAACTTATGTTAATCGCATCTATCTTTCCACCCTCTTTACTTGAATAAAACAAATTTAAAGAGCTATCTATACCGCCGCTAAGCGCTATAGCTATATCGACGTCTGCTATATTTCTATATTTCATTGATTTTACAAGCAGATCTTCAGTTTTTTCGGTAGCCTGCAAAAAATTATCGGTATTAGAAGTATTAATAAAATCCGCAATGTTCCAATACCTTACTTTTTCTATTTTATTCTTTGTAATTTTTAAATAATGACCGCATTCTAATTTATAAATATTAGCGAAAAAAGTATCAGGAGCATTGGTTGTTAAAAATGTCAGATAATTATATATCGCCTCCTCATTAATACGCTTCTCAACTACGCCCGCCTTAAAAAATGCATGAATTTCAGAAGAAAAATATAGATCGTTATTGCTCATAGTAAAAAACAGCGGCTTTTTACCCATCCTGTCTCTAATAAGAATAGTCTCCATTTTTATTTTATCGTATAAGGCAATAGCAAAAAAACCGTTAAAATATTTTATGCATTCTAGCCCCCACTCTTTATAAGCATATAGAATAGTCTCGGTGTCAGAGTGGTTCGTTTTAAAATTATATTTTGATTTTAATTTCTCTCTAATCTCTAAATGGTTATAAATTTCACCGTTAAAAATCAAAACTAAAGTATTTTCGTCATCGCTCATCGGCTGATTAGCTGCAGCGGATAGATCTAGTATAGATAATCTTCTGTGTCCAAATGCAACATTTTCATCAAAGTAAAAGCCTTCGCTGTCAGGCCCTCGATGTATTATTGCGCTTGACATATTTTTTATATCATCAATATCTTTCTGTGTTATTCCTTTGTAAGAGACCTTACCGACTATTCCGCACATTATTTTGATCCGAATTTACAATATAAAGCTTATTTCCGTCGTCTGCACCATATCCCAAAGCTCTATCGGCCAGCTTTTTTTGCTTCCTTTTAGAGCCCCGAATAGCGCCTCAAGCTCTTCGAACTGCCCTTTTTGGCTTACGTTTGTTGAAATTTCTTTCAGCCCCACTCCATATCCTTTTAGGCTTTTATAATCGTCCAAAACGATGCTCTTGCCGTCAAAGTGGATCTCCATAAATTCCTTGCTTAGCTCCTTGCTGCCGTTTGCAAAATACTCGATGTTTGCCACCGAACCGTCTTTGTATTTTAAGACGATAGATTTATTATCCTCGGCGCTATATTTTTCATTACTCGGCGTGATCGCCTGCGAAAATACGCTCTGTATCTCGCTTCCCGTTAGCGCCGTCATTAGATCTATTATGTGGCACGCTTCGCCCACCATTCTGCCGCCGTTTTCATGCACCCAGTGATCCATCGGTATGTAGCCCGCGTTCATTCTATATCTAATTATCATCGGATTTATCCTAGCGCTCGTGTGCTTTTTTATCTCCTGCGCGTAAGCGCTAAATCGCCTGTTAAATCCCACGAATAAAAGGGGCTTGTCGC
Organism: uncultured Campylobacter sp.; assembly: GCA_963529615.1. GTDB lineage: Bacteria > Campylobacterota > Campylobacteria > Campylobacterales > Campylobacteraceae > Campylobacter_B. The sequence goes on along the minus strand of CAUSAC010000003.1, from coordinate 85,628 downwards.
CTCCACCTTCGTAAAATTTCTTTATCTTTTCAAGCTCGTCTTTGTTTGTCGCAAGGGGCTTTTCTACAAATACGTTTTTGCCCGCTTCAAGCGCCTTTAAAGTAAGCTCCGCATGGCTATCGTGCCTTGTGGAGATGATCACAAGATCGACGTTTTTATCATTTAAAATATCGTCTAAATTTGAAGTAGCATAGCTCGCTCCATATTGCTGCGCCACCGCCTTTGCTTTATGTCCGCTTCGGTTCATTATCGCGTAAATTTTATACTTATCCGTAAGCTTTGAGATATTAGGCAGGTGCATACCGGTGGCAAATCCGCCGACTCCGACGAACGCGACGTTTATCACATCCCTATTTACTGGCGCGGAACTTATGATGATTTTTTTATCGTGATTTAGATAGTTATCAATTTCGGTTAAATTTGCCTCACCGTAGTCAAGCAAAACCATAAGCGGCTTATTCTGCGAAGCCTGCAGCGACTCAAACGCCTCAGTTACCTGCTCGATAGGGTATTTTGCGTCTATGAGCTTATCCAGCTTGATCAAATTTTCATTTACCAGCCTTAGATACTCGCTCATATTTCGATTTTCTGTCCATCTTACGTAGCTAAACGGATAATCAAGCCCCCCCTCTTCGTAGCTCTTATCGTAGCGACCGGGACCATAAGAGGTGGAAATGAGAAAATCGAGCTCCTTTTTATACATATCCTCTCTATTAATCTGCATGCCGGCAACGCCTACGAGCACCACTCTGCCCTTTTTCTTGCACATCTGAAAACTTTGCGATAGCGGCTCGCTGCTGCTCGTAGCAGCGGTAAATAGCACTCCATCGGCGCCGTATTCGCCGCTCCAAGACGAAACGACGTCTAATAAATCGTCTCTTGACGGGTTTATGACGAGCTCTGCGCCGTATTCCTTTGCTATCTGCAAGCGCCTATCGTCAAAATCGCTGACAGCAACCCTGACGCCTGAAATTTTAAGCATCTGCACCGCAAGAAGCCCTAAGATCCCAGCTCCTACGACTACGCAGGTTTCGCCCAGCCTTAGATCGATCCGCCTAACGCCCTGCATCGCTATACCGCCTAGCGTCACGGTGCAAGCCCGCTCGAAGTCCATATCCTGCGGCATTTTCATAACTAAATTTTTTGGCACGTCTACGTATTCTGCGTGGTTTGCAAGCCCTGCACCGGCTGCGGCGACGCGCTCTCCGATCTCAAAATTCAAAACGCCCTCTCCGACTGCTATGACGACGCCGCTAAGCGAATAGCCGGTCGGGCTTCCGCTATCAAGCTTGCCCTTTACCTTCGCATAGACGCTGGCTATGCCGTCGGATTTCACCATATTGATGACTTTTTTGACGTTCTCAGGCTGCTCCAAAGCCCTTCTGATCAGGCTCTTTCCGCTATTTGATACGCCGCTTATCTCGGTGCCCGCCGATATGCAGCTATTTACTACTTTTATAAGAACGCACCCCTTTGAAACGCTTGGAGCGGGGATCTGCTCCGCTAAAACTTTACCTTTTTTAACTATTGCTTGTATCATTAACCATACCTTGAAAAATATTAAATATTAGTATTTCGCACGCCGCAAAAATCCAAAACTTCTTTTTCTATTTTTAGCCCTTTAAATTCCTTATGTCCGACTAAAAATACGATAATATCCGAAATTTCAATAGCCTTTTTATAATCCACTATCTCAAAATCTTTGTGAGCCTTGATATTAGGCTCTACGGCGACCACATCGACGCCATCTGCAATCAGGCGCCTGGTTATATTTAGTGCAGGCGACTCCCGCAAATCGTCGATATCGGGCTTAAAAGCAAGCCCCATGCACGCGACTTTAGGCTTTCTGCTGTTTTGCAGCTCAAATTTCAAAGCGGCGTTTTTGATTTTTTCAATACACCACTCAGCTTTGTGATCATTGACCTCTCTTGCGGATTTGATCAGCCTCGCTTCGTAGCCGCCCGCATGGACGATAAACCATGGATCGACCGCTATGCAGTGCCCACCTACGCCGCAGCCCGGGCTTAAAATATTAACTCGCGGATGGCGATTTGCTAGCGAGATAAGCTCCCAGACGTTAATGCCGAATTTATCGCACAAAATGCTAAGTTCGTTTGCAAAGGCTATGTTTACGTCGCGGAAAGAATTCTCTGTAAGCTTTGACATCTCTGCAGTTTTTGAGTCAGTCTGTAAAACTTCGCCTTCTACGAATTCTGCGTAAAATTCCGCTATTTTTTTAGTAGCAATTTTTGTAGTTCCGCCCACGATCCTATCGTTTTGCGTAAGCTCTTTTAAAATTTTACCTGGCAAAACTCTCTCCGGGCAATGAGCGATATAAATTTTAGAAATATCAACACCGCCATTTTTTAAAATTTCACCTATCTTTTCGGTAGTACCTACCGGCGAAGTGGATTCTAAAACAACCATATTATCGTCTTTTACATATGGTATTATAGATTTTGCCGCACTTATGACATAATCGATATTTGGCACGTATCCGTCTCGAAACGGCGTCGGAACAGCTATGATAAAAACGTCTGCGAAATCAGGCTTAACATCTGCTTTTAAATTTCCGCTCTGCACTGCTTTTTTAACAAATACGTCAAGTTCCGGCTCGACGATATGAATTTTACCCTGATTGATCGTATCTACGACGTTCTGCACCACATCAACGCCATGGATTTTATAGCCCCTATTTGCCAAAAGCGCCGCCGTCGGTAGCCCTATATACCCAAGACCTAATATGCAAACTTTTTTCATAATATTCCTTTTAAAAATTCCAGTATTTTTTTACAAGCTTTACCGTCGCCATACGGACTTGTACTTTTACTCATTTTATCATATTCATCTTTTAAATTTAATAATTTTTGCACCTCTTTTATGATATTTTCGCGCTTGATGCCGATAAGCTTAACGCAGCCAGCCCTTATCCCTTCAGGTCTTTCGGTAGTTTCTCTGATAACTAAAACGGGCTTACAAAGGCTCGGCGCCTCCTCTTGGATGCCGCCGCTATCTGTTACTATCATATATGACTTGCTCATAAGATAGACGAAACTATCATACTCTAGCGGATCAATTAAAAATATATTCGAAATGCCCGATAAAATTTCTCCTACAGGCTTTCTTACATTTGGATTTAGATGCACAGGATAAACAATGTCGATATTTTCATTTTTTAGCGCTATTTCACGTAAAGCCTCACAAATATTAACAAAACCTTCTCCGAAATTCTCTCGTCTGTGTCCTGTAACGAGAATAAATTTTCTATCACTAAGCTTATATTTGGAATTTATAAAGGATAAAATTTTATTTTTTAGCAGCTCGTTGTTTTCGATTTTATCTATCGTCCACAAAAGCGCGTCTATAACGGTGTTGCCACTAACAACTATATTTTTTGAATCTTTGCCTTCTTTTAAGAGATTGTTTCTTGCATCGGTAGTCGGCGCGAAGTGATATTTAGCTATGAGCCCCGTCATCTGCCTATTTATCTCTTCAGGAAACGGCGAATAGATATCATGCGTCCTAAGCCCCGCTTCGACATGTGCCACGTCGATCTTTTGATAATACGCCGCCAAAGAAACGGCATAAGTAGTAGTCGTATCTCCATGCACAAACACGATGTCCGGGGTATATTCGCTAAATACATCGCGCATACCAAGCAAAACGCCTGACGTAATATCGTATAAATCCTGCCCCTGCTTCATTAAATTTAGATCAAAATCGGGCTTGATCTCAAAAAATTCAAGCACCTGATCGAGCATCTGTCTGTGCTGCGCCGTAACGCAAACCTTCACTTCAAATTCCGCACACTTTTGAAATTCTTTTATCAACAGAGCCATCTTAATGGCCTCCGGACGCGTCCCAAATACTATTAAAATTTTTCTTTTCGTCATAAACTCCCCTAAATATCGGTTTTTTAACCGAATTTATCGCCGTAATTTTAATTAAATTTTGCTATATCCGCGCTTAACAATACATAAAATCATCTATTTATCGCTACTTGGATAGTATAGAATGTTCTTTGCTTCAAAAATGGCTAAGATTTATTTTAAATTATCAAAAAATTCCATCGCAAAATCATCAAAAATTTTACCTTTCAAATGCGCTTTGCAAAATTCCACTATAAGCCCGTGAAATAACGCATACACGTCGTTTTCGTTCTCTAGCTTCTCTGCTTTTGCCGCCGCGTCGCAGGGAGAGTTAGCGAAATTTACAAGCTCATAGATCCGCTCAAATTCCAGCTCGCCAAGCCACGCGCTAAGCTCGTCGTAGCTTTCAAACTCATAGCCCAAAAAGCCCCGAGCAGCCGCGCCGAATAGCTGTCTGCGACCATCACAGCGCGCTCGCACGCATAGCACAGGATCGCATCGCAGCTCTCCGCGCCGATCCCCTTGCGCGCTAACAGCCACTTGCGGCTAACGCCCGCTTTGAAGCTCTCAAAATTCCCAAAATCCGCGATTATCGCTTTGCAAAGCAAGCTTAGACGTCTCGCTTTTTGATTATAAAATCCGCTCACTTTAATGATCTCCGCAAGCTCTGCTTCATCTAGCCCGGCAATCCCCTCTAAGCTCAAAAGCCCCTTGCTACGCAGGTTTTGCAACGCCGCGTCAGCATTGTGCCACGCCGTGTTTTGGATCAAAATCGCCCCTACGACCACCTCAAAGCTTCCAAACCCGGGCCACCAGCGAAAATCCTTAATTTTCACGGCGAGAAAAAGCGCGATAAAAAGCTCGGTCGCGCTCATCTCGCGCCTCCGAAATTTCTGGCGTCGTTTCTAAAATTTCGCGCAGTGGCGGCAGTTCGTCGCACGCATTTCACTACCGCGATAAAATTTACGCCAAATTTAAATCCGCGCGCCGTATTCATCTGCCGCCGCCTTTTAAATTTGCAAAAAATTCCTCGCCAAAGCTCAAGAAGAACTGCTTTGCCGCGCGGCCGCTTCGGCTTGCGCGAAGCATCGCAAACTCCCTCGCCTTTGCGTGTAGCGCGTCTAAATTTGCGGCGAAGCTCAAGCGAAATTCCGCCGCGCTCATACCTTGCGCAGCCGCAAAATAGGCATCTACGATCCCTAAATACTCCCGCATGCCCCCGCCGTAGAAGCTTAGCTGCAGCCCGAAGCGCTCGCTCAGGCTGATTCGCTCGTTCGCCGCGTCGCTTAGGTGCAGCTCGCCGCGGCTGATCTGCGCGGCGTCGTTATCGCTTGCGCATTCGCCTATGATGTGGCGGCGATTGGATGTCGCATACATCAGCACGTTGCGCGGCGCGCGCTCTAAGGATCCTTCAAGCAGCGGCTTTAGGTGCTTGTAGCCGCTCTCGCCGAGCTCGAAGCTCAAATCATCGCAAAAGATGATAAATTTAAAGTTCGTTTCGCGGATCGCGTCGATTATATCCACGAGATAGCCCAGATCATCCCTGCCGATCTCGATGATCTTAAGGCCTTGCGGGATAAATTTAGAAAAAACCGCCTTTGTAAGGCTTGATTTACCGCAGCCGCTCTCGCCCCACAACAGCGTGTGGTTGGCGCTGCAGCCGCGCAGGAAGGCGTCCGTATTTTTTATAAGAGCCGATTTTTGGCTCTCTAGCCCCACAAGCGCGTCAATATCCGTGAAATCGATGTCGCGAACGATCTTTAGCGCCTTTTTATTCGCGCGAAAGACGGCGACCTGCACTGTGCGCCAATCAATCGCGCTAAAATCGCTGAAATAAATTTGCTCGCCGGCGCCGCTCTGCGCGCTTTTTAGGACGGCTTGCGGCGCTAAATTTAAACCGCTCGCCGCGTTTAAATTTAACTCTTCACTTCTACTTTTGCTCGCGCTTTTTTTGATATTTTCATCGCAAGTTCGCATTTTTTAGCTCCCTTCGCAGATAGATCAAAATTTCGCTTATCACGTCGTCATCATCGCGCGTCTGCGCCTTTAATCGCACCTTATCGCCGTTTGCAAGGGTGATCAAGATATTTTCGTCCATGCTCGAAATCACGCGCAAACCAAGCTTCGTAGCCAAAACCTTAATCATCATCACGTCGATGAATTGCTTGGTGTAGATATCCGCGCGCCCGAAGCGATCCTCGATCTCGCCGAAAATTTCAAGCACTTCGCTCGCCTCGGCGCACTTGCTAAGCCGCCGGTAAAGATCCAAGCGCAGGCGATCCTCTCTGATAAATTCCGAGTTTAAAAAGGCGTTTACCGAAATTTTAAGCTCCACGCTCGCAGCGGCGCTCTTTCTGCTTAGCAGCTTGCCGATCTCCTCTTCGAGCATCTTTAGATAAAGCGAGTATCCGATCGCTTCGATATGCCCGCTCTGCGCCTCTCCGAGCAGGTTTCCGCCGCCGCGAATCTCCAGATCGTGATACGCTAGCACCGAACCGCTGCCCAAAAACGAGTTGCTCTCAAGCGCCACGAGCCGCTTTAGCGCGTCCTGCGTAAGAGCGGTTTTATCCTCGATCAAAAAGTAGCAAAAGCCCTGTTTGTTGCTGCGTCCGACGCGACCGCGCAGCTGGTGCAGATCGGCGATACCGAATTTACCTGCGTTTTCGACGATGATCGTATTCACGCGCGGCATATGAATGCCGCTTTCTACGATGCTGGTGCAAAGTAGCAGATCGTATCCGCCCGCTACAAATTTTAAAATTTCATCCTCCGTCGTCTTGGCGTCGATCTTGGAGTGCAAAATTAGAATTTTAAGGCTCGGCAAAATTTCAAGCAGCTTCTTTTTGGCGCTTTGCATCGTCGCGATGTGGTTATGGACGTAAAAAATCTGCCCGCCGCGTCGCAGCTCGCGCGAAATCGCCTCTTTTATGATCTTTTCGTCCCACTGCTTGACGAAGGTGCGCACGTCGAGGCGGTCCTGCGGCGGGCTAAGCAGCGTGGAGTAGCTTTTAATCGAGCTTAGCGCCATATTTAGACTGCGCGGTATCGGCGTGGCAGACATACTAAGTAGGTGCGAGGCGGCGCTTTTCTCTTTGAGCCGCTCCTTTTGCTTAACGCCGAATTTATGCTCCTCATCGATGATTATGAGGCCCAAATTTGCGGGATTTAAATTTAAAAGCGAGTGCGTGCCGACCACGACGATCGCCTCGCCGCTTTGCAAGCGCTTTAAAATTTCACTCTTTTGCCTCGCGCTACTGAAGCGATCGAGCTTGAAAACAGGAATTTCAAACTCCCTAAAGCGCTCGCTAAGCGTGGCGTAATGCTGCGAGCTAAGCAACGTCGTAGGCACGAAAAACAGCACCGAATGGCCGCTGCGGATGCAGGCAAAGATCGCATTCATCGCAACCTCAGTCTTTCCAAAGCCCACGTCTCCGCTAAGTAGGCGGTCCATCACCTTGCCGCTTTGCAGATCCGCCAAAATCGCGCTCACAGCCTTTTGCTGATCGCTCGTGTAGCTAAAACCGCTTGCGCTTAGAAATTTCGCATAATCCGCGCTTTCGTTTTTGATGACGAGCCCCCGCACCAGCTCGCGCTTGGCCGCCAGCGCGATGATCTTTGAAGCGATCGCAAAGAGCTTTTCGCGCACTCGCTCTTTGATTTTTGAAAAGCTCGCCCTGCCCAGATGATCCAAGCTCACCGCGCCGCCGCTTGCGACGTAGCGATCGATCTTATTTAGATACTCTACCGGCAGCAGCAGTTTGTCGCCGCCCTCGTAGAGCAGGGATACAAACTCCTTGCTGCGCCCCATCACCTCGATAAGCTCAAGCCCGTTAAATTTAGCGATACCGTGATCTTCGTGCACGACAAAATCGCCCACGTTTAGCTCATCCAGAGCCAGGCTCGATCTTCTTACGCGCTTTTTAGGCGCCGCTTTGTTTAGCGAAAGGATGATCCGCTCGGCGCTTATTAAATTTACGACGAAATCCTCGCGTAAAATTTCGATATTGCTAAATCCGCCAAGATCAAACGGCGCGAGCAGTGCGTCGTTTCGCGCGATCAGCGTGATAGCCTCACTGCGATGAAATTCAAAAAATTCCTGCGACGGCGTCACGGCGAGGTCTTTAAATTTACGCGCCGCGGGCAGTACCTCGATCGCGTCTAAAAAATCCAAATTGCGCTCGGAAAAAATTTCATCCTTTTTGATCTCGTGCAACAAGATGCAATCAAACGCCTCCGTGTAATCGACGAAGCCCTCGATGAACCAAAACCCGAGCGAGCCCAGATCGCGAGCTAGCGCGTCGCTGTCCGCGCGCGATATCTTTTCGCTCACGCTCTCAAACTCGTCCTCGCTTAAATTTGCCAAAAACGGCGCTATTTCGGCTTGCGAAAGCTCATCTTTTTCGCTTTTTTGCGTCGCGACGTCAAAGCGCCTGATGCTCTCGACCCTCTCGCCGTCGAGTAGAATTCTAACCGCGCTTTCGCTTCCTACCGAAAAAATATCGATGATCTCGCCACGGAAGCTAACCTCGCCTATGCTTTCGACAATATCGCGCACGTCGTATCCCAGGCGTAAAATTTCCTCTTTCAGCTCGCTTAAGTTTAACTCGCTTCCAAATTTTATATTTAACGGGCGCAGATGGCTTGCGGCGGGGAGTTTATTTAGGATCGTGCGGACGGGCGAGATTAAAATTTTTTTGCCGCTTGCTTTATAAAATGCGCTAAGAGCGGTGCTGATGCCCGCAAGCTCGCCCATATAGCTGCGAAGATCCTCGCCGAAGCTAGCTCTAAAATCTGGCAGGCAAAAGGCCGCGTAGCCCATAAATTTTAGCACCTGCTCGCACGCTGCGGCCTCTTTATCGTCCTCGCAGATCAAAAGCTCTTTTTGGTTTTGCAAAAAGTATTCGTAAACCTCAGCTTGCATTATTTAAACCTTTCGATCTGATGCTGCACGACGTTTGCGATCTCCTGCCACGATACGTTAGGCTCCAAGGTCGAGATATTTTTGAAATTCTGCGCGTTCCAGCTCATAAAATTTGCAGGATCAACGCTTTGAGCCAAAAACCTAACTTCATAATGCAAGTGCGGACCGGTGCTGTAGCCGGTGTTACCGCTATAGCCGATAAGATCCCCCTTTTTAACCCAAGAACCAGGCGTTACGACCGCGGAGCTAAGGTGACCGTAGCGGGTCTCAAAGCCGTAATTGTGCGATAAAATCACTAAAATTCCATATCCGCTGCCACTGCCGCCTGCAAACTGCACGAAGCCCTCTGCCGTCGCAAACACCGGAGTGCCCTCGCTCGCTCGCAAGTCGATGCCGTGGTGCATCCTCATAACGCCGCTGATTGGATGAGTGCGCATCCCAAAAGGGCTAGTGACGCCACGATACTGCATCGGAAGTCCGTTAGGCACAGCGCTAAGAATCGCGCTCGCCGTTTTTTCGCTAGCTGCGATGTGCGCGCCGGAGCCCTTTTTGCGCTCCTTTTTCATCTCATTCATCGCAAGCATTACCTGGATATCACTATCCAGCCCGCCTCCGTCGTCTTCGCGTCCGTCCAGCTTGGCAAGCACCTCCTCGTTTTTGCCCTCAAGCGCGATATTTTGCTCTTTAAGCGCGAGATTTTCGGCGTATAGGGTTTTGTTCAGCTCCTTTAAATTTGAGCGGTCGCTAGCGAGTTTAAAGATCGCAAAAAACAGAACGAGCAGAAAAATTACGAAAAACGCAGATAAAATTTTAAGTTGAAATCTAAAATTCTCGCCAAAATATAGCGTCTTGGTGCCAAAGTGATCGCTTAGGGTGAGTTTAGCTTTAGCCACGGCGCGCCTCAAGCCATAAAATGAAATTTTCTACCAAATGAAACGAGCCGAAAACCAAATACTCCTCATCCTCTCTAAGCTCACCACGAAACGGCGAATGCGGAATTTTAAGCGCGTCAAGCGCGCGGGTTATCGCCTCTGCTGCCATTTCGCGATCCGCAACCTCGTAGTTAAAGATCTCCACGCGCTCCACTACGGGCGCCAAAGTCCGCAGCACAGCAGCTACGTCCTTATCGGCAAAGGCGTTGTAAATCAGCACGATTTTTTTACTCCCGTAGATTTCGGTAATTTCGCGGGCGACTTGCTGTGCCGCAAGCTCGTTGTGCCCGACATCCACGCGTAAATTCGGCGCCAAAACCTCCATCCTGCCGCGTAAATTTAGAGGCGGTAGCTGCGAAATTTCAAATTTCAGATTTAAAAATTTCATCGCAGCAAGCGCTAGAGCTAAATTTGAAATTTGAAATTTAGGCAGATCGTTGCGCGCGCAAAATTCCGCGATCTGCGCTCGCTCGCTCTTGCTTAAAAGCTCTGCTGCAAACCTCAAATGAGTTCCTTTTTGCTCTGCGATCTGCCGCGCGATACGAAGCGGAACCTCGCTCATCTCGTCGCTTAAAATCGCCTCTTTATCCATCGTAATGAGCTTGGTGTGGGCGATCTGCTCTAGATTTTGTCCTAGCATACCCAAATGATCAGTGCCGATCGGTGTAAAAAGCGACAGCATGCGCCCGAAGCTCGACGTAGCGTCAAACTCGCCGCCCATCCCAGCCTCGATCACGCAGTAATCGCAATCCCTAAAAAGCACTGCCGCCGCAAGCGTGAGATACTCGAAATACGACAGGCTATCTTTAAACTCCGCAGGCAAGCTCTCTTGCAAAAACTCATGCGCGAAATCGAGCTCCTCATCCGTAGCATCGCGCCCTAGCGAAATGGGAAGCGAGCTTTGAGCGGATTTAAAATTTGATCTTAGCGGAGATTTAAAATTTTGCTCAGACGAGAATTTGAAATTTTGCTCAGACGAGAATTTGAAATTTTGCGAATTCCATAAATTTTGTGTAGAAGCAGAATTTTGCGTATAGATCGAATTTTGCGCGATGGAATTCTGCTCGCTACAAAAATTTTGCGTGGTAGAAATGAAGCTTTGCAGGGCGGAATTTTGCTCGCCATGCGAATTCTGCGTGGCGATAAAATCCTGCGTGGAGGAATTTTGCAAATTAGAAATAGAAATTTGTGAGGCTGAATTTTCTCTGTTCGCAAAATTTTGCATCTTTGCGGAATTTTGTTTTTCCGTAAAATTTGACGCCAAAGCGGAATCTTGCCCGTTTTTAAAATTTGAAGCGCCTGAATTTAACGCAAAAACTGGGATTTGCGCGATGCGTCCGCCTAGATAGATGCGCTCATTGAGCCTAAAAACGTGCGGGCTGGTGTAGTGCCCGACGCTAAAGCCCGCTGCGGCGATCGCGTTAGCCAAAAACCGCCCGGTGCTGCCCTTGCCATTGGTGCCGATGATCTGAATGACGTTTTTGAGCGGAATTTTATCTTTAATGGTGGTATACGCCCGCGGGAAGCGCTCATAGTCGATTTTTTTGTAATAAATCGGGCGATTTTGCAAAAATTCTTTAATGCTGCGCCCGCTCAAGTCCGAATCCCCTAATCGCAAGCGCCGAAATAAACTCGTCAAACGCCTGCGCGGAGGCATTTTCGATCGCCTTGTAGCGGTCCTTATCGCTAATGATCGAGCTCGTATCGTAGCTATTTTTGACTAGGCGGCTAACTTTAAAATCGTAATCGCCCACGCAATCCTTGCTGAAAACCTCTCCGTTTTTAAGCTTAGTGCTAAAATTTACGATGAGATTTGCGCGGTAGCTAGTGACATAGCCGAACTGATCGTATGAAAGCTCGCTAAAGCTTAGGCTTTTTATGCTCGCTACTACAATCGTCTGCGCCGAGTTTTTATCCGAAAGGCTCATCCCTAGGCGCTGGACTATACCCTGCCTGATCGCATCTTTGATCGCGACGGTGTTTTGCGGATCAATCTTGCTCATCATCACATCCACAAATACGCTTCCACTCATCGTCTCTTTTGCAATCCTTGAAACGGGCTTGTAGCCGCAGCCGATTAAAAAAACCAAACAAAAAACGGTTAAAGCTTTTCTCATCTTCGCCTACTTTATCACCAAATTTACGAGCTTGTTTTTGACGTAAATTTCTTTTACGATGCTCTTGCCCTCTAGCCATTTGGCACAGTTCTGCTTCGCAAGGCTTAAAATTTCGCCCTCGCTTAGCCCCGCATCTGCTTCGAACTCAGCGCGTTTTTTGCCGTTAATCGTGACGGCAAGCTTGATCGTATCGCTCTCGAATACCTCTTCGCAAACTCTCAGCTCGCCGAAATTCCGCCTCTTAAACAGCCGCTCGCTAAGCTCGGCGCATATGTGCGGCACGATAGGCTCTAGTAGGTTTAAAATCACAAAGTAACCCTCGGTGAATACGTCTTTGTTGCTTTGCGCATTTAGCGCATTTAACGCCTCCATACACGCGGCGATTAGGGTATTGAAAGCAAAACTACTCTCATAAACCTGCTGCGATTTCTTAAGCGCCTCATAAACTTTAAGACGGGCATATTTTTCCTCTTTGTTTAAAGCGGCGTGGTCGATCTGCGGAATTTTATCCGTAGCGTAGGCATTTTCGGCGCGATCGTAGAGGCGATTTAAAAATTTATACGCGCCCTCTACCGCGCTGTCGTTCCACTCAAGCTCTTTTTGAGGAGGCGCGGCAAAAAGTATAAAAAGTCTCGCCGTATCAGCGCCGTAGGTCTCGATGATGTCGTCGGGATCGACGGTATTTCCCTTGCTTTTACTCATCTTTGCGCCGTCTTTTAGCACCATGCCCTGAGTTAGCAGCCGCTCAAACGGCTCGCTATCGCGCAGATAGCCTATGTCGCGAAGAGCCTTTTGGAAAAATCTCGCGTAAAGTAGGTGCAAAATCGCGTGCTCGATGCCGCCGATATACTGATCGACGTTCATCCAGTAGTTCACGCTTTGCTCGTCAAACGCCCGCTGCCGCCATGTCCGTTCGTCGCTTGCGTAGCGCGCGAAATACCATGAACTTTCAAAAAATGTATCGAGCGTGTCGGTCTCGCGCATCGCGTCGCCGCCGCATTTAGGGCATTTGCAAAACTTCCAGCTAGGATGCGCGTCGAGCGGATTACCTTTGCCAGTAATCTTAATATCCTGCGGAAGCTCCACGGGCAGATTTGAAATTTCCTCGCTTACCAGCCCGCATTTTGGGCAGTGGATCATCGGGATCGGCGCGCCCCAGTAGCGCTGGCGGCTTACCCCCCAATCGCGAAGTTTAAAATTTACCACGCGGCGTCCAAGCTTTAGCTCCTCAAATTTTGAGATAACGGCGCTTTTTGCTTTCTCGCTATCCATGCCGCTAAACTCTTCGGAATTTACCAAAACTCCGCTCTCGACGTAGGCTTTGCTAGCGTCGTAATCGCCGCTTTTAGGAGCGATGCTTTGAATGATCGGCAGGTTAAATTTCTTCGCAAACTCGAAGTCTCTCTCATCGTGCGCAGGTACCGCCATAACCGCACCGCCGCCGTATTCTGCTAGGACGAAATTTGCAGTCCAAACGGGGATTTTTCTGCCGCTTAGCGGATGAAGCACGCTGATTCCGAGGCTCACGCCGTCTTTATCGCTTGCTTGGCGCTCGCGCGGGCTTTGATTTAAAATTTCTCTCACCTTCGCCGCAGCTTCGGCGCCGAGTAAATTATTATCCAAAAGTCTCTTTACGACCTCGTGCTCGGGCGCAAGCGCCGCGTAGCTCATGCCGTAAATCGTATCCGGTCGCGTAGTAAAAACCTTAAAGCCCTCGATGCCGCCAAGTTTGGCGCTGCTTTGCTCGTCAAATTTAAAGCCAAATTCCAAACCTTCGCTGCGCCCGATCCAGTTTTCCTGCATCGTAAGCACCTGAGCGGGCCACTTGCCCTCAAGCTGTTTTAGACAGTCCAAAAGCTCCTGCGCATAAGCGGTGATTTTTAGGTAGTAGCCAGGCATCTGCTTTTGCACGACCTCGTTGCCGCAGCGCCAACACCTGCCCTCCTCGACCTGTTCGTTAGCAAGAACCGTCTGATCGTGCTCGCACCAATTGACCACGGCACTTTTTCTATAGATAAGCCCTTTTTCAAAAAGTTTGATGAAAAATTCCTGCTCCCAGCGCGTATAAAGCGGATCGGAGGTAGCAAGCATACGACGAGCCGAAAAGCTAAAGCCCAGGCGGTGAAGCTCCTTTTTCATATAATCGATATTTTCGTAAGTCCAAGTTTTAGGGTGAATGCCGTGTTTGATCGCCGCATTTTCCGCAGGCATACCGAAGCTATCAAAGCCGATCGGCTGAAGCACGTTGTATCCGCGTAGTCTATAGTATCGACTCAGCGCGTCGCCGATGCTGTAGTTTCGCACGTGCCCCATGTGGATGCGGCCGCTTGGGTAGGGAAACATCGAAAGGATATATTTTTTAGGCAGGCTATAATCGTCCTTAGGCTCGAAAACTCCCTCTTCATCCCAAATTTTCTGCCATTTAAGCTCAATACTTTTACTATCGTAAGGCATTTTGCGCTCCTAGAATTCGTCTTTAGTTTTTGCCGACTCAATCGCTATTAAAATTAGCGAGAAAAAGTTTGCAAGTAGCGCGCCGATGGCAAGCGAGGTCACGATCGACAGATCTCCCGGCGCTACTACAATCAAAACGAACGCCGGTATGAGATGCAGATCTGCTACGAGCGAGCTTGCAAAAAGCTCAGCTGCTAGCATATTTCGCACGCCTACCTTCAAAAGCGTCGAGACCGCATTTACGCTGGTTGCTATGAAAAGTAAAATTTCATTCTTCTCATACAAAAACCCGCCTATCGTAGTCATACTCATAAGCGCAAAAAATATGTAAATTACCCTTCCCCAGTTCATCTTTTATCCTTACACCGTGCCTTTTTCATACATGGCGCGATTCTTTTCTTTCTCTTTGATACGACGCTGTTTTTCGGCTAAAAACGCGCGGTACTTCTCGACATTAAATTTAAACAAAATCAGCATCGGAGCAGCTACAAATACAGAGCTGAAAGTTCCTGCTATGACGCCTATTAGCATCACGAAGCTAAAGCCGTGGATCATCTCTCCACCCCAGACGAATAAAATCACGATGACGATGAGAGTCGTAAGCGAAGTAAGCAGCGTGCGCGATAGCGTGTGAGAGATTGATTCGTTTATAACCTCGTCAAGCTTAATCGATTTACTATCTTTTACACCTTCTCGAATTCTATCGAAAACAACGATGGTGTCGTTAAGTGAGTAGCCCATTATAGTTAGCAGTGCAGCTAGAATTTCAAGGTTGAAATCCACGCCGGCTAAAATCATCGCACCTACGGCAACTACGACGTCGTGCAGATCCGATAGTACGGCTGCAATCGCAAATCTCCACTCAAACCGCAGGGTGATATAAACCAAAATGAGCGCAAACGACACACATACCGCTAAAATTCCGTTTGTGCGAAGCTCCTCGCCGACTTTAGGACCTACGATATCGACCTTGCGAATGTCGAAATTTCCACTGCCTTGTAAAATTTTTTGCGCCGCTAAAGCGGGATTATCACCCAGTTCACTCGCAGCGCCCGAATATCTAATCGTGACTTCTTGATCGCTGCCGAATTCCGTAACGTTGATATTACCTAAATTTGCCGCTTCGAAGCGCTTTCTGATCTCATCAAGCGGTGCTTTGGCGTCGTATTTAACCTGAATGAGCGTACCACCGCTAAAATCGATGCCGTAATTAATGCCCTTAATGAAAAATAGCGCAATAGAGCCTATTATCAAAACTGCAGAAAGCGCAAAGGTAAAATATCTAAATTTCATAAAATCATAAATTTTACCCTTATCAAACACTTGCATTTGCGCCTCCTCTTACTTTATAACCGAGCCAAAACGCGGTATTTTTGCTTTTTTCCATCTTATCTATTACTAGCTCAAACATTCCGTGAGTGCCTAAAATAGCCGTTATCATCGACGCTACGATACCGATGCTCATCGTGACGGCAAAGCCCTTCACTGGACCCGTGCCGTAAGCATAAAGCGCAGCAGAAGTAATTAGCGTAGTGATATTTGAATCCACGATCGCGCTCATCGCATTTTCATAGCCTTTATTTATACTTTGGCGGATTGAAACTCCCGTCCTTAGCACCTCTCTAACGCGCTCATTAATGATTACGTTCGCATCTACCGCCATTCCGATAGTTAGCACGATTCCCGCCATTCCAGGAAGCGTTAATGTTGCACCAAAAAGCGCCATACAAGCGATCAAAAATAAAATATTGACTACAAGCGCGATATCGGCAAAAAGTCCCGCTACGCCATAGTATAAAATCATAAAGATCAAAATCGCAACCGCCGCAAGACTAAGCGCCGCCATACTTTTATCGATGCTATCTTGTCCTAGGCTAGGACCGATACTGCGTGTCTCTGAGACTTTAACAGGAGCCAAAAGAGCACCGCTTCTAAGCGCGATCGCTACGTCGTGCGCCTCCTCGACGCTAAATCCGCCGCTGATCTGACCGCTGCCGCCGCCGATACGCTCGTTAATGCGCGGCGCGGAATAAACCTTGCCATCAAGCACGATCGCAAGGCGCTTACCGACGTTTTTACCGGTAAAATCGCCAAAAATTTGAGCACCTTGAGAATTTAGCGTAAAATTTATGATCGGCTGGTTGGTGTGCTGATCGAAAGCAACCTTCGCATCAACTAGCATCGCGCCATCAAGGACAGGAATTTCGTTTATGAGATACTTGTAATTCGGATTTTTAACGTCCGGGTAGATCACGTCGCCATAAGCTCTGGCATCCGCTGCGCTAATAGTCTGCGCGCGGTCTTGGCGCACATCGTCCACCGCCATAAGCTGCAAGTGGGCCGCTTTGGCGATCAGATCCTTGGCGCGCTGCTCATCCGCTGCACTTTTGACGCCCGGAAGCTCAACCAAAATATAGCTCTCGCCCTGCTTTGCTACCGTCGGCTCCGCAAGTCCGAATTGATCCAAGCGGTTTCGGATAGTCTCTACGGCCTGTTCGATCGCGTATTTTTTAGTCGCTTCGACCTCCTCAGGCGTTAGCGTGACGCGGTATTTTTCGCCAGATTTTTGAATGTCTAATCCGCTTGCGGCGCTATGCAAAATCGCATCAAATTTAGAAGCCTCGTCCGCGTCTAAAATTTCAAACTCGAACGAATCACCTTCCAATTTTAGCCCGTCCATCAGCAGATCATCGCGCTTGGCGGCGTAATTGACGCTCGCGGCGATCGATTTGATCTTTGAAACGACCGCCTCGTCGCTTTGAACTTCCAAAAGCATATGCAGGCCGCCTTGCAGATCCAAACCCAAGTTTATCTTGCTTCCCTTTTCGGTCTGAAAGATCGAAGGCGCGGCAAAAATCGCCGAAAAAATAACCGCAGCCAAAAAGATCAGTAGGCGGTATGAAATTTTACTGCTCATCTAATTTTCTTGCTACGAATTGTTTATCTAGCTCAACCATGACCTCATCGTTAAGCTTAACTGTGATAAAATCATTGTTTGTTTTCACGACCGTGCATTTTATGCCACCGCTAGTTATGATCTTATCGCCTTTGCCGAGCGCATCGACCATCGCTTTATGATCCTTGGCCTGCTTTTGCTGCGGTCTGATAATCAAAAAATACATAATCGCAAAGATTACGACGATAGGCAGGATTGATGCAAAGAAGTTTCCTTGTTCCATGTGTTTCCTTCATTAGAAATTTAAAAAGTAGCTATTTTACATTAAGTTACATAAATAAAGGCTTTGTTCTTGCCCTTGCGCTTTCAAATTTTATTTTCGTAGAAATTTTAAGCTCTAAATTTGACGGCTTGGCTGCTTTGGCGGCGGAATTTTTCTCGCCTCTAATTGCGATAGCAGCACTTTTTTATCTACTAAAAGCAAGCAAGGCAGAGTGGTTTTGGTGCGGATTTTTTATCGGCGCGCTATGGATGCACTGGATCAGCTTCAGTCTGATCTATTTTAATCTTGCGTTTTTGATCCCGCTTGAAATTCTTGGAATTTGCCTCGTTTACGCCTTTATTTTCCGCATCTTTGCGATCTTTGACGCGCCGGTTTTGCGCGCTGCGTGCCTTTTGATTCTAAAATTTATCCATCCTTTCGGCTTTGATTGGCTAAATTTTGAACTGCTGCTAAGCCATGGAATTTTCAGAGCCGATCTTAGCGCGCTGGCTCTGATTTTAGCGGGGCTTTGCTCAGTTTTGTATCTACATGGACGCGGCATTGCGGCTAGGCTTAACGCCCTAATTTTCGCGGCATTTTTGATCTGCGCGCTGCAATTTAGCCAAAAAGAGCCCGAGCCGCTACCGATTAAAATTTCACTCGCAAACACCGATATTTCGCAGTATGACATCTGGGCAAAGGATAAAATTTTATCCGCCGCGTTGGCAAATTTAGCTCGGATTGACGATGCGATCGCAGCGGGGCAAGACGCGATAATTTTGCCCGAGAGCGCCTTTGCGATGCCGCTAAATTTAGAAAACGTGCTAGTTGAAGCTCTAAAGGAAAAATCGCGCGCAATTACGATCGTAGCGGGTGCAGAAGCGTATGAGAACGGGAAATTTTACAACAGCGCCTATCTTTTTGCAAACGGAGAAATGAAGCGCTTCGATAAACACATTTTGGTGCCGTTTGGCGAAATGGTACCGCTGCCGGAATTTGCGCGAAATTTCATAAACCGCGTGCTGTTAGGCGGCGCGACCGATTTTTCCACAGCTAGCGGCTTTAGCGACTACGAGCTTGGCGGGCGAAGCGTAAGAAGCGCCGTTTGCTACGAGGCTACGCGCGCAGAGCTTTACGAGGGCTCGCCCAAATACGTCGTAGCGATCAGCAATAACGGCTGGTTCGTGCCGAGCTACGAGCCCTATTTGCAGCGCCTCATAATCCGCTACTACGCAAGCTTGCACGGCACATTGATTTATCACGCCGTAAACGGCAGCGCTAGCGAGATAATCGCTCCGAAAAAAATCTGGATAAACCGCCTTAAAGATCATCTAAAATAGCCTAAAAAGTTATTTTTAAACGACTTTTGGATAATATTTTAAAATTTTATTAGGAGCTAAATTTATGGCTAAATACAATCGCATACTCGTAAAATTTTCGGGTGAAGCGCTAGCGGGAGAGAACGGCTTTGGGATCGACAGCGAAATTTTAAAATTTATCGCTAAAGAGATCAAGCAGCTCGTAGAAGGCGGCATCGAAGTAGGCATCGTAATCGGCGGCGGCAACATCATAAGAGGCGTAAGCGCCGCGGCTAGCGGTATCATAAAGCGCACCAGCGGAGATCATATGGGCATGCTAGCCACCGTCATAAACGCAATCGCTATGAGAGAAGCACTCGAATACGCAGGCATGGATGTGCGCGTACAAAGCGCGATAAAGATGGAAGCGATCTGCGAGACCTTCATCATCGGTCGCGCTAAAAGACACCTCGAAAAAGGGCGCGTCGTGATCTTCGCCGCAGGCACGGGAAACCCATTCTTCACGACCGATACTGCGGGCACCCTCCGCGCGATCGAGATCGGAGCCGACGCTATCATAAAAGCCACCAAAGTTATGGGGATCTACGATAAGGATCCGCAAAAATTTAAAGACGCGAAATTGCTTTCCAAAGTCACTTACGATCAAGCCCTGCACGACAACATCAGGGTGATGGATGATACGGCTATCGCGCTTGCTAAGGATAATGCGCTTCCGATCATCGTGTGCAATATGTTTAAAAGCGGAAATTTATACAAAATCGTCAATGGCGGAGATCTAAGCTCCTGCTCGATCGTAAAAAACTGAAATTTAAAATTTAAGGAGAATTGATGAGAACTGAACAAATTGTAGCTAAGGCCTTAAAAGTAACCGGCGGAGATAGATACAAGCTATCTTTGATGATAAGCAAACGCGCCGAGCAGCTAGCTGCGGGCGAACCGCCGTTAATAGATAACGTAGATACTCGCAGGATGAAATTTGCCGATATAGCAATCTTGGAACTAGCCGAAGGTAAGATCGCATTAGATGGAATCGTTGACAAGGATTAATGATAACTTCTTAGAAAGTCTCATCGACGATGTCGTCGATACTAAAGACATTCAAAGCGCCAAGCAGCTGCTTTATAATCTAAAAGAGCCCACTCCGCTGCTGGTTGATGCTATAAATTTATGCATCGCGCAGCACGACGGGCAGTTTCGCAAAAGCGGCGAGCCGTATGCGATCCATCCGATTTTGGTAGCTTGCTTCGTATCTTTTATGGGCGGAGACGACGCGATGGTAATATCTGCGCTACTACACGACGTGGTAGAGGATACAGATTACAGCATCGAGCAGGTTAGACAAAGATTCGGCGACGAAGTAGCCAAAATCGTAGAAGGGCTTACTAAAATCGTAAATATCAGAGAGGATAAATTAGCCCCATCCGGCGATAGCAACGCCAAGCTACGCACTACCGCCCTTACCTTCCGCAGGATGCTGATGATCTCCATTAACGATCAGCGCGTTTTGGTAGTCAAACTCTGCGATAGGCTGCACAATATGCTAACCCTAGACGCACTTCGCCCAGATAAACAAAAACGTATCGGCGAGGAGACGCTTTTGGTTTACGCGCCGATCGCGCACAGGCTTGGAATTTCATCGATCAAAAACGTGCTTGAAGATCTTAGCTTCAAATACGTCATGCCTAAAGAGTATTCTGCGATCGCCGATTACGTCGAGGAACACAAGCAGCAGCTTCAGATGAGCTTGAGCAAATTTAGCGAAAAGATCAAGGAGTATATGCTCTCAAACGGCTTTAGTGAAGGTAGCTTTGAGATCCAAAAGCGAATGAAACACTACTACTCGATCTTTTTAAAGATGCAGCGCAAAGGAATTTCGATCGAGGAAGTGCTCGATCTTTTGGCCATCCGCATCATCGTGCAAAAGCCGATGGATTGCTACTTGGCTCTTGGCATCATCCATACTAAATTTAATCCGCTCATATCGCGCTTTAAGGATTATATCGCGCTTCCTAAGCAAAACGGATATCAGACGATCCACACGACCGTCTTTAACGAAAGTATGATCGTAGAGGTGCAGATTCGCACCTTCGATATGCATAACACCGCAGAATTCGGTGTCGCCGCTCACTGGAAATATAAATATAGCGGCTCAATCAATCCGAAGCTCGATTGGCTAAACGACATCGGCATGCAGGAAGAGGACGACGCCAACGCCGAGGATCTTTACGAATACGCTAAAGACAGCCTCTACGTAGAAGATATCGCCGTGTATTCGCCAAAGGGCGGAATTTTTACATTGCCGCGCGGTGCTACGGCGCTTGATTACGCCTACGAGATACACTCTCAAGTGGGCTTAAAGGCAACCGAGGCCTTTATAAATCGCGTCAAGGTGCCGCTTCTTACGGAGCTTAAAAACGGAGATATCGTTCATATTATCACCGGAAGCGAGCCACACTACCGCTGCAGCTGGCTAAGCTCGGTCAAAACCGGCAAGGCGCGCGCGACGATAAAGGCATTTTGCAAGCAAAAGATCAGAGATATAAATTTTGAAGTAGCAATTAAAATTTTATGCGCGATCTTTACGACGAGCAAGGAGAGCATTTTAAGCTGGCTTGAAAAAGAAAATTTAAGTAAAAAGATCGGCAAAGCTGCCTATGACTCGGTATTTTTAAAAGACGTCGTAAATGCGCTGAAAAAATACCCGCTCAGAGAGAAATTTTTCAATATGAAATTTCGCAGCAAGTATGAGATCGAGAAGCAAAAATTTGACAACATCGTGGTGTATTCAAATTTTAAAATCGACGAGGTTGAGTTTGATTACTGCTGCAACCCAAAGCGTGGCGACGACATCATCGGCTTTCGCAACGGGCACGGCGTGACGGTGCATCATAAGCTGTGCGAACGTGCAAGCGAGCTAATCAAAACCGATGAGATGATCTTCGTAAAATGGACGCGCAATGCGCCGCACCGCTACAAGATCATATTAAATTTAGAAAATAAGCGCGGCTCGCTGGCGACGTTTTTGAACTATTTAGTCAAACTCGAGGTCGATCTAGTGTCGATAAGCCTTAACGAAAATAGCGAAACGACGTCGGATTATTTTGAGATTATCATCGAGCTAAACGAAAATTTAGACTCCGCGGAGATTAAAGATAAACTCAAAAACCGCTTTAAAATCGTGGATTTCGTATCACTTACGGACGTATATAAAAACTAAATAAGGGAGAGCAAATGGCTGACATTCAAGGCATTATGGAAAATTTTAAGCGCGGTGTCGCGGAGATCATCGGCGAAGAGCAAATAGAGGCACTGATTAGGCGCTATTACGACAGCGGCGAGGTCTTTTACGTCAAAATCGGCATGGATCCAACTGCTGCGGATCTGCACCTAGGACACGCCGTCGTTCTAAATAAACTTGCGTTTTTACAAAACCACGGCGCGATCGTGCAGTTTCTAATCGGCGATTTTACCGCTCAAATCGGCGATCCTACGGGCAAGAGCGAGACTCGCAAAAAACTAGCGCGCGAAGTTGTGCTTCAAAACGCCAAAACCTACGAGCAGCAGGTCTTTAAAATTCTAAATCCCGCTAAAACTAAGGTGATGTTTAACTCCGAATGGACCAACCGCCTGGGTGCTAGCGGTATGATCGAGCTATCAAGCACTTTTAATGTTGCCAGGATGCTCGAGCGCGACGACTTTGAGAAGCGCTACAAGGCCGAGCAGCCGATCAGCATCAGCGAGTTTATGTATCCGCTGTTGCAGGGATACGACAGCGTTTGCATGAAATGCGATATAGAATTCGGCGGTACCGATCAGAAATTTAATCTTTTAATGGGTCGCCAGCTACAAAGAATTTATGATGTCGGCAAAGAACAAAGCGTCGTGATGATGCCGCTTTTGGTAGGTACCGACGGCACGAATAAGATGAGCAAGAGCCTGGGTAACTACATCGGCGTAACCGATACGCCTCATGATATGTACGGCAAGGTGATGAGTATCAGCGATGCGTTAATGTGGGATTGGTATAATCTACTAAGCCAAAAGAGTAGCGAAGATATTGAGCTAATAAAAGGCTTTGTGGCGGATGGCTCGATCCATCCTAAGGCGGTTAAGGAGGAGCTTGCCTCCGAGATCGTCACGCAATTTTATGACGAAAACACCGCCTTTGAAGCCAAGCAGGAATTTGACCGCGTCCACGGTGCCGGCGAGCTTCCTAGCGAGATCAAGGAGTACCACGTAAGCTCGCCTGCATGGATCGTAAAGGCGCTCATCAGCTGCAAGCTTGCCGTCTCTAGCTCGGATGCGCGCAGGCTGATAAAATCAAACGCCGTCAGTATCGATCAAAATAAAATTTTAGATGAGCAGCTTCAGCTTAGCTCGGGCGAATACACGCTTCAAGTAGGGAAGAAGAAATTCGCTAAATTAAAGGTGGATTAATGAGTATAAAGATAGGCAAACACGAGATTGCGCACCCGATAATTCAAGGCGGCATGGGACTTGGTATCAGCTGGGACAAGCTAGCCGGCAATGTCAGCCTAAACGGCTGTCTAGGCGTCATTAGCTCGGTCGGCACCGGCTATTACGAAAATCTTAAATTTGCCAAAAAATCGCTCGATGGCAGACCATATCAAAGCGAGAATTTTTATAGCAAAGAGGCGCTTTTTGCCATCGTGCAAAACGCCCGTAAAATTTGCGGCGATGCACCTTTGGGGATGAATGTAATGTGCGCGGCGAACGACTACGAACGCATCGTGCGCGACACGTGCGAGGCAGGTATCGACATCATCATTAGCGGCGCAGGGCTTCCTACCAATCTGCCGGAATTTACGGCAGATTTCCCGAACGTTGCGCTCGTACCCATCGTCTCCTCCGCCAAGGCTCTTAAGATCATCGCCAAACGCTGGAAGCAGCGCTACGACAGAATTCCCGACGCCGTAGTGCTTGAGGGCCCTCTTAGCGGCGGGCATCAAGGCTTTACCTACGAGCAGTGCGGCGATCCGGCGTTTGCGCTGGATAATCTAATCCCGCAAGTAAAAGCGGAAATCTCGCAATGGGGCAGCTTCCCGCTATTTGTCGCAGGCGGAATTTGGGATAAAACCGACATCGATCGCGTGAAATCTTTGGGCGCGGATGGCGTGCAGATGGGTACGCGCTTCATCGGCACCTTTGAATGCGACGCCGCGGAGGAATTTAAGCAGGTACTTCTTAACGCCAAAAAAGAGGACATTGAGCTTCTAAAATCGCCCGTAGGCTACCCTGCGCGCGGAATTCATACCAATCTGCAAGATATGATCGCCGCAGGCAGCGCGCCTAAGATCCGCTGTATCAGCAACTGCGTAAGCCCTTGCGAGCGCGGCAAAGGGGCGAGTGCGGTCGGATACTGCATCGCAGACCGCTTAAGCGACGCGTATCTGGGCAAAACGCAAAGCGGTCTGTTTTTTACCGGCGCGAACGGTTGGCGATTAAACGAGATAATATCCGTGAAGGAATTGATAGAAAAACTTGTAAATGGCGAAGATAGTTAAAATTTTTCTAATCGCGGCTTTTAGCTGCGTATTGGCGTTTGGAGCTTCCAGCGAGGCGTTTTTTGCAAAATTCGACAAGGATTTCATCGTAGCTACGCCAAATTACAAGCGCTCGCTACACAAGGAGCTAAAATCGCTTTACCAAGGCGCGTCCGATAAGGAAGTTCGCATCAAAGCGCTAAAGAGGCTGGTTTATAGTTCTAAAAATTTAGGACTTGACTCCTCGCCTTATGAATCTGCGCTAGCCAAATTACAAGGCAAAGCAAGCGATAGCAACATGAATTCTAAAAAGCTCAAAGATGAAAACGCAAAAAATTCCAAAAGCTCGGACGAGAAAAACGCTTCGAATTTAGCGCATAGCTCCAAAGCCTCCGCCTCCAAAAATTCTAAGAATTCAAAAAATTCCACTTCCAAAAATCTCAAAAATACGCGCGCGCCAGAAGAGGCCGATCTAAGCTCGCTATCTAGTGAAGATTTGGAATTCTTACGCTCGACTAGGCCCCGCGGCGCAGACGACGCACAAAATTTAACAGACGATGCGCGTAGTAGCGACTCAAGCGAAAATCCCGCAGGAGCCGACGACTCCTCACAAGCGCAAAATTCCGCGGGTAGCGCTGCGACAGAGCGATTAGATTCTGAGCTTCGCAAAAGCAGCGTAAAAAAATCCGCCCCCGATGCCAAACTCGCTTTAGCATCGTTGCGCGGCGATGGGGATGAGATCGTGCTTGAGTTTAACCGCGATCTAAAGCGCGGCGATTATAAAGATTTTACGATCGCAAGTAGCGATAATTTTCGCTTCGTGATTGATTTTAGCGCACGGCAAAAGTCACAAAAAACGCGGCTTAAAGATAGCTTCGTTAGCGATGTACGCGTCTCGCAATACAACGATAAGACCGTGCGCATTGTACTTAGTGATCCGAAAGAATTCAACGCAAACGTAGAAATTAACGGCAATATGATGATTTTAAGTACGGCTGAAGGTTTAAAAGCCACAAAATCCGCGCGCACAGAAAAAAATAAGGATCAAAAATCAGGGCGCAAGCGCGGACGCGAGCAAGATAGCGAGCCGCAAATCAGCACGATAGATGATGCGCAAGGTGCCAAAACCGCGTCCGTAGCCGCCGGTAAAATTTACAAATCCACCAAGGGCAAGCTCATTGTAATCGATCCGGGCCACGGCGGCAGCGATTCGGGCGCGGTCGGAAACGGGCTGAAGGAAAAAAACGTCGTGCTAGCCACATCCAAAAAGCTCGGCGCGCTGCTTACCAAGCGCGGATATAAGGTGCTTTACACGCGCACCACCGACGTATTTATAAATTTAAGGTCGCGCACCGCTTTCGCCGCTAAAAAAAATGCCGATATGTTTATCTCTATCCACGCAAACGCCGCTCCTAACGCTAGCTCAGCACTTAAAATGAGCGGCGTGGAGACCTTTTTCTTAAGCCCGGCTAGAAGCGAGCGCAGTAAAAACGCCGCCGCGCTCGAAAACAAGGGCGATTTGGAGGATATGAATACCTTCTCGAAGCAGACCTTCCTAAATTTCTTAAACCGAGAGAAGATAATCTCCTCAAACAAGCTTGCCATCGATATTCAAAGCTATATGCTAAGCTCGGTCAAAAAGAGCTTTTCAAGCAGAGACGGGGGCGTGCGCGAGGCGCCATTTTGGGTGTTGGTGGGCGCTACGATGCCCGCGGTGCTCGTGGAGATGGGCTACATCACGCACCCGCAGGAGGGTAAAAATTTAGGCAAAAGCGCCTATCAAGATCGCATCGCCCAAGGCATCGCAAACGGCGTGGACGCGTACTTTCAGAAAAACAAGTGATGAAATTTTACGCGCTGCGACTTTACGAGCGAGATAAAATTTTATTTTGGCGCCAAGATTTGCTCCGCAGATATAGTTTAGCGGGCACGACGGATCTTGTGTATAAATAGGGCGCGGAAGCGGTAAATTTAAAATTTAAAGCCCACAGCGCTAAATTTAAAACAAAACGTGTGGCGCTTGCGCGCAAAATTCCGCCCGCGTGCCAAATATTTACTGCGAGCGGATAAATTTTGCGGGCGTCTTGCGGTATATGCGAGCCGGGACGCATGCGGCTTAGGCGCGGAATTTTTAGCGCAGCTTGGCGTGAAATTTTGAAGCACGGACTTGGCGCTACTTGCTCAGCAGAGCGCGGCTGGCGGTTAAATTTACCGACAGAATCGCATTTAAGCCGCACGAAAATAACGATTTAGTCGCGCTAATGCGAGCCGTGTTTCAAACCGCGCCCGCGCAATTAGGACCGCGCTTTAAGCTATGAGCGTGTATATTGCGCCAATCGCACTTAAAACAGCACGGTCGCGTCCTAAAATTTCGCGCCATGTTCGCAGAGCGCACGATATTTGCGTAATGCCGCGAACACGGCAGTTACAGCGTGCCAATGCCTACGCTGTATATGCATTAAAGGCGCAGCTGAATCGTAAATTTAAAGATAAAATTTAAAAGGTCCAAAATGAAAAAAATCGTATTTTTGATCCTGCTTTTCGCAGCCGTTGCGCTCACGCTCTACGTCACTTCGCGCGTAAATCCGAGCCTTTTTGCCGAGATCAAAGTCCTAGGCGCGCTGCTAAACACCACGATATTCGGCGTCGCGCTCATCGCCTTAGCGATCGGCGAAAAAGATGTAGTGCGCTTTCCGTTTCTTACCGCCTCGCTGCTGGCGCTGTTTTCGGGGCTAGTGGAGGGCGCGCTGCTCTTCGAAAACCGCTACTACATCGCGATCACGGCGGTGGCGTTCGTCGCTTTCGTCTTTTATCTACAGATCAAGCACAAAAGATTTTCAAACAAAGCTTATAAAAATTCTGCGGACGAAAGCTCTAAAAATTTAGATGAGGGCGCAAATTTAAAAGACGCGGATTTCGGCAGCGCAAAAGAGGCGCGGGAGCCGCAAAATAAAAGCGCCGCGACGGATGAAATTTTAAACTTTAAAAGCGGCGATGAAATTTTAAATTCCAATGACGATCTCGGTGAAAATTCTGCGAGCGGTGCAGATGAAATTTCCGACGAAAATTTTAAAATTTCAAACGACGGCGCGGGCGAAGACGGCGCGGATGAAAATTCCTCGCAAAATTTCAATCAGGGCGGCGAAAATTTCAAGCTAGATTCGAACGAAAATTCCGCAGACGACGCAAGGCGCGATAGATGATCAAATCCGCGCTGATCGCGCTTGTGGTGATATTTTTACTGCTTTTAAATTTAGCCAATCTTTTCGGCATGGTAGGCATAAGCGGACCGGTGCCTGCGATGATCTGGTTTGCGATCAGCTTCTGCGGGGTTTTTTATCTATACAAATTTTGCGGCGCAAGACCCGTCGCAGCGCGGATCGGGATCTTTGCCGTAGCCTTCGTGGGCGGATTTTTCACGAGCGTTTTGTACTACGGATTTTTTAATTCGCAAACTTTGGAATTTGCCTTTACATACGCCTTTTTCGCGGTGGTCTTTACGCTCGGTATCGGCGTGATTTTGTAGCGGTTTTAAAATTTAGTGCCCCGCTTAAAATTTCGCCGCCGAAGCTTAAAATAAACCTCGCGCGATTTTGTAGAATTTCAAAATTTATCCGTGCGGGCTAAATTTACATCCTGATCTTGTAGGTTTTGTAGTTATCCTTCATCCTAAACGTCAGCAAATTTTGCAAAATTCCAAAAAGGATCATAAAGGTGATGAAGCTGCTGCCGCCATAGCTGAAAAACGGCAGCGGCACGCCCACGACGGGCGCGAAACCCACCACCATCGAGATATTGACGCCCGCGTAGATGAAGATGAGCGAGGCAAGCGCGCTCGTAAAGACCCGTATCAGATAATCGCTTTTGAAATCGTAGTTCAGGCTCAGCAGATGCAGTATCAGCAGCGCATACAGCGCGATCAGCGCGGCAGCCCCCACGAAGCCGAAGCGCTCGATCGTATAAGCGAAGATAAAATCGCTCGTCGCAATCGGCAAGAATTTAAAGTGCGTCTGCGTCGCTTCATCCTTATCCTTGCCGTAGATGCCGCCGTTTCCGATAGCAATGATCGCCTGCTTGACCTGGTAATTGGGCTCCTCGCTGATGAAATCGGCGATGCGCTTTTTTTGATAATCGTGCATGTTTTCGTACAAAATCGGCGAGCTGGCCACAAAAACGATGATCAGCGTAAGCCAAATTTTTTTATCCACGCCGATGATAAAAAGGATCGCAAATCCCGTCAAAAAAAGTATCGCGGCGGTGCCTAGATCGGGCTCTTTTGCGATCAGAACGAAAGGCAGAAGTATGTAGAAGCTAAGGCGCAAAAAATCCTTCAGCCCGTAGCCGTTTTTCGGCGGCGGATTTTTGTGTATCAGATACATCAGCATCAGGATAAACGCGGGCTTCATCACCTCGCTGGGCTGCAGCGTAAAATGCACGAAAGGAATCTCTAGCCAGCGCCTAGCTCCTAGCTTGCTAACGCCGAAAAAATCGACGCTGAGCAGCAATATGATATTGATCCAATAAAATATCGGTATGAGATATAAAAATTTGCGTATCGGAAAGAGAAAAAATAGAGTAAAAACGGCAAATCCGACACCAAAATATACTACCTGTTTCGATGAGAGTATGTCGTTTGCCTCGCTTATTAAAACGTATGAAAAAACCACTATCGGCACGATCAAAAAAGGTTGAATGAAATCAAAATATGCTAAAATCTTTTTGTCAATTTTAAACAACGCTTAATCCTATTAAAATTTTGACGTAAGAATAGCCAAAAAAGGTATAAATTTGGATAATCTAATAGCACAATGCAGCGAAAGGCTCGACGTTTTTTTAAGCTCGCAGCTTGGAATTTCGCGCAACCAAATATCAAATTTAATCAAATCCGCTGCGGTCAGAGTGGATGGCGCAGTGCAGAGCAGGCCCGGCTACAAGCTATCCGCGGGCGAACTCGTGCACATCGACTACCCCGCGCCCGCGCCGCAGCAAACAAGCGCAGAGAGGCTAAACTTCGACGTTGAAATTTTATACGAGGATGATGATCTGCTAGTGGTAAATAAGCCCGCGGGCCTTACCGTCCACCCCGCCGCAAGCGTCAAAGAGCCCACGCTCGTGGACTGGCTCAAGTCTCGCGGTTATCTGCTTTCCACGCTCGGCGGCGAGCTTCGCGCGGGCATCGTGCACCGCCTGGATAAACTCACCAGCGGCGCCCTGCTCGTCGCCAAAAACAACGCCGCGCACGCCGCGTTATCGGCACAGCTAAGCGATAAGAGCATGGGGCGGATATACCTCGCACTCATCGACCTGCCGCTGAAAGAGCCCTGCGTAATCGAGCGTCCGATCGCTCGCAACCCCGCAAATCGCCTGAAAATGGGGATTGTGCCCGGCGGGCGTAGCGCAAAGAGCGCGTTTTATGAAATTTTAAGCGGAGCGGAACTAACGGAGCTTCAAAACTCCGCCCAGAAGCGCGATGAAATTTTAGGCGCAGGCGCGGGCGATGGTATAGCTACGGGCAAGAGTGTAGGCGCGGATAAAATTTCAGCCGCCGATAAAATTTTAGCTGCGAACGCAAGCGCAAGTAGAATTTCCACTGAAGAGAAAATTTTGGGCGACGCTATGGATAAAATTTCAACTGGTAATGCGGATAAAATTTCGGCTACCGATAAAATTTTAGACGCAACCACAGATACGGGCAAAATCTCGGCTATGTATGCGGACGAGGATAAAATTTTAAACGCTAACAGGGACGCAGATATGAGTAAAATTTTAGCCACCGATGTGAGCGTGCGCGGGAACGAAATTTTAAATACAGACCTAACTGCGGGCGCAGATAAAATTTCGACTACCGACGCAAGCGCGAGCAAGAACGCAGGCATGGATAAAATTTTAAACAAATACGCAGACAACGCAGATAAAATTCCAAGCAGCTGCGCGGACAACGTAGATAAAATTTTAACCGCTGATATGAGCGCAAATGAAACCAAAGCCGCCCGTCTTGCCGAGAATAAATTTTTAAATTTTAAAAATCCCGCTCAAAACCAAATTTTGCCGCCGATAAACCTAAAGAGCTTTAATCTCGTCGCGGCAAAACTCTTCACGGGCCGCACGCATCAGATCCGCGTGCATTTAAGCTCGATAAATCGGCACATTTTGGGCGATCATTTATACGGATTTAAGAGCGAAAACGCTAAAATTAACAGGATTTTGCTCCATGCCTATTTGCTCTATTTCATCCATCCGCGAAGCGGCAAAGAGGTGAAAATATGCGCGGGCTTGCCGAGCGAATTTCTAAATTTTACGACAAATCAAAAGGTAAAGGATGAAATTTATGAAAAAATTTTACCGACTAACGTTGAGCGCTACTTTAGCGATATTAGCGGGTGGCTGCGCTATGTCTAGCGCGCCTAGTGCAAGCGACGAGAGCCTTCCGCGCGTAGAGGGGATCAGGACGATCAC
This sequence comes from uncultured Campylobacter sp., assembly GCA_963529615.1. Classification (GTDB taxonomy): domain Bacteria; phylum Campylobacterota; class Campylobacteria; order Campylobacterales; family Campylobacteraceae; genus Campylobacter_B. Next base: position 54,898 of record CAUSAC010000003.1, on the reverse strand, counting down.
GAGCGACGATGAGATCGGACTTGAGTGGCCAAGATACGACTCAAATACCGCCGTGTTAGGCTTTATCGTTTATCGCGCGCCTGCAAGCGGCGGCGAAGCCAAAAAGATCGCTACCATCGCAGATCCATACTCCACTCACTACGTAGATACGAGGCTGCAGCCGGGCACTTCGTATAAATACACGGTGCGCACATACGGCGCCAAGGGCGTTTCGGCTCCTTCTCCGGTCGCTATCGCAAGCACTGCTAAGATGCTAGAGTCCGTGCCGTTTGCGCAGGCTATCTACGGGCTTCCGGGTCGCGTTAAGATCATCTGGCGCCCGCATCCGGATCTTCGAGTAAGCTCCTATCTAATCGAGCGCCGTCCTAAAGGAGGCGAGTCGTGGAGCACGATTAAAGAGGTTCGCGGCAGACTTAGTGCTGAGTATATCGACAATATCGATTACGGCGAAGGATACGAATACCGCATCACCGTCAAAACCGAAAACGGAGAGCTGTCCAAGCCTAGTGCAGTCATTGCCGCAGCGCAGGCAGAATAAAGTTTGCCGAATTTCATAACCCAAAGCGTGAGCCTGCCGCCGCTGCCTGCTAGATTCGGCGAGGTCGAATTTTTGGAAACGGCGCGCGGCAGAAATTTAACGCTCGTGCGAACCAAAAGCTTTGATAGCGAGTTTTTTATCACCCTAAAGCCCGGCGGCGGCAAAGTGATAGTAAAAGGCGAAAAGATCACTAAGCCCGCCAAGATCGGCCATCTGCAACGAGCGCTCGAAATTTTTAAAGAGCGCTTCTGCGGGCCGATCATCTCGCAGGCGTTTGCTTACAAAGACAGCTCACTTACCGAAAAAACGCCGCTGATTTTGGACGAGAATGAAATTTTATCCCTCGTAAAAAGCTCTAAATTTAATAAAATTTTCATCGAGATCGGCTTCGGCTCAGGCAGACATCTGCTTCATCAGGCGCGCTCAAATCAAGACGCACTACTAATCGGTATCGAAATTTACAAGCCCGCGATCGAACAGGTCGCAAAGCTAGCGATCCGCGAGGGGCTGCAAAACATCGCGCTGATTGCTACCGACGCGCGGGTTTTGCTGAGCCTGCTTCCCGTGGGTTGCCTACAGCGCGTGTTTTTGCACTTCCCCGTGCCGTGGGACGACGCGCCGCACCGCCGCGTCATAAGCGACGAGTTCGCCTCACAGATCGCACGCACGCTCGGGCGCAGCGGCCGCTTCGAGCTTCGCACCGACAGCGAGGAGTACTTCCTCTACGCGATGCAAAAGCTCTCACCCTACGTTCAGCGCAAAGCGGGCGAAATTTCACACTTCAAAAACCGCGACGCCGCCGTAGCGAGCAAATACGAGGATAGATGGCGCAAAATGGATAAAAATATCTACGATCTGATCTACGAGAACAAAACCGCGGGCCTGGGCGAACCGCAGCAATTTGAGATGGAATTTTTAAAATTTGACGCGGCGGCAATCGCGCGAAATTTTAAAAATTCTACCTTCAAAGGCGAGGATTTTTTCGCGCATTTTGAGGAAATTTTTTACTTTAACGCGCAAAAAAGCTTGGACGCGGACTGGGCTTGCACCGCGGATGGTGGCGTAAATTTTGATGCAGGCAGTGGCTCAAATTTTACCTCAAAAACGAACTCAAATCCTTGTGCAAACCTAGATGGCGGTTTTATCTCGTACGAAGCAGGCGCCGACGGCATGTCCGAAGCCATAAATTTAAACGCAATGCGAGGAAAAAATTTAACTAAGCGCGCAAGCATGGATGAAATTTCGTCAGGCGGCGGCAAAATTTTAGCTACGACAGCGAGCGATAAAATTTCAGCTTGCGAGAACGCTACACAAATTCTAAAAAAAGCAAGCGGCGCACTGAATACAAACCGCACGAATGAAACGGGCGCAAAAGAGAGTGTAAATTTAAAACAAAATTGTTTGGGCTCAAACGACGTAAATTTAACGAGCGACGTTCCCATCGCGGTAAGCGCTAAATTTAGCCGGGCCGCCTCTGGTGAAAAGCGCGCTTTAACCTGCGAGCAAATCGCAACAAAACAAGGCACGCAGATAAATAGCGCAGCCGCCGCAAGCGATACGCTAAACGCAAACGACCTGATCGCAACAATCGACGCAAGCAACGCGCTAAATTCTAGCGGCGCAGAGGGGGCGCCTGCAACTATCGACGCGACAGGCGCAAGCACTACACCCGCAGCGATCGGCACAATAGATACAAACAATGTGCCGAATGCGGTCGGCTCATTCTCAGCGATCAGTGCGATAGAAGAGAGCGCCACGCCAAATGCGACCTACACGGACGAAGCAAACGTTACTCAAATTCTAAAAAAAGCAAGCACCGCATCTTGCAAAAATGAGCCGCAAGCCGAACTGAAAAACGAGCTAAACCAGGCTGCCGAGCCGCAAGCAGAATTACAAAATAAGTCAAACTCTATCAAGTCGCAAGTCGGTCGCCAAAGCGAGCCAAACCATGACAAGCTACAAGCCGAACACCAAGGCAAATTAAATCGTGCCGAGCAGCAAGATAAACGACAAAGCGAACCAAGTTGCGCCGAGCAGCAAAACGAACGGCAAAGCAAGTCGTGCGCCGCCGAGCCGCAAGACGTGCTAATCCTGCTTTCGCTCGGTGCATTCGACTTTCCGCAGCAGTGTTTCATCCGCGCAAACGCAAGCGGTACGCGCTACTTCATCCGCCGCCCGCTTCCTACGCGCGAAAACCACGCGGCGCATCAAAAAATTTCGGAGATATTTTCACAATGGCAGAGATAACGGACGATTACAACATCATCACCGCAGCGGGCCTCACTCTGGGCTACGAAAAGGCGGGCGCAGTCATCCAAGACGCGAGCTTCGGCATCGGCGCGAAGGACTTCGTCATCATTACGGGCAAGAGCGGCAGCGGCAAATCCACGCTGCTTAAGTCCTTCTACGGCGGCATCGACATCATCGGCGGCGAGCTGAACGTCTGCCTGTGCGATCTAAAGGGCATCACAAACTCAGATCTGCGCACCCTACGCCAGCGCATCGGCATTATCTTTCAAAACTACCGCCTGATCAACGAATGGACGATCGAGCGCAACATAATGCTTCCGTTAATGATAATGGGCTACAATCAGCAGGTTTGCCAAGACCAAGCCAAAAAGCTACTGCGCCACGTCGAGCTCGGACATAAGATGGGTAAGTATCCGCTCGAGCTTAGCGGCGGCGAGCAGCAGCGCGTGGCTTTGGCGCGCGCGATGGCGCATAATCCGCGCCTGCTGCTGTGCGACGAGCCTACGGGAAATTTGGACGACTACTCCAGCGCCATTATTTGGAATTTGCTGCGCTCGGCGTGCGAGTCGTGGAACGCATGCGTCGTCATCGTGACGCACAAAATGCCCTCCACGCTTCGTTTTAGGCACCGACATTTTGAGATTAAGGACGCTAAAGTAAATGAAATCGATTAAAACCCATTTCGGCGTGATCTTTTCGCTCGTTGCGCTGCTTTTTTCGGTGCAGTTTGGAATTTTTATGAGCAACCTAACCAAAAGCTACGAGCGCTCGATCCAAAACGAATACAACATCGTGCTAGTCTCTAAAACCTCGCTCAGCCTGCAAGACGCGCAAAAAGCGGTGCCGAAGATCAGCTCGATTAGCGAAATTTCCACAGCGGGCATCACCGAGCGGCTGAAGGGTAAAATTTCACAAAACGCCTTTGCTGAGCTTAGTAAAAATTTGCCCAAATTTTATAGCGTTAAGCTTGAAAGCTTCCCCGATGCCGCGCAACTTGCAAAAATCGAGCAGGATCTAAAATCCATAGGCTCGCTCACGCGGGTTGAAATTTTTAAAAAAACCCACGATGAAATTTTTAAAATTTTACTGCTTATCAAAAGCCTCGTTTACGGCTTTGCGTTTCTCATCGTGCTTTTAGGCGTGATGTTAATTCACCGCCAGATGCGTATTTGGGTTTACGAACACAAAGAGCGCATCGAGATCATGGAGCTTTTCGGCGCGTCGTTTCTGATAAAAAGCGGCAAACTCTACCGAATGGCGATAATAGACTCCTTCATTGCCACACTGATCGTGACCTGCTTCTACATAGCGCTTCCCTCTTGGGAGGTGTTTTCGACAACGCTTAAGGGTATTGGCGATCTGCGCACCGCCATAGTGCTGCCTTACGACGCGCTGATCCTTTTAGGCGTGGCTTTAGCGCTATCTATCATCGCAGTAAGTTTTGTGATGCTGCAAATCGGAAATAAACGAGCATGAAAAGGGCTTTTTTAGCGCCGCTTCTTGCGCTGGGGCTTGCCGCGGCTCTTACTTATGCTGCGCCCGCAAAGCAGCAGAGCACGAAAGATAAGATCGCCAAAGCGGGTCAAGAACTCAAAAGCTCGCAAAAGGAGGGGATGCAACTCTCGCAAAAGATCGATGAGATCGCAGGCCAGATCGTAAAGGAGCAGGAGGGCTTTAAAAAGCGCGAGGGCGAGATCAAACAGCTAAGCGACGCGATCGAGGGCTTAAAAGATCAATACGCCGCCGAAGCGCAGGAGCTTGAAAAGCTTAATAGCCAAAACGTCACGCTTCTTAGCGTGCAAAGCGAACTGGAGAGCAAGATCATAAGCGTGATCTCGCAAGAGTTATCATTTGATCTCATCACCGACGTAAATTCCACCACCACGCCCGATTCTATCATGGCTAGCGAAATTTTAGAAGGGCTTGGCATCGTTATGAACGACGAGCTTAAAGGGCTAATCAAAGACTACGAAAATAATCAAAATTTTATTAACGAGCAGAACAAAAAGATCAAATCGATCCAAGCGAGCATGGCGGGCTACGACAAGAAAAAAACCGATCTCGACGCCAAGCAAACCACCCAAAAAGAAAAGCTCGCGCAGATGAAAAAGGACAAAGAGGACTATATCGCGCGCTTAGAGAAGATAAACGACGAGCAAGACGCCATATCTAAGACATTGCAGGAGCTTAAGATCATCGACGACGCCGAAGAAAAGGCCAAAGCGCAAAAGGAGGAAACGGCGCGCCAAGCGAAGCTTGAAGCGCAGAAGCAAAAGGAGCGCCAGGCGCGCGAAAAAGAGTACGCCAAAGCAAAAGCGGCGGCAAAAAAGGCGGGCAAACCCGAGCCTGCGCCTCCTAGCGAGCCCGAGCCCGAAGTGAGCGAGCCAGCGGATGAGCGCGTAAGTAAGATCAACCAAAAGGTCAAGCAGTACGGCTCTAGCTATCAGTCCTCGCGCGTCAAAAAATACGGCGGAGCCAAAACCGCAGCGCCTTTAAACGGCGCGTATTTGAAGCGAAAATTCGGCAACTACAACGATCCCGTGTATAACATCAAGCTTTTCAACGAAAATATCGTGCTGGGCTCAAACAGCGGCGACACGCAGGTTAAAGCGGTGCTGCCGGGCAAGGTGGTCTTTGCCAAAGAAACCGCCGTGCTCGATAAGGTCGTGATCCTAGAGCACAGCGGCGGCATCCACACGATCTACGCGCATCTAAATCAGATCCCGCCTACCGTGCGCGTCGGCTCCAACGTCAAAAAGGGCTACATCATCGGGCGCATCGGCTCGGATCTGACCTTTGAAGTGACGCAGCAGAACTACCACATCAACCCGCTCGATCTAATCAGCTTGAGGTAAGCCGTGAGCAGGGAAAATTCTAAATTTAGCGAATCTTGCGAGGATGCCGAAAATTTAAATTTAAGCGAGCAAAATTTGGGCTGCGATTTAAATTTAAGTGAGCAGAATTCTTTAAAAGAGCAAAATTCCGCCGCTTCAAATTTGAACGATGAAAGCTCCGCTGCTGTGACAAGAAATTCTAGCGGCGAGAATTCAACCTCGGCGTTAAATTTGAATGACGAAAATTCCAAAGCCACATTAAATTTAAACAATCAAAATTTAAGCAGTCAAAATTTTACCGCTACAAGCGATGTCGCCGCGCCAAATTTAGATAGTGAGAATTCTGCCACGGGAGTCGCTGCATTAAATTTTAAAAATAAGAATTCCGCGGCGACTGACGCCGTAGCAGCATCAAAAACGGCGGACGCTGCGGAAATAGAGGCCGCTATGAGCGCCGTAGAAGCAAAAATGACAAAAACAGCGCAAAACGATATTGAGATTACAAGAGTAGCGGAGGAAATAATGACAACAGAAATAGCGGCAGCAAAAGAAGCAGAAGCGGCGAGGCCGCAGATCCAAGAGCTTACCAATTTTCTTAGCGAATACGCCGCCAAGATGCTTAGCATCGGCACTTACACCGCGCGTATAGAGCACTGCGTGCGCAGGATAGCGGACGCTTACGACTATGAGGCTAGCCTGATGATCTTTGTGCGCCACTTCATCATCAGCGTGATGGATCCTGCAGACAACTCTATCCGCCGCACCTACGTCAAAACGGGCGTTGCGGCGCAGATCAGCTTTGATCTGATCTCGGAGCTAAGCGCGCTTAGCTGGGAAATTTACGACGAAAAAATTCCCCTTGCGCGCGCCAGAGCCTCATTTGCCGAAATTTTAGCTTCGCAGAAGAAAAGCTTCGCCAAAACGCTCGTTTTGCTAAGCGTCGCAAATGCCGCATTCTGCGAGCTTTTCGGCGGCGATGGCGGCGCAATGGCGCTCGTTTTTGCGGCTACGGCTTTTGGAATTTGCGCCCGCTATCTATTTAGCAAGCTTAAAATCAACCTAAAAATCCAATACATCGCGGTTTCGTTCGCAGTCTCATTCATCGTCTCGCTAGGCGCTCGCTACGGGCTTAGCGCCACACCCGACGTCGCCGTAGGATCGAGCATATTGTTTTTGATCCCGGGCGTCTGGCTGATCAACTCGGTATTTGACATCTTAAACGAAAATATGCTCGTAGGCATCAGCAGAGGGCTAAACACGGGGCTTTTGATCATCTGCATCGCGATCGGGCTCTTTATGACGCTTAGCATCTCAAATTTGGGGCTCGTAAATGTTTGATATAGCACTTTTGGTATTTAAGGACGCTTGCTTTGCCGCTGCGGCGGGGCTTGGGTTTGCGTATGCGTGCATGCCGCCTAAAAAGACGCTTATTTTCTCGGCACTGCTTGCGGCGGTTGCGCATTCGTGCAGGTTTTTGCTGATTCAAAGCCAAATTTTTTCGATCGCCGCCGCGACGCTTTTTGCGTCGTTTCTGATCGGCGTTTTGGGGATGCTCTGTGCCAAGCGCCTCAAGGTGCCCGCAGAGATTATCGCCTTTCCGGCGCTGCTTCCGATGATCCCAGGCATCTACGCCTACAAGACGGTTTTGGCGCTGTTTTCTTATATCAGAGCTGCGGGCGCAGAGCATAAACTCGCTCATCTTATCTCGTTTTTCGACAACGCCCTCGCCACGATCTCGATCTCGCTGGCGCTCGGCACGGGCGTCTCGATAACGCTGCTAATTTTCTACGAGCAGTCCTTGATGATCACTCGCGGCGCAAGAGGCAAATAGCGCTAAATATGGAATTTTAAGCAGGCGCGGCGGGTAAATTTTATAAATTCTATTTTATTGCTCTCGTTTTATCTCTTTGGTTTTTTCATCGTAATAATATCCTTGCTCCACACCCAGCAAATTATCTTTTATATCGTATTTATATGTATAATTTTCATCAAAAATACCTAGATAAAAAGCATACCGACTATATTTTCTACCTTCTAACTCAAAAAATGCTTTATACGGTTTTATATCTTTCTTTTTAAAGTTATATAAATTACAAAAGTTATCGTATTTTTTATCTATTAGGCTTACATACATATCAAAAAATAGCATGTCGGTTGGAATAGAAAAAATTTTATCATTAGGATATTTGTGGTCGTATATTTTAGGATTAATTTCATTTAAAAATATTTTTTCCGTAAATAACATATCAAATACATGTTTATCATTTTCTAATCCGCTAAAATATAATTTGTATTTTAAATTTCCATCCGACAAGATTAAACTATTATTATTTTCCCAGGGGTAAACAACTTCGCCTTTGAGCATGGACATATTTACAAAATCTTTGAAATTTGCTACGGCTTGTTTGCCGTTGCAAGCCCTGTCTCCCAAACCCATAAAATATTCTAAATTTATATTGTCATCTACAATGAAAAATTCGCAAGCTTTATCTGGACGATTATTTCCACTGCATCTTTCTGCCAACCCGCTATAAAAATTATAAAATTCATCGTCTACTTTACCGTATTGCTTCTTTATTTTTCTTTCCATATTACGGAATTCCTCCGCTGAAATATTTATAGATTTATAGGTCTTTTTAAGCATACACTTTAACGCCCTATCTTTAAGCTGTATATCGGTAAGATTGCCATCTAGATCGCATACCCACTCATACGGATCGGTTTTAATTTTTTCGGCTGAATTTGGGTATTTATACTCCGCGATAATCGAAAGTATCGCGCACAAAGCGCATAGTATTATGATGCAGACCAAGCACAGATAATATCTCGTTTTCAAATTTCGCTCCTAAAATTTTCCGCAATATACCTCACATAGACTTAATCCGCGATAATTTTAGTATGCCTCAAATATCGTTAAATCAGAGCTTTTCTTGATCCGCTTCGGCAAATTTTATCTCAATGCTTTGTAGGTATTGGGCTCTCTTGCTCCGCTCATCTCGCCTCTTGCCGCGAAGGTAAAATTTAATTATATCCTCCATTTATCGCACATTATTCGATATTTGTTTTATTGTTTTCTCTTTTTCATCGTAGTAGTATTTATACAACAAGTTGTATTCTAGGCTTTTGCTAAATTTCATATTTTTATCTATTACTATAAATAGAAAGCTATAATTAATATGGAGCGGTAGATATTCTATAGGCGTCTCAAAATCATCTATTTTATAACTCGCTTCATCAATTTTTATTCTATTTTTATATAGTTCATACCTATGGCAAAAAATATCATAATTTGGATTACTCGGCTCAATATATGCATAAAGACTCAAAAATATCGAATTTATTGGCATAACAAATACAATATCCGTATGGTTAAAACCAAAACTCTTATCAATTTCCAATGAATTGTTGAAAATTTTTTCTGTTAATATAATTTCCCTAGATTCCCTATCCCTATAACTATCCTCATCAATATCATTAAAAAATATTCCGTACTTTAAGGAGCCATCTTCCAAAACCAAACTTTCCTTATCTTCCCAAGGATATACGACTTCGGTTTTAAAAATTTCTTTATCTATATAGGTTTCGGCATCTTGTATCGCTTTGCCGTTTCTACAAATTTTTGAGCCCAAATCCATAAGATAATCTAAATTTAGCCTTTTATCTATCTTGTAAAATTCGCATTTATCATCGGGGCGTTTATCGCTATGGCATTCTGAATAACGGATCTCTACGCCGCCGCCGATTTCGTTGGCCGTATCGCCATATTCCTTTTTAACTGCTTTAATTCGTCTATCATATTCTCTTTTATTAAAGTTATAAAAAAAGTGCCAATCTTTAAGCATACACTTTAACGCCCTGTCCTTAAGCTGTATATCTGTAAGATTGCCATCCAGATTACATATCCATTCATATGGATCGGTTTCTTCTTTTTCGACCAAATAAAATATTATGCCAGAAGCGCATATTATTATGATGAAAGCCAAGCACAGATAATATCTCGTTTTCAAATTTCGCTCCTAAAATTTTCCGCAATATACCTCACATAGACTTAATCTGCGATAATTTTAGTATGTCTCAAATATCGTTAAATCAGGACTTTTGCTTGATCTACTCTAGCAAATTTCATCTCAATGCTTCGTAGGTATTGGGCTCTCTTGCGCCGCTCGTCGTGCCTCTATCGCCAAAGTAAAATTTAGCTGAGCTTTTCTGACTTAAACGCCCTTTTTGCCGTCATATAAAAGCCGCTAAAGATAAAAAGCGCCATACAGAGCGAAACGAGCGACCATAAAATTTTACCCGCGAGCCCGAAAAAATACCCTGTGTGAAGCTGATAGTTCGCATCTTTAAACTCGCCCACGGTGATACCGTCCGTCTGCTTCTGCTGCGCGATTTTGCCCTCATTTAGCTTCACGCTCGCGCCTTTTGGACGGGCTGTAGCGGGCGCATCGGGCTCATAATACCTGACGCCGATCTTATCTCCGGCTGCGAGCATTAGGGTAAATTCTTTATACTCTATGCCACTTGATCTGAATATCTCATAAGCCCTCTGCGCGTCGCTAAATTTATACGTAGCGGGCTTTTTACCCTCCTCTTTAGCAGGTGCGGCGGCGTGATCTTTAGAAGCGGCGGCTTTAGGTGCGCTAGCTTGCGGCAAATTTTGCGAGCTTACAAAAAGCTTCATCACGGCATCGTTATACCAGCCGTACGACCAGTTAAGCCCGGTTAAGCAGATAAGCAGGTAAATCACCGCACTTAGCGAGCCTAGGCTTGTGTGTAGGTTATAAAAAAGAGCGTATTTTTTGAGTTTAAAATTTGGTCTTATAGCTTCGATAAATTTGCGCCTAAGCCTTGGGAAATGCAGCCAGACGCCGCTTATTACGAGCAGTATCATCGCTGTGGCGCTCGCACCCACGATCTGTTTACCGACCTCGGCTGCGGTTTTATTGCCGCTTAGCGCTAGGCCTAAATTTCGATGCAGCGCCATCACCGTTAGCACAAAGCCCGTGCCGCGATCCTTGCCGATAATCTGCGCAGTGTATGGATCAACCAGATATGCATCATTTCTGTTTGCGTAAACGACGAAGGCTTCGTCATCACTTTTGGGCACGATGAGCCTTACGGGCTGCTTAACGCCCGTTTGCTCGCTAAAGCTTTGCAGGATTTTCTCCACGCTTTGCATTTCGCCTGTTTTTTCGATCTTTTTAGAGCCCGCGTTTATTAGCGCCTCAAACTCGTGCTGATACGATAAAATCGCGCCCGTAACGCCAATGATAATCAGCGGGATAGAAAAAACGATCGACAAAATAAGATGGACGTTAAACAAAATTTTATTGCGCTTCAAAAGCGAGCTCATTGTAGATCCTTGCGAGATAAATTTAATCTTTATTTGATTGAGGTTCGCAATTATATTGTGCGATTTTAAATATTTAGATAATTATCATTAAGATTTAGACTGCGAAATTTTAAGGCGCGTTATGGCATCACAAGAGCGCCTAGGCACTTAGCGCAGCGTCATAAACCGCGCGTTGCAGGATCTCAAAGCTAAAAATTTAATCCGCCTTTCGCGCGGCAAGATCACGCTAGCGAGGTAAAATTCTAATCGCGATTTATAAAAAACGCGCTTAGAGTCTCGTAAATTTAGAAATTTTGCGCTAAAATTGCCAAAGACGCGAGCTTGCGCAATCCAAAAAACAAGGTCATTATTATGTCGCAAAGTATAACCGAGTTTGCTACGATAATCCTTTATGTTACGATAGGCTTTTGCCTTCTTGTTTCATTGCTTCAGACAAACAGATCGTATAAAACCGCGTGTATCGCGGGACATTATTTATCCCAACCGATCCGCTTTTAAAAATACCTATGTTTATAATGTGCTTAAGCTTCGGCGTAATCACCCTATCCAGCTCGAATGTAGCAAAACACAACGGCAATCCGATACCCTGCTTTTACACCCATGATAAAGTTTACTCGCAAGAGTACAAAGCGGCGGGCATAAATTTAAGATGCTTCGAAGAAGGCGATCCCAGATGCGTGGACGGATATCTGCAAATAAGCGAGCTAAGACTAATACTCGGCAAAATCATATCTGTCTGCGCCATAATTTTTTCATTTATCGTGCTAATTCAAAAAGGAATTAGAATAGATAAAAGCGGCATCTGTAAAGAATGGGAAGTTTTGCCGTTTAGACATACGGAAAAAATAGGCTTTGACGAAATGATATGCGCCGTAGGGTTTATAAGAGGCGTAAAAATAATCAGCATACGCGGCAAAATTAGCGGCATTAAATTCGGGGCGGGATATTTGTATGCACAAAAGGATATAGATTTTTTGCAAAATTTTATATTAGAAAAGCTCGCTGAAATTTCAAAAGCCGAAGCGACCGAGCAAGATGCCTAGGCTTAATTTAACGCTAAAAATATCTAAATTTAAGGCGGCGGCATGATATTTTTATATTTGATATTCGGCATAAATCTTTTACTGTTTGGGCTTGCTATTTTTAAAAGCATGATTTTTAAAAGCAAAGCCTCTTATAAAACCGTGCAAAAGGGCGCCTGGCTCATACCTCCTAGCCCCATAGCAAAAACTATGCTTATCGTGCTATTTTTATCCTGGGGTTCGCTGGTAGCGTTTGATGAGCCTTGGATAAAAACAACAAGAGGCGGAGGTAAAGTTGCATGCTTTGATACAAATGACCCTTTATGCGTAGGCGGGTATATGCAAAGAGGCGGCGGCGAGACCGCACTCGTGATCGCGATGGGTCTTGCAATGATGCTAATTGCCATACTGCCGTTATCCGAAAAGGGCGTCATCATAGATAGCCGCACCGTAAGGAAAGAGTGGAGATTTTTATCGTTTAAATTTAGCACAAAGATCAATATAGAAAACGCCCTTACGGAGAAAGGGATGAGGGGCGAGATGCCGATTTTAAAAATAAAAGACGGGCAAAGCAGCAAAAATTTTACGCTTTCGTTTCCATACGCACAGCAAGATATAAAATTTATCGAAGCAGAGATAAGAAAGAGGCGCTATAAGATGATGAAATCAAAAGAAGCAAAGACTCCCCCTAAATCCGCGCTCAAAAAAACTATAAGCTTAAAAGGCGCGAATGAGCGCGCAAACATAGAAATTCTAAAAAACGACAAAGAGGGCGCGGGCGATTAAATTTTAAATTTATCCACGCGCGAGCAATAGCTATGAAAATTTATGATAAGTTGTGGCGAAGCAGTGTAGTGATCGCGCGAGTAGCAGCCGTAAAATGTACGCGTAGCGAAGCGGCGCAATGATTGCGCGTACAAGTGCGCGTAAGCCCAAAAAGACGAGCCGGGCGCTAGCCTAAAAAGACGAGCCGAAAGCTTAAAACGAGCGCGGCGTTTAAATTTAACTCGCGATTTTAAAATCCGAAAATCAAACCGCTCCGTCAAAATCGTCAAAATTTAGCCTATTTTTTACCTAAAATTTCGTAAAATTACGACTTTAAATTTTCAAAAAGGACGCAGATGAATAAAAGTTTGGAATTCAGAGCCGACGTTGGGATGGTCTTCGTAGCGATCGCTTTTGGGCTAGGATATCTGCCCACATCGCAGGCGCTTGCGAGCAACAACGTCTTCGTGCTGCTATTTTGGCGCTTTTTCGCCGCGAGCATCATCGCAGGCGCGATATTTTTCCCGAAGCTCAAAGCCATAACTTCGCGCGAGATCAAGCACGGCGCGGCGCTTAGCCTGTTTTTATTCGCGGGCTTTACGTCACAGACCTTCGCCTTTAAATTCGCGCAAAGCTCCTCCGTAGCCTTCATCATCGGCCTAAACGTCGCGCTCGTGCCCTTCATCGCCGCGGCGCTGTTTAGACATAAAATTTACTCCTACGCCTACGCGGGCATCGCGCTTGCGATCGCTGGGCTCTATCTCATCGGCGACACGCAACTAGGCCTGGGCAAGGGCGAAGCGCTGGCGCTAGTCTGCGCGTGCGCGTATTCGTTTCACATCGTGCTAACCAACCGCTTCGTGCAAAGCTGCGACGTAGCAGGCATCGCCTACGTACAGATCTTCTGCCTAAGCGCGCTTTGCTGCTTCGCGGCGATCTTTTTTGAAAGAGTCAGCATCGTGCCGGTGATGGATCGAAGCTTTTTCGTCGCGATGGCGGTAATCTGCCTGCTGGGAACGGTTTTTGGCTTTTTTGCCCAGGCCTTGATGCAAAAATACACGACGCCCGTCAAAACCGCTCTATTTTTCACGCTTGAGCCCGTAACGGCGGGCGTTATGGGGGTGTTCGTGGGCGGCGAGAGGCTAAGCGCGATGCAAATTTTAGGCGCGGCGCTCATCCTCGCAGGCGTTTTGATAAGCGAGATCGGAAGCTACCTCAGCGCAAAACGGAGCAGATCCGCAGACGTTTGATTTTGCGGCGTTATAAAATTCCGTGCCGCATAAAATTCTGCGTCTTAAAATTTCGCGGCGAAATTCTGTCTTAGAATTTTACGAAGCAAAGCCGAACGGCGGAATTTTAGCGATGAAATTTTGTCCGTTAAGCAGCGCGATGATAAAATAACGAAATTTTAAAAAAGGAGCCCCTATGAAAAAAATCATCTTTCTTGTTGCCGCGCTTGCAAGCATATTGTTTGCCAAAAGTGTAGAGCTAGAGACGCCGCCCGATCATAAAGACGGCGTAAATCACCTGGAATTGGTACTGATCTTAGACAAATCGGGCTCGATGAGCGGGCTTGAGAGCGATACGATCGGCGGATTTAACTCGATGATAGAAAAGGAGCGCAAAGAGGGCATCGACGCCAGCGTCACGACCGTGCTTTTCGATACGAAATTTAATGTCATCCATGATCGCACGCCGCTTAAGAAGGTCGAAAATCTAACGTCCAAAGAGTACTACGCCGGCGGCAATACCGCGCTACTAGACGCGATTGGCAGCACGATAGCGCGTATCGAGCGAGTGCCGGATATCTATGCCAAAAATAATCGTGTGCTTTTCGTCATCATCACCGACGGGCAGGAAAACTCAAGCCGCGAATACTCCAAAGCGCAGATCAAAAAGATGATTAGCGACAAGCAGGAAAAATACGACTGGGAATTTATCTTTTTAGGCGCTAATATCGACGCCGCAAGCGAGGCGCAAAGCATCGGTATCAGAAGCGAAAACGCCTTAAAATACGAGAATTCCAAAGAGGGCGTAAGTAAAAATTTCGAAGCGGCGGCCGAGATATCCAAGGACGTAGCGACCGACAACAAAGCAAACTCAAAATGGCGCGACAAGGTGCTTCAGGACAAAAAATAGCAAATCTCGAGGCGAGGCGCGCTAGAAATGAAGCGCCACCGTTAAAACGAGCTTTTGCGCTAAATATTCAGCGCAAAAACACAGACGGTAGCGCAAAATGAGCTTTAGTAAAACACGGGCAGCGGTGTGAAAAATAGATAGTGCGCCGGGTCGCTTGCCAAAAAATTTAATGCGAATATGTGCCGCAAGAAAAATAGAACGCGTGAGGAATAAAACGGCGTGAAGCGGAGCTAAAAATTCCGCGACCTAGCGGTACGGCGCGCATATTAATTTTTACTCGGCGCACTTTAGAATTTTATTTTGACTTTTTCATGTGGCGCGCGGTATTGCTTTTACCAGTGCTGCTTTGTGCGGCGCGGAAACGCAAATCTACTCGCTAAATTTAAACGCTTCGTGAAGGGAGCCGATTTACGGCGAGCAAACCGCTATTTCGCAGACGAAGCTAAATTTACGGCGCGCAAATTTAGCTTTTCGCGAGCGACAGGTAAATTTTCCTTTTGCAAGCCGCGCTAAATTTTAAAATTTCACCGTCGCAAAACGGGCGCAGCTGCTAAGCGCGGCTGAATTAAAATTTCGTAAATTTAACTAGGAGGTGAGCTTATGACGATATCCGAGATTGATACGCCGGCGCTGCTGATCGATCGCGAAATCGTGCTTCGCAATCTGCAAAAGATGCAAAACTACGCAGACGCCGCGGGCGTGAGCCTGCGCCCGCACACCAAAACGCACAAAATGCCCTATTTCGCGAAGCTGCAAGAAAGCCTCGGCGCTGCTGGCATCACGGTCGCCAAAACGGGCGAGGCCGAGATCATGGCGGCAAACGGGCTGAAAGATATATTTATCGCAAACGAGATCGCGGGCGAGCTGAAATTTCAGCGCATCATCGCGCTTTTGCGCGCGGGGATAAACTTAAGCTTCGGCATCGATAGCATAGAGCAGGCGGGTCTAATAGAGCGCACCTTTGAGCGTAGCGGCGCGAAGGCCTGCGTGCTTGCCGAGATCGAAGTGGGCGAAAACCGCTCGGGTTTTGTGGAAAAGCAGGATTTCGCGGCGTTTATAAAATTTCTAAAAGACTGCAAAAATATCGAATTCCGCGGCGTATTCTCCCACGACGGCCACTCCTACAAGGCCACCGATAAGAGCGAATGCGAGCGCACCCACCTAGCCGCGCAGCGCCGCACGCTGGAGTTTGCGGATATCGCGCGCGAGCTGGCTCTGCCCGCACGCGTCGTTAGTATCGGCTCGACGCCATCGCTCATCAACGATTTTGAAATTTTAAAGGGCGTCACCGAGATCCGCCCGGGCACTTATATCTTTATGGATGCCTCGCAGGCGCAGGCGTACGGCGATTACTCGATGAACGCCGCGAGCATCCTTACGACCGTCATCAGCAGACCTACGGCGGATCGCATCATCACCGACGTCGGCGCCAAGGGGCTCACGCAGCAAAGGCGCACCGAGGGTTTCACCGCCACGCCCGGACTCGGGCGCATAAAGGGCACGGAGGTGTGGATAAAGGGCGTTTACGACGAGCATGCGATCATCTACGACAGAGTGCTGCGAGACGCCGTGCGCGTGGGCGATCGGCTCGAAATTTATCCAAACCACATCTGCCCCGTCGTAAATTTACACGAGTTCGCCTATCTCGTTAGCGGCGGCGAGGTCGTAGAAAAGATCCCCGTGCTATGCAGAGGTAAGCTGCAATGAGCGGGAAATTTAGAGGCGCGACGAGGTAAAATTTTAGCTTCGGTAGAGCCTGGCTAAATTTAGCCGCTCAGGCTGCGGCGCAAAGCGCGCCGAATTTGACGACGAAATTTAACGAAAGGCGAAAATGAGACTTTGGACGATAAGCTTTAAATATCTCGACGCAAAGGGGCTCGTGGCACTGTGGCGCGAGGCGCTGCTAGCTAAAAACGTGCTGGCTGGACTAACTAAGGGCTACAAAAATCACCCGCAGCTTGACCGCTTTTACGCGCATGAAAACGCGCTAGAGGCGGTAAATGCGTATCTGGCGGAAGTTTATGAGGAGGGCCGCACTCGCGGGTATAAATTTGACGCCGCAAAGGTGGGCGAATTTGACGCGCGAAATTTGGCTAAAATCAGCGTCGCTCGCGGGCAGATAGAGTATGAATTCGCCTTTTTACAAAAGAAGCTAAAAACGCGCGACAGAGTAGTTTACGAGCGAAATTTAAGCGTAAAAAATATAGAAATCGCAGGCGTTTTTGAGGAGGTTGCAGGCGGGATCGAGCCGTGGGAGAAGATTAAAATTTAGCGCCGTCTCGCGCGGCAGCGGAGAGGAACATATTCGGCTTATGCAGGCGAGCTTTTCGTACGCGGCGCTGCTTTTAAATTTATCGGTTTCATACAGAGCTAAGCTTTGCGTAGTATCATACAGGATCGCGCGCCGTGCGGCCTCTGCGGCGTCGCATACGCCTCGATCGATCAGCGGCGTAACGTGGCGGATCAGCGCTAGCGTCATTATCTTGCCTCCTAAAATACGAGCCCGCTAAGAACTTGCGCCGTTATGTTTCCGCTCCTACAGGATACTTGATGTTTAGATTTGCGCTATTTATGCGAAATCTGCTATGGTTCTTACTCCGTAGCCACGACGAGCGCGAGGGTATGCTTCAAAGCATGGATTTGCGGGCTATTTAAGCCTTTCATAGCTTTCGCATGAGCTTTGCCATGCCCTTTCATGTTCCGCTACCGAGCTCATAAATCTATCCTTGCCGCCTAGCTCGCAGGCCTTTTTGTAGTACTGCACGGCTTTAACATTATCTATGCCCTCGTAAAGACGTGCTAAATTTAAACACGCAAGCCAGCTGTCTGCGATATCCATATCGCAACCGCGCACATAGTAACCTACGCCCTTTATAGCGTCTTTGCGCACGCCTCTGCCTCCCATATACGCAGAGCCTGCGTTACTGCAGCCTATCGCGTGCCCGTCATCGCAGGCTTTGTCAAACAGCTCCGCCGCCTTCGCCTCATCGCGCGGTATCCCCTCTCCGCTTTGATACAAAATGCCTAAATTTACGCACGACTCCACATCGCCGCCTTTGCAAGCTTTGACGTATAACGGCGCAGCCTTTAGCAGATCTTGTGGCACGCCCCAGCCATAATTATAAATCTGCGCCAACGCCCCGCACGCCTTCACATCGCCCTTATCGCAGGATTTTGTAGCCCTACTTATATCGTCTGCAGTGATTTCAAAATTTTCGGCTAGCGCGAAATTTGCGGAAAGCACCGCGATAAGCGCTAGAACTGAAATTTTATTTTTCATTTTAGTCCTTTTTGATTTTTTAAGATCGCCCGCCAAGCCTAAGGCACGGATTTATCGCTAGAGTTCGGGTTCGTTCTCGCCTGCTCTTTGCTTTTTAGCGCCTCGTAAATTTCATCGACGCCGCTTAGATTTTGATCCAAAACCTCTCTCGCCTTTTTTAGAGTGCGTGCGCCAAAAATCCCATCCTGCTTCACTCCGATGCTTTTTTGGATATATAAAATTTTATCCTTTTGCATCGCAGCGGAATCCTTAGTCGCCCCGGAGACAGAATTTGAAGCAGGGCTTTCAGAGCCGCTAGAGCTTGCGCTCGTAGAATTTTCGTCTGCAGAATTTACGCCATCACTCGCGGAAGCGGAATTTTCGTCCTCAAAAAATGCAGGCATCCACCCTCGCAGCAGCCCTGCTGCGCCGGTTTTCGGCACATAGCCCGTATTTGCCGCGCCTCCGTAGATTGCGCTAGCTAAAACGGCGCAGAGCAGAGCTTTGCAAAAGCGAGCAAACGCCGCGCCGCCCCTGCCGCAGCGATACTCTCGCGGAATTTTACGAGCTTTTACAGCACACCGCACTACGCTTGCCAGCCACAGCGCCACACCGCCTAACAGCCCCGCAGCAGCGATTGCCACGCCACATGCAAGTGCCCAAAAATAATGCTCCGCAAAGATCATCTCGAAGCAGCCCTCGCACGCCAGCGCAGCCGCCGCGATGAGCGCGCCTCCGCCTATGCACCACACTACGCGGTCATAGCGTGGGCTTAGCACGCCAAGCGCCCCAGCCATCGCTCCACCCAAATCACGAGCGCATTGCTGCGAAATAAAGCCCTCGCAAACGCGCATAATCGCCGCAGCGAAACTCTGCGCGCAATCCTCGCGCAAAGAACGTGGGAAAAAGAACTTCTTTAATCGTGCAAAGGGCGAAATTTGAGAATTTGATGCGGCAGGGCTTTGCGTATTCGTGCGATTTTTAAATTTTGCAGCGGCTAGATTTTCGGAATTTATTGCGACGGAGTCTATTGAATTTGTGGAATTTTGAGCATTTAAGACACTTAAATCTCGGTAATCTCGCTCGCCGCGTAATTCGTAAAGACCCTCCGCAGTGCGATCAGAAGTGTCACTTAAGCCTTCTTGTGAGCCGGCAAAATTAGATCCATTCTGCGCGCGAGCTTCGCTGCTTTGCTGCCTAGCCTCAAAATCGCTGGCAGAATTCTCTCCACCTTCCAAAAGATCTGCCCCTGAAAATTTTATGCCGCCGCTCACTCCGCCTGCAAATCTGCCAAGCTCTCCGCGCAACCCCAAGCGATTATCTTCCGTGCCCATAGAATTTGCCGAAGCGCCCGCGAATTTCATGCCTGCAAATTTTACGCTCGCGCCGCCCTTGAGATTTTCTTTGCGCGAAGCGTCTTTTGCAAGGCTCAAAGCGTCGCGATCGGCCGTGCCGCAGGTAGAATTTACAGAGTTAAAATGTCCATCCGCGCCGCGCAACTGATCAAGATTTAGCGTCTCGCCGCGCAGCTTAGCACTAGCTAGGCGCATCGCCGCATCCAGCGCAGGCTTTGCGCGAAATAGCGCAAAAAGGCTTTGCGCATCGTTCTGCCCTAGTCTAGCGGGCGCACCACGTGCCGCCGCAAGCTCCGACGCAAAAACTTCGTCAAAAAAGTTGGGCCTTACGAATGTCACGCCGCCGAAGCACGCCGCATCGTAAGCCTTACCGCAGACGGCAAAACTCAAGCGCAAAAAATCATCCTCCGCGCTAAATACCGCTTCGCAGCCACCTTGCACCACTCGCAGCGAGCTTAGACGAAACAAAAGTCTGCGAGCTGCAAAACCTACGCCTTTGCTGCATAAAAACTCCAGCAGCTCACGCCCGAAAACCTGCGAACTAGCACCTATGCTGACGCTCGGACGGGCATAAACGGATACTTTGCCGGTGCGAGTGAAATACCCGCGCCCATCGCAGTGCTCGCAGCGAAAATCGCCCGCACCGCCACACTTTTCGCAACGCAATCTACCCGCACCGCCGCAAGCGGGACAAATGCGCGAGCCGCTACCGCCGCAGCTAGCGCAGGGAATGAAGCGATAGCCCATAGAATTTGACGCAGAGCCTGCAGAGTCGCCTCCAGAAAGGCCGCGCGCATGAGCGTCCGTAGAGCTTAAAGCCGCGCGGCTATAGCCACCGGCGCCCTTGCAATCGGGGCAGATCAAGCGTCCGCGCCCGCCGCAGTTAGCGCATGGCGCCTTGCCTGCGCCTTCGCAGGCTTTGCAGCGCCTCCTGCCCGATCCGCTGCAATGCTCGCAACGCAGCTGAACGCTAAAGGGCTTAAAATCGTAGAATTTTATGATTTGATCCGCATTCGTAGCGGCTTTTTGGGGATCTGCACGCAGGCGTAGCATAAAGGCCTCGCTTAGCTCTGCATCAGTGCTTGCCGCATGCAGACACTCGCGTGCGTGGGCTTCGAACTGCTCGATGCCAGCGAAATGCAGCTGAGCGCGCTCACCGCCACTTATCTGCGAGACGCTAAACTTGCCGGCAAAGTCATAACGCACGCCAAGCCTCACGCTAAATCCGTAAAACTCGCGATCAAGCTCACGCAGATCGGCGCCACCGCTACGCGTTAAAGCTTTGAGTCTAGCGACAAACGCCTCTGCAAGCTCCTCTTTATCCAGCTTGTCCATGATCGCTCCTTTCTTGCAGGCACGCCACAAAGCCGCGCCGCATAAATTTTAAAATTCCTTTATTAAGATCCTGTAAATTTTAGCATTTCATATAATTATACCGCGAAAGGGAATTTTAAAATTCCAAAATCTCACTCAGGATGGAATTTAACGCCATTTCGCGCCGTAAAATCTCGCTGCAAATCAAAGCTCTAAAATAGAGCTCGACGCGAAATCTCGCACTGCGGCGCGGCGACTTACATAACTGCCGCAACAAATACGGCGCGAACGGATCGCAAAACAGAGCCGCCAGGCATACGGCGCCCGAGCAGTAGCAGCGGGCATGCAAGACTTTAATTCCGCAGCAGCGCATAATTTGGCTCGCGAAGATGCGCGATACGGCATAACGCACAGCAAATTTCGCGGCCGCGTGAAATTTTAAATTTCACAGCTAGCTCGTACGTACGCACAGCATGAAATTTAAAATTTTACGACAGCTATAGCGCGGCGTGCAGTGATCTAAATTTATGACAAGCAGCAGTTCGCAAATTTCAATCCCGCGACAATCAGGCGACGGGTGCGTGGAGTACAATTTAATTTACGAGCGCATAGCCGACATATTATCGCACAAATTTAGTTTGCAGCTAGCAGCACAGCGCAAAATTTCATTGCCGCGACGCAGCGGCTCGTAAAATTTAGCTCTACCGCCGCACAGCTATAGCCGCCTGCGCCTTTGCAAGCAGAGCAGATCAGACGTCCGCGCCCACCACAGGCGATGCACGGCGGTGTGGAAAATTTAATCTGGGCGCCGCAAACCTCCGCCAACATGACTGATCGCGTGAGCGTAAAATTTAGCTTGCTATGCCGCGTAATTCAACTCACGGCGGTGCATGTCGCGGTGCAAGCGCGAATTTTAGATCGTGCGGCGATCTGCTGCGCGACCGACAGATTAATTTCACGGTGCGCTCGACATGAAATTTAGAATCTCGTAGCGACACATGACACTGTGCGCAGCCGCGTGAAATTTTGAATTTCACGGCGAGCCCACGCGTTATGAAATTTTAAATCTCGCCGCGATGAGCTCGCAAGCTCGCGGGCGGCTCGGTTTAAGATCTTGCGCCCGGTTTTTGCGCGGAATTTTGCGAGCGGAATTTCAAATGCAAACCCGCGCAAATTTTGCGCCGAATTTCTGCGTAGATCTTGCGCGAAATTTAACGAAATTTCGCGGGCCGAGCTCGTCGCGCTAAAATCCGACTAATCCGACCAATCCGACCAATCCGACCAATCCGACTAATCAAAACTCAACTGGCTAAAACCCAGCGCAATAAAACCGAGGCATAGCAAAACCATGACGCGATAAAACCGGGGCGCGATACACTCGCCGCAACCTGCAAGCAAAATTTATCGCCGCCAAAGCTCGCAGCTAAATTTCACCGCCCAAGCGCGGAATTTTCGGCTTTGGCTTTGGGCACCGAAAATAAAATTTCACGCCAGCCCGCTTATAACGCCATCGTCCGTGATCCTCATATTTAGCGCGTTAGGAAACTTCGGTAGCCCAGGCATCAGCATTATCTTGCCGCAGACGGCGACGATGAAGCCCGCCCCCGTGCGGATCTGAAGGTCTTTGACGCTGAGCTTAAAGCCGCGTGCGCGCCCGAGCGCTTTGGCGTCGTCGCTGAAGCTATACTGCGTCTTTGCAATGCAGACGTTTAGCCGCTCAAGCCCCAAAGCCTTGATGTGCTGTAGCGCCTTTTGCGCCTCGGGTTCGAAAACGACCTCGCTCGCGCCGTAAATTTTAGTAGCGATCTTTTCGATCTTGCTCGCCGTATCGTCGCTAAGCTCGTAGGCGAATTTCAGCTCCTTAGCGCGCTCGCACTCATCTACTACGAGGCGGGCTAGCTCAAGCGCGCCCTCGCCTCCTTTGGCAAAATTTTCGCAAATCGCCATCTGCACGCCGCGCTGCTTGCAGTAATCGCGCACGAAAGCGATCTCCTCGTCGCTATCGAAGCTGAAGCGATTAAGCGCCACGACCGGATTTAGCCCGAAGTTTTGTAAAATTTCAATATGCCCGCCTAAATTTGCGATGCCTTTTTGAAGCGCGGCAAGATCAGGGCTCGCGATACTTTCTTTATCCGCGCCGCCGTTGTATTTAAGCGAGCGGATCGTGCTAACCAGCACCGCGGCGTCCGGAGCGATACCCGCGCGGCGACACTTGATGTCGATAAATTTTTCAGCCCCTAGCTCGCTTCCAAAGCCCGCCTCTGTTACGGCGTAATCTGCTAGCGAGAGCGCAAGCTTGCTCGCCATTATGGAGTTGCAGCCGTGTGCAATATTTGCAAAGGGTCCTCCGTGCACGAGCGCAGGCGTGTGCTCTAGGCTTTGGATGAGATTAGGCTTCATCGCGTCTTTTAGCAGGATCGCCACGGCATCCGCGCAGCCCAGGTCGCGCACATATATCGGCTCTCCCTGCGTATCGTAGGCGACCATGATGTTTGCGATGTTTTCTTTAAGCTCCGCAAGATCGTTCGAGAGGCACAGCACCGCCATTATCTCGCTAGCCGCGGTGATATTAAAGCCGTCCTCACGCTCTACTCCGTCGGTGCGCCCGCCCTGTCCTACGGTGATGTGGCGCAGCGCGCGATCATTCATATCCATGCAGCGCTTCCATAAAATTTTTTCGATCTTTAGCGGGTTTTCTTGATACAGCGAGTTGTCGATGACCGCCGAAATGAGATTGTTTGCGGAGGTGATCGCGTGAAAATCGCCGTTGAAGTGTAAATTTAGATCATCCATCGGCACCAGCTGCGAATATCCGCCGCCCGCGGCGCCGCCTTTGATACCAAAAACCGGCCCCAGCGACGGCTCGCGTAGCGCAAGACAGACGCTTTTGCCTAGACGCTTTAGCGCGTCGGCTAGACCGATGGAGGTCGTAGTCTTGCCCTCGCCAAACGGCGTCGGATTGGTCGCCGTGACCAAAATAAGCTTCGAAGCGCGCGATCGCGGCTTGATGTTTAGCTTGGTTTTGTAGTGGCCGTACAGCTCGATCTCATCCTCGCTAAGCCCCAAATTTTTCGCAACGTTTGAAATTTTATCCGGCTTCGCCGCATTTGCTATTTCGATATCGCTCAACATCTTCTCTCCTTAAATTTAAAATTTTATCGCGCAGCATCTACGCACCGCCTCTTTAAATCCGCGCATTAGCTCGCGCGCTACGCGCACCTTATCCGCAAGCCGCACAAGATCAAAGCTCGCGCCGCGAAATTTGCCCCGGCTAAATTTCGATCTCGATGCCCACGGGGCAGTGGTCGCTGCCCATCACGTCGCTCAGGATGAAAGCGTCCTTTAGCCGCGAGCGCAAATTTGCCGAGATGAAAAAATAATCGATCCGCCAGCCTACGTTTTTTGCGCGCGCATTAAAGCGGTAGCTCCACCACGAGTAGGCGTCCCGCAGCTCGCCGTGCACGGCACGGAAAGTGTCCACGAAGCCCGCCGCCTCCACCTCATCGAGCCACGCCCGCTCGATCGGCAAAAAGCCCGAGGTTTTGGAGTTTGCTTTGGGGTTTGCAAGATCGATCTCGCGGTGCGCGGTATTCACGTCGCCGCAGAATATCACCCCGAGCCCCTGCTCCGCGAGGCTGCGCGCGTAGGCTAGGAATTTTGCGTAAAATTCCATCTTGTAGGCTAGCCGCGCCTCGTCCTTTTGGCCGTTTGGAAAGTAGATATTAAAAAGCACGACGTCGCCGAAGCGGTGCTGCAGCACGCGCCCCTCGTCGTCGGGGAAAAACAGCGCCTTGCTCGTCTCGCTTTTAAATTTTGCCAGGCTCGCCACGCCCGAATATCCCGCGCGAGCGGCGGAATTTAGATCGATCTGAGAAAATCCGAGCTCATAAAGCCCTTTTGGAGCGTCCTTTTCGCTCACCTTGATCTCTTGCAAGCCCAAAAAATCGGGGCTTTGCTCCGCAAGCCACGCAAAGCCGTCTTTGCCGAGCACTGCGCGCAGCCCGTTTACGTTCCAACTAATCAGTTTCAAATTTAGCCTTTGGCCTAAAAATTTTGGTATGATTATACGAAATTTTGACTAAATTTAAAGGAAAATTATGCGCAATCAGCCCAAATACCGATTTTTTGCCAACTGGAGCTACGCGATGGCGGGTCTTTGCGAGATGCTGCGTAGCGAGCGTAGCTTCAGGCTCGAGCTTTGCGTGTTCGTGCCGCTTCTGCTATCGCTATTTTTTTGGAATTTCGGCGCGGTGCTAAATCTATTTTTGATCTTCGGCGCGGTCTTTACCATCGCGCTTGAGTGCATAAACTCCGCCATAGAGCGCGCAGTCGATCTCGCCACGAGCGAAATCCACCCGCTAGCCAAGGGTGCCAAAGACACCGCAAGTACCGCCGTGATGATGAGCCTATTTCTCAACGCCGCTCTGTGGGGCTACGCGCTGATAGATAAGCTATTTTAGCGATGAACTGCGTATAAAAATTTAATTTCGCCGCAGTGCCATAGATAAATGGCAAATTAAGCCTAAATTTCGTAAAATCACCGCTAAGACGCGAGGTCGCGTAATACGTTTAAAGGCAAACGATGCAAAACTTAACCACATAAATTCCGCTAAATTTAAACCAAACCAACAAACAAATTTAAATTTAAGGCAGAATCATGAAAAGACGAGATTTTCTAAAACTAAGCGCGTTCGCGGCAGCTTCGGCGCAGGCAAAGCAATTAGGCGCGGCGGTGCAGGCGATATTTGACGAGCAGATGGGGCTTTGCGCGAATAAATTCGGCGCGTTTTACGTGCAAACCATCGGAGGCAGGGTCGTTGGTACTGAGCCGTTTGAGGGAGATGCGATGCCTACGGTGCTAAACAACGCCCTAAGCGATCACATCCAAAACGAAACGCGCGTGAAATACCCCTACGTGCGCAAAAGCTTCCTGGCTAGTCCCGCAGATCCAAAGCCGCAGCTTCGCGGCAAAGAGCCCTTCGTGCGCGTTAGCTGGGATGAGGCGATAAAGCTAAGCGCTAAAATTTTAAAAGAAAACTTCGATAAATACGGCTCGGAGGCTATTTGCGGGCAGCTTTATCAGTGGGGTAGCCTCGGTAAGGTTGGTCACTCGCAGCGCACCGCAAAGCGCATGCTAAACGCGCTAGGAGGCTACGTGAGCGAGCTTGGCGGCTACTCATACGGCGCGGCGACTGCGTTTTTGCCTCACGTGACGGGCTCGATCGATCCGACGCACGCTCCGACGCGTTGGGAGGGCGTGATAAAGGAGGCCAAAACGATCGTGTTTTGGGGCACGAACCCAGTCGTCTCAAACAAGATCGCTATCGGCATTCCGATGCACAACTCCTACGCCTACTACGAGATTATGAAGGATAAATTTAAAAAAGGCGAGATGAAAATTTACAGCGTCGACGTTTATCGCAACGAAACGGCGGAGTATTTCGGCGCGGAGTATCTTGCCGTGCGCCCTTGCACCGATACGGCGATGCTGATCGGGCTTTGCGAATATCTCTACGAAAACGGGCTTTACGACAAAGAATTTATTAAGCGCTACACGGTCGGATTTGATAAATTTAAGGAGTATTTCACGGGCGCAAAAGACGGTGTGAAAAAGGATCTTGCGTGGGCGAGCAAAATTTGCGACGTAAGCGAAAAGGAGCTAAAAAGCCTAGCCGACACGCTAGCTAAAAAAGACACGCTCATAGTCACGGGCTACGCGATACAGCGTCAGCACCACGGCGAGATGGCGTACTGGGCGCTTATCGCGCTAGCTGCGATGCTAGGCGACATCGGCAAGACGGGGCGCGGCTACGTGATGAACGATCAGATGCATAAAAACGCCGATATTAGCTTCATCGCGCCAAAGCTTCAGGCCTTTAATCCCGCGATAAACGAAAAATACATCGCCCCGCAAGGCAAGCTAGCCAAGGCCAAATACCACGAGATACCAAACAGCAGACTCATAGACGCGATCATGGAACCGGGCAAGCAGATCGAGCGCAACGGCAAAAAATACGTCATGCCGCACATCCGCGTGATGTTTAACGCCAACGGCTCGACCTTCACCCGCCACCCCGATACCAACCGTGCGGTCGAAGCGATGCGCAAGATCGAAGCGATCATTACGACCGAGCCTTTTTGGACGAGTACGGCGAGGCTTAGCGACATCGTGCTGCCGGCAGCACTAGAATGCGCGCGCACGGATATCGAGTTTGCAAACACCACTAGCGAGTATATTTTTTCGATTAAGCCGCTAGTAAAGCCCGCCGGCGAGAGCAAGAGCGACTTTGAGATCGCGCGGCTCATCTGCGCGCAGTGGGGCGAGGGGTACGAGCAGGCCTTTAGCGAGGGCAAAACGGAGCTTGAGTGGGTAAAGGAAATTTACGCCGACGCTGCTGCAAAAGCCGAGGGCATGGGCATAGCGATGCCGAAATTTGAGGAGTTTTGGCAAAAAGGCTACGTTAAATTTGATAAGATCGACGAGAAAAAGCGGTACTTCACAAACTATGCGGACTTCCGCGCCGATCCCGAGAAAAACGCTCTAAAAACGCCGTCGGGCAAGATCGAACTCTACTCCGAAGCGGTCGAAAAGCTAGGATATGCCGACTGTCCGCCGCACGCGACGTGGATGGAGCCGTTTGAGTGGCTGGGCGGCGACGTGAGCAAGTACCCAGTCGCTATCAGCGGCGCGCACTCTAAATTTAGGCTCCACTCGCAGCTAAACAACTCGCTCATCCGCAACTACGCCGAGATCGCGGGCCGCGAACCCGCGCTAATTAGCCCAGCCACGGCAAAGGCGCGCGGTATCAAAACAGGCGACGTGGTAAGGATCTATAACGACCGAGGCGAGATCCTCTGCGGCGCGCTGGTAAGCGAGCGAGCGCAAGACAACGTCGTGATCGTGAGCGAGGGCGCATGGTACGATCCGGCCGTCTGGGGTGAGAAAAGTCTTTGCAAGCACGGTAACATAAACGTGCTAACCAAGGACGTACCGAGCTCGCAGCTATCGCAAAGCAACACTGCGCACACGAGCATGGTACAGATCGAGAAATTTAAAGGCGAACTGCCGAACGTAACGGCGTTTGATAGGCCCACGACGATAGAGGCTTAGCGCGCTTTCTGGCTCTTGTGCAAAAGCCCTACCAGCCGTTTATCGCAAACAAAATCGCTAAGTTTTTCCGCGCCAAGAGCTCGTCCGAGAGACGGTCGTATTCGTCCCCGAACCCCATTTCTTGCGCCATAGACGGCGGCTCATCATCCCAAGAGCCCATCGCACCGAATACATCGGCGATCCCCGCTGCGGCAAACACCCTCAAGCTTGGCTGCGGCAGCGCTGCAAACGAAACGGCGTAATACTCGCCCACGGAGACTTCGCCCCGCAGCGTCTTAAGCGCATTATCAAACGTCTGCGCGAAGTTTTCACAGCCTATCTTGCTCGCAAAATCCCTGATTTGCACTAAAACATTCTCGAATTCTGCGCTGTTATCGCGCGCGTTTAGCGCATCTCGCGGCATCCCGCGCCAAAGGCGCTCGACGTATTTCACGCGCCAAGCCTTTTTGTCGCGATCGTATTTCCAATCAGGCGTAAAAACGCCGTCAAAGTCCTCAAAGCGACATACGATGCCGTTTGCATTCGCGCCGCTAAATCCTAAAAGCGACCTATCTTTTGCGAAAGTTGGAATACTAAGCCCCGCGTCCTTCAGACCGAGCTTTAGGCACTGCTCTATCCAACACCGCCGTGCGGAGATTGGCTCGTCCTCTCGCCCTTTTTGCGCGAGCCGTCCGGTGAAAAACTCGCGCGCTTTTTGCAAAAGTGGCGAGCCCGTGCTTTCGTCGGTGCCTTTTGTTCTCGCCGCTTTTTCATTTGCCACTTCTTTGCTGTTCGCGCGCTTTTCGTCCGTTGCACTGCCGCTCTCGGCGGCTTTGTCCGTCGCACTGCTCTGCACTGCGCTGTACGCATCTTTTTGCTCCGCAGCTTTACTTGCGTCGTTTACGCCGTCCTGCGCTGCGCGGCTTGCGCCCTCTGCGGTGTGGAAATGCTCCTTTGCAAACTCAAAATTTAAATATTTTATATATTTTTGATCTTGCAGCGGCGGCTTAGGATTGCCGCGCAGAGCTGATTTTAGCGCGACGCACAGCGCGCACGAGAGATATATTTCGCCGTTCATAGATATCCTTAAATTTAGACGCTTACATTCATGCGGCGGATTATTCACACACGGCGCAGAAATCTAGCTACGATAAAACTAGATGCCGCGAGCGTGAAATTTTAAAAGCAGCCGCCGTATCGAAAGAAAAATCGCGCCGCAAAATTTTAAATGTAGTTTACTGCACCCGAGCTGCCGCTAAATTTAAGCAAAACAATCACGCTGCGGGATCGAGGGTCGCGCCCATCCAAGCAAGCTTGCGCGTGAAATTTTAAAGCGAGCCGTTGCGTCCAAACTAGCTAAATTTAAAATTAAGCAATAGCGCCATTTGCGCTACGAAAGCCGCTCGTAGGCAAGTTGCCGATCGCAAGCTCTACTCCGTAAGCGCCCTACGCTACGACGTTTGGAAACTCATAGACTACGCGGCCGCTTTTGATCGTGCAAACCGCAGCGCCCGTAAGCTGCTTGCCGAAAAGCGGCGAGTTGCGCGATTTGGACTTATTTAGCGCCTCGTCGTAAACATACGAAATCTGCGGATCGATGATCGCGACGTCGGCCAAAAAGCCCTCTTTGATCTCGCCCTTGTCCTTTAAATTTAGAATTTTAGCCGGGTTAAACGAGCAGAGGCGCACCATGTCTTCAAGGCCGATGACGCCCTGCTCTACGAGCCGCAGCGTAAGCGGCACGAGGGTTTGAAGCCCCAAAATTCCAAACGGCGCGTGATCAAATTCGACGAATTTATCGTCGGTGTTGTGCGGAGCGTGATCGGTCACGATGGCGTCGATCAGACCGCTTTTAAGCGCCTCTCTGATCGCCTGCACGTCGCTTTGAGTGCGAAGTGGCGGCGACATTTTAAAATTCGTATCGTATCCCATCAACTCGCGCTCGTCGAATGTGAAGTGATGCGGCGTAGCCTCGCAGGTGACGCGGATACCCTCGCGCTTAGCCTGCTCGATGAGCTTGAGCGACCACGCCGAGCTTACGTGCGCGATGTGGATGTGCCCGCCCGTCTTTTTGGCAAGTAGCAGATCGCGCGCGATCATAATCTCCTCTTTTTCGCTCGCCATCCCCTTTAGACCGAGGATCGCGCTGACCTTACCCTCGTTCATCACGCCGCCGTGGCAAAGCGAGCAATCCTCGCTGTGATTTATCACGAATGAGCCGAAGTGCGCGGAGTATTCGAGCGCCTGTCGCATCACGGAGCTGTCGGTCACGGGCAGCCCGTCATCGCTAAAGGCCACGCAGCCGGCTTCTAGCATATCGCCCATCTCGACGATCTTTGCGCCCTTGCAATCCTGCGAGATCGCGCCTATGGGCAGTAGATCGATAAGCCCGCGCGCCTTGGCCTTGGCGATCATCGCGCGCGTGATGCTTGAGTTATCGTTTACGGGCCTGGTATTCGCCATCGGGAGGCAGGTCGTCACGCCGCCTGCGACCGCGGTTTCGCTGCCGCTAATGACGTCGTCTTTGTATTCGAGCCCCGGGTCTCTAAAATGCACGTGCATATCGATGAGCCCCGGCATCACGAGCTTGCCCGCGGCGTCTATGACGCGGTCTGCGGCGGGACATTCGCGCGTGATCTTTGAAATTTTATCGCCCTCGATCAGGACGTTTGCTTCCTCGCTGCCGCCCCAATTAACGATCGTGCCGTTTTTTATTAAAATTTTCATCGTGCGCTCCTATTTAAATTTATCGTATGAAGTATCGCCATTCGCATCGCCTCGCCGTTTTCTACCTGATCTAAAACGCAGCTATAGCGCGGATCGTCGGCTACGTCGGAGTTGATCTCCACGCCGCGGTTGATCGGGCCCGGGTGCATTATCATGACGCCCTCTTTTGCCGCCTGCATCCTCTTAGCTGTAAGTCCGAAAAATTTTGAGTATTCGCGCACGCTCGGGAAGCTCGGCTCGCCGTCTTGCCGCTCGAGCTGAATTCTTAGCATGATGATGACGTCGGCGCCCTCGATCGCCTCCTCCACGCTTTTGCATATCGGGCAGCCGAACGCGTCGCAGTCGCGCAGCATCATCGGAGGGCCGAAGAGCCGCACGTTTATGCCGAGCTTTTTCATCGCCCAGATGTCGCTTCTAGCCACGCGCGAGCGAAATATATCGCCGATGATCGCGACGTTTAAATTCTCGATCCTGCCCTTGTGCTCGCTGATCGTAAAAAGATCCAGTAGCGCCTGGCTCGGGTGCTCGTTCAGCCCGTCGCCCGCATTTACGATCGATGCGTCGCAGTTGGCCGCGACAAATTTCGCCGCGCCCGAGCAGCTGTGGCGCAGCACGAAGATATCGGTGCGCATCGCCTGCATATTTCTGATGGTGTCGATCAGCGTCTCGCCCTTTTTCGTGCTGCTGTCTGCGGCGGTGAAATTTACGCTGTCTGCGCCCAGGCGCTTGGCTGCGATCTCAAAGCTAGTGCGGGTGCGGGTGGAGTTTTCGAAAAACGCGTTGATGACCGTCTTGCCGCGAAGCGAGTCGGATTTTTTAACGTCAGAACGGTTGAGTGCTTTAAACTCGCGCGCCAGATCTATAAAGTCGTAGATGTCCTCGCGGCTCAGATCCTGCGCGCTAAGAAGATGCTTTAGCTTATACATTCCCTCTCCTTTTTTGGGCCGAATTTCAGCCGTAATTGTATAAAAAAATCTCTGATAAAATTTTAAAATTTAAGAGCGGGGCTCAAATTTAGACGCAGAATTTTGCTTGAAATTTCATTTGAGTTCGCATACGAAGCGCGAGCGGAATTTTGGGGTAAAATTTAAAAATTTTGGGATTAAATTTAGGCTTCTTGAGCGAAAATTTTAAAAAATCCGCCGCGTCGCTTACGTAAAATTTTAAAGCTTTACGCGCGGCGGGCGGCTAGAAAAACGAAGAATTTAAAAGCTTATTTAAATACTTTATATAATTTTTTGCACTATTTTCTACGGCTTGCTCGCTTTTATCGTAAGTAAAGCCGTATGAGACGAAATTTGGTAGCGTAACTGCGCCGACGAAATTAAACGTAGCTTTAAATGGCGCTAGCACCTCATCCACGCTAAAGCCCACGATGCCATTTTTAGAGTAGTTTGCCTCGGTCGCGCCAAGCGAGATCGCAAGCGCGAATTTTTTGCCTTTAAGCTTGCCGCCGCTCTCTCCGCCATAAGCCCAGCCGCGCGTAAAAACATCCTCAAACCACTGCTTAAGAAGCGGCGTGCAGTTTGAAAAACGAAACGGAAACTGAAGCACGATTTTATCGTGGCTTTCGAGTAGTTTTTGCTCCTTTTCCACATCGATTTTGAAGTCCGCATAAAGCGCGTAAAGATCATGAAGCTCGAACTTATCAGGATGTGCTAGCACAGCATCCCTCCAGTGGCGGTTTACGAGCGAGTTTGCGATATTTGGATGAGCCAAAATAATGAGAGTTTTCATTTCTATCCTTTAAATTTGAAATTGCGGGGCGCATTATAGCCCTACTTCGTAAAATTTTTCTTGTTTTATCGCAAGCAGCCTTAAATTCTAAAGCTTTACCACCGACCGTCACCCACTTATCTTTACAGTAACTTCAAAGAGCGCGAGCTTTGAATTCCAAACTTCATCCGTTACTCGCGCTTTATTTTAGAAATGCTCGCCCTCGGGGCACTCGTTGCGTTTTACAGAGGTTTACCACTTCTTTGCAAATATTCATATTCCATTGCGGAGGCTCGCGCGAGTAAAATTTTAACGAAACCGCCGCGCAGGGGAAATTTTAATAAAATTTAACATCGTTTTTCTGCGAGCATTCGCCGCAACAAACAAAATTTAGATGAAATCTAGCCGTGCTTTAAACTATAAAACCTTGCCATCGGTTCCGTCGTCGGGCTGCGAACACTCATAGTGTTCTTGTGAGTGTCCGTCACGCTTTCGTGCAGGCTCGTTGCGCTCTTTCGGAGGCTTGCCGCTTCCTCACAGGCGACGGTCGCAACGAAAAATTTGAGTAAAATTTAGCGCCGCTTAAATTCTAAAGCTTTGCCTATCGGTCGTCTCTTCAAGCCCAGAATTATCGTCGCGCTCCTGCGAGCGTCCGCCGCGCGGCTCCTGTCTGGGCTGCACGCCAAAGCCCTCCAAGACCTTGCCTAGGCTCTCGTTAGCATCCTTTATGATGCCTTGCAGGCTTTCGCCCATTTTATCGAGGTTTTTGCCCGCCTCGCGTGCCGCCGCCTCGCCCTGCTTTAGCAGATCCTTGGTCCTGTCCGCGTTGCGAGCGGCGAAATCGCTCAAGACTTCGGGCGCCTTTTTCTGCAAATTTTGCAAGGCCTCGCCCAAAACTTTAGCATCGTTTGCAAGCTCGTCTATCGTGGAATTTAGATCGGATTTTTGCTTGCTCTCAAAGCCCTGCGGCACGGAGCTTTGTATAGAATTTTGCGTGGAGCTTTGAGCCAAACTTTGCCCCGAGCTATCCGCGCTTTTATTAAAATTTCGCCCTTGATTACCCGCGCTAAAATTCTGTTCCGAGCGTGCGCTTTGCTCGCGATCGTGCGCGTCCGATCCGTCGTCGCAGCCGCTCAAAATACACGCCGCGGCTAGCGCTAAAGTAAAATTTCGCACCGCGTTCAAAAAGCTAAAGTCATTTATAAAACTAAAATTTCTAGCGCGACCCGCCGAGATAAAATTTAATCCGCCTTTCGCCGAGATAAAATTCTGCCCAACGTATGCCGAAATAAAATTTCGGCCGCCGACCGAATCGAAATTTTGCCATCGTCCAAAGCCCAGCTCGCCGCTTGCTCGGATAAAATTCTGCGCTAAATCGCGTCCGCACCTTTTTAAAATTCGTCTTTTCAAAATCCGCTCCTTTAAATTTCATCTCTCGCAGGCGCGCTTGGAAGCCGCCCGAAAAACAGATCGCTTCTAAGCTTCAAAAGCAAGCAGATAGCGATATCGGCGCTCTGTTCGCGGATGTAGTTTCGATCGCCTTTTAGATGAAATTCCCCGACGATCTGTTTGCCGCCCTGCTCCTTCGCGCCGATAAAGACCGTCCCTACGGGCTTTTGCGCGCTTCCGCCGCCGGGGCCCGCGATACCGCTTACTGCAAGAGCGAAGCTCGCCCCGCTGCTTTGCAGCGCACCCTCCAGCATCTCGCCCACGGTCTGCGCGCTTACCGCGCCGTAGCGAGCGAGCGTATCTTCGCCTACGTTTAGCCAGAGATTTTTTATCTCGTTGGCGTAGCTTACGAGCGAGCCGTCAAAAACGTCGCTCACGCCAGCAACCGCGCCGAATTTTGCGGCGATGAGCCCCGCGGTGCAGCTTTCGGCAAAGGTGATCTTGGCGCCTATTTCGCGCAGTCTATCCACCACAAAGCCCATAAAATCGCCGCCTTCGATGTAGCAGCTCTCATAATACTTGCCGACGCTTTGCAAAAACGCGTCCAGCGCTCCGAATTTCATCGCACTGGCGCGCACGAGCAGCAAAAAGGAGCTGGGCCTGCTGATCGTAAGCGAAATTTTATAACTGATCGCAAGGCTTTCTAGGCGCTGCTTTACGCTTTCGTATTCGCAATCGAATAGATAAAAGCTCTCGCCCGCGTTCGGCGCGTCTTGGAGGATCGGCGGCAAGCTTTGCAAGCAAAGCGCCTTGATCACGTTTACCGAGCAACCTCTGACGTTTAGCAGGAAGCTGTTTTTCGCTACCGTGTGCGCCATCGAGGGCGCTAGGGTTTCTCCGTTTTTCAGCTCGAGCGAATCGAAAGAGAGCGTCGATAAAATTTTACCGACGACCGCGTAGGCGGAGTTTGCCGCAAAGATCG
Organism: uncultured Campylobacter sp.; assembly: GCA_963529615.1. Lineage (GTDB taxonomy): Bacteria > Campylobacterota > Campylobacteria > Campylobacterales > Campylobacteraceae > Campylobacter_B. The sequence goes on along the minus strand of CAUSAC010000003.1, from coordinate 20,165 downwards.
TGATAAAATCGTACGAATCGATCATCTTTTCAAGCGCGAAGGGCAAAACCTTATCGTTTTCGCTTAAGAATTTCAGATCGTCGATCCGCCCAAAAACTCGTTCGTAGCTGCGAGAAATATAACTCATCAAAGCCGCGTCGTAGCGGATCTCCTCGCCGATTACAAGGATGATATTTTTCATAAAGACCCTCATTAAATTTTCGCACATTATAGCATAAACGCAGACTGCTCTTTCAGAGCTTTTTAATGGCGTTTTGGATAAACTTCACAAATTTTTTAAGACACGAAAAGGTACAAATATGGACTACAAAGATACTCTCTTTCTTCCTACTACGGATTTTGCGATGCGAGGCGCACTGCCGCAAAACGAACCTGCGCGGTTTAAGGCATGGTACGACGAGCGTAAAATTTACGAAAAGATGAAAGCTAGGCGCAAGGGCGCAAGCGTCAGCTTTAATATCCACGACGGCCCGCCGTACGCTAACGGACACCTCCACATCGGCCACGCGCTGAATAAAATTTTAAAAGACATCATCACCAAAACCCATTATTTCTTCGGCGAGGATATCCGCTACGTGCCGGGCTGGGACTGTCACGGTCTGCCGATCGAGCAGCAAGTAGAGATCAAGCTAGGCGATAAGAAAAAATCGCTTTCAAAAGTGCAGATACGCGAGCTTTGCAGGCAGCATGCCAAAGAGTTCATCGACGTGCAGCGCAATGAATTTAAAGATATGGGGATTTTGGGCGACTGGGACGATCCGTATTTGACGCTAAAATTTGAGTTTGAAGCTGAAATTTACAAAGCGCTCTGCCAGATCGCTAAAAAAGGAATTTTGATCGAGCGAAGTAAGCCCGTGTTTTGGAGCTGGGCGGCAAAGAGCGCGCTCGCAGAAGCCGAGGTCGAGTACAAAGACAAAGAGGACTACTCGATCTTCGTGGCGTTTGATCTAAGCAGTGAAGCGAACGCTAAAATCGGCGCGAAAGGCGCTAAAGCGGTCATCTGGACGACCACGCCTTGGACGCTGCCCGCAAACGGCGCAATATCTTTGAACCCGAATGAAATTTACGCGCTAACGAGCGAAAATTTAATCTTTGCAAAACCTTTGGTCGAAAGCCTCGTAAGCCTGGGCATCACCAAGGGCGAGATCGTAAAAGAATTTAAAGCCGCCGAGCTTGAAGGCTTAAACGCGATCAATCCGTTAAACGATAGAGCTTCGAAATTTATCCTCGGCGAACACGTCCTGATGGACGGCGGCACCGGGCTCGTGCATACGGCTCCTGGACACGGCGAGGACGATTATTTCGTAGGGCTTAAATACGGCATCGAGGTAATTATGCCCGTGGATGAGGGCGGCTGTTTCGATCAAACTCTTAAAACCAAAAAACTCTTCCGCGCAGACGTCGTAGATGAGCTCGTGGGGATGCATATTTTCAAAGCAAACGAGAAAATTTTAGAGCTTCTAGGCCCCGCGCTTATCAAATCCGGCAAATTCGTCCACTCCTATCCGCACTGCTGGCGCACGCACAAGCCGGTGATCTACCGCGCGACGAAGCAGTGGTTTATCGCAATGGACGAGCCTAAACTCAGCGGCAAGACGCTGCGTCAAGTAGCCCTTGAAGAGATCGGTAAAGTTAAATTTTATCCGCAAAGCGGCATCAACCGCCTAAGCTCGATGATAGAGAACCGCCCCGATTGGTGTATCTCGCGCCAAAGGGATTGGGGCGTGCCGATCGCGTTTTTCCGCGATAAAAGCACCAAAGAGCCGATTTTCGACGAAAAAATTTTAAATAATATCTACGAGATTTTTAAAGCCAAAGGCGCGGATGCTTGGTGGCAGATGGAAATTTCGGAGCTCTTGCCGCAGGAGAGCGGCTATAAGCCCGAAAATTTAGAAAAGGTGATGGATATCTTAGATGTTTGGTTTGAAAGCGGCTCGACGTGGAAGGCGGTGCTGCAAAGCGGCGTTTACGATGCTGGCAAATTCCCTGCGGATATGTATCTTGAGGGCAGCGACCAACACCGCGGCTGGTTTCAAAGCTCACTACTTCTAAGCTGCGCGATCAACGAATGCGCGCCGTACAAGAGCATCCTCACGCACGGATTTACCGTCGACGAGAAGGGTCAAAAGATGAGCAAGTCCGTCGGAAACGTCGTCTATCCGCAAGAGGTCGCCAAGAGCCACGGCGTGGAAATTTTACGCCTATGGGTCGCGATGAGCGATTATTCGACCGATCTAAAGATCAGCGACAATATCCTAAAGCAGGTAAGCGAGCAATACCGAAAGATCCGAAATACTATAAGATTTCTGCTCGCAAGCACCAGTGATTTAAATGAGATCGAGACGAGTAATTTTACGCGGCTTGACCGCTGGATCCTAACGCGCGCGGCAAACGCCTTTGCGAGTGCGGAAGCAGCGTTTAGAAACTACGATTTTTCAAAGGGCTTCAACGCTTTGCTAAATTTCTTAAGCGCCGATCTGAGCGGAATTTATCTTGATATCTGCAAAGACAGACTCTACTGCGACGCACCCGACGAGCCGCGCCGCAGAAGCGCGCAAAGCGCGATCGCGCTGATCACGCGAGCGCTGCTGCCTCTAATCGCGCCTACGCTAACCTACACGATCGACGAAGCAATGGAATTTGCGCCGCGTATCATCAAAGAGGGCAAAGAAGACGTTTTCGATCTGACATATAAGCCGATAGAATTTGACGATTTTCTAGAATTTGACGAAATTTTGATCAAATCGAGGGAGAAATTTTTCGAGCTTATCGACGCGCTGAAAAAGGACAAGATCATCAAATCGACGCTTGAGCTGGTTTTGCAGACGAGCTCGAACGAAATTTTATCAAACGACATCCTAGGCGTGGCGGATTGGTTCATGGTAAGCGACGTGGACACTCTGCAAAGCGAGGAGGCTCTGGCGGAGTTTAAAATAAACGACGAAATTTTCCGCCTCGTAAAATCCTCTAAACATAAATGCCCGAGATGCTGGAAATTTAACGCAAAAGAGCCTGATGAGCTCTGTCCGCGCTGCGCGAAGGTCATGCATGCTCGCTAGCCCCATAAGTCTAGGTTTCGTATTTTTTACGATCGCGCTGATCTGCGTAGCGACGGGCGTGGGGATCTATTTCGTGAATAAATTTAAGGATGGCAGATGATAAGTTTGAAAGAGGCTCTGAAGCTGAGCGCGGATGAAATTTCAGTGCTTAGAGCGGAGCTAAAGGATAAAATTTTAAAAACCAAAGAGCTCGGCGCCTACGTCGAGCAGCTTACGGGCGAGACTCTTAACATCAGCGGCGAGGGCGTGCCGATCGCGATCAAAGATAACATTCAGGTAAAAGAATGGAGCGTCACCTCGGCGAGCAAAATTTTGCAAGGCTACGTTGCGCCATACGACGCAACGGTGATCAAAAAGCTACGCGAGCGCGGTTTAGCGCCGTTTGGGCGAACGAATATGGATGAGTTTGCGATGGGAAGCACGACCGAGAGCTCATTCTACGGCAAAACTCTCAATCCGACCGATCACTCGCGCGTACCAGGCGGCAGTAGCGGCGGAAGTGCGGCTGCCGTAGCGGCAAATATTGCCGTAGCCGCACTCGGAAGCGATACGGGCGGCTCGATCCGCCAGCCGGCGGCATTTTGCGGCTGCGTAGGCTTCAAGCCGAGCTACGGCAGGGTCAGCCGCTACGGGCTCGCGGCGTATTCGAGCAGCCTCGATCAGATAGGACCGATCACGCGCAGCGTCGAGGATGCGGCGATTTTATACGACATCATCGCAGGCCGCGACGAGATGGATAGCACGAGCTACGCGGGCGCTTACGAAAGCACCGCGGATAAGCTAAACGAAAGTCGCAAACTTAAGATCGCCGTTATAAAAAATTATATCGACGAAGCCTCGCAGCAGGTCAAAGAGGCTCTAAATTTAACTATAGAAAAGCTAAAATCATTCGGGCATGAGATCGTTTATCGCGATCTTTGCAGCTCCAAATACGACATAGCGACCTACTACATCATCGCAACCGCCGAGGCTAGCGCAAATTTAAGCCGCTACGACGGCGTGCGCTACGGAAACCGCGCAAAGGCTCTAAATTTAAAAGAGCTCTACGCCAACACTCGCGGCGAAGGATTTGGCGACGAGGTCAAGCGCCGCATGCTTTTAGGCACCTTCGTGCTAAGCAGCGGCTACTACGACGCGTATTACATCAAAGCGCAGAAGGCAAGAGCCTTCATCAAAAGCGAATATGAGGAAATTTTAAAAGACGCCGATTTGATCTTTATGCCGATCGCGCCGGGCGTAGCGTATAAATTCGGCGAGCTTAGCGATCCGCTTCGCGCGTATCTTAGCGACATCTACACGATCGGCGTAAATTTAGCGGGGCTTCCCGCGATCTCCGTACCGGTAGCGAAAAACAAAGAGACTCTTAATATCAGCGCGCAGCTTATCGGGCGCGCTTACGACGAACAAACGGTGCTGGACGGCGGCTTGAGTTTAGAAAAAATCGTGAAAGGATAAGTATGAAGATCGTCAAAAAGGCTCTGACCTTCGAGGATGTTTTGTTGGTGCCGCAATACTCTGAAATTTTACCCAAAGAGGTCGATATCAGCACGAGTTTTACGAAAAATATCACGCTAAATACCCCTCTTGTGAGCGCTGCGATGGATACGGTCACCGAGTATCGCACCGCGATAATGATGGCGCGCCTCGGCGGCATCGGCGTAATCCATAAAAATATGGACGAGGACTCCCAAGCCAAGATGGTTCGCCGCGTAAAAAAGAGCGAAAGCGGCGTCATCATCGATCCTATCTCGATCAAGGCAGACGCCACGATCAAAGACGCACTCGATCTGATGGGCGAGTATCACATCAGCGGCATTCCCGTTATCGACGATAACGGCGTGCTGATTGGAATTTTGACCAATCGCGATCTGCGCTTTGAAACGGACACCGCCGCGCTCGTGGGCGAGAAGATGACCAAGGCTCCGCTAATTACCGCCCCAAAGGGCTGCACGCTTGATGATGCGGAGAAAATTTTTAGAAACAGTAAAGTAGAAAAGCTTCCGATAATCGACGCAAACGGCCACTTAGAGGGGCTTATTACAATTAAAGACCTTAAAAAGCGTATCGAATATCCAAGCGCTAATAAAGACAAATTCGGCCGCCTTCGCGTCGCCGCAGCGATTAGCGTAGGCCATCTGCAAAGAGCCGAAGCTCTTGTAAAAGCGGGCGTAGATGCGCTTGTGATGGACTCCGCGCACGGACACTCCAAAGGCATTATCGACACGCTTAAGGAGCTGAAGCGAAATTTTGACGTCGACGTAGTAGTCGGAAACGTCGCAAATCCCGCCAGCATAAAAGATATCGCAAACGCGGGAGCCGACGCGATTAAAGTAGGTATCGGCCCGGGCTCGATCTGCACTACGCGCATCGTAGCAGGCGTGGGCGTGCCGCAATTCACCGCGATCAACGATTGCGCGATCGAGGCGGCTAAATTTGGAATTCCGATCATCGCAGACGGCGGCATCAAATACTCGGGCGACATCGCTAAAGCCCTAGCCGCGGGTGCAAGCTCGGTGATGATGGGAAGCCTGCTTGCGGGCTGCTACGAAACCCCAGGCGAGCTCATTACGTTTCAGGGCCGCCAGTACAAAACCTACCGCGGTATGGGATCGCTTGCGGCGATGCAAAAAGGAAGCTCGGATCGCTACTTTCAAGACGGCACCGCAAAAGAAAAGCTCGTACCCGAGGGCGTCGAGGGGCGCGTGCCTTACGCGGGTATGTTAAAAGACGTGATCTTTCAGCTGCTAGGCGGCTTGCGAAGCTCGATGGGATACTGCGGCAGCAAGGATATCGCAACCTTTCAGCAAAAGGCGGAATTCGTCGAGATCACGAGTGCAGGTCTTAAAGAAAGCCACGTCCACGACGTCATCATCACGCAGGAAGCACCGAATTACCGAGTAAATCAGTGATCCTTCAAAGCAAAATTCAAAATTTCGACGAGCCGCTCTATCTGGAGAGCGGCCGCGTCTTTTCCAACTTCAAGCTCGCCTACGAAACATACGGCGAGCTAAATCCGGATAAATCCAACGTTATCGTCATCTGCCACGCCCTAACCGGCTCCGCGCACGCCGCGGGGCTCTACGAGGGCGACGTTAAGCCTGGCTGGTGGGACGGGCTCATCGGCGATCATAAAGCGGTCGATACGACGAAATTTTTCGTCGTCTGCATAAACATCCTGGCTTCGCCATTCGGCTCCACCTGCCCGCTTGATGTCGATGAAAGCAGCGGCCGCGAGTACCGCTTGCGCTTTCCGGTAGTGGTCGTCTCGGACGTCGTGCGCGCGCAGATGATGCTTTTAAAGCGCCTAGGTATTTCGCGCGCCCGCGCCGTAATCGGAGGCAGCCTGGGCGGCATGCAGGCGCTGTGCTACGCGATCGAATATCCAGAATTTGCGGATGAAATTTTCGTACTCGCAAGCACCTACGCCACGCAGCCTTGGGCGATCGCGTTTAATAAGATCGCGACCGAGGCCATTTTGCGCGATCCAAATTTCAAAAACGGCAACTACGATAAAAATCTGATCGCCGAGCACGGACTTGATGGCATGGCGGTAGGGCGCATGGCGGGGCATATAAGTTTTTTAAGCCCAAGCTCGATGCAGGATAAATTCGGGCGCAACTACGTCGAAACCGACGGTCTTTATGAGATTAACGGGCGCTTTCAGGTGGATCGCTACCTTGAATACAACGGCGAAAATTTCGCGCGCAGGTTCGATCCGCTGTGCTATCTCTACATCGCTAAGATGATGAATATATTTGATTGCACGCGCCACTACGGCAATCTCAAAAACGCCTGCGCGCAGATCAGATCGCGCCTGCACCTCATCTCTTTCAAAGGCGACGTGCTCTTTCCGCCGGAGCTGATGAAAGAAATTTACGACACGATGAGCGATCTGGGCAAAAAGGATCGCGCGAGCTACGCGCAGATCGACAGCGACTACGGACACGACGCGTTTTTGGTCGAGATAGAAAAATTTGATTACATCATAAAAAGGATTTTGGATGAGTTTTGAGGAAAAAATGGAAAAGATTAACGCGCTTTTAAAGAGTCTAAACGACAAGGATCTAAGCCTGGAGGGGAGCGTGAAGCTGTATAAACAAGGCGTCGCGCTGCTAAAGGAGGCGAAGGAAATTTTAGAAAACGCCAAGCTCGAGGTTGCCGAAATAAACGCACCCGAGCAGGCTTAGGAGGCGGCGATGATAAACGTATGCGTTTTGCAGCTACCGACGCTTTCGATGAGCGAAAATCGGATCGATTACTATATGAAGGTCGCCAAAGACAACGGCGCGCGGATCGTGCTGCTGGGCGAATATGAGCTAAATTCCTTCTTTAGTGAGCTTAAAAAGATGCCCCGCTCCATCGCCTGCGAACAGAGTGAGCACAAGCAGGAGCTGATGGCGCGGCTGGCTGCCAAATACGACCTGCATATTGTAGCCCCGATAATCAGAGCCGCTAGCGGCGCGATTTTGAGGCAGGCGGGCATTTTCGGCGGCGCGACTCAAAAGAGCTTGGGCGACGGCGAAAATTCTTTAAGCCCTAAAGGCGAGCAGGGTTGCAAGGGCGAACTAAACTCCAAAAGCGATTTAAATTCTAACGGCGGTTCAAATTCCAAAGGCGCTTTAAATTCCAAAAACGAGCAGAGTTCCAACGGCGGCTTAAATTCCGAAGGCACTTTAAACTCCTGCGGCGCAAAATCTTTAAATTTCAAAGCCGCAAATTTAAAAAGCGCCTCCGAGGCCCTAAGCGCTCTAAATTCCGAAGAAAGCCAAAAAGACGCGGGCGAAGAGGAGATCTTTTGCGCGAGCGAAAACGAGCCCATCTGGGTGAAATCCTGCGCGAAATTTTCGCCGAGCGAAGTGAAATTTTACGATCAAAATATCCTGATGGACTATCCGCACTGGAACGAGGAGGGTTTTTTCGCCAACCGCAAAAGCCGCAAAATCGGTAAAATTTCGCCGATGATCTTTAGCGAGGGCGGCGTGAAATTCGGCGTCTGCTTCGGCTACGAGGCGCATTTTGATGTATTTTGGCGCTATTTTATGCAGAAAAACGTCGGTTGCGTGCTCGTGCCGTGCGCCTCAACCTTCGAAAGCGGCGGGCGCTGGCGCGAGCTTTTGAAGATGCGCGCGTTTACGAACTCGCTCTACGTCATCCGCGCCAACCGCATCGGCGAGGCGAAATTCGGCGAAAGCGAGTTTAAATTTTACGGCGAGAGCTTCGTCGTAACCCCCGGCGGCGAGATCGCAAACGAACTGAAAAACGAAGAGGGCGTGCTGATGTGCGAAGTGGACGCGGACGAGATCGCTGCGGCGCGCGGGCTGTGGAAATTCCGCAAAAATCTAGTTGGCAGGGGGCTTTTATGAACTACTTTCACAGACAGATCCAGCTTTGGGGCGAGCAGACGCAGCGCGCGCTTGCGGATAAGCGCATCCTGATCATCGGCGCGGGCGGACTTGGGAGTAGCCTTTCTTACGCTCTGGGCGCAAGCGGCATCGGGCGGATCAGCGTCGTGGATTTCGACACGGTGGCGCTTCACAACATCCACAGGCAAATTTTATTCACTCTCGCAGACGAGGGTAAATTTAAAGCGGATGTTTTTAAAAGCCGCACGGAAAGCCGCTACGAGGGCGTGAGCGTCGAGGTGCACAAAAGCCGCGCGGAGGAATTTTTCGCTAGCGCGACCGCCTCGGGCGAGAAATTTGATCTCATTTTAGATGCGACCGACAATCTCGCCACGCGCGCGCAGATCGATGCGTTTGCTAAGCAAATAGGCGTGCCGTGGGTGTTTGCGTCGGTGGACAGCTGGCAGTGCCAAGTCTGCTTCGTGCAGAATGCGGATTTTAAATTTTTCCCGAGCCTAAACGCGACGCCTGCGGGAATAACGGCTGCGATCGTGATGTTTGCGGCAAGCTTTGAGGCAAACCTCGCTCTGCGCTACCTAGCGGGACTTGAGGTCGAAAAAGACCTGCTTTACTACGCGAACTTTTTTGGCGGCGAGCTGGAAGTTAGGAAGATAAAATTGTAGTTTTAGCTCGGGCTAGTTTAAATTTAAGCCCGAGCTTGCGAGTTGACTTTATATCAAAAAGCTAACTTTGAGCGTGTTGATTTAACTCTTGTTCTGTCATTTTATTCTTCTTGATAAACTTCATTTCTTATTCCTGAGCATATATCTTTTATATGTGATATTTTTATCTACTAAAAAAATATCGCCTGGATTGTCACGAGCAAATTTATAAATTTCCCAATACTTCTCTTTTGTATTTATGTAGTCTATATACTCTTTGATAGTAAAATTTCTATTTTTCATTTTAGTTTTATATAATTCTTCCCATTTATTTTGATCATAAAATCGCGCTTCTACTAATTCTTTAGCATCTTCGCTCCTATCCCCGCAAAATTTTTCATAGAATTTAAGATCTCTATTTATAAAATATGTAGTATTCAAATCCGTTGGAAATCTATCATCACCCAAAATAGATAATATTTTTAAATAATTTCTCTGACAATCTTCAAAGGCTCTTTTTCTAATAACTTCGCTTGGCTGACCAGGGATATCACATATCTTAAAAATAAATCTAACATTTTGTCATAATCTTTCATAATATTAAAATTTACATATAAGGATCGATTTTTCTTGAATTCCTCGGGATCTTTAACATATCTTTCTTTATCGTAATTTGATATTAAAAAATTGCCTATATCATCAGTCGTTATATGTCCATTGCGGCTATCTTCAATCCTAGCCATATACTTGAGTGGTCTAAATCCTTTATCAAATAGAATTTGTAACATCTCAATTTGGTTATTTATCATTAATATAGTAAATACATTTCCGCCCATAACCCGATAACCGTGACCCATATTTCTATCATTTATAATTTCTTCTTTCGTCTTATATGTGATATTTTCATCACCGTTTTCATCAATAACAATAGATTTAATGTAGCTTGAAGCAATTATATTAGGCTTGGTATTTAAATAATCTTGAATTATTGCTAATTTTTTCACATCAGCACCATTATCTATTAAAGTTTTAAATGTTTTTAATGAATTATTTGCTATTGCATACGCTAATGGATTAAGTTCATATTTATCTTGGTGTTCTATATCCGCTCCTAGCTTTATAAGCTCTTTAGCGGTATTTTCATCGTCGTAAAACGCGCTATAAATAAGCGGGCTAGTGCCTGCATGCATCTGTAAATTTACGCTTAGATTATTGTCTTTTAAAAAGCTTAAAACGCCTCTGGTGTCTTTGGCTTTGAGCATTAAGCGAAGCTTTTTTAAAGTAGCGTTTTCTTCCCAATGAGAATTCGTATATTCTGCCTCATCGTCAATATCCCAATAGCGAAATGCGAAGCTATCGACCTCTTCTTGAGTTACGTATTTGCTAAGACCTGGCACTTTGGAGACATTAGTATCTGAAGTAACGGTAAAATGAGTTTGTTTGCGCTCCGTAAGACCCGATCTTTCGGCTAGCAGATACAGCGCGCATACGACTATCACGCAGATAGCATAAATAAACCGAAGTTTGAAGCTTTTCAAAATTTCCCTCCCCTTTAACAAAACGTCATTTTGCTATTTTCGAGCGCATTATAGCCTAGCTTAAATTAAATCGAAATTTTACGTGACGAGCGGGTAAAATTTTATATAAATTTAGCCCGCAAGCCTTGAAATTCGAGCAAATTTAGAAGATAAATGCGTATTTAAAATTTTAATAGCTCTATCCCAAATCGCTCAGCAGATCCGCCAAGCTCACGCTTGATAGGGATTTTTTAAAATCATTCTGAATGCGAGCAAATCGCGGCGCGAGTACCGCCTCGATCTTGCCGCCCACGGGGCAGGCGCTAGGCGAGCCTTTGTGCAGGCGAAACATCGCGCCCTCCTCGCTCACCGCCTCGTAAATGTCTAAAAGCGTGATGAGCCGCGCGTCGCGAGCCAGCGTGATGCCGCCCACACCCGCGGTCGTGAGTACCAAGGCTGCGTTTCTTAGCTGCGAGATCAGCTTGCGCGCGATGGCGGGGTTTATCCCCGAGCTTGCGGCGACGAAATCGCCCGTGACCTTCTCCTCGCGAAAATACGCGACGCAAAGCATGATGTGAACCGCGAGTGAAAATTTGATACCTACTTGCATTTCGCTCCTTGATTTGGATCTGAGTTTTAGAATTTAAGCGAAATTTTCCTTAAACTCGACCACTAAATTTCAGATCGCGCTAAAATTTAATCCGCTAGGCGATTTTCTTAAAATTCTGATCTTAAATTTAATCGTGTCTAAATTTTACTCGCTAAATGATTTCCTAAAATTCGGATATTAAATTTTAATCGTTCCGAAATTTTATCCGCTAGTCGATTTTTTAAAATTTATATATTAATTTTAATCGCACCTAAATTTTATCCGCGACATAGCGAGCCGCGAGCCGCCGATACCGATAGCGCGACCATACCAGCTGCACGTCGCTACTACTGCTATCGTCGCTACTACTACATTATCTTTACCGCCATTGGTCCGCCATCGCTGCTAATCTCGCTGCTACTATTCATTATATTTACAGCAGATCGCATTGCCGTTTGCCGCTACGCGCTACCATCGCTCATCATCTTTACGCCGTTGTTGCAGTCGCCGCGCCGCCGTTCATTATCTTCTCGTGCCGCCCGCTGCGATACGGCTGCTACTAATGCCGTCCGCGCCGCTGTCGCTTACCACCGCCGTTGCGGCCGCTACCGCCGTTGTCGTGAATACAATCCGCCGCTATTATTCAAATACAATCGTTACCGATGTTATCGCAAACGCAATCGTAGCCATCATTAATAACCGTGCGTCTGTCGCCACCATCGCCATTAAATTTTAAATTTTAGCTTAGGTTCGGCTCCGCCACTAAATTTAATTTCAAACCGTAGCTAGCTCTAGCTCTAAATTTTAATTCAAACATAAGCTCTGTCCTAGCGCTAAATTTTGATTAAAGCTCTAGCTTACTTTTTCGCTAAATTTTAAATTTGCGTTCGAATTTTACCGCGCTAAACGATTTAAAATTTACGTTAGAATTTTGCCGTGCCGCGCAGTTCAAATTTGCGTCCACGTTTTGTCCGTCGCGCGGTTTAAAATTTACGCGCGGCAACGCCCATTATTCGCCGACCGCCGTAAACGGCTTGCCGATAAATTTTTGCGCCTTGATCTCATCTATTACGGCGAGCGCGAGGTCTGCGTAGCCGATGTAGCTTTTGCCCTTGCCGTTTAGGATCAGTTCGTCGCCTCCAAGGACGTATGAGCCCGTGCGAGCGGCATTTGCGTCGTATTCCGCAGCAGGGATCACGTAGGTCCAGATCAAATTTTTGCTCGCTTTTAGCACCTCGTAGCTCGCCGCAGTCGCCCTTGCCACGCCCATATACTCAGGCGGGAAGCTTGGAGTATCCATCAGGCGCGTCTTGCGCGAAGCGTCTGTGTATAACACGCCCGCGCCGCCGATGACGAAAAGTCTAGTCTGCGTGCCGCTTAGCAGCTCCGCGATGTGCTGCGTCATTTTCGCGTGAAGCGGGAAGGTCTGCGGCGTCCATGCAGCGATCGCGCTGATGACGACGTCAAAGCCCGCCAAATCGGCTTTGCTAAGCTCGAAAACGTCCTTGTGCACGAGCTTGATGGCGCCGTTTTTATACTCTTTGTTTCGCGCGAAGCCCGTTACGTCGTAGCCCTGCCTTAGCACCTCCGCAACTAGCACGCTACCTGATTTTCCGTTTGCTCCGATGATTGCTACTTTTTTCATTTTCTATCCTTTAAATTTAGATTTTGTTTGCTGACGCAGCTGCCTATCGTTGCGGCAAGCTAATTTAATTGCCGCCGCGGCCGATACACTCTCTCATACGACCATCTATCGCCGCCATCGCAGCCGATGCACCCGCCACGTAGGGCATCGTTTTGCTGCGCTGCGCAGTTTAAAATTTACGCCCGCGCTTTGCCGCGCGCTTGTCTTGCGAAATTTTACAGCCAGCTCGGCTTTATGTCCTCGTTTATCACGCCGTCGCCGTTAGTGTACTGCTCCAGGCTGCCGCGTTTGGCTTGGATACAGATAAATTTCATCCCCTGCGCGCCCGCCTTGAAGCATCTTTTGCCCGCCGGATCGATGCGGATCGCGTCGCCCTCTTTGACTGCCTTCTCCTCGCCGTCGATGAAAAGCGTGCCGCCGCCTTTTAGCACCAAGTAAAGCTCCTCGTTTTGCTTGTGCGAATGCACGAACGGCACGCTCGCGTTTGCCGGAAGTTCGTTGATAGAAAGCTCACAGCCGCTTAAGCCTAGAGCTTCTTTTAGCTCTACTCTCGGTTCGCTTTTTGTTGAAACGATCTTGTAGTTTGACATCTTTTTCTCCTTAGATTTTTTGTTGTAATGTTATAACTTACAACTGATGAGCGAAGTATAGTCAAATTTTGTTGTAATATCAAGAGTTACAGCAAAAATTTTCAAAAAAATTGACACAAATTTTAAAACCGTATAAAATCCGCGCGATTTTAACCGAAGGATTTTTATGCAAAATAGCGCATTTTAAGACCTTTGCGATTAGCTTAGATGACGCGCCGAGGCTGATAGAGGAGCTTAGCAAGCAAAAACATCGGCAAGCGCGTAAACGTCGAGTTAGAGGGAGATTTTGCTAAAATTTAAGCGCTTTTTTTGAGGTATAATGTATCTAAAATTTGCCGAAAAACGAGGTCAAAATGCACGAAAATCACACCCATTGCGCGCGTTCACACACGTCAAATAAAACCGTTTTGAGAAATTCCTTCCTTATAATATCCGCTTTTATGCTGATCGAGGTTGCGGGCGGCTTCGCGACGAACTCGCTCGCCCTGCTCTCAGACGCCGGACACATGCTCTCGGACGCCGCGGCGCTCGGGCTTTCGCTGTTTGCGTTTAAATTCGGCGAACGCAAGGGCAACCTACAAAAGACTTTCGGCTACAGGCGGATCGAAATTTTAACCGCGACGATAAACGCGCTCGCCCTCGTCGCGATCGCCGTTTTTATCGTCATCGAGGCGGCCAGGCGCCTGAAAAACCCGCCCGAAGTAGCCACCGCGGGCATGCTCGCTATCAGCACGCTGGGTCTTGCCATAAACATCGTCGTGGCGCTGTATATGCTGCGCGGCGGCGATGTGAGAGAAAACGTCAATATGCGCGGCGTCTACCTACACGTACTGGGCGACGCTTTAGGCTCAGTGGGCGCGATCACGGCGGCACTGCTGATGATGTGCTTTGGCTGGGGCTGGGCGGACGCGGCGGCTAGCGTGCTCGTGGCCGCGCTCATCGTAAAAAGCGGCTGGGGCGTGCTAAAAGAGAGCCTAAATATCCTGATGGAGGGCTCGCCAAAGGGCGTGTGCCTGGACGGGCTCGTCGCGCAGATCAGGAGCGTGGACGGCGTGCTTTCGGTGCACGACCTGCACGTCTGGAGCATCACGAGCGGCGCAAACGCGCTCACGGCTCACATCGTGGTCAGAGGCGAGCTGAGCGTGCGCGAGGCTGGGCGGATCTTGCGCGAAATATCGCACGAAATGGAGCATCTGGGCATCACGCACACGACGCTACAGCTTGAAAGCAACGATAACGAATGCGCTGACGAGCTCATCTGCGAAGTAAGATCAGGCGCAGGTGGGCATCTGGGACATAATCACTAAATTTTTGAATTTGGAATTCCGCTCAATTTAGAATTCCGCTCGGTTTGAAATTTAAAATTTGGCTTGAGTTTTAAATTTTAAATTTACCCGCGCCGCGAGATTTCGGAATTTTAGAATTTTGAGGTTTCAAATTTTAAAATTTTGCGCTCGTTATGAAATTTTAAATCCCTACGCGTAGTGGAATTTTAAAATTTCGCCCCGCGGACGCCATTTTAAAATCAGGCGCTGCACGCGCAAAATTGCAAATTTTACGCAACGAATCGCCGTACCATTCAAAACGGCGTCTATGCGTGTTTGTGGAATTTTAAATTTGACGAGAACGGCAGGCTAGCAAATGCGACGAAATTTATCGGACGCACGGAGTGGTTTTAAATTTAGCCAAACGCCTTTCATTTTAATAGCGTGGAAACTACACAGCGCGCGCTACATTTTTAATTTAGCCAGCATACCGCGCTTCTAAATTTAAAAATTCCGCGCCGCAAATTGAGCTGTAAATCGAGCTGCAAATTTAAACTACTCTCAAAATTTGCCTAAATTTCACTCATTATTTTCCTGCCGATTTGAGCCAGCTAAAAGCAAATTTGACGTATAATCTCGCGAAATTTCAGGGAGCCAAGGTGCGCAAAAACATAAAATACCTAATTTACAAGTTCCTTTTGGGCAACGTCTTTTTGGCCATTTTTGTGATTTCATTTTACGTTGTTTCGTGGCATATTGAAAATATTTCAAATATCGATCTTATGAGCCTTTTGAAGGGATATTTTTTATTTCCGGGCGATATTCGTCTGCCTTTTACGACGGCGATTCTTGAGCTATTCGCCTTTTATATCAGCAGCAGTTTGAGCGATTTCTATGTCAAAGAGGTCGATCGCAAGCTAAATTTTATATTTTTTATCGCCTTTGCGACGATAGGAATTTTAGCGCTTACCGCCGTTACTTATATCATAGTATTCGGTTTTATGCTATTCGGTCTGGATTTGGATAAAAAATTAGTAGCGATATTATCCGCCGTGATATTATTCATAGGCACCTATTCTACGGCATTTTCATTTCGCAAAAGTGATTACGAGCTCGGTAAATTTTTACAAATCGTTAGTCTAAAAAGGCGCTGGAATGCCAACGAAGCACTATCGTCTATTTTATTGTTTATAGGCATAATAATATGGCTAAACTTTATCGTTTTTGAATCTAAATAAAGCTAAGCGCGTCTTTTAAATTTCGTCCGTAAGCGTAAATTCCATAGGCGCAGATCGCCCGCACTGTGCGACGGAATTTTAAGCACGGAATACTTTTTATCAAAATTTAAACCTATGCATTATAATTGCAGGAATTAAAAAGGACGGCAATCGGTTATGAAAAGAGATATATTAATCGCGATTTTAGGCTTACTTTGCGCCTTTATAGATATTAATTACATAGGTTTTCTTATCGCATTAAATTTGATAGTAGTCTTGGTTTGCGCCGTTTTTCCTTTTATGAAAAAGAACTATATATTTTTTCTACTGCTTATCGTAAATTTAGCTTTGTATTTTAACGCTATCGATACCCCTTTTGAAAAGCCCGAGCTTTGGACTTATAGCATACCTGCGCTGGCAAATGCGACGAAATTTATCGAACACACGGAGTGGTTTTAAATTTAAGCCAAACGCCTTCTATTTTAATAGCGTGGAAACGACACAGCGCGCGCTACATTTTTAATTTAGCCAAGTGCATCGCGCCGCTAAAATTTAAAATTTCGCACCGCGAATTGAGCTGTAAATAGAGCCGCAAATTTAAACTACGCATCAAAATTTTGGCTAAATTTCACTCATCAAATTTTCCTGCCGATTTGAGCCTGTTAAAAGCAAATTTGCCGTATAATCTCGCGAAATTTCAGGGAGCCAAGGTGCGCAAAAACATAAAATACCTAATTTACAAGTTTCTTTTAGGCAATGTCTTTTTGGCAGTTTTTTTGATTTCATTTTACGTTGCTTCGTGGCACCTCTCAAAACTTTTAAATGTTAATATAATAGACCTTTTGAAGGGATATTTTTTATTTCCGGGCGATATTCGCCTGCCTTTTACGACGGTAATTCTTGAGTTATTTTCCTTCTATATCAGTAGCAGTTTGAGCGATTTTTATGTCAAAGGCATCGATCGCAAGCTTAATATTATATTTTTCATCGCCTTTGCGACGATAGGTATATTCATCGTAAACATACTATCTTTATTTATGATTTTCGGTACGATCGTATGGCAAAAGTCAAATGCGGCATTTTCAGCAATGTGTCTATTTCTAGGGATAATTTGGACCGCTTGGCTATTTCATATCAGTGAATACAAGCTTGGGGCTTTCTTGCAAAATTGCAGTAGCAAAAGACACTACAAAATTGACAAAGCACTATTGATAGTACTGCTTATAATCGCGCTCTTAGTAATTATACCGATAATAGCAAAGAGTTTTAGGTATTAAAGTCGCTACTGCTTTTTACCAGGCAAACACAAGATTTTGATTAAAATACTATTTCTGCAGCTACAGTACTATCTTGCTCTACTTTAAAATTTTAAACCAGCCGTAGAATTCGTTCTCTTCTAGGTGCGGATCGCCCGCGCGGGAGATGAAAAGCGGCTGTAGCGCGGCATTTGCTTTGAAATTTCCCGCGTCCCTCATCTGCGCGCTGTAAAAAATAAGCGCGTGGCTCGCAAACTGCGCGAACTCGTCAAACGAACTCGCCCCCGCCTCTATCATCGTGATTTTCGCGCCCGCGGGTAGCGAGCGCGAGACCTCTACCTTGCGCCCTGCGACGCCGAAAAGCGGAATGCTCGCATCAAAATCCGAAAGTGCGCGGCGCGAGTATATCCAAACATCGGGTGCGCTCGGCTTTAGATTTTGCGGCGCGGCACGCACGTCTAGCGCCAGCATATCGGCTCTGCCTGCCAAAGTGCTAATTTCGTCAAATTTAGCCGCATGCACGTCCAGCGTCGGTCTGTCGGCGCGCACGGTCTGTCCGCCTACGCCTACATAATCGCATACGCTGCGCAGCTCGTGCACGAACGCGCGCTGCTTCTCGCTGCCGATCCGCCCATGCACCGCACCGTTTAGCGTTGCGTTGATTTTTATGAAGCAAAAGCCGCTCTCGCGCGCCAAATAAAACGGCTCCGCAAGCTCCGCCGCCGCGGCATGGCAAACGTCAAATTTCACCTCTATGCCTCCGCGGCGTAAAATTTCCGCGCCGCCCGCAGCCTGCGCGTTCGTATCGCGCGCGCCGATTACCAAGCGCGACAGCCCAAGCTCCGCCAAAAGCTCGGCGCAAGACGGGGTCTTACCGCGGTGCGCGCAGGGCTCGAGCGTGACATAGGCGCAAGCGCCGCGCAAAAGCTCGCCATGGCGGTTTAAGATGAAATCATAAGTAAAGATCGGCTGTAATAGCGCACTTTTTAGAGCCTCTGTGTTTTGAAATTTAACGCCGAATTTGCGGGCGTATTCGCGAGCAAAGTCCTGTGCGAAATTTGCATCCAGATCGCACAGCGCGGCGAAAACAGCGTTTGCCTCGGCATGCAAAAAGCCCGCCTTTTTATGCGCGCCTATGCTTAGAGCTTTACCGCTCTTATCCAGAAGCACGCAGCCCACGGCGGGGTTGGGTAGCGTCAGAGCCTGATAGCGCCACGCAGCCCGCAGCGCCAAATCCATGTAAAATTCGTCGTTCATATAAAATCCAAAATTTAAATTGTCCCGCTCCGCCGCGATTGCTTAGCCGATTTTGCGGATAATCGGCAACCTCGTCTGCCCGCAACGGATTACGCCTCGGATGCAACCCGCTTGCCCGCCTACGCTCGCCTGTGCCGTACCGATTCGCCGACTCACGTTCCAAATACATTTGCTGCTACAAGCCTCGCTTTAAGCGCCAAATAAATTTATCGGAACTTGCAAGCCGCGCGCCATATGTGTCTGGACGAAATTCCGCGTAGATACGAAACTGCGAAATCTTACCACAGGTTTTAGAATTTTATCCTAAATCGTAAATTTTGCAGTGTCCGTTTCGCGCGCCAAAATTTTCGCCTATCGCGCAAACGAGCGTCTACCGATAGCGCGCAAACGCTAATTTTACGAAGTAAAATTTTAATAAAGCGCTAGGGCAAAACCGCAATCGGGCGCGAATATGAAATTTCAAAAGGCGCGGCTTGATTTCAGCTCAAATTCAGGGGGGAGGAGGGGTAGAATTACACGAATTTTCTTCAAAGGATCAAAATGTCTGAACAACTGACCGTTCAACCCCAATCAAACGTGCTTGGGATACTCTCCATAGTCTTCGCGATTTTAGGGATCTTTTTCCTAGGGATCGTTTTCGTTCCGCTTGCGTTTTTGTGCGCGATCGCCGCAACCTATCAAGCCGTCAAAAAGCAAGCCTCGCTCGTAATAGCGATATTAGCGTGGATCCTTACGATCGTGGGGCTCATGACCTCGCCCGTGCTGCTAGCCACAATCGGCATCTCTGCTTCGTAGCCGCAAACATTCGCGCCGCTTGGCGTAATTTTAATTATCTGATGGACAGCGCGCAAACCTCCGCCCGCAGAGTTTTAAAACGTAAATTTATGGGCGGAATTTCGCCTTAAAATTCTACAGACAAAATTTAAGGCGAAATTTGGCACAGGAATTTTGTATCAAAAATTTACGGGCGGAATTTCAGCGTGGAATTTTGCCGCGCCGAAACAGCGCGTAAATTTTAAATTTAGCCGCTTCCAGCGACATGCCGTGAAATTCCAAGACGGCACGCGCGGCATGGGAATTAAAAATTTGCGTAGCAGCAATCGCCGCGAAGCTTGCTTTTTAGCGATACGATCTGAAATTTCAAAGCGCCGCTCGGTGGCGTGAAAATTATCTTTTATCGGCGCGATCTGAAATTTCAAAACAGGCGAGCGGCACCGGAATTTTAAAATTTTGCGCCGAGCACCGCGAGAGATCAAAAGCAACCGACAGCGGCAAATTTTAAAAAATCCAAAATTTAAGATGCTCGCGTGCCCATGCGACGCAACAAGGCGGTGCTGCGGGCACGTCCGCGCGAAAGGCTAATATTTATCAAATTTCACTCCGCCCGTAGCCGCACATTCGTACCGATGCCGACAATCGCAAACCTAAGTCGCAAAAAGCTTAGCAACGGCGTTTCGCCGCGGTGCGCATGCGAACAATTGCAACGCGGAAATGCTTTCGTGCGATACGATCAAGCTAAATGCGAAAGACTTGCGCGCGGCATGTGTTTTTGAAAGCCACACCGAATATCGCGCGCTAAATTAAAAAGCGAGGCGAGATGCCGCGAGCCGTGCATCGCTTGCAATAGGAGCGATACTTAAAGTACACAAACAAAACAAATCTAAATTAGCCCCGCCGCTTTAGCTTGAAATTTAAGTCTACGCTTCTCAAACACCACATCCCAAAGCCGCGTGCGCAGAGCTTTAAAAACCTCGCCGCTACCACTG
>CAUSAC010000002.1:0-100243 GCA_963529615.1 uncultured Campylobacter sp. | reverse complement strand
CCAGTTGCTTATCGGTAAAATTTAAAACCTCTTTTCGATTTTGTAAATTTACATAAGTGTGCCTTATATCGCAATTACCGACAAAGGCGGCTTCCCAGTTCTTAATTAGCCAACTCGAGCTTATCGCATATTCCCGTCCTTTATTCGAGCGCATTTTATCGCTATAGCCAATAGGCGCAAACATACCGGAATAAAACCCCTCCAGATAGGGTAGTCTCGGGCATCCTTCCGTATCGGTTGCGACGATAAATTTTATCTTTCGATCATATGGACGAAAAGCCTTGTGACACTCTATAATATCTCCATTTTTTAGATCGTCTTTGAATTCTAAAAATTTATAAGTAAATTTTGCAGGAATTTTATCATTTACCCTTTTGTATTCGGTCACAGAGCTATCGTAATAAGAAAATATGCTTATATTTCTGGATGGCTCGGTATCACATATAAAATCTAAATTCTTCAATATCCACTTTTTAGAAATCAGACCATTATTATTTTTCGCATTAGCTTCGGGCGGCAATACTATAAACTCCCCCGAATTATCGCCGTTTATACGTAGCAGATTATTCCAGCTACAAAATAAAAACCGCCTTTGACCGATCTGCAGTATATCGCCCTCCGCGAAAATTTTTCTAAAATTATTAATCGAAAATTTCCTTCTACCTCTTACGGGTATTATCTTTTTATAATTTCTTTTCATGATCTTTCTTCTGTTTTATTATTAAATCGCCACGCACTTGCTAAATTCCTAGATGCAAAATATATAAATCATTTTTAATTGCCGAATCGATTAGTTCCAATAGGCCGTCTAATTGCTCGATGACCGAGGATTTATTTAGCGCGCAGTTTTTATCAAAAACAATCTGCTCATCCGCGCTAAAGAAAAGCGATCTCCAAAAGCATATTATATCTCTAAATTTAGCTTTATTTTCTATCCAGCTATAGCCATAGTAATTTAGACCTTTTTTCAAATTTGCCTCATCGTTCCATGTGGTTTGTACCCACTCAAGAGAATACGAAATATGAAGTATCAGATCATCGCTAATTACTACGCAATGCTCTTTAGAGAAAATATTTTCTTTTGTCTTTTTGAGTAAAAATTCATGTTTAGGCATATGGCTCCTTATTGTTTTAAAATATGACTTAAATAAAGCTCGATCTAGCTATTCGCCAAATTTCATCCAAGCAATGGCGTATTCTAGCGTTTCATTTCTAAAATATTTGCTAATTATATTATATTCATCTTCTTTCGCAATATTTATAATTGTCTCAACAAAGCCGGTGCAAAACGCCGTGCCGATGTATTCGTCTTCGCTTGCCGCTCCCTTTTCCACAAAATCGAAAATTTCATTTCTTGTCTTTTCGTCCAAATCATCAAAAATTTTAATCGTAGTTTCTGCAAAAGATGCAAGCAGCCACAATAAGCTAGGTATGTACTCCATATCGAAAGGAAATATCTGTTCTTGGTAGGCGTTAAAATACGCCCTGTTTTTCTCTATAAAGAAATAGATATATTCTTCATATTTGCCCAAATCAGTCCCTATTAAGCGCATTTGCCAATCCTTATAAATTTTTACCCTTATAAAATTCCATCATAATGCTTCCCCCAAAATTTTATAGCGCTTTTTATCTCTTTTTCAAAATGTTTGAATGGTATATAAATTTCTTCTTGTTCGTAGGGCTTTAACTTTTTATACTTCTTGGAATGCGTAATTCTCGCAATATCTTCATAATTTTTTTGTAAAAAATCTATGATTATTTTTACCTCATCTCTGCTAAATTGTTTTGCTAGCGCCCGTCGCATAGGCGGTGCAAATGCTTGAATGAACATATCCTCTATAATCGCTTCATCGCCGAAGCGCTCGTAAAAATCAATAAAATCCAGGATATAATACCTAAAAGTATAGTCATTGAAAACCTGCAAATCTCCCGATAGGAGTTTGATTGTGCTATGGTCTAAATCACATAGATCTTTACCGCACAGATCTTGCTCGACAAGCTCATCCTTTTGTACAGGATTTGTTATAATTTCCGGCTTTTGCAGTTTAAGCCGCGCCTTTAGCGCTTTTATTCTATTCGATAAGTTCATTTTGTTCTCCTTTTTAGAAAGCATAAAATTTGAGCTTGGCTTATAATGCTCTTTTACTCTTATCAGATATATCAAATACAGGATCAATCCTATGATAAGTAATATTTGCATAATGACGGATTGGGTTGTGGCTACGACATAGACTTTCCCTCCGCGATAACCGCCCTCCGTTAATAGTTTATGAAAATTTAAAGACGATAGAATAATAAAAAATATCGTCATTACAATTCTTACGGGCTTCATGGTTTTAAATTATCCTTATACAAAATTCTAAGGATAGATTGCCGTCTTTTGCCCAATCGGAGTCAAAGAATTTCATCGATAAATATGCCTTGCTCAAGATTCAAATTTATTCATCTAGGCAGTATATGTCGTTGTCCAAATCCACATTATTATCTGCTAATAGTTTCAGTAAATTTGCATTATAATATAGACCGGGCATGCTATTATAACTGTAAACTACGACTCTTAGCAGCTTTTTCACGCTTTGTAATTTTATACTCCTCGCGACATTTATATCTGCTAAAAATTTTTTAATTAGATCTCCCGCAAAAGGTATATCATAAAATTTTTCCTCTATGCTAAAGCCAAAATTTCTGTATTTTAAAATAGAACCTTTTAGTTTCAAATCTCCTTTTTGCCAGACTTTTGTTGCAGATATGCCGTTGCTGCTTATTGTTTCGGATAGATCCCTATCGCTTTCGATCGATAGTATTAAAACTACTTTGTTGCCTTTCAAAGCTACTCCTAAAATCTTTTATATCCCATCTACGCACACTTCGGCATTAAGTTCGGCACACATTTTTATATTTATCAGAATATGAGCAAAACCAGCATATTCTGCATTGGAAGTTAAAATTTTCATTTGGACACTCGCCCGGGGCAAATAGTTGGGCAATATGCAAAATCATCTCCGTTTCTAGCGCGATAATTGGTGATATATTGGATCGCCACTTCGAATGCATTGTCATCTTCCGCTTTAGTGCCCCAGTAGTCATATGTGATGATGGGCTTATTACCGCTTAAGCGATATACGTCTCCTCCTACGATAATCATACCTTTATCTCTTGTGATTTTTAGGACCTCCATTACATCGTCAAATCTCCAAGCTATATCATAAATTCCGTACTCCTCCCTTAAACGTATACCGCGCTCTAGTAGATCCTGCGGTACGATATTTACGTAATCTTCATCTATAAACGCCGCGCCATCTTCTTCAACTGACATAATCTCTCCTTTCATTAAAATTTAATTTATTGCAAAGACTTTTCTATATCATTTATTAGGCGATGAAGCGTTTCGAGACGATTAGTACTCGGATTATTTTGTTTTAAAATTCTAAAATATCACTATACTTTATCGTATTTATATCGCGCTCGTCAAAAGGTGGAAGTATATATTTTTCGTTCATCTTAACGTTTTTCGCGATATAGTTCTCGCTTATGCTGTTTTTTTGGTTTTTGTGCGATATACACATTAAAAATATTTTTATAGTGATATTTATCGCTCTTTCTGTAAATAGGTTTTAACTAACCTAATAACTAACTGAATTATTTTAAAATAATTATAACATAAAAAGAAACAAAAATAATTAAAATTGCTAAAAGCCATAAATATCCGTATTTAAAGGAAGCAAAAGAGATTTAAAAGAAGTGATTAAAACTTAAAAATAGCCTAAATGGTGGAGTTAAGCGGGATCGAACCGCCGACCTCTTGAATGCCATTCAAGCGCTCTCCCAGCTGAGCTATAACCCCAAAAGATTTTGTAATTTTACATTATTTTACTTACAAAATTTTTAAATTCCGGCGCTACGCCAAAATTTTCTCCGCAAAAGCCGCTATAAAATGAAATTTTAAGCTTGCATTGGGTAATATTTCATTTCTTTGCGCGGGAATAGCTCAGTGGTAGAGCGCAACCTTGCCATGGTTGATGTCGCGAGTTCGACTCTCGTTTCCCGCTCCATTTTACATTCTGTTTTTGTATTAAACGTGCCCGGATGGCGGAATCGGTAGACGCAAGGGACTTAAAATCCCTCGGAATTTTTTCCGTGCCGGTTCAAGTCCGGCTCCGGGCACCACCTAATAAGCCGGCGCGGCGACATAGCCAAGTGGTAAGGCATGAGCCTGCAAAGCTTTGATCCCCGGTTCGAATCCGGGTGTCGCCTCCAGATCCTAAAAAGGAGTTATTATGAGATACATACTAGCGGCTCTTTTGGCATTGATGGTTTTTAGCGGGTGCTCTAATACTTGGCACGGCGTAAAAGAGGATTCGCACAATGCGGCTCAATGGACCAAAGAAAAGGTTCACAACGGCGCCGAGTGGGTCGGAGAAAAAACCGAATAAATTTTACGCGCAGGTCTTGATCTGTGCGAATCTATGGCGGGGTCTGCCCGCCCTTAATCGGGAGATGGCTGAGCGGTCGAAAGCGGCGGTCTTGAAAACCGTTGAGGTGAAAGCCTCCTGGGGTTCGAATCCCTATCTCCCGGCCATTTTAATCTAATCCAAAATTCCATTTTAACTTCAAAAAATTCACATTTTATTTATACTAATTTTCATTTAATGCTCTTTAGGCTAAAATTTTATCCTGTAGCAAACGGCAGTTTGCGGCGGTGCGTTTATAGATGGGAAGCAGAATAGCATACGGCGAAGATACCAAGATCGTGCGTCAGCGGCTTGTTTGATCGATACGTGCTAAAACAGCGCGTAGCGAGAATAGGGCGATGAAAATTAAATGCTCGTCCGTCTCGCTATGAAAGCGTGTGGGCTCTGCTGCGGAATTTGGCTATAGAATTTCAAAGCTTAACAGACCGCCGCGCTTGGCGTAAAATTTTAAAAATTTACCGACTCGTACTTTTTAAATTTAGCTAGGGTGCAAGTAAATTTTAAAATTTGCGCCCGCGCAGCTATGCCGCATCAGCGCGCAGAGCAAGATCGATGCATTTACCTATTCGGGCGATGCACAAAATGAGAGAAGCTGCTTGATATGGAGCCAGAGCCGGTAAGCTCGCGAAGCAGACCGGGATTAGCGCGGCGAACAGGTGAGTAACCAAGTTAAAAGTAAGCGAGCCTAAGAGATATCGCAGGCTGGCGAATCGAAGTGAGCAAATCTAAAAAATAGCGCAGACCGGCAGCTTGATAAGCCGAAAGAGAAAAGTCTGCCGAAATATCTGCGAGACGGAATTTGACTAGAAATAAATGAAAGGCTTAAATGCGAAAAATTTTACTATTTTTACTGCTTTGCGCGGGAGCTTTTGCGCTTGAGTGGGACGGAGCCATCCTGCGAGGGGCGCTGCCAAACGGGCTTAAATACTATATTTTAGAAAATTCCATGCCTAAAAATTCCGCCGTTTTCTATCTGGTCGTGGATGCGGGCTCGATCGATGAGGGCCCTAATGAGCGCGGGCTTGTGCACTTCATAGAGCATATGTCCTTTAACGGAAGCCGCGATTTTAGTAAAAACGAGCTCATCAAAAAGCTGCAGAGCCTAGGCGTGAAATTCGGCGCTGACGTAAATGCGCAGACGGGCTACGACAGCACGATTTACACGCTTAGCATCGCGGTTAACGAAGAAAATTTAAAGGACGTTTTTAAAATTTTTGCTTCGATTGCGGACGGAGTGGAGTTCAATCCGCTCGAGCTCGTAAAAGAAAGAGGCGTCATAATCGAGGAGACGCGCAGCCGTGATACGCCGATCGCAAGGCTTTACGAGCGGATGGATGAGGAGCTTTACGGCGGCAGCGCGTATTTTAATCGTGCGCCGATCGGCGATATGGCAGTCGTAAAATCCGTAAGCGCGCAGCGAATCAAGGAGCTTTATCAAAAAATTTACCAGCCCAGATCTATGAAATTCATAGCCGTGGGTGATTTCAAAAGGGATAAAATTTTAAAATTGCTAAAGCAAAATTTTTCGCCTCTTAAAAATACAAACTCCTACGCTCGCCAGGATATGGGCATTCCGTCTAGGCAGGGTTTGAAAATTTACAATTACGATACGAACGAAACATCGCTAAATTCCGTCAAAATTTCGTTTTGGGAGGAATTTGCGCCCCCAAGTAGCGAGGCGAATGCGAGAAAAATTTTAAAAAGCGAGCTTATCTCAAGTCTCATCTCTACGATTTATGAGCGAGCGAAGGCTAGCGAAGGCGCGCTGCTGCGAGTTAATTTTTCCAGATCGAATTTGCAGTTTCAAAAAACGATCTATAGCTTTGACGTCGCCGTTTTGGGCGGAGACTTTGACGGCGCGATCTCGCAAGCGCTCGGGCTAATCAAAAGCCTGCGAGATAGCGGCTTTGATGCGCGCGATTTTACTCTTGCGAAGGATGCCTTGATCAGCTCGCGGCACAGCGCCTTTAAGCGCAGAAAAAGCGCGAATTCCGCGTTTTTTGCAAGAGAGATTCTTCATGCCGTAAAATCTGGAGCCGTTCTGCCTAATGCCGCAAAACAGCGTGATTTGGAGGTAAAACTGCTGCGCGAGATCAGCCTGGAGGAGCTAAATTTAGAATTTAGGCGCCTTACGGATCTAAACGAGGTGCACGTAAGCGTATTTAGCGGCTCCGGATACAATCTGGATGAGGCCAAATTTAAGAAGTTGCAGGATGACGCCAGGGCGGTAAATATGCATTCCGCGCATAAAAAAGTACCGGGTAGCTTGCTTTCTAAAAACCTGCCTGAGGGCAAAATTTTAAGCAAGAGCTTTGATCCGCGATTTAAATTTTATACCTACCTGCTTGAAAATAACGCAACCGTGATCTTAAAGCCGCTTAAGACGCGCAAGGATTTCATCTTGTTTGCCGCGGTAAGCAGAGGCGGAATGTCCAATCTAGCGCATCCGGGGCTTGGCAGCTTCGCCGCGATGCTTTCAAACGAAAGCGGCGCAGGCGAGTTTAACAATTATGAAATTTCGCAAATTTTAAGCGGGCGGCAGGTGAATTACCGCAAAAATATCTCCGCGTTCTCGCACGGATTTTACGGAAGCTGCGGCTCGCAGGATCTAAAATGGCTGCTGGAAGCGATAAACTTAGAGCTTAGCTCTCCGCGCGTGGACGAGAAAGCGCTGCAAAATTTAAAGATCAAATCGCTCGACGAGCTTGCGCGAAACGAGAAATTGCCCGGATATAAATTTAGCAGGGAATTTAGCGAGTTTTTTTACGGCGGCAATGCGCGAATGCGCCCGCTAAGCGCCGCGCAGATCAAAGCTCTTAACGCGGAGGAGTTAAAAAAGATCGTCTATGATAAATTTAGCAATGCCGCATCCTACACTTTTGTGCTTAGCGGCGATTTTGAGTTAAAAAACGCCGAAGCCCTCATAAAAAAGTATCTGGCGAACCTGCCCGCTCGCGGCGAGCGCGAGGATTTTAAAGATGACGGTATCCGCAGCTTAAGCGGACGGCATGTTTTCATGTGCAACTATCAAAATTCCCCTAGAAGCGACGTCGCGCTTACCGCGATAAACAGATCCGCTCCGTATTCGCTTGAAAATGCGATAAAAATTTCTGCCCTAGCTTCGGTGCTTCAGGAAGCACTTAGAGAGCGCATCAGAGAGGACGAGGGGCGTACTTACGGCTTTTCGGTCGCTTCGAGCCTAAGCCGCATCCCGTACGAGCACTCGAGCTTTCATATTTCGTTTTCCTGCGCGCCGCAAAATACGGATCAAATTCTATCCGCAATTAGAGAAATTTTTGCAGAAATCGCAGGCGGCGGATCGGACGTAGCGCGGCATCTTGAAAATTTTAAAAAATCCCAGATTATCACGGCGCGTACCGCTCGCGAAAGCCCTGAGTTTTGGAACGACGCGCTCGTAAAATACGCGCTTTGGAATGAGGAGATCGCCGATTTTAAGACCTTTGAAAAGATCATAAATTCCATCTCGCCGAAGGATATCGCGGAGGCGGCGCAGACATATATTTTTGACACCGATGAGACGGTGAGGATAAATGCGCCGAAATTTTAGCGGGCTCGGCGCCTTTAAATTTTACTCGGAGAAATTTACTAAGCGCGTTTAAATTTAACGGCGCTTGCACGGCAAATTTTATCTCCGTAAATTTAGCAGTTTAAAAATGAACTCAATAATAAAGCTCAATTAAACCCATATGCGTCATGCATAGATTTTAGATAAATTTTATTACAAAATGAAATTACTTTACCGATATATCGCTATTTTGTTACATTTTTTCTATTATTTGCATAAGTCGTATAATTGTTATCATTTTTATTGAAATTTAAAATATTATTGGCTAAATTTTCAAGGTCCTAATTTTTATTTTCAAAAAAGGAGAAAAAATGATTGTCGATTTTTGGGCCTGTAAGCCATGTGAAAGCGGCGCAGGCCGCAATTATTCCGCTTCCATAAAAGGCGAGAAATCCACTCAAAATCGCTGCGGGGGGGGGCTTGCACGCTCCTTAATAGTCGCGGCGTGTCTTTGCGGCCTAAGCGTCGCGCAGGATTCGTCTGAAAATAACGCAACCAGAAGCGTTGCTACCAAAGAGAGTTCGGAGGTACGAAGCTCGGCTGCGATGACAAATAGTTATAAATTTCCCGAAATAGTAGTTGTCGGCAACATTGACTCTAGCCTGACGAGCGTCGGCGATAGCTATGGCGGTACGCAAAAAATAAGCAGGACGATGATCAAGTCGATGCCTAGCGGCAACGGCGACTTCGTGCAGCTTTTGCGTACCAATCCAAATGTGCAATTCAGCTCCACAAACCGCCAGAGCACGACGCTCGGCGAGATCAGCCCCGCAAATATCAGCATCAACGGCGCGAAGTATTGGCAAAACAACTTTATGCTTGACGGCGCGAATATGAATAACGATCTCGATCCCGCTAGAAATCCCGGCGGCAATCCTACGCGCTTTTCAGCGTTTGATACGATGAATTCCGTCTCGCAAGGTATGGCGATCGATAGCGACTTTTTACGAAGCGTAGAGGTGCACGATAGCGGCGTTTCCGCCAAATACGGCGGATTTACCGGCGGCGTAGTGGAGGCTAAGACGCGAGATCCGCGTGCGGGCTTTCACGGCAAGTTTTCGATGCAGCACACCGAAGATAGTTGGACTAGATACCATATCTACGGCGATGAACAGAGCTTTGAAAACTCCGCTACGCCGCTAAATCAGCCGAGATTCGATAAGTGGATCACTAGGTTAAATTTAGAGGGCACCGTTACCGAAGATCTGGGTTTGATGTTCGGCTACACAAATACTAGAAGTAAAATTCCGCTCAAAGCCTACGACAGAAGATACAACGCAGATACAACCATTACCGAGCGAGTGCAGAGGCGAAATATAGACAACTACTTCCTAAAAGCGCTTTGGTATGCAAGCGACCGCCTAACTATCACGCCGAGCGTAACCTACGCGCCCGAGAGAAACAAGATGTTTAACGACCACGTCAAAGACTCCTACGCCGATATGAAATCGGGCGGTTTAAATTTAGCGCTTAAAACCGACTACGATGGCGATTTTGCTAGATTTAATCAAATTTTATCCTACAGCAAGCTGGAGAGCTCGCGTGATGCCGAGAATGAATATTACAGGGCTTGGCAATACTCAAACGTAAAGAATTGGGGCAGTAAAATTTTATCTGCCGCAGCGATAGAGGGTGGCTTTGGGGATCTCGATCAGACTCAAAAGAGCCTTTCATACAACGCGGATCTGGAGTTTAACGAATTTGATCTCGGCGGCAGCAAGCATAGATTTATCACAGGCTTTGAGTTTAAAAAGCAAGAGGCTAAATTTAACGTAAGAAAAGAGTTTATGACCGCTGGCGGAATAGCACCGCTACCTGCGGGTGTAAATGCTTGCGATCCGAATGACGAGCTCTGCTCGATAGACGATTCTTTTGCGAGGCGTGGTAGAAGCGGCCAGTTTTTTACGCGAAAAAGCTATTACAAGGGCAATACTAAGGTAGATATGAAGAGCTTGGCGGTTTATCTGGAGGATGAGATAAAAATCGGTGATCTTACTTTGCGACCGGGCGTAAGACTAAATAGGGATGATTATATGAAGCAAACGACTGCGGCGCCGAGATTTAACAGCTACTACGATATTTTCGGCGACGGCGATTCGATTCTTAGCTTCGGTGCAAACCGCTACTACGGACGCAATCTCTTTACCTACAAATTAAGAGAAGGTCGAGAGGGCCTCGCCACTACCTACACGCGCCCGCGCAATGCCTATACGCAAAACTGGACTCAACTGCCAAAAGACCCGTCTCTAACTAAATTTAACGAGCTAAAGGTGCCTTATGAGGATGAGCTGGTATTTGGGGCAAAGCAAAAGCTTGGGAATTTTGAGTTTTTCGGCAAATATGTAAGCCGCAAGGGCAGGGATCAGATCATCAAATCTACGCGAAGAGATCTAGGTCTAGCGCCGAATCCGAACTACCAAAACAACTATCAAACCTTTACTAATGACGGCAGAAGCGAAAATAAAATTTTAACCTTCGGCGTTAAAACGATCGATGATTATGAGGCCTTCGGTACGCTAAATGGCTTTGAGCTAGGCTTTGAACACATCAAGATGAAAACGAACAACACCCTTTATGACATATCGCTTGATAGAGAAACGCTCGAAGATGAAAAGATCGTCGAATATGACGGCAGGCTGATGAGGCTATCGGAGCTTCCGGCGCAGGACTATGCTAGGCCTTGGACTGCGAGCCTAAATATCATCACGAAAATCCCAAGCTACGGCATCAGCGTAAATAACTTTCTATCGTTTAAAGGCTCGCAAGAAGCGATCGCTCGCACGGGCAGGACGCCTGCGGGCAAGTATCCTGCCAGATATGACAAATACGAAAAGGTAAATCTCGGCAAAAGCTACAGCTGGGATGCGCGCATCGGATACGCCAAAAAGATGGCGGGCGAGGTGGAATTTTTTACGAATTTAGACATCTACAACGTCCTAAATAAGCGCAACAAAGCAAGGCTTAGCAGCGATACCTCGCTCGATCTGGTCTATGAGGCGGGCAGGCAGTTTTGGCTGGAAGCGGGCATTCGGTGGTAGCATAAGCTAAATTTGCGGAGCTTTTAAAATTTCACGGCTCCGCAAAATTTCGTGAAATTTTTTAAAATTTAGGGCATTTTGCGAAATTTCAAATTTCACGCCATGCTCCTTAAAATTTCGTACCGCGCTGTAAAATTTTTAGCGTGCGCATCGTATGATTTAACGTGCACGCCGTAAAATTTTAACGTATGCGAAATTATAAAATTTACGCACAAATTTAACTTGCAACCAATTTAAGGAGCCGAAACGGCTTTTTAAATTTTAACGCCGATATCGCTTAATAGGCTCTTTCATTGAAATATCACAAACTGCTTTTGAAATTTTGACGGGCTGATCTGCCGCTCTTTCAGCATGTAGCGGCAAACTCTTTCAAAGTCCGTTTCGCTCATCATAAAACTGATAAATTCGCCCTTGCCGTCGTAGATGATCAAAGTATCGATCGCACGGAAGCTAAATTTCCCCTCCGTGATCTTTGAAAAAATCAGTTTGGCTATGAAAAAAGGCAAAACTAATGCCGTCAGGCTCATAATAAAAATTATAAATCCCCTAAGGCTCTGTAAAAATCCGGCAAACGCAACGCCTATCACTATGAACGAAAGCACAATGCCTGCGGAATTTCTAGCGGGGACGATATGTCCGAATAGCGGCGTGGCGGTGAGCTTTATGAGCGATATCTCATCAAATTTTATAGATTTCGTGATTTTGCCTTTATTGACGTAGTTGATACTCCTATCCGTCAAATGAACAAAGCGCGTATGGGCGCTGTTGAGATAGGACACGATGGCGAATGCTACGTAAACAAACGGCGTATAGTATGGAAAAATATCCCCTATGTATAGAAATACCGGTACCGCCAAGGGAGCGAAGAATAGATTATAAATAAAGAATACTATTATGTTGTAGTCTTTTACGACGAGGGGTTTATTGTTAAATTTCGGCGGATTTCGGTGCTCGGCGCCGTTTCGCTCAGGCTGCTGCGACTTCTGCGATTCGCCTTTTAAATTTTGCATTAAATTTACCCCCGTTTTTAAAATTTACCGCTAGCGGCTCGGGTATTTTGCGCTGTTAAATTTAGCTTTTGATTTCATCGTCAAACAGCGCGCTTTCATTCGCGTTATCGCTTCCGTTGCGCTTGAAATTTTAAATCATTCGGCAGCACTTATGCCTCTGTATCGCCATCAAAGCCGCTGCGAAAATTAAATTGCCCTCTCGCAAAAGCTCCGCGCTCGCACAAAGCCGCAGCCTGCCTAGGCTCGGCGGCGTGCCCATCGCCATCTTACATCCTTTGAATTCCGTGCTAAATTTGTCGACCTCGCCGCACGCCTTAGCGACGCAATCCCAAGCAGACCCGTTTGCGTCCTTTCAAAATTTTATTTCGTCAATTTTATCAGCGCCGCGTATCGGCACTGCGTGCGCTTACCGTATCGCCGCATAAAATTTCGAGACCTCACAGCTCGGAATCAAAGTAGTAAAAATCATCCACCTCGCTCCAAAGCTCCTCTAGCGAGCACCCGTCTATCTGCGGCGCGGCGTAGAGCTCCCGCAGCGTGGCGAAATACCGCTCGCCGCTTGCGTTTGCGCCCGCTTCGTCCGCGCATCTTTGAAACGAGCAGCGATCCGCATAGGCGATGATCATGTATTCCGTGCCGTGCAAGCGAAAGCTGGGCTATGGCTCGCCGCCCTCAGCTACGCATTTTAGCAGCATTTTCTATATGGTTTCAAATGAATATTTCAGCATTTCGCTCCGATCTTAAAATTTTATCTCTTCCGCCGCATATCGCGAGCCGTTTTATTCCGCCAAAAACCCGAAGCGCTCGATCATATCTAAAAGTATATCGGCTCTGCAAATTTCATCGTCCAGTAGGTCATCGTATTGATCCCGCAGTCGCTCGGCGTCTTGCGCCACGGGTCCTAGACACTCCCTAGCCTGCGCGGGCTCGCCCTTCATCACGAAGTATTCGCCTAAGATCACGCGAGCTTGCGTCTTGCTAACTCGTCGCCTTCGCCCTCAAGTGCTGCTTTTAGGCTCTGCACGCCGCCCTCCTCAAGCCCTCGCGAGAGCTGCATTATAGCCTTGTTTAGATAAAGCTTCGCATCCATTTTCGCTCCTTGGCTAAATTTCATTTGAAATAATAGAACAAATTTCCGCCGTACTCAAGATCCACGAACTCCTTGCTGTCAAAATAGAGCTTAAATTTCATGTGGCTCAGGTATTTGGCGTCCTGTGCTTTCTCTACCAAATTTCTTATCAGCCGCTCTATCTTTTCGTTACTTTCGCCGCGCGCCGCGTCCTGCCTCGTGAAATAAAAAACTACGGGCACGTCGGACGCCGTCGCGATATACCAAATTTTAAGCGGCGCCAAAAGCTCGTTTCGGTTTCGCAGCAGCTCCGCTACGGCGCCTTGGATCAGATCGGTGCGGATCTGCGACTCGAAGGACTCGACCGAGATATAAAAATTCTTAAGTTCGTTTAGTTTCTCGAAAAGCGGCGTGCGGGCGAGATAGCGCTCGATGCACTTTTTATCGGTGATTTTCGCGGCGTCTTTATCGAAGCGAAGCACGATCTTAAGCCACGCCGAGTCCCTGCCCGCGCCGTAAAAAGCGCTGATCGCTCGAGCTTTAAATTTAGCGTTTATGAACTCTATCAGACCCCTAACGTTTTCACTATTTTCGACTTTGCCCTCTATGATCTCTTTGCAGCGCCTGCTCTGATACGGGCTTAGATCGCAAAACATTGCGCGCCTTTAAATTTAAAGCTAAATTTACTCTGCGCTATAAGCCTGTAGCATATCGAAGGTCGGAGCGAAAAAGAGCGCGCCCGTCTTTGCCGTGCTAAAATCGAGCAGGCGGTCGTAGTTGCCTCGCGGGCGACCGATAAACATACTCTCAAGCATCAGCTCCAGCGTGCTAAAGGTGCTTGCGTAGGCGATGAAGTAGGTTCCCGTCTCGCCGCCCTGCATAAACGGCATATTGCCGCGCACGACCTTTTTGTCGTCGCCGACGTTGGCTGCGGCGGAGTGCGAGTTGCTGGGCTTTATCTCCTCGCTCATTTCGATGTCGTTTTGTTTGCTGCGCCCGATGACGCGCTCCTGCTCGGCGACGCCCGCGGCGTTCCATGCGCTCATATCGTGGATGTATTTTTGCACGAAAAGATAGCTGCCGCCCTTGTACGCCGCATCCTCGTCGCCTACCTTGGCGAAAAAGTCGCGATCTGCGCTCTGGGGATTTTCGGTGCCGTCCACAAAGCCGATGATAGCGCGCCCGTCGTAGTATTTAAAGCCGCAGATCTCCTCCTCGCACATCGCGACGTCCTTTAGCGCGGCTTTGATCTCGCTTGCCATATCGTAGCAAACGGCTTGATTCGCCGCTCTGATGTGGATATGGATATCGCCTCCGGTAGCGGGCGCGATGTGTTTATCGCCTCTAATCTCTTCGAAATTTTTTAGCTCTTTCGGCAAAGGCTTCGGCAAGCCGAGCATTTTCCACGCCTCAAAGCCCACGCCCAGCACGCAGCTCGTTTCGCTAGCCGCGCCGAATCTCGTAACGGCGGTTTTGTTTAAATTTATCACCAAACCGCAAAGACCCTCGAAAGCCTTTTTGCAGGTGGCTTTGTCTGCGTTAAAGCGCCAGATCATAAATACGGTGTTGTTGCCGGGCGCGTCGGTTACGTTTTGGGATTTGACATGCGCACAGGCGCAACTTTTTTCTTCACTCATTTTTCTCTCCTTCAAAGTGAAATTTAAAAGGAATTTTAGCGCAATATCGGTAAATATTGGGCGTAGAGATAGAATTTAGGCAGCTTTCGGGTTTGATTTTAGGCGGAGGAAATTTTTATCTTTGATCGTTAAATTTGCGGCAAGGGTGGAATTTTGTCTTTAAATTTATAAAATTTGCGCCGAGTTGGAAAGCGAAATTTCATAGCTTTGCGGGGATGAAATTTTAAGACAGTGGCAGATGGGAAGGGATTCGAACCCTCGAAAGCTTGCACTTTACACGCGTTCCAGGCGTGCTCCTTCAACCGCTCGGACACCCATCTAAATTAAAAGTCGCGATTATAGCGAAAATCTAAAATTTTGCCAAATTCCGTTTCGGCGCGCAACCGCTCGCCTTATAAATTTAAAACGCGACGCTTGGAATTTTATCGCGCTGCTTGGAATTTCGCCGTGCTGCTTAAAAATTTTACCGCGGCGCTTGGAATTCTGCCGCTCCACTAAGCCCGGCTGCCTTACGCTTCCTAGCCGAGCGACGATTTTACCTTGCTGCGGCTATTTTAAAATTTAGATTATCTTTTAAATTTGGACTTGCCGCCCGCCGCAGGGCTAAATTTTAAAAGCGCAAGCAGATTTTCTTTCATACATCCGCTTGCACCGTAAAAACCGAGCTGCGCTTTAAATTTGCGGGTATTTTAAAATTTCACGTCGCCTGTAAATTTAAAGCTAATTAAAAATTCTATCTTTCGGGAAGGTGGACATATCGGGCTGTACATCCTTCTCTGCGCCGATAAGCGCCTTTATTTCGCTATCTTCTATACTAAAGCCGCCGCCGAGCGCCTTGTAGGCGTTTACCGTCGCGCTTAGCACGTCAAGATCTGCCTGCACTTTATTTAGCTGCGCGCTAAGCAGGTTTCGCTGTGAATCCAAAAACTCCAGATGGTCGCTGTAGCCCGCCTGATACCTGCTTGAGGCGTTTGAATAAATTTTGCTTTGCGAAGCGACGAGATCGGCGAGGCTTGCCTGTCTTAGTTTGGCGTTTTGCACGCCTACAAGCGCGTCGCGAACGTCGCCGAAAGCGGTTTTAAGCGCCTTGTCGTATGCGATGAAGCTCGCGTTTTGCTCTAAATTTGCAAGCTCTACGCGCCTTTTTTGGCGGCCGAAGTCAAGTAGAGGCCCTACGAGCGAGCCACCAATATTCCACGTGCTCGCGCTTGCGGTAAACAGCCTGTCGAACTCGCCGCTTGCATATCCCGCCGAGCCCGTAAGCGAAAAGGTAGGGAAGTACCCCGCCTTGGCGACGCCTACTAAGAAGTTGCTCGCGCGCAGATTTTCGAGCGAGCTTGCGACGTCCGGGCGGTGCAGGATCACGTCGCTTGGGATTCCACTTGGGATCTGCGGCGCGCTAGGCATTTTCGCGGCAGTCTGCGCCGTGCCGCGTAAAATTTCATCGTAGCTCTTGCCTGTTAGGATATTTAGCGAAGTTTGAGCTGCGGAGAGCTGATTTTGCACGCTTATGAGGCTTGCCTCGGCGCTTTGGACCGCGGCTTTGGCCTGATAAAATACGATCTCGCTAACTGCGCCTGCATCGAGCTGCTTTTTACGGTAGTTTTGCGTATCTTGATAGCTTTTTAGGCTGTCTTTTAAAATTTTCTCCTGCTGCTTTAGTGCTAGTAGCGTAAAATAGGTCGTCGCAACCGTGCTAGTAATCGTATTTTTGGCGGTTTCGTAGTCGTATTTCGTCGCATTAAATCGCGATCGCGCCGAATCTACGCTGTTGCGCACGCGCCCCCAAAAATCGATCTCGTAGCTTAGCACGGCGCCGATCTGATACGAGCCGTGGGAGTTGCGATCGGGCTGGTTGCCGAAATTATTTTGACGCACTGCGCTGCCGCTTAAATTTACATTCGGCAGATATTCAAGCTTGTTCAGCCCTAAATTTACCCGCGCGTACTCGACGTTATTCAGCGCGGTTTGCAGGTCGGAATTTTGCTCCAGCGCGCTTTGGATCAGGGCGTTTAGCTGCGGATCGTTAAAGCTTTTCCACCACTGCGTGCTAACGTTAGTGCTTGCGTAATCCGCCTTAAAGCCGGTCTGTTTCTGCGGCGTGACGGGCTTGAAGTTGCAGCCGCAGAGTAAAATTCCAAGCGTCAAGGCGCTTAAAAGAGCGTTATTTATTTTCATCGTTCACCTCGTTAGTTTGGACTTTTTTGCCGCGTCTATCAAGCCAAGCGTTGAAGCTTTCGAGCAGGTAGAAAAACAGCGGCACGAAAAAGATCGCGATTGTAGATGCCGCGAGCATTCCACCTACGACGCCGGTTCCTAGCGCATGGCGGCTAGCAGCGCCTGCGCCGGTAGCGATAACCATCGGAAGCACGCCGAGGCCGAACGCAAGGCTCGTCATCACGATAGGGCGGAACCTCATCCTGGCGGCCTCGACGGCAGCTTCCGCGATCGGTCGGTGGTTGTTTAGGTGCTCGTTCATCGCAAATTCCACGATCAAAATCGCGTTTTTCGCCGCCAGACCGATTAGAAGTAAAAGTCCGATCTGAAAATATATGTCGTTATTTAGCCCGCGGAAATATGTAAATACGAGCGCTCCGAATACCGAAAACGGCACGGCGGTAAGCACGGCAAGCGGCATGAGCCACCTTTCGTATTGAGCCGCTAGGATCAAAAACACAAAGATCATTCCAAATACGAATGCCTGCGAGCCTTTACCGGTCTCGCTGACCTCTTGATACGCGGAGCCCGCCCAGCCGATCGAATATCCGCTAGGAAGCTCCTCTTTTATAACCTCTTGTATCGCTGCAATCGCCTGACCCGAGGTGTAGCCCGTGTTTGGCTCACCCATAATCTGCGCTGCCGGGAAGGCATTAAATCTATTAACGGAATCGGGACCCAGCGAGCGCTCAAGCCTCACTAAAGAATTTAACGCGATCAGATCGCCGCTGTCGCTGCGGACGTAGAGCGATTTTAGATCGTTAGGATCATCTCTATAGTTTTGCGTAGCGCGGATATAGACCTTAAACGTGCGGCCTAAGAGGTTAAAGTCGTTGATGTAATACTGCCCGATAGTAGAATTTAGCACGGTGAAAATGTCGGCTATCTTAATGCCTAGCATTTTTACCTTCTCTTTATCGATATAGAGCTTATACTGCGGGAAATCGGTATCCAGCGTCGTTCGCACGAGCTTTAAAGCGGGGTGCTGATTGGCTTTGGCAGTTACGCGATCCATATCGGCGCGAATTTCATCGTAGCTCTTGCCAGTCGTGCTTTGCGCGTAGAGCTCAAATCCACCCGTAAGCGAAAGACCCATAATAGGCGGCGGCGTAACTACGTAAGTCATCGAGTTGCGATCCGCGCCATAGAGCTGCCCGTTTAGCGCGGCGGCTAAGGCGAAGTTGGAATTTTCATCACCCGGGCGATCTTTCCAGTCTTTTAGCTTCATAAAAAAAGCTCCCGCATTTTCTCTACGCGCTCCGGCTAGCATATCGTATCCCGTGATTTGGGTTATATCTTTTACGTTTGGATACTTTTTAGCGATACTTGCGATGAAATCCTGATCGGCTTCCGTCCTAGGTAGAGTAGATGCCGACGGAAGCGTAGTCATCGCCATAATCGAGCCTTTGTCCTCGTTAGGCACCAGGCCGCTAGGAGTGAGCACAAGAAGCTTCACCATCGCATAGATGATGATGCCTACAAAAACGAGGCTGATTAGCACATGGCGCAAAACCATGCCGACGCCTGCGGCGTAAATTTTAGTTGAGATGCTAAAAAGATTATTAAACCATCTTATAAAGAAAAAAGGCTCAGATTCCTTTTTTTGCAAAATTAGAGCGCAAAGTGCGGGCGTTAGTGTAAGGGCTACGAAGCCTGAAAAACATACCGAGGCTACGAGCGTTAATGCAAATTGCCTCTGCATAACCCCGGTAAAGCCCTCCATAAACGCAACCGGCACAAAAACCGCCGAAAGCACGAGCACGATGGAGATGACGGGCGCTACGATCTCGCCCATCGCTTTCGTGGTGGCTTCTTTGACGCTTAACTGCGGCTCTTCGTGCAAAATTCTCTCCACGTTTTCGATTACTATGATCGCGTCGTCCACGACGATGCCGATAGCTAAAATAAGCGCAAAAAGGGTAATTAAATTTATAGAAAATCCGAAGGCGTAAATTCCGATAAACGCTCCGCAGATCGATACAGGCGCAGCAAGCGTCGGAATGATCGTCGCTCTAAGATTGCCTAAGAACATATACATAACGATGATGACGAGGATTAGCGCTTCAATGAAAGTATGAATGACCTCTTCGATCGAGACTTTTACGAAGCTCGTCGTATCGTAGGCGACGTCGTAGGTCAGCTCGCCTGGGAAATTTGGTTTAAGCTCGTCTATGCGCTTATTTACCGCTTCAACTACGGCTAGGGCGTTGGCGCCACTTTGCATAAAGATAAGCACAGGCACCATCTCTTTACCGTTAAATTTCGCCGAGATATTGTAGCTTGCGCCGCCAAGTTTGACCTCGGCGACATCTTTTACGCGCAAGAAATTCCCATCTTTTTGCGCGCGTATGATGATATTTTCAAACTCTTCGACGGTTTTTAAACGACCCTCAGGCTTGATCGCATATACGTAGGGATTGCCTAAGTTCATCGGCTGCTCGCCCATCTTACCCGCGGCGTATTGGCTGTTTTGCTCGCTTATTGCGGCGATTATCTCGGCGGTCGTAACGTTAAATGTCTTAAGCAGCTCGGGCTTTACCCAGATCCTCATAGCATAGTCTTTCGTACCCAGCGCTTGAGCTTCGCCGACGCCTGGCACGCGCTTTAGCTCATCTACGATGTTGATAGCTACGTAGTTTTGCATCTCTACAACATCCATCTGTTCGCTAGGATCGTAAAACGCAAGCACTTCGAGCATCGTACTGCTACGCTCGGTGACGGTTACGCCATAGCGGCGCACTTCATCGGGAAGTAGCGTAAGAGCTGGCGTGACGCGGTTGTTTACATTGACTTTCGCATCTGCTGGATTTGTGCCGATTTGAAAATATACGTTGATACTAACAGAGCCCGAGGAGCTTGCTGAGCTTTCCATATAGATCATATTTTCAACGCCATTGATCGCATTTTCAAGAGGGGCTGCGACGACGTCGGCGATCGTTTGCGCATCCGCGCCGCTATATGTAGCACTTACGACGATTTGCGGCGGCGTGAGTTGCGGATACTCCTCGACGGAGGAATTTTTAAGAGCCAAAACGCCCGCGATTACGATGATGATCGAAACGACGCAGGCAAAAACGGGGCGGTTGATGAAAAATTTAGAAAACATTATTTCCCGCTTTCCGCATTGCTCTGAGACGCTTCAGGCTGCCCCGCTACGTAAGGATCGGTGCTCGTGGGTACGGGAGTGACCTTGGAGCCTACGTTGATCTTTTTAAAATTATCCAAAATGATCTGATCGCCGTCTTGCAGTCCGCTTGAGATCGTCGCCGTGCGGGTATCTTGAGCCGTGATTTTGACCACTTTTTTAGCGACTTTTCCGTCTTGCACGACGTAAACTATGGTGTTGCTAAGATCTTGCTTGAGCGCAACTTGCGGAATTTTAAAGCCGTTTTTCTGATAAAAGCCCTCGACGCTTACTTTAGTAAAAATTCCCGGGCGAATTTCTAAGTTTGGATTTGGAATTTGAGCTTTGGCGCTGACGGACGCGGTGTTTGTATTGATGACGCTATCGATGAAACTTAGCGTGCCGTTGTAGTCCTTGCCGCCGAGATTTATGCTTACCTGACGGCCCAGCTGCTTCCACTGCCCGTTTCTTAAATTTGCATCAAGCTCCAGTCTATCGATGTCCGCGATGCCGAATTCCACGTCGATCGGATCAAATTTAGAAAGTCTAACCAGATCCTCGCCCACGTTTACGTACGCTCCCACGTCCTTTTGCGTATCGCCCGCCATGCCGTCAAAAGGCGCGGTAACGAGCGAGTGATCAAAATCGATCTTGGCGCTTTTAAAATTTGCTTCGGCTACCATAAACGCGGCTTTTGCGGTGTCGAAGTCCTTTTGAGAGATCGTGTTGCTAGCTTTTAGCGCTTTAGCTCTTTTGTAGTCCGCCGAGGCGTTTTGCAGATTAGCGTTTGCGCTGTCAAACGCCGCTTGGTAGCGCGAGCGGTCGATCTCGTAGAGCACGTCGCCCTTTTTGACGCTGTGGCCAGGTTCAAAAAGCTGCTTTTCGATGGTGCCCGAAACCTGCGGCTTCAGCATTATCTCAAGCTCGCTCACGGTCTGTCCGTTAAATTTTAAAATTATCGGCACGTCGGCGGATTTTGCCGTAAATACGCCGACCGGTAGCGCAGGCGTCTCGCCGCCTTGCTTCGCGCCTTTATCTTCCTTTTTTTCAAAATAGGAGCAGCCCGAAACTAAAAACGCTGCGAAAATCAAACTGGCGACTTTTTTCATGTAATTTCCTCTAATTGGGTTAAAATTTTGTATTTGTAATAGTTATTACGAATAAATTATAAATTATAATAAAAACTATATAAATAAAACTTAAATTTAGCCCGTAAAATAATCTACCGAGTGAAATTATAGCGGAATTTCGATATAATCGCGCTAAAATTTTAAAGGCTTTTTATGAGAAAAATTCTTACTATCGCGGGTTCTGATAGTGGCGGCGGCGCGGGCATCCAGGCCGATATCAAGACGATTAGCGCGCATAAGATGTTTGCAATGAGCGCTATTACGGCGCTTACGGCGCAAAATTCGCGCGGCGTATTCGGCGTACTGGATGTTCCGCCAGATTTTGTGGAGGCGCAGCTCGATGCGATTTTTAGCGATATCTTTCCGGACGCCGTTAAAATTGGAATGATCTCCAATGAGGGGGTTGCCGAAGCCATCGCAAAGAGCTTGGGCAAGCACGGCGCGAAAAACGTCGTCTTAGATCCCGTGATGGTCGCTACTAGCGGCGGAGTTTTGATGAAACAAAGCGCGCTGCATGCGCTAAAATATAAGCTCGCTCCCGCCGCGGAGATCATCACGCCCAACGTGCGCGAAGCCGAGGTTTTAGCGGAGATGAAAATTTTAAGCTTAGCAGGTATGCGAGCCGCGGCAGTTAAAATTTCGCAGTTTTTCGGCGGCGCGATTTTGATTAAAGGAGGTGATTTGACGGGCGCGAGTGAGACTTGCGGCGCGTCGGGAGCGGATACGGCGCAAAATTTTAAAGCTTTTGGGCACGAGACGGGCGAAAATGGCACACGCGAAAATTCTGCGGGCTCGACGAAGCGTACGAATTTTGCGAGTGAAAATTTTACTAACGAATGTAAAATTTTAACGGCGAGCGCGGAGCCCTCTTTTAAACAAAATTTATCCACAGCCTCCCTAGGCGCTGGTTTTGAACCGAGCGGCGAGGACGAGGGCGGGGATTTGACAAATTCCGCGGTCGATATTTTGTATGAAAACGGTAAATTTTACGAATTTTCCGCGCCTAAAATTTCTACGCGTAACACCCACGGCACGGGCTGCACGCTCTCAAGTGCGATCGCGTGCGCGCTGGCGGCGGGGCTTAGCCTGCCCGCAGCCGTCGCCCATGCCAAGGGCTTCGTGCGCAGGGCGCTGGGTTGGGATGAACAGATCGGGCACGGATGCGGCGCGATAGATCATTATTTCACGGTCCAAAGCCCATTCGGCGCGGACTTTGACGGATCTTGCGCGAACGAAATCAAAATTTCAAGCGCTCGTTGAAATCCCCGCATTCGTAAAATTCCAAAATTCCGCTGCTATTAAATTTAACCTAGCGGCACAAGATCGTACAAACGGTTCGTCACGACTTGTGATAAACGATGAGATTACGTGGCTAAAAAGCGTGCGCTACGGGGATATGCGCACTTAAAATTTTAGTTGATTTTTAGACATCATAATCCGCGTAGAATTTTAAAGAATTTTTGAATTTTATTGTAGGGTTCGCGTTGCAAGTTAGAGCTTTCCTTATTTGCCTTATGCTATAGCTTTGCTTCGTGGCATTGCTAAATTTGCGTTATTTCTTATAGGTCTTTATGCGCGAAAAAAAAGAGTTAGAAATATAAAACTAGTCATGCACTCACTGCTCACGTTACTGCCTATCTTCACCCCTATAAGGTAGATGCATCACATTGTATGCCGACCATTGCGTTGTACTTGCCGCGGCATTGCGTCCCCGCTGCGAACTTAGCGATCCATGCCCGCCGCCTCATATTCGCAGGGCTTGCTAAAATTCCAAATTTTCTAGCAAAAGAGTTATAATGGCTAAAATTACGTAAATTTAGGAATTTAAA
The DNA here is from genome assembly GCA_963529615.1 of uncultured Campylobacter sp. Classification (GTDB taxonomy): domain Bacteria; phylum Campylobacterota; class Campylobacteria; order Campylobacterales; family Campylobacteraceae; genus Campylobacter_B. The sequence goes on along the minus strand of CAUSAC010000002.1, from coordinate 77,131 downwards.
ATGCGCTGCAAAAAAGGACTACTACTCTTAATCATCGCCTCAGGGATAATCTCTGCCGCAGATAACTGGATCGCATCGCTACTGCTGCCTAGCATCGCAGATACGTTTGGGGTGCAGGTAAGCGCCGCCTCCACAGTTTTGACGGCATATCTGATTCCATACGGCTTACTTCAGCCGGTATACGGACATCTTAGCGATCGCTACGGCAGAGGTAAAATTTTAATCTCGCTAATGCTCTTTTTGGCGATATTTATGCTTCTTTGCTCCACTGCAAAAAGTCTAGCGTGGCTTGTTTTATTTCGCTTTTGCACGGGATGCGCGGCGGCGGGTATAATCGCTGTCTGCCTCGGCGTTATAGGCGATACATATGACGAGAAGGATAGACAAAAAATCGTAGCGATATTTCTGGGCTCGGTATTTTTAGGGCAGGGGCTGAGTGCGGCTTTAGGTGGATGGGCGGTGGCTAGATTTTCTTGGAGGGAGATATTTTTAGCCTTTTCTTCGCTGTCTGCGGTATCTTTCGTATCACTATTTACGCTAAATTTCAAAGACGCTCCGAAAAGCGGAGGCGAAAGTTTCGTAAAATCCCTAGCTAGCTTGCGCGGCGATGCTGCGCTTTTGAGAAGCTATTTTTTGGCTTTATGTAATGGCGTAATCGTGCTTGGGGCGTACTCATTCATAGGCGCTTATCTGCTTAAAAAGCTGGGCTTGAGTTCAAATTTCGCCGGAGTCTGCCTTATGCTTTACGGCGTCGCTTGCTTTTTGGCAGGAAACGCTGCTAGATATTTAAAAGAGAAGTTGCCGCCAAAAAAAATTCTATCCCTCGGCTTTTTGGCGTCCGCTTCGGCGCTGTGCCTTTTGGCGAGTTGCTTCGCTGCCACCGCATATGTAGGGACATTTTTGCTGGGATTCGGCTATGTTTGCGCGCAGTCCGTCCTAGCAAGCGCAGCGCTTCGTTGCGGCTCCGCCAAAGGTCTATCCTCTGGGATCATAGGCACGGCGATATTTTTCGGAGGTGGTATCGGTACTGCCGTAGGTGGCAAGGCGCTTGAATATTTAAGCTACCAAGGGCTATTTTGCGGCTTTGCTGTGTTAGCTGCCGCGCTGCTGATTTTTTACCGTGCAAGCTTTAAGGGCACGCGTGAAATTTAATGCTCCGCGACAACAGCAGAATTTAAAATTAAGCACGCACCTTTGAAATTTAAAATTTTGCTTCAGCAAAGAGCTATAGCGGATAAAATTTAGACAGACCAAGGCACAAAAAAAGCGAGATTTCGCGAGCAAATTTCGTCTATTAAATTTAAGTCAAACATCGCTAGAATTTTTATAACAGATTTCAAATTCCTCATTTTTATTTAAAGGAATTTATACTATCATTGCGACGTTTTACAAATCACACAAGGAGCTATCATGCAAAAAACACAAACTCACTTCGGTCTAATGGCGCTTTTGGGTATCCCTGCAGGCATCATCGGCGCATTCGTAAAATGGGGCGGCGAAGTGCCGCTACCTCCGCGTTCGCCGCAGGATATGTTCGAGGCGGCATGCGGTGCCGAGAAGCTCATTCGTTCCGCAGACACGATCGACTGCTCGCGAAATTTCTTAAACCGCCCTATGTCTTTTTGCGCGATTATATTGGGCTTAGCGACCCAAATGCCGCGATTTACACCTTCGCAGGCCACGCGTTTAACTCGATCATGCTAACGCACATCATCTTTTCGGTCTGCTTTGCCGTGTTTTATTGCGTTGCTGCCGAGAAATTTCCTAAAATCACGCTATTTCAGGGCGTCGCGTTCGGTATCGTCGTAAATATCGCGGTGCATTGCATCACGCTGCCGCTTTTAGGACTTACGCCGCCGCTTTTTCAGCTTCCGTGGTATGAGCACGTTTCGGAATTTTTCGGGCACGCGGTTTGGTTTTGGGCGATCGAAGTATTTCGTCGCGATCTACGAAATCGTGTAACGGGTGAGCCCGATCCCGCGGACCGCTCGGGTGCTTCGCTCTTCTAGCCAAATTTGGAATTCCGCCCCGTTTAGTGCGGAATTCCATCATTTCTTATAAACGCAGTAAAATCACGATAAATTTTTATGTTAAAATTACGATTAATAAAATTTCAAAAGGAGCGGCAATGAAATATAAAATTTTAGTTGCAACCTTTACGGCTGCTCTGGGCTTACAGGGAGCGCTTGCGAGCGATTTTGACGAGCAGGCTTGCGCGGCGCTAAAGGGCGCAAAAATTTACGATACAAAGATTAGCGAAGCGATCTGGAATCAAAGCGGCGAAATCGGCGCCGATAAGATGTCTGCGCTAACGGGAGGCGCCAAAAAGACGCTAAAAGCCGCGCCGCACTGCATAGTCCGCGGTGAGATAGCCTCGCGCACGGGCTCGGACGGCAAGCATTACGGCATAAAATTTGAGCTGCGATTGCCAGGCGACTGGAATGGCAAGCTGCTATTTCAGGGCGGAGGCGGTTTGGACGGCTTTGTAGCGCCGGCTCTTGGCGCCGTATCTATCCGCACTAGCACCGCAACGCCCGCGCTTATGAGGGGCTACGCGGTAGTTACGACCGATTCGGGACACCCTGCGCCTACGCCCGAGTTCGGACTTGAGCAACAGGCGCGGTTAGACTATGCCTATCAGGCTATCGGCAAGGTTGCGAGCGTCTCAAAGCAGCTGGTTTTTGCGGCGTATAAAAAAGCGCCCACGCACAGCTATTTTATGGGCTGCTCAAACGGCGGACGCTCGGCTCTGATGGCGGCGCAGAGGTATCCACTGGAATTTGACGGCGTAATCGCGGCAAATCCCGGCTTTAGGCTTTCGCGCGCGGCGATCGCGGAGCAGTGGGACAACCGGCAGCTTATTAAGATCGCGCCTAAAAATGCCGCGGGGGAGAAAATTTTTGCAAACGCCCTTACGCAGGAGGATTTGGATAAGCTAAGCAGGGCGGTGTTGGATAAATGCGACGCGCTAGACGGGCTAAAAGACGGAATCATCGGCGCTTGGGAGCGTTGCGAGTTCGATCCTAGCGGACTTGATCTACCCAAAGATAAAATTTCTACGATAAAGGCGATATTTGAGGGCGCAAAAAACAGCAAGGGCGAGCAAATTTACAGCGGCTGGTTTTACGATGCCGGGGTAAATCAGCCCGGCTGGCGCATGTGGAAGCTTGGCGACTCGCAAAGCGCCGAGCCAAATGCTAGAAATATCGTGCTCTCAAAGGGCTCGATGAATTATTATTTCTTGACGCCGCCGCAACCGGAGTTTGATCTGATGAGCTTTGATTTCGATAAGGACGTAGAGCGAACGTTCGAGACCGCGGCGATAAACGATGCGATTTCGACCAAGCTTGATAGCTTCCGCGCTAACGGCGGTAAGCTCATCATCGTAACGGGCGTCTCCGATCCCGTATTTTCGGCGATGGATCAGCGCGATTGGTTCAAAAAGCTAGTGGAAACCAACGCGAATGCGGGATGAGTTTGCGCGATTTTTTGCATTGCCTGGGATGAATCACTGCGGCGGCGGTAACGGCATCGATGACGTCGATCCGCTAAGCGCGCTTGAAGCGTGGCGCGAGCAGGGAACGGCTCCATCTAGTCTGCTAGGCAAAAGCACGAGCCGTGCCGGTAAGCAGATCAAGGTCTGCGCGTATCCAAAAGTGGCTACCTACGTAGGTGGCGACGAAAATAGCGCGAGTAGCTTTGAGTGCAGATAAAATTTATTTAAAGGAGCAAAGATGAGAGGTAAAATTTTAACCGTGACCTTTACGGCGGCGCTTTTGTGCGGCTGCGCGGCGCACGATGCAAAGCTGGGCAAGGCGGCAAATGCAATGAATGAGAGGAGCGAAGGCGCGGCTGCGGACTGCGGCACGAGCGAGGGCGTCTGCAAGGTGCCTGCCGTGCAGACGCCGATGGTAGGCGGCGGCATGGACGAGCACGGCTGCTTGATCGCCGCGGGTCAGAGCTTTTCAAAGATCAAGAATGGCTGCGTGCAGGTTTTTGACGTCGCGGACGTGAGGCTGGGCGACCCCGATAACGCTACGCTCGCGATCTACGGGATATTTTCCGCGGATAAAAGCAGGGTGGAAATTTTTTGGGTGAGCTTGCCGCAGAGCGAAATTTTAAGCAAAGTTAAGGGCGGCTACTACGTCTCGAAAGACGGAAAAATTTTACTGCTAAAAACAAAAAGCGGCAAGGGCTATAAGATCCGCAGAAAATAGCGGGTGAAATTTCAAGCCCGCTAAATTTCGCGCGCCGTGAAAGAATTTAACCCAAACGCACCAGGACTTAGGCCTGCTCAGCAGGCTAAGACGTAAATTTAGGGCATTAATACCGAGCTGATTCGGTTATTCGTGGTATCTGCCGTCGATGGAATTTAATCAAAGAAGCAAAAATGAGAAAAACGGCTTTGGTCGTGGGCGCGACGGGAGCGGTCGGGTGCGAGATCATGCGAGGGCTTTGCGAAAGCCAAAACTACGACAAGATCGTCGTCTGGGTGCGTAGGGAGCTAAAGTTTAGCCACGAAAAACTTGAGGTGCAGATCGTAAATTTAGATAAGATCAAAGAGATAAAGCCGTGCGACATAGACGAGATTTTCTGCGCGCTGGGCACGACGATGAAGCAAGCCGGTAGCCGCGGGCAGTTTTACAAAGTGGACGTGAGCTACCCCGTAAATACCGCAAAATGGGGCATCGCCGCGGGCGCTCGCCGTTTCGTGCTTATCTCCGCCTACGGCGCGGACGAACGGTCGAGATTTTTCTACATGAGAGCAAAGGGCAAGGCCGAGAAAAAGATCGCCGAGCTGGGCTTTGAAAGCCTGCAAATCGCTAGGCTGCCCGCGATAAAAAGCGAGCGTAACGAGTTGCGACTCAGCGAGCTCTTTACGATCTGGCTGTTCGGGCTTTTGCCGAAGGGGATCTTGACGAACTACCGCCCGATGAGCGCGCAAAATATCGCCGTCGTCGTCATCGCCGCCGCGCAAACGTAGAGCAAAGGCGTGCAAATTTATCATCCAAAAGAGTTTGCGTAGCAGCTCGAATTTGAGGGGCTTGCAGGATTAGGCAAAATTTGCAAACCCTCGCCTCGTAAATTTAAATTTATCCCGGGATAATCAAATTTGCGCGCTTGCCTCAACGAGCGTTTAAATTTACAGCTACCTAAAAGCAAAATTTGATAGAAATTTGGAGCTTTGACCTCAGTGCGCATCGCCGCTTTTGTGCGTTTATAGTTCTCTGCGCGAGGGCTCAAATTTAGCGTGGAAAAAGCTCGCGCTAAAAATCTCCAAGACCGACAAAATAGCCAAAAATAGCGACAAACCCGCAAAGAGCCCGTAAATAGGCGCTTTTGTAGCGAGTATAAAACGAGCCGTTTTCTATGTAATATATTTTACAAATTTACATTATCTATTTATAAGGCCAACGTATAATCACGCAAAAAAATATAAAGGAGCATACTTATGAAGTATACGAGAACTACGTATAGGCCGCCTTACGAGGCTAACTCTTTGCTGGTGCAGGCAACTCAGGGCTGTAGTCACAATCGCTGCGCATTTTGCACGATGTACCACGACGTCCCGTTTGCGGTCGAATCGATCGAGCAAATAGAGCGCGATTTGCTCGAGGCTAGGCGCTATAATCCCTTCGTTAGGCGCATTTTTTTGCTAAACGGCGACGCTTTTTCGCTGGATTACGAGACGCTTAGCGCCATAGGCGAGAAAGCGATCCAAATTTTCCCGAGGTCGAGCCCATCGCCTCTTACGCGACGATCACGGGCATCGCCAAAAAGAGCGACGAGGAGCTGCAAAATTTGCGCAAGCTTAGATTTAACGGTATGAATATCGGGCTCGAGTCGGGTCACACGCAGACCCTTAAACTGCTTAAAAAAGGCTACGATGCCGACGAGGCCAAGGCACAGCTGCTTAGGCTACCGCAGGATAAGGACAGGCTGCTGGCGGCGCTAGAAAAAGGCATAAAAGCTAGGAGCGAGGAGTTTTTTCCTCTCGCCCGCAAAGAGGCGCCGAGGGCAGGTACATTAGCTAAAAATTTAAAGGAAAAGAATATGAAAAATTTTAATCAATCGACAAAACTGTGCGAAATTTTGGGCGTCAGCTTGCCTATCGTGCAGGCTCCGATGAATAACGTAACAAATGCCGCATTGGTAGCTGCCGTATCAAATGCCGGCGGAATGGGCGTGCTGGGGCCAAATGCCGGCAGAGACTCTGAAAATTTAAACACGAAAGAGCGATATAAACGAGAATTTGAACGTATAAAGTCGCTAACTAATAAGCCTTACGGCGTAAATATCGTTTGTCGAAACGATAATGACAAAAAATATGCGCTAAAGGTTATGGAAACGGCATTTGAGGCTGGCGTAAAGGCGTTTTTCTTTGTCGGCATAGCGGAAACGGAGCTATTTAAATTTATAAAAGATAACGGCGGAGTTTTGGTGCATAGAGCGCTTACGCCAAGCGCAAATTCGGCTCGCGCGGCACAAGAAGAGGGCGCAGATATTATAATTGCCACGGGATACGATGAAGGAGGAGTGGGCCCGCAAAATAAAATAGGTACTTTTAGCATCGTGCCGATCATCGCCGATGCCGTGAGCGTGCCTGTGATGGCTGCGGGCGGGATAAACGACATTAGAGGCGTACGAGCAGCCTTTGCGCTTGGGGCTAGCGGTGTTTACGTGGGTACTAGATTTATCGCTAGTACCGAGTGCCCGGCAGCGCAACCGGCAAAAGAGGGCATCGTATCTATGGGCTCTAGCGAGCTGTTTTTTGTTTCGGACTATCAACGCGTAGTGCCGAGTAAATTTGCCAAGGAGCTAAACGCAATGTATCTAAACGGCGACAAGGAAGTAGTGGCGCAAAAAATCGAGCGACTAAATCCGCTAAGGCTCGCAATGATAGATGGCGATATAGAAAATGGCATAATATACGTAAATTCTGGTATTAGCCTAATAAAAGAGATAAAAAGCGCCAAAAAAATCGTCGGCGAGCTTATGGCCGATTTTGTTTAATAAGATGGATAAATTTGCCAAATTTAGGCTATTATCGGCAAAAAATAAAATTTAAATTTTATCAAACCAAAGGAGAAAAAATGTCACTAAAACCTGTCGAACTTCACAAAGCGTATCGCCTCATAAATCACGGGCCGACCGTCATGGTCTCGGCCGAATTTGACGGCGTGCGGGACGTCATGAGTGCGTCATGGGTCTGCCCTCTGGACTACGACAAGCTAACGGCCGTCATAGGTGCTAGCTCTTTTACCCGCTAGCTTTTTGAAAAGAGCGGCAAATTTGCCGTGCAGGTGCCTTTCGTCTCGCAGGCGGAGCTGGTTAGCGAGCTGGGCGCCGAAAACAACTCGCGCTTTGATAACGCGGACAAGATGAAAAACGTGGAAATTTTTTATCAAGATGACTCCCGCGTACCGCTGATCGCGGGCTGCTCCGCATGGCTCGTTTGCAAGCGTATCGCGGAGCCTCACAATGAGCAGAGTTATGATCTTTTCATCGGCGAGGTCGTCGCGGCGTATGCGGACGAGCGGGTCTTTGACGGCGGACACTGGCTGTTTGAAAAGATCCCTGACGAGCTAAAGACGCTTCACTACGTCGCCGGCGGTCGATATTATCTGGACGGCAAAGCGGTAGATACCAAGCGCACGCCCATAAGCGACGAATAAAACGCCTCGCAAAATGCGGGTGAATTTGTAAATTTAAGATGAGCGCACGCGTGAATACGCGGCGGGTTTTAGTAAAATTTCAAACTGAAGAACTCAAGAAAGGATAGAAAATGAAAAAATATATCGTCATCACCGGCGCAAGTTCGGGTATCGGAGCGGCCGCGGCAAAGGCATTTGCGAGGCGCGGAGAAAATTTGATCCTAATCGCGCGCAGAGCGGAGCTTCTGCAAAACTTAAAGGACGAGATTGCTAAAATTTCGCCTGAATCAGATGTCCTCGTTAAAATTTGCGACCTTGCTCGCAGCAAGAACGTCCTAGCGCTTTGGGATGAGCTAAAAAGCTACGAGCTAAAGGCGCTCATAAACAACGCGGGCTTCGGGGATTACGGCGCGGTCGGCGAGCAGGATTTACAAAAAACGGTAAGAATGATAGACCTAAACGTAACCGCGCTCGCGATACTTTCGAGCTTATTCACGCGAGATTACAAACGCAAACAAACTCAGCTTATAAACATCTCCTCCGTGGGCGGCTATTTTCTGGCGCCCGGCGTCGTGCCGTATTGCGCTACAAAATTTTTCGTAAGCGCTTTCACCGAGGGTTTGAGCCACGAGCTGGCGCAGGATAAAGAGGCCAAAATGCAGGCTAAAGTTCTAGCTCCCGCCGCGACTAAAAGCGAGTTTTGCGACGTAGCTTCGGGAAAGCGCGGATTTGATTACGATGCGGCGTTTTCGCAATACCACAGCAGCGAACAAACGGCAGAATTTTTGCTCACGCTTTACGATAGCGATGCATGCATCGGAGAGGTGGATTTGGCTAGCTTCGAATTTAAACTTAGCGAACCGAAATTTAATTATATAGCAGCCGCCAAATAGCGGATCGGGTGAGGCGCAAGCTCACTTATAGCTTGCGCTGTTAAGTTGCTTCTTTACGTGCGAGCAGGACTTGATTAGCTTCGTAGCGACAAGCTGCGCAGGCAGGCGCCTTTGAATTTTACGCATTTATAGATCGCACGACGAGCCGTGCCGTGTGGACGATACACGCGTAAAATTTAGAATAACGTAGCGCCTGAGTTAAATTTGACTGCAAAGCGCGGTAAAATTTAAAGAAAATCGAGGAGTGAAAATGGGAAAATCGGCTCTTGTACTAGGCTCTACGGGCGTCGTAGGCAGGGAGCTGGTGCGCGAGCCTTGCGAGAGCCCGGGTTACGATGGGATAGAGGCATGGACGCGCCGCGAGATAGGCTTTTGCCGTCCTAAGCTTCGCGCGCAGATCATTGATTTTGAGAGCATTTCGGATATCGCGCCGCATAAATTTGACGAAATTTTTTGCGCGCTTGGCACTACGATGAAGCAGGCGGGTTCGCGCGAGGCGTTTTGCGCGTGGATGTAGACTACATATATGCGGCGGCAAAGTGGGGAAAGCGGTCAGTGGGCGCGCGGCGCTTCGTACTCGCATCATCTCTGGGTGCGAAATAGAGCTTGCTAAGCTTTTATCTGCGCGCCAAAAGGCAGGTTGAGCGGTGCGCGAGCGAGCTTGACTTTGAGGACCTCTAGATCGCTCATCCGCCGCTAATCCTCGGTGATAGACCTCTCGCCTGCAACAGCAGATCGTAGCGATGTTTTTAAACTGCTGCTTGCTCGTTCGGTAAATTTAAACCGCTTAGCGGCGCAAGTAGTGTCCGCTGCGAGCGTGATTTTAGCTCAAAATCCTATAAAAATTCGCTCATTTTTTCTCTTTATTTTGTTTGATCTCCTCAAGACTTAGACCGCTTTTACCGATGCTGTCCATACCGAGCGTTTCGATCATCACGAGTATTGCGGCTGGGTCTTTGCCTAATACGCGCGCTAGCGTATTCGTAATCTCGGCGATGATTTGCTTTTTTTGCTCTTTTGTAGGCTCCGGAGCGGCTACTTTTATATTTACGAATGGCATTTTCTCTCCTTAAATTTGATAAAGCAGGGCTAATTATATCAAATTTTAACCTATTACCCGTCTCGTTTGCGTTCTAAAATTTAAGTAGATATATTAGAATTTAACTTTAAATTTGATTTAAAGCTAGTATGATTATTATGTGATTTGGTAGTAGTAAAATTAAATAAATTTACCCAAAAGGAGCGAATATGCGTAAGAATTTTTTCGGTTCTATCGTTTTGGCTGCGGCCTTAGCGGGCGGCGCGTTTATAGCGGTGCCGCAGACTGCGAGTGCGGGCGTTTTGGCGCATCAAGTAAAAACCCAGGGCGAGCTTGGCTCGGTGTTTATCAACCCCTACGACGTGGCGCCTCTAACCGCCGTCATCGATAGGGCAGGCAAGGATATCAAGGATATCCACGTGCGGGTGCTCGGTAAACCGGGCGGCGGCATCGACATCGCCTATAACGTCTCTGAGCATGCGCTACTGACGCACGACGGCGTGCCGATCTGGGGGCTGTATCCAGACTATCTAAACGAGGTCGAAGTAAGCTACGTTTTTAACGGCGAAAAGAAGGTCGAAAAGTATAAAATTTACACTCAGCCGATCGTAACGTATAGCCGCGATTTTAGATTTAGCCACATGCAAAAGATGAAGGTCAAAAAGGTCGATCCCGCGTTTAAAAACAGGCTCTACCTCATCAATAATACGATCACGAGCGTCTATAAGCCGCTTGATTGGAAAAACGGCGGTGCCGCTAGCTGGAATGATTTCACCGAAAATTTTGTCGTCGATACGCAGGGCGAGGTCAGATGGTATCTGGACTATCAGAAATTTTATGACCGCAGCGAGCGCAGAGTGATGGACGGCGGCATGATGATGGGCTTTCATCAGCTGCCAAACGGCGATCTTAGTTGGGGCATGGCGCAGCGATATATGCGCTACGATATGATGGGCAAGGAGGTGTATAATCGCGAACTGCCGCGCGGCTACATCGACCTTAGCCACGAGGTGATGCCGCTAAAAGGCGATCACTTGCTGCTTCGCGTCGGTAAATACAACTACCATCATCCTGACGGCAGAATTTCGCACACGATCAGAGATCACATCATCGAAGTGGATGGCAGCGGCAAGGTCGTGGACGAGTGGGATCTGAATGAAATTTTCGGCAAAAACGTCTACCGCAGCAACCTCATCAAGGCCCTTGACGCTCGTGCCGTATGCCTAAACATCGACATGGACGCCAAAGAGATCAAGATAAGCGACGATCTGCCATTCGGCGACGTGACCTCGACCGGCACGGGACGCAACTGGGCGCACGTAAACTCGATCTCGCACGATCCTAGCGACGACGGCATCATCCTCTCGCTTCGCCACCAAGGCATCGTTAAGATCGGCCGCGACAAAAAGGTAAAATGGATCCTCGCATCGCCTGAGGGCTGGAGTGCGGACTTTAAAGAAAAAGTGCTAGTGCCCGTCGATAAAAACGGCAACAAAATCAAATGCGAAAACTCAAAATGCGAGGGCGACTTCGACTGGTCGTGGACGCAGCACACCGCGTGGCTAACTCCGCGCTACGACAACAAGGGCAGCGTAAAGCATATCAGCGTATTTGACAACGGCGACGGCCGCGGCATGGAGCAGCCTGCGCTAAAAGAGCAAAAATACTCTCGCGCGGTCGAGTACAAGATCGACGAGAAAAAGGGCACCGTCGAGCAGACGTGGGAGTTTGGCAAGGAGCGCGGATTTGACTTCTATAGTGCGGTTACGAGCAACGTGGAGTGGCAAAAGGATAAAAGCACGTACTTCATCTCAAGCTCGAACGTCTATCTGCTAAAGCCTGATAAGACGATCAAAATGGTGCTCGTGGAGATCGATCCAAAAACTAACGACGTCAAATTTGAGATGGACGTGGAGTCGGCGTCTAGAGACGACGTAGCCTACCGCGCGATGGTGATCGATCCGAATATTTTTGATTATTAAAATTTCGCGATAGGTTGGAATTTAGCTTTTAAATTTCACCTGTCGCTTTGGTGCGGATAGAATTTTACGACTTAAGCGCGAAATTTTAAATTTTTATATAAGATGAATTTTTTAGCAAAGGAGCAAAAATGGAATTTGTAAGCTTAAACGACGGCAATAAGATGCCGATTTTGGGATTTGGCGTATTTCAGGTAGATCCGAAAGAGACGCAAAGATGCGTCGAGGATGCGATCTCGGTCGGCTACCGCAGCATTGATACGGCAGAGGCGTATTTCAATGAAGAAAGCGTGGGCGCAGCAATTAAGACGGCTCTTGCAGGTGGGTTAAAGCGCGAGGAGCTGTTTATCACTACTAAGCTTTGGATCAGCGACGCAGGTGAGGAGCGCGCGCTAAAGGCCTTTGATACGTCGATGAAAAAGCTAGGGCTTGACTACCTCGACCTTTATCTCATTCATCAGCCATATAGCGACACCTACGGCGCGTGGCGAGCGATGAGTAGGCTTAAAAAAGAGGGTCGCATCCGCTCTATCGGCGTTAGCAACTTCTACGCTGATCGGATCGTCGATCTATGCGAAAACAGCGGCGTCATTCCTGCGGTAAATCAGCTTGAGTGTCACCCGTTTTTTCAGCGTGAAGCGTTAAAGCGCGTGCTTGATGGCTACGGCATAGCGTTTGAGTCGTGGGCTAGCTTCGCCGAGGGCAAAAACGATATATTTAAAAACGCCGTACTAAGCGGCATCGGTGAAAAATACGGCAAAAGCTCAGCTCAGGTTATTTTGCGCTGGTTAATTCAGCGCGGCATCATCGTCATTCCAAAGAGTGTAAAAATAGAGCGAATGAAGCAAAATTTCGACATTTTTGATTTTACGCTTGCGCCTGATGATATGGCTGCTATCGCTGCGCTGGATACAGGCAAGACGCTATTTTTTGATCATAGAGACGCCGAGCGCGTAAAGTGGATAATACATGCTTTTGATAAGTAAAATTTATTAAAGTAAAGCGATTGCATGCTTTAAAATTAAGCTGCGAGCGTGCAATCCTTGCTATTAAATTTAAACCTGACGAGATTAGAGATAGAAGCTTGTAGCAAATAAATTAGCCTGCTTGCTCAAACGGTGTTGATAGTGTAGCCTGCTTTTTTATATATTTTTCTGTGGGAAGCCCTGCTTTATTCGCTTTAATCTCAAATTTACCCTTTATTTTATACAATCTTTGAAATTTACCGCAAAGGAATTTTATGAAAATTGCTAAATTTTTAAGAATTTTAGCCGCCGTTTGCTTGATTAGCGTAGGTGCAAACGCGCTAGAGGAGGGCGTTAATTATCAAGTGTTGCAAAAGCCGCTAAACGTACCGAAAAACAGCGTCGTCAAAATTTTTAACTACGAGTGCCCGCACTGCTATGCGTTTGATAGGACGGTCACGCCGCAGCTGATGAAAAAGCTCGAAGGGGCGGAGTTTTTGCCATGGCATCTAAAGACCAAAGGCGTGTTCGGACATACCGCAAGCGGTATATTCGCAGCCCTCATCGTGCTTGATGAAAAGGACGATGTGAGCCTACTAAGCGACGAGTCAAAATTTAAAAAGGCGAAATTCGCGATTTACAAAGCGGTCCACGACAAAAAGGACGATTTTGGCGGCGGCAGTGATAAGCAAAGGTTCATCAAAACCGCGCTAGATGCCGCGGGCGTGAGCATGAGCGAATACGAAGCGGCGCTTGCTAGCAAAAAGGCGCAGGCTCTGCTCGCGCAGTGGGACGCGGGCTACGAGGTCGCGGTGATTTCAGGCGTACCGGCATTTGTCGTGGGCGGCAAGTATCTCTTAAACACGGCTTCGTTCGGCTCCGTCGATGAAATGGCCGCTGCGGTAAAAGAGCTGCTGGCGAAATAGGTTTCGCCGCGCCAAAGCAAACTTTGTTTTATGCACCGCGTTAAATTTGGCCGTAGGGCTTCTAGTAAATTTTATCGCTAAGCCGCGCGGAACGATAACGATTAAATTTTACGTTTTCAAAGCGCGGGTTTCGGCGGGTAAGGTTTGAGCCAAAATTAAAAATTTGACTTTAAAATTTGAACGTAAAAAGTCAAGGCGAAGTATCGCGAGATGGATTTAAGGGTTGCGACGTAAAAATTTAACGTGGGCTGGACAAGGTAGTCCGCCGAGCTAAATTTTTACTAGCTCCGTTAAAGACGCTCGCGAGGCAAGCCGCAAAGTTAAATTTGATCGTCGCTTAGCATTATGTATCCACTCTCACTAATATTTTTAAATCTCACCCCCAGCTCCCGCTTCAGCCTTAGTACGACGTTTTGTATCGCGCCCTTGCTCGTTTGCTCGCCCTCGTAGACGAACTCCTCGATCATCTCGTAGCTCACGAGCTTGTTTAGATTATACGCAAAGAGCCAAAAGAGCTTGTTTTGCAAAAATGATAGATAAATTTCTTCGCCGTTTTTGTAGATCTTTTCTTTGGCGAGATTTATGCTCGTTTGCGGGCTTAAGCGCACGAGCTTTTCGTCCTTTTCATAGGTTAGAGCCACGAGCAGGCGGCAAAGCGCGGCGATATCGACGGGCTTTTTTAGAAACGACGCCGCGCCGTGCTCGATGCTTTTGATGAGGTTGTCGTCGGTGTCGTAGGATGTAAAGACGATAAATTTTTGCGCTGGCTTTATGCGCATCATCTCCTTCATCATCTCAAAGCCGTTCATCGCGGGCATGTGGATGTCGGTGATGACGATGGCGGGAGCTAGCTTTTTAAAGCGCTCCAGCCCCTCCAGCCCGTCCGCCGCGCCCCAGACGCTTAGGCAGTATGGCTTTAGTCCGCTTATTAGCAGCTCCCTTGCGATCTCGTCGTCCTCGACGATGAGGACGGTCAGGTCTTTAAGCAGCTTTAAATGCTCTTGCATCTCACTCCTTTAAATTTGTTTCAAAGCCGAGCTCAAACGTCGTCGGATCGCCCGCGCTTAGCAGCCTGATGTCGCCTGCGAGCTTTTCGTTTGCGAGCTTTTTGCCAAAATACAGTCCGATGCCGCTTCCTTGCTTTTTGGTGGTTTTTGGCTGGGTTAAAATTTTATCCCGAGCCGCCTTGCTCACGCCGCTGCCGTAGTCCGTGACGGCTATCTTGCACGTGCCGTTTTCAAATTTGACGTCCAAAAAAACCTGCCGCTTGGCGATCTCGTCTTTGTATCGCTCCACGACCGCGTCTTTGGCGTTGTGTATGAGGATGAGCAAAATTTGCTGCACGATGCCCATCCGCTGCGTGACTTCTTCATCTTTAAACTCGCGCAAGCTTACCGCGACGTTTGCCTTGCTGAGCTCGGTGTGCATGAGCTTTAGCAGGTCTTTGATGCAGCGCTGCACGCTAAATTTTTGCGGGCTGTCGCTCGTTTTATAAAAATTTCTAAAAATCTCGATCGTATCGCTTAAAAGCACGGTCGCAGCCTGCCCTTTTTGCAGCATACTCTCTAGCGCCGCGGCGTCTAGCTTGCCGTCTTTTTGCAGCATGAGTAGGCTTGATATCATCAAATTTAGCGAATTAACCGGCTGAATAAACTGATGATTTATGCCGCTGATTAGCTCGCCCGCCTCGCTCATACGAGCTTTGTGCTTGAGCAGGGCCTCGTAGTCGTCTTGTAGATTTTTGATTTTTGAGTACATAAAGTTATGGAGGAAATTTGCCACCAGCGCCAGCGCTGCGAACGCAAAAAGCAGGATAAGGGCGTTTTTTAGCACGGAGTTAAGCAGCGCGGCGAGCTCCTTTTCGTTATCCGTACCTGCGCCGATGAACCAGTTTAGCGTGGGGATCTCGGCGATGGAGATGAAATTTGAGCCGATGTTTAGGCTTGTGATGTCTTCGTCACGCAGGAAAATCTCTTTAAATTTATCCTCGATCTGCTTTTTTAGCGACGCGTCCTTCATCGGAGTTAAAATTTCGCCGCCGTGCGTGACGATAAAGGCGTAGGAATCTGGCGCGAGCTTAAATTTTTCCATATTTTTTAGTATATTTTGCAGCTTCACTACGCCGCAAAACACCCCTGTAAACGAGCCGCCGTCCATGACGGGCACGCATAAATTTAACGTCGACTCGCCTAAAATTTTATGCCGCTGCATAAAATTTACCGTGGGCGCGAGCGTGCTTTTGGTCTCCTCAAACCACACAAGCCCCGTGCGCAGGCTCTTTGGCATCGCTTCATCGTCGCCTAGCTCCTTGCCGTCTACGAAAATTTCTCCGTCCTCGCGCAAAAACTGCAAAGCGTCGAATTCTGCGGAGTTTTCTTTAAAAAGCCGTATGAAGCCGCCGAGCTTTTCGTCGTCTCGTATCGCGTCTGCGTTTTGCATAAATTTAGCCGCGCGCACCAGCGAGTGCAGTCGCTCGTCCAGCCAAAACGAGAAATTCCCGACGATATTTTCGCTCGCGGCGATCTTGTTTTTATCCGCGAGCGCTATGATCTGCGCCTTGGCGTCCTCGTAGTTTTTTACGCCCAAAAGCACCACGAAAAGGCTTGCGAAAATGATGATGAAGTAAATTTTAAAATTATGCTCGCGTAAGGCTTTCATACGGCGAGTATAGCAAAATCGGTCTAAATTTAGACCGATTTAAGCTTTTTTGAGGGTTAAAATTTTGCAAATAAACATCGCGGCGAGCACGACGAAGCAGACGCCAAAGCCTATGAGCGTGCAGTCTGCCATCGACATAAATTTGCTTGACGGGATCAGATACCAGCCGTCCTCATAAAGGTCCACTAGATACTTCTGAAAGCCGTCTAGCGTAACACCCTCGGGCACTAGCGGATTATCGTAGCCGCAGTCGCCCGTAGGCAAGAACCAATCAGGAGCCCACCGCTCAAGCGGCAGGTCGAACGGATAGTGCGGCTCGGTCGAGCAGCCCTGCACGCCGAACGGATCGTCTCCGTGCACGGCGTCGTGGATTTTAGCTAGCTTGACGCTATACATTATGCCCTGGATCGCGCCCCAAAAGGCTAGCAGGTAGCCAAGCGCGGCGAGGAGTAAATTTTTAGGATTTATGATCGCAACCAGGCCTCCTAGCGCCATGCACAAAAATGCAAAGCGGATATAGACGCACTGCTCGCAAGGCGGCATATAGACGTAGTTTTGAAACAGCGAGTGCGCGAGGATAACAAGCCCTACGCTCACTGCTACGAGGATCGCCCACGGCAGACGGCTGTCTGCGAATTTTGCTATTTTTTCCGCAAATTTCATGCCCGCACCCTATTTTTTGAGCAGCTCTTCAATTAGCTGCGCCATGCCGTCGATTGAGCTGATAGACTTCGTCATGATGAGATATTTGCCATTTACGACAAAGGCCGGCACGCCCTGGATCTTGGCTACGTCGTAGCTCTCGTCCCATTTTTTAAGCAGTTCGGCAACCTTTGGATCTTCCAGCTTTTTTTGATAGTCCGCTTCGCTGATGCCGGCCGCATCAAGCCCCGTCTTTAAAAACGCAGCCTCGTCCTTGCCGTCGCTCCAGCGCTGCTTTTGATCGTGATAGGCCTTGTAGTAGGCAAATTTTGCTTTTTTAAACAGCGAGTTTTCATCTAGCAGGCTCACGCCTTTTTCCTCGTCCATCACGGCTAAAACGGCAAAAATTTTACTCGCCGCCTCGCCGTATTCGCCCTTGGTTTTTAGATGAAACGGCACGTATTTTAGCCCCGCGACCTTTTCTACGACCTTTGGCGTGACGGTTTTATCGTATTTGTAGCAAAACGGGCATGCATAGCTAAAGACCTTAACTAGCGTGTTTTGCTCCACGGATAGCGGCTTTTGCAGCTTTACGTAGTCCTCGCCCTCGGTAAACGCGGCAGCGCTTGTGGCGCCAAACATCGCTACGGCTAAAAAGCCTTTGCTAAATTTAGAAAATAGCTTCATGGAGTGCTCCTTAAAATGATTTCGTTTGAGTTAATTTTATACCTTTTCGCTGCCGCAAAACTCACGCTAAGATAAATTTTAGATTAAATTTATAAAATTCCGACTAAATTTTGGCACAAAAGCCAAAATTTGAAATTATTTTTTACAATTAAGCAAGTTTTAATAAACGCGTGATTTCTACGTTAGCGAGGTTGATTAAAATTACGATATCAAACCAATTCAAAGGAGAATAAGATGAAGCGAACTCTTTCTTCATTTGCGCTAGCTGTGGCGCTTTTAGGTGGTCTAAGCACGGCCGCGCTGGCTATCGGCGGACCTAGCGGCGCGCACATAGACTACGCCGTCCCGGGCAAGATCGGCGAAGTAGTCGTAAACCCATACGACATCGCGCCTCTAACGGCGGTGATCAAAAACGGCGGCTACACGCTAGCAAACGCTAAAGTCACTATCGTGCCGAAGCCGGACGGTCAGGTTATCAGCTATAAAGTCGCCGATAAACACCTTCGCACGCACGGCGGAATCCCTGTTTTCGGGCTATATCCGGACTATCAAAACACCGTCGAGGTCGAGTACGATAAAATTTATAAAGGTGGGACCGAGCGCGTAAAAGAAACCTATAAAATTTACGCTCCCGCGATTTATCTAGAGAGCTCGGGCATGCCGTCTCAAAAGGGCGCGCTGTTTGATAAAATCGAGGTCGTAAAGGCTCCGAGCGCCAAATTTGCAAACCGCCTCTACTACGTAAATAACTTCGTAAATAAAACCGGCAAAGGCACCAAAGTCGTGTGGAACAACCCCGCAGGCGGCGCGATCGAGTGGAACTACAGCCCGAACAACTTCATCCTAGACACCAAAGGCGAGGTGCGCTGGTATCTGGAGCCGAGTAAAATTTACGACCTCAAGCAGCCGTTTAGCGCGGGCGTCATGATGGGCTTTAAGCAAAACGACGACGGCGCGATGACGTGGGGCTATGGGCAGCGATACGCCAAATACGACATAATGGGCCGCGAAATCTTTAACCGCGAGCTGCCTGCGGGCTACAACGACTTCTCGCACTCGCTAGACGTTGCGCAAAACGGACACTACTTCCTCCGCGCGGCAAACGCCAACTATAAACGCGCCGACGGCAAAAACGTCCGCACCGTGCGCGACGTTATCGTCGAGGTCGATCGCGACGGCAACGTCGTAGATGATTTTAGACTGTATGAAATTTTAGATCCGTACCGCGATATCGTGCTAAAAACTCTCGATCAAGGCGCCGTGTGCCTAAATATCGACGCTAGTAAGGCAGGCCACACCGCGAGCACGGACGAGCTAGCCGCGATGGATACGAACGAAAAATGGGGCGACATCGTGGGCTCGGGCCCCGGACGCAACTGGGCGCACGTAAATAGTGTGGATTACGACCCAAGTGACGATAGCATCATCATCTCCAGCCGTCACCAAGACGCCGTCATCAAGATCGGCCGCGACAAAAAGATCAAATGGATAATGGGCGCGCATAAAGGCTGGAAGGACGAATTTAAGGGCTATTTGCTCCAACCCGTAGATAAAGACGGCAAAAAAATCGTCTGCGAGGACGAGTACTCAAAATGTCCGGGATATGAGAGCGAGAAGGGCGGATTTGACTGGCAGTGGACGCAGCACACGGCATTTCGCATCGATAGCAAGTCCAAAAAAGGCGTAGTGTATCTAACCGTCTTTGACAACGGTGACACCCGCGGTATGGAGCAGCCTGCGATGGCTGGCATGAAATACTCCCGCGCGGTCGTTTATAAAATCGACGAAAAAGCTAAAACCGTCGAGCAGGTCTGGGAGTATGGCAAACAGCGCGGCAGCGAGTGGTACAGCTCGGTTACTTCGCTAGCGCAGTATCAAGACGACCTTGATAGCGTGATGGTTTACTCGGCGGTCGCGGGTATGCAGTTTGACATCGCCAAGGGCCGTCCAGTCGGCGTACCTAGCCCGCATATCAACGAGTTTGAATGGGGTGCAAAAGAGCCGTCAATCGAAATCAAAATGACCAATGCGATGGGCTATCAGGCGTTTCCGTTTAGCCTAGAAAAGGCGTTTGAGAAGTAAAATTTTAAAATTTAGCGGCCATGTTTCGAGCGCGGCCGCTTTTGTTTTAGATTATGGTCAAATTCTACACATCTACTCGATAGAATTTCATCCGAATTTGCTAAATTTTATCCTTCGGTACGGCAAAATTTAGCCGAAAACATAGCTCTTTATTCTAGATAAAATTTAATCATCGGATTTGCGATTTCGCGCTCTGCTTTTGCTATAATTTCGCTCTGCTAAAATTAATAAGCGTTATTTCGGTATAGACGAGGTAGCGCACGGTTTGGATGAAATTTGCATGCCGCTTGGGGCAGGGGACGACGGGTATGAGGTTAATGCGCCCAAAGGATATCCGTGCGGCAAGGCGGCGCAGCAAAGGAGAAAGAGTGGAAAAATCCAGAAAAAAGGAACTCAAAAAGCTCGCGGCGTAGCGGCAGCGAGATGCATTTGAAAAGAGCCTGTCTATGAATAGGGCGGAGTTTGAGGGGTTATTTGAGTTCTTGGGCTAGGGCTTGGCGCATCGCGACTGCGACGGCACGCATAGGCTCATACTGGATTTGCGAGCTCGCCGCGTGCCGAATGAGGCGGCGGTTTTGGACTTTTGCGAGCAAAACGGCGGATATTGCGACCGCTAAGTTCTAAACAACGTGCAAAATTGCTTCGAATTTTAAGGGGCTGTGCGCAGAGAGATATGGCTTTGCCCCTGCATCGCATTTCGTAAATTTTTACCCGCTCAGCGTTTAAATTTAGCTCAGAATTTCCCCGATAAAAAATAGCGCCGACATCGCAAACGTGCTGAGCGCGACGACTTTTAGCTGTCCATCGAAATCGCGACACTCCCGTACTTTTGAGACGAAAAATAGGTGCCAAACAAGCGGCGCAAAGCTAACTGCGTAGAGTAGTTTTACGCCCGGCTCGCCGCGCAAAAACGAGTAGCAAAGCATCAGACCCGCTCCGCCCGTGATCAGCGCATAGTGGTAGCGCTTGGCTGCGCTCAGTCCGATACGAACGGGGATCGTGCGCTTGCCCTTGAGCGCGTCATTTTGGACGTCGCGCATGTTGTTTAGATTTAGCACGGCGGTGCTTAGCATACCGCACGCACACGCAGGCAGCAGTAGCGCTGTATCAAGCGAACGCGCGTATAAAAAATACGAGCCCAGCACGCTCAAAAGTCCAAAAAACAAAAACACGAAAACGTCGCCAAGCCCTTTATAGCCGTATGCGCCGGCGCCCACGGTGTAGCGGATCGCCGCGTATATCGACGCGCCGCCCAGCGCCAAAAATAGAGCCACGAGATAAAACCGCTCGCCGAATGCCAAAACGCTTAGCGAGAGGCTCGAAAATGCAGAAAGCAGCGCCATAGCGACGATGACGCGCTTCATCTCGGCCGCGCTCATCTGTCCCGTTTGGATCGCGCGGCGCGGCCCCAATCTGCCCTCGTCGTCGGTGCCCTTTACCGCGTCGCCGTAGTCGTTGGCATAGTCGCTTAGCACCTGAAACAGCAGCGTCGTAAGCAGCGCCAGCGCGAAAATATCGGCTCTAAACGCGCCCGCGCCATATGCCGCGCCGCTGCCGAGTAACACGCCCGAGACGCTAAGCGGTAGTGATCTAAGGCGAGCGGATGCGTAAAGAGCTTTTGCGGTTATCATTTTTTTGCCTTTTTAATTTATACGCCGAATTTACGGCAAACCCAACTTAAAATTTAGCGGAAAAACGCCAAAAATATTATAAATTTAGACTATTCGTAGAGTAAATTTTATTTAAATTCGCCTTTTTAATATAAATAGCGGTAAAATAGAGCCAAAAATTTTAGGAATCGTGATGAAAAAAGTTCTTACCGTTCAAGATATATCCTGCGTGGGCAAGGTTTCGCTGACTGTTGCATTGCCGATACTTAGCGCGATGGGAATGAGCACGAGCGTGATCCCTACGGCGGTTTTATCGATGCATACGGGCTTTGCGGGCTACACCTTTTGCGATCTAAGCTCACAGATACGTGCGATCATGGCACACTGGAAAGACCGCGGAGTGGTGTTTGACGGCATCTATACGGGCTTTTTGGGCTCAGAGGCGCAGATCGAGATCATGAGCGAGCTATTTGCTAGCTTCGGCGGCGCAGACAAGACCATTTTGGTCGATCCATGTATGGGCGATAACGGCGTGTTTTATCCGGGCTTTAACGAGGATTTTGCCCGCATGATGGCGCTTCTGTGCGCCCAGGCCGACATCATCACGCCTAATATCACCGAGGCCTGCGCGATCACCGGCGTGCCGTACCGAGAGGGAGCGGATAGGGATTTTATCATGGATCTGCTTGCAAGGCTTCGAGAGCTGGGCGCTAGGCAGGTTATTTTAAAAGGCATCGGCTACATCGCCGATCAATGCGGGGTTTTCAGCTACGATGCGCGCACGGGCAGGACGAACGAGTATTTTCACGAGCTGCTGCCGGTAAAATTTAACGGTACCGGCGATATTTTCGCCGCCGTAGCCTTCGGCGCGATAATGCGCGGCAAGTCGCTGGAAACGGCGGTTCGCATCGCCGCGGACTTCGTCGTCAGCACGATAAAAGAGACGATGAGCGACGAGGAGCGTAAGGACTACGAAGGGGTCGATTTTGAGGCAATAATCCCAGAGCTGGTGAGGAAAATCTAAGTTCTAGACGGATTTGGAACTCGCCGCGCGGACAGAGGATTTGTGGCAGAGCTTTAAAATTTTACCGCAAAAGGAAATTCCTAAATTTTATCTGCTGCGTGAAATTTTAAAATCTCAAAATTTATGTATCGTGCGGCATGGAATTCTATAGGCGATGTGGAATTTTAGAATTCATGCATTGCGCGGGCTTATAATTTTATCTCTTGCATAAAATCTTAAAATTTGCACTGACGTAAAGATGCGAAATTTGTCGGCTAGCGCTGAATTCTAAACGCAAGGCTACAGCGAATTTATCTGCTTGCGAGCTTGAGCTGCATTTTGAAGTTTTGCACAAAATATGCTTAAAATTTTATTCCCACAAGCCGTGCATTCATAAAGTATTCTCAAAATTTAGATTAAAATCCGTATTTAAATCCTATATTTATTTAAAATTTTAGCGATTATTAAAGAGGATGCTTGAAGAATTAAATAAAGATGGATATAAAATTAACGGCACTAAATTGCAATATCTGATAGCGAAAAATGAGATGATACGGAAAATTTTATGAGATACCAAGCATCAAGACGGTTACACTATAGCGGTTACTATAAGCGGCAGCGATACGAATGAGATAAATACTTACACAGAAAAAGAAGGATTGTAATAGCAAAGACGATTAGAATTTGAATGTGTAAAAAAAGCACTTAATTAAATTTTTCTAAGCATTTGGCGAGATTATATGATTTTAAAATTTAAATAAGACGGACGGTATAGTCGTGAAATTTAAATATGAGCGTCGGCGCAAAATAGCCGTGAATCGGCTAGCTTCGCTAAAAGCGGTGTATAAAGGGTAAATTTAAAATCGAAGCTTTGCCGAATTTTAAATTTACCCGATTTGCCTCGCTATAAAATTTATTCGCCCAGGAAGTATTTCAGATCTGCCTGCGCGTCGCCGCTGATTAGGCGAAGACCGAAATTTTGCACCAAGAAGCCTAAAATTTCGTCGTTGAAAAACTCAGGCACCGTAGGGCCTACGTTGATATTCTTAACGCCTAGGCTAAATAGCGCAAGCAGGATGATGACCGCCTTTTGCTCCATCCACATCAGCACGATGGAGACCGGCAGATCGTTTACCGCGATGCCCGTAGCCTCGCTAAGCGCTAGGGCGATCTTGACCGCGCCGTTGCTGTCGTTGCACTGACCAAGGTCGATATAGCGCGGAAGCTCGGTGCCAGGCACGTTTCCGAAATCCACGTCGTTGAAGCGGAATTTGCCGCAGCTAGAGGTCAAAATCACGCAGTCTTTCGGCAGGCTAAGCGCTAACTCGCGGTAATACTCGCGTCCTTTGCCCGGCGCGTCGCAGCCCGCGATGACGAAAAAGCGGCGGATTTTGCCCGAGCCGATCGCGTCTAGAATTTGCGGCGCAAGGCTTAAAATCGTCTTATAGTGTCCGCCCGTCACCAGGCTCTCATCGCTGTCCATGCTCACGTCGCCGCACGCAAGCGCGCACTCGATGAGCGGCGTAAAATCGTCGTTTTGGATATGTTTGATCCCGTCTGTGCCAGCGATAGAGTAGCCAAACAGCCTGTCTGCATAGCTACAGGACGAGCGAAGCGGTACGATGCAGTTCGTGGTCATCAAAATCGCGCCTTTAAATTCGTTGAAAAGCTTGGTCTGATCGAACCACGCCTTGCCGACGTTGCCCTTTAGGTGCGGATACTTGCGAAGCTGCGGATAGCCGTGCGCAGGAAGCATCTCGGAGTGAGTGTAGATATTGATGCCCTTGCCCTCGGTCGCTTTTAACAGCGCCTCAAGAGCGTGAAGGTTGTGTCCGCTGACCAAAATCGCCTTGCCCTCGACTTTGTTTTGGCTAACCTTAACCGGGGTCGGTACGCCGAATTTTGCGGTATGCGCCTCGCTTAAGATATCCATCATCTGCACGCCCGCGCTTCCGACAGCCATCAGCTGCGCGATATGCTCGTCAAAGTTAAAATTTGAGTTTGTCAGCGTGAAATACAGCGTATCCGCCATAACGGTATCGACCGCGCTAGTATCGGCGCCGAGCTCGTGCGCATGATGGCGGTAGGCGCTAAGACCCTTAAGTCCGAAAACCATAGTGTCTTGAAGCAGGCTTAATGTGGAATTTTTGCCACAGGTACCGCGGTCTTGGCCCTTGGCGCCGCAGCCCTCGGGCGCGCTCATTTGGCACTGATGACAGAACATCTCTAGATTGTCGCTCATAGAAATCCTTTATAAAAAATTTAGTTGGTAATTTTAAGATTTTATTTAGGCAAAAAAATTGATTATAATCAATAAATGGCTAAATTTTATCAAATTTATTTACAAAATGAGAATTTTAAATTTTATAAAAGGTATTCTAGATTGGCTTAGAAAGCATAACGAGAAATTAGAATATTAAAAAATTTCTGGAATAAATTTTTATAAAACCAAGAAAACTTAAAGCTCTTTAAATATCGATAAAATCAGGGGTCTAAAGGAATTTTTGAGTATATATGGCTCCGGATGCTGGATTCGAACCAGCGACCAAGCGGTTAACAGCCGCCTACTCTACCGCTGAGCTAATCCGGAACGCGTAGAATGGATGGTGCGGATGAAAGGACTTGAACCTTCATGCCGTGAGGCGCCAGATCCTAAGTCTGGTGTGTCTGCCAATTTCACCACATCCGCAAAAAAGAAAGCGCATATTAGCCAAATAGCTCTTAATATGAGCTTAATATGGTACGCCCAAGAGGATTCGAACCTCTGACCTACGGCTTAGAAGGCCGTTGCTCTATCCTACTGAGCTATGAGCGCAAATTATCGAATCAGTGGTACGCTCGAAAGGAGTCGAACCTTCAACCTACAGATCCGAAGTCTGTTGCTCTATCCAATTGAGCTACGAGCGCATAAAGTGGGGTGAGTTGTGGGAATCGAACCCACGACCCTCAGGACCACAATCTGATACTCTAACCTACTGAGCTAAACTCACCACAATGGTCGGAGCGAAAGGATTCGAACCTTCGACCCTCTGGTCCCAAACCAGATGCGCTACCAGCCTGCGCTACGCTCCGAAGATTTTCGTGGATTGAATGAAAAGCGTATTATATATATTTTTTCTTAAATTCCGCTTTTTACGGCTCTAAATTTAATGAAATTTAGCGAATCTCATCTGTTTTTCTAAATTTTTCAATAAAATTCGCATCAGCGCCAGCCCCTTCGTGCGGTGCGAAATTTCAAATTTCACCGCAGCGGGCAGCTCCCCGATCGTGCGATCAAATCCGCGCGGAATAAACATAAAATCGTATCCAAAGCCGTTTTGCCCGCGCTGCTGCGTTATCGCCGTGCCGTGCATGAAGCCGTGCGTACAAAACTCGCCCAGATCACATTTTAGCGCGATCGCCGCCGTGTAATGCGCAGGGCTCTCCTCTAGCCCCAGCGCGCGTAGGCTAGCGGCTAATTTCTCGCGATTGCTCGCATCCGTCGCTCCTGAGCCGCTAAAGCGCGCCGAAAATATCCCCGGAGCCCCGCCCAGCGCGTCCACACAGATACCGCTATCATCGCTTAGCACAAAAAATTCGCTCTGTAAATTTTTACTTTTTAGCGCCTCATGCACTGCGCGAACTTTGATAAGCGCGTTTTGTTTGAAGCTTGCGCCGCACTCGTCGATCTCAAAAGGATCCAGCACCTCGCCAAGCGCGTAAATTTCATATTCTGCGAAGAATTCTTTTATCTCTTTTACTTTATCCGCGTTGCTCGTCGCAAGTAAAATTTTCATCCGCTCTCCTTAAATTTAATGCGCCATTTTACCCAAAATCAAAGAATTCATTACGATTTTTGGCTATAATCGGCACAAATTTCATATTATTTGAGGTCTAAGATTATGCTAAAAAGCGTCCTTCCGCTTAGTTTTATCATTGCTACGAGGTTTTTTGGATTATTTATTTTGCTGCCCGTGCTTAGCCTGTATGCATTGAGCTTACACGGCGCAAACGAAAGCCTAGTGGGGCTACTTTTTGGAATTTATGCGATTATGCAAGTGATTTTGCAAACGCCATTTGGAGTGCTAAGCGATAAGATCGGACGTAAAAAAACCCTTGCGATAGGACTGGCGCTTTTTATCCTGGGCGCTTGCGTTTGCGCGGCTAGCGAGAGCATTTATACGATGATTTTTGGGCGTTTTTTGCAAGGCTGCGGTGCTGTAGGAGCCGTAGCTACCGCACTAATTAGCGATTTTACGCGGGAGGAAGAGCGCGGTAAGGCGATGGCGGTAATGGGCGCGATGATAGGCGTGAGCTTTGGTGTCGCAATGATTTTAAGTCCGCTTTTAAGCGCCAAATTTGGGCTTGCCAGCCTATTTCATCTAAGTTCGGCGCTTACGCTTTTATGTTTGATGCTGCTTTTTTTCGTAGTACCTACCGAACCGCATATCCGCTCCCTGCGCCAAAAGGTCCCGCTCGGCTCACTTTTGAGTGATAAAAATTTAATGCTTATGAATTTAACGAATTTTTTTCAAAAGGCTTTCATGACGGCAGCGTTTTTTCTAATTCCAATTTTGCTCGTGCAAAAATTCGGACTTTCCAAAAGTGATTTGACCAAAATTTATGCTCTAGGCGCGATATTCGGCTTTACTGCGATGGGCGCGAGCGGTGCTTTAGGCGAAAAGCGTGCGCTAGCTAAGCAAATTCTACTTATCGGCATCTGCTTTTTTATCGCTTCGTATTTGATTTTTGCGTTTGCTAGCGGGGCGAGCGCTTTCGTGGTGGGCGTGATGCTCTTTTTCGTGGGATTTAACGCGCATGAGCCCATTATGCAAAGCCTTGCGTCTAAATTTGCCAAAGTCGCTCAAAAAGGCGCCGCGCTTGGGATTTTTAATTCGTTCGGATTTTTTGGCAGTTTTTTGGGCGGGCTATGCGGTGGTGCACTTTTTGGCAAAATCGGCATCGAAGCGCTAGGCATTGGCGTCGCGGTTTTAGGTGTGATCTGGCTTGTGCTACTTTCTAGGCTGAGCGATCCAAAACTTTTTAAGAATTTATACTTTCCTAAAGGCGGCGATTTTTCCGCACTGCAGGGTGTCAAGGGCATTATTGAAATTTACGAGACCGATGGCGAACTCGTTGTGAAATTTAACTCGAAATTGATAAATGAAGATCAAATTTATAAAATCGTAGGAGGCAAATGATGGAATTTGAAAAATTTGAAAGCGCGATGGAGCGCTTCGCAAACACGGTGCAAAAGTCCTCGCGCATCGAAAAGGTCGCGATCACGCAGGCGCTGGGGCGTATTTTAGCAATCGACGTCGCAGCACCTTTCAGCACTCCGCGCCGCCCGACCGCCGCGATGGACGGCTACGCGCTAAAGGGCGCAGATCTAAGCGAGGGGGCTAAATTTAAGATCGTCGGCACGACGCCTGCAGGCAAAATGCCTGGCGCCGCGGCAAAGGCGGGCGAGTGCGTCAAAACCTTCACCGGCGGGCTCATGTGCGAGGGTAGCGACACGCTTCTGCCGATCGAAAACGTGCAGGTACAAGGCAGCGAGATCATCGTCACAAAACCCGTCCTCGTGGGCTTTGCCGTGCGCGCAGCGGGCGAGAGCTACCGCGAGGGCGAGCTTTTGCTTCGTAGCGGCACGAAGCTCGGCTTTTCGCAGATCGCGCTGCTAGCCGAGCTAGGGCTATTTCACATAAGCGTATTCGTCCGCCCAAAAGTAGCGATCCTAGCTACCGGCAGCGAGATCAAGGATCTCGGCGAAAGGCTCGAAAACGACGCTCAAATTTACAGCTCCAACCACATCGCGCTTGCAAATTTAGTAACGCAGCTAGGCTGCGAAGCGATGATAATGCCTCTAGTACGCGATGACGAAAAAGAGCTAGAAGGCGCGATCTTATCGGCTTTACAGAGCGCCGACATACTTCTAACTAGCGGCGGAGTGAGCGTCGGAGACTACGACTTCGTGCAAAGCACGCTACAATCAAAATTTGAGCTCATCGTAAAGGGTGCGGCGATCAAACCGGGCCGCCACGTGCGCGTAGCCAAAACCGGCGAAAAATATATCTTCGCATTCCCAGGCTTTCCGCTCTCGGCGCTTATTACGTGCATTTTGTTTCTGCGCGTATATTTGCAAAAATCCTTCGGTGTGCGCGAAAACACGGAATTTAGCGCGATCTTAGATCACGACTACGTAAAAAAGACGCCGTGGCTGGAGTTTATGCCCGCCGTTTTGCAAAACAGAGAGGGGCGGCTTTTTGTTAGCCTACAAAGCAAAAAGCAGGGCTCCAGCGCGATTTTGAATAATTTAGACGACGATAGCGTCCTGCTAGTCGTGCCGCTAGAGGTCAAAGAGCTCAAAAAAGGCGAGCTCGTGCGCGTGATCTCGGTACCTAAAATTTAGCGCGCAGCGGTTCAGAGGCGGTTGCGGCGGCGGACCAAATTTTAACTGCCGCGAGAGTTAAAATTTTGCCGTCGCGAGGCGTTAAATTTAGCTGCAAAAGCTCTGTTTCGAGGTTTAAAAAGTTGGAATTTAAACCCAAATCGCACGCCGCGGTAGGCTCATTAGAATTTTTACCGCGTGCTGTATCAGAGCAAACAAGTGTGCCGAAATCTTTGCCGCCGCGCAATTTCAGCTCCAAACTGCTTTGCGGGCGAAATTCGGGTATTTGCGGGAGATAAAGCAAAAATGAAAGATAAATTTTATGGCATTCCGACGAGCGTTTTCGGCGAATACAAAGCAGGTGTAAAATGAGCCAAACTCATCCTTTTAAGCCAATTTTCGATGAGAATTCTAAAATTTTAATCCTCGGCTCCTTCCCCTCCGCCCCCTCTCGCAAGCTGGGCTTTTACTACGCAAATCCGCAAAATCGCTTCTGGCGGGTGCTGGCGCAAATTTTAAACGCGCCGCTGCCTGCGAGCATGGATGAAAAGATAAAATTCCTACTCGCCCGCCGCATCGCCATCTACGACGCTGCGATCTGCTGCGAGATAAAGGGCTCGAGCGACGCCAAAATGACCGCCGTCGTGCCTGCAAATTTAGAGCCGATCTTTAGCGGCGCACGCATCGTGCAAGTTTACGCAAACGGCGGCAAGGCGCACGAAATTTGCGAAAAATATCTAAAAACTCAAATTTTAAACGCAACTGGCAAAGAGCCCATCAAGCTGCCGTCCACGAGCCCTGTGAATGCAAATTTTAGTTTTGAAAGGCTTATTCGCGAGTGGAGGACGGTGGCCGAAGCGCTAAAGGAGGGTTAAATTTAACGTCTATAAAATTTGATTGTAAATAGTCTTTACATAAAATTTAGTATATGGTTGGAAGATACATCTAATGGTTTATAAGGTATAATTGTGATATCTATTGATAAACAAGGAATAGTATGAGTAATTTATCGTATAACATGGGTAAAGTTGTTGATTTGGCTAAAAAAAATGGTTCTGCTCTTATTATTGCCGCAGTATCTACCTTATATAAATCAAAGGCCGAATTAGCTTCACATTTTGTACATAGGTTTATACATGAAAGATTTAAAATTAGATTAAACGATTTTGTTCATGAAGAGAAAGAATTAAACGATGAAAAGAATAGTAAATTTTATGAGAATATAAGTAGCGATAATATCAATATTCTTTTTGATTTATTGGAAAAGGCTAGACTATCAACTTATGACTTACATGCAAAAATATTAGCAAAATTATATGGTAAGTTATTACAAAATGGTAAGCTTGATTATTACGAACATGCACTACTTGCCAATATAAATTCCCTAAGTGATTTAGATTTTATATATTTTTATGATCTAATTAAAAATAAACCAAATAGCCCATTAATAACAGATGACGATTGTGAATATATAGCAATTAATAAATTTATACAAATAGGAATTTTGTCAACGACCGGTATAACTTATTTTGGCAGTAATAACAATGAAAAAGTTCCTATAAATTTTCAAACGAATTGCTTTTCTGAATATTTATTTGAAGTGCTTAATTTGATAATGTCATCTCGCGATGTAAAATAAATTATTCATAATTCAAGAGGCTTTAAATAACCATATCTATATTAAAATGAGAATAATCGAAGTAAGCTTTAAAACAAGGAAGTAAAAAATATGAGGATTCCGCTAAATTTATCAGGTTTAACTCAAAAATTAAAATTCATCTTTCTGCTTCCGTTTTTGGCGCTGGGCGCGCAAGCCCTGGAGCCAAAAATCGTAATGCAACCCGAGCCGGTCCTAAAAAACGGCCTGTATTTCGTAGCGGACAAGCCCTACAGCGGGACGCTCAAGGTGCTACATTATAGCGCCGAGGATCTCTACGACGTAAATTTTATGGGCGTCGTCTACCCCAGAGCAAAGCCGCTGCCGCCCACGCTTATCAGAGAGATCGACGTAAAGAACGGCACCGCGGTGCTTCAGCGCGATTACTTTGACGGCAGAGATAAGCCCTCAAACGAATATCCGCTAAAGGGCGGCCTGTACGACGGCGTCGCGAAGAGCTACTACGCGGACGGCGGCGAGCTGAGATCGCAGAGCGAATACAAAGCCGGCAAGCGCGAGGGTTTTTACAAGCTGTATTATCAGGGAAGCGGCAAGCTAAAGCAGCAGGGCGCGTATAAAGCGGATAGGCGCGAGGGCGTTTTCACCGACTACTACGAAAGCGGCGAAGTAAGCGCGCGCCATCCGTATAAGGGCGGGCTGCGAAACGGCAAGGACGTGGATTATTACAAAAGCGGCAAAGTGCGCGGCGTGCGAACATACAAAGCGGGCAAGCGCCAAGGCACGGAAAAATGGTATTACGAAAGCGGCGCACTAAAGCAGACTGGCGCATACAAGGATGACCGCAAACAGGGCGCTTGGAAGTTGTTTTACGAGGACGGCAAGACGCGCGTAGTCGAAAATTTTAAAGACGGCGAGCGCGACGGCGCCGTGCGCGAATATTACGGGGGCGGCGCGCTGCAGGGCGAATACGAGTTTGAGCGCGACAGGCAAACGGGCACGAGTAAGCAATACTACGCAAACGGTGCGCTTGCGGCGAAGGTGATGTTCAGAGACGGTCGCAAACACGGGCTTTATGAAGCATATCACGAAAACGGCGCGCTCAAGGCTAGAGTTACGTTCAAGGATGGGCTCGAGACGGGCACGGCGAAGCACTACTACGCAGACGGCAAGCTCGAAGCCGAGGGCGAGTTTGAGCGCGGCAGGCTCGTGCACGCCAAAAAATACGATGAAAGCGGCAATCTAATCAGCGACAAATCCGATAAAAACGGGCTAACAAGGGAGTAAAGCGGTCTAAATTTTAAAATTTTAAATGGGTTTGAGGCTTTGAGTAGGCTTAGAATTTTAAATAAGCTAGGAAATTTTAAGCAGATGCGACTTTCAGTTTTCGGCGGCTGCAGCTTTGCATTTTCAATACTGGCTTTTTGCTTTAAACGAGCAAGCTTTTGCGTTTTGAAGCGCGGCTTCGCGTTTTAAATAAATTTAGCTTTACCTTTCGAGCTAGCGTGGTTTTTAATTTTATTAGGCGTAGCTCTATACTTTAAATAGACACGACTTCGCGTTTCGATTGATCTCTGCTTCACGTCTCTAACATTTGATTAGGACGCGGCTCCACACTTTAAACAGACGCGACTTTGCGCTTCGAGTGAGCATGGCTTTATTTTTGAAGTGCAGCTTTAAATTTTAAGCGAGCGTGGCCTTGAGCATCTGTTTTCGGCTATACATACCGCGCCGTCAAGTGCCGTCTTTAAATGATGCGGCTTTGTATTTGTGAAGCGACGCGCTGCGTTTAAACGAGTAAAATTCTACGCTGAGCAGCTTTATGCGGCGCGCGAATACGGCTCGGCGCTTTAACTAACGAGGTCTCGTGCAGTACAGCTCGCCGCGTGATTTGCGCTGATACAGCTTAAAATTCCACGCTGTATTTTGGCACACATAACGCGCAGGTATCGCCCGACGCAGCATAGCTTGGTTTCGATACGGCTTGTCTTTTACGCGTAACGAGCCACCTTTGGCGGGCAAATTTTTAAAATTTAAAGCTGAATTTCAAGCCGAAACGGCACTGAAATTTCAACCGCCGAAAGGGCAAAATTCGACGATCAAATTTCGTTAAATTTAGCCCGCAGTTCGCAAGCCGTGCTATTCGGGCGTAAATTTTAAACCCGCCGCACCCCGCCTTTGACGCAGCAAATTTTAGCTGGCTGATATTTTAAAATTTACCAACCGCTTTATTAAACAAAATTTTACGAATAGGGCATGGGTGAACAAGGCAGGGATGCAGAGAGTGCCTCTCTATATAATTACGGAAGCAAAGAATGCGCTGCTTATTTTGGTATGAAAATTTCGTGGGCTTATTTGCAACTTTAAAATTTTGCAAGATGCTCGCTCGTAGCGTTAAATTTCCATACGCGGGCGGTGGAAATTTTAAGAAAGTAGAGCTAGATAAAGCGAAATTTCACATAAGGTCTGTGCAACGCGGTATTTGCGCACAAGATATAAGCGCTGAAAAGGAGAAGCACTCGGAATTTGGCACGTAACGAGCGGTGAACTATAGTCAAACAAACTTCAAATTAAAAATCTTAAATTTTAATCCGTGGACGCCAAATGGGTTCAAAATCAAATTTACGTAAATTTAGAGCGCGGCAAGCCGGGAGCGCTCTCAGAGCACAGGCCGTATAGCGCACAGTATTCGTGCGGCAAAAGAAGCGTTGAAAGGCGGAGCTATTTGAAATTTAGCGCGCGGCGGGCATAGAGAACCGAAAATCCGCAGCGCTCGAAGCTGTGTAACGAAAGTCCAATTTTATCCGCAGCAGCCGCAATCGCAGCGCGAAGATGCGGCTGGATGAAGCTCGCCGATGTAGAGCTTCACGGAGCCAAGCCCTTGCTCTTTTACCCACGAATAGGCGTCGCTTGCGAAGCCGAAATCCGCAAAATGCAAGAAATTCTCCACGTAGGATTTGCGCGCATTTTGATAATCTATGTAGTAGGCGTGCTCCCAAAGATCGCAAGCTAAAAGCGGAATTTTGCCGCGTGCGATCGGGGTATCCGCGTTTTGCGTCGTGATGATTTCTAAATTTGTGCCGCGCTCGTCGCATATGAGCCAGCACCAGCCGCTGCCAAAAAGCCCCATCGCGCGCTTTAAAAACTCGCTTTTAAAATTTTCCATCCCGCCGAAAGCCTGCGCCAAAGCGTCCTCCAGCTCGCCACTAGGCTCACTTGGCTGCGCGATACAGTCGAAGTAAAAATCGTGGTTGTAAATTTCAGAGGCGTTGTTAAAAATACGGCTAAAACCTAGGCAAATTTTATAAAGCTTTGAAATTTGCGAAAAATTGCACTCCTCGTCGCGCGCGGCCTTGAACGACTGCGTGATGATCGTAAAAAGATCCGCGTTTTGTATCGGCGTATCCGCAATGTCCCGATTTAGAGCAGAGACGTAGTCCTCGCAAAGCCCGCCGTGATGGAATTTTAAGCTCTGCAAGCTCGCGATTTTATTCGTGCGCGGATCAAAAGGCAGCGCCCTGGATCTAAACACTAATAATCCTCGCTGTCCAAATCGCTATAATCGTTAAAACCGTCGTCGTCTTCGTAGCTGTAATCATCCTCGTCGTAGTTGTAGTTGTAACTCTCGTCGCCTCCGATTAAATCATCGTCCTCATATTCGTCCTCATCGAACTCTTCGTCTTCGAAGTCATCGAAATCAGCCATTTTGCTCTCCTTTGTCGTTGGAATTTACTTTTGATTTTACGCATTCGCTTGCTATTTCCGGGATATTTTCGATATAAACGCTCTGCGATGGGAAGGCAAACGATAGTCCGTTTTGCTCCACGATCTCCATTATTTTAAATAAAACATCCTCTTTAGTTTGGATAAAATTTGCCCATATTACGGTTTTTGTGAAGCAGTAAACTAAAATATTAATGGACGAATCGCCAAAGCTATCTAACGCCACGAACATGGTGCTTTTATAGCCCGCTAAATCGTCAATAGAGACCATGTTTTGCCTATAGCGCATACGAAAATCTTTAGAATTTAGCGCTGTATCGGCAGATTGAGCGATGCCCGGGTGAGATTTTAGCATCTCTTTGATGTCGTTTACGCACTTTCGCAGTTGAGCCGTGCTCGCGCCGTATTCGACGCCTACGGTAAGCTTTAAATTCCGTCCTACCTTCCTGCGGCTCCAGTTTTTGATATTTTGCGCCATTATGTTGGAATTCGGCACAAAAACAAGAGCGTTATCAAAGGTCCTGATCGTCGTCTTTCTAAAGCCCGTTTCTACGACGTTTCCTTCTATGTCGCCTAATACGACCCAGTCTCCTTGCGAGAATGAATTATCAAATAATAGCATCACGGATGAGAAGAAATTTGCGATGATGTCCTTGGTCGCAAACGCGATCGCAAGTCCGCCGATTCCAAGAGACGCCATAAGCGCCGAGATGTCAAAGCCTAGACGCTTTAGCACTAAAAGTGCGGCGATGATGATTACGATGACATATAGAATTTTAACGACTAGATTTATGATGTCTTTTCTGACGCCTTTTTTCGTGATGTTTCCAAGCACGATAATACCGTAACCGTCGATGATCTCGATGATGAGCCATGCCCAAAGCACTACGTAAACGATCGAGAATAAATTTGCAAATTTTATTGGCACAGGCGCCGGATAATAAAATATACTAAGACAGATATCAACCGAATAAGCGATCAGTAAAATACCCATCGGACGCTTGATGATGCCTACTACTTGCGTTTTTAGAGTTTCGCTATCCAGCGAAAAGCTTTTATTAAAGAATTTAAATACGAAATAGATGATGTTGGCAAGCAGTCTGCGAAGCGAGTAGAAAAATAGCGTAATCAGCGTGATTAGAATAAGCTTGCCGAAATTTACGTGGCTGAGCTTAAACGGAATTTTATCGTTGATATAATCGATCACCGATTTAAAATTTAAGCTGGTAAAAACCACGCTGCTTGCGAGCAGATCGCTATTTCGAGACAGATACGTAAGCACCTCGTCGTAGGTCTGCTTGTCGTTTTTCAAATCGTTGATTTTAGACTCTAAGGCGTCTATCTGCTCTTGACTACTTAGATTATTTTTCAAATCATTAAGTTTGCTAAAATCCCTAGTTTGGATATTTAGTAGCGTACTACTTAGCTCGCTTTCAAGCGCGCTTCTGCTTGCGCCGTTTACAAACATATCCTCAATTTTCATAAGCGAGGTATAAAAGATCTCTGCCATCTCCATTTTTTCCCAATCCGCGCTTGCATTTACGTATTCGGGAGAGCTCTGCTTTTTGGCGTATTTTTTTAGCGTAGTTTGGATGTTCTTTTTATTTTGCGCATACGACATTATGCTTTCGATATCCATATCCTGCTGCGTAATCGCGAAAGGTAAGCGATCAAAGAGCTTGGCTTTATTGCGATCGATGGCGTCCAGTTCGTTTTTGCTCGCGTTGGCGTCGCCGCCGTTAAGCAGGGAGCTGCGCTGCAAATTTAGCTTTTTAATCTCTTTGATTACAGAGATAAGCGTCTCTTCATTAGGAGCTTTTTTCTGTGAAGTCTCCGTTTTGGCGACCTTTTCTGCGATCATATTTATTACTTCAGTTTTATTGCCATCCTCTGCACCGAGCGATTTGGATAAAATTTTAGCGACTTCTTTTTTGATCTCGGTTTTGTTGTTTTCTAAAGTAAGATTTGCCTCTGGAGTAGAAGAATTCGTCTCTACAAAGCTTCCCTCACCGGTCGTGTTGAGGTCTGCAAACGCTAAAGCGGCGCTAAAAAGACTAATCGTTAAAAAGCTGATTATAGATTTTTTCATAATCCATTCCCTTATTTAATAGCGTAAAATGCGCGCCTTCGTCGTCGTAGTTGAATAGCTCGCCCGTTTCGATGACGTAGTGCCAGCCGTAAATTTTAATCTCGCCGTTTTTGTAGGCGTCTTTGATGCCAGGAAAGCTAAGTAAATTTTGCATAGAATTTATAATATTTAATCTCTCGGTGATCCACTCGCGCTTGTCGGCGCCGAGATCTTTGAGCTTTTCGACCTCGTCTTTTACAGGCTGCATTAAATTTAGCCAGTGCCTTACGTTTGGAATTTTTTCAAGTTTTTTTGCGTCATAAAACAGCGCCGCGCAGCCTCCGCAGTTGCTGTGCCCACAAACGATGATATTTTTGATATTTAGCGAATATAGTGCGTATTCAATCGCCGAAGTAGTTGCTAAAAATTCCTCGCTAATTCGGTATGGAGGAACGACGTTTGCGATATTTCGCACGACGAAAAGCTCTCCTGGAAGCGTCGAAGTAATTAGGCTTGGCACCACGCGCGAGTCGGAGCAGCCGATAAAAAGCGTGTGGGGCTTTTGATGATTTGCCAGACTTCCGAAAAGCTCGGCATGCTCGGCAAAATTTTCTTCCATAAATTTAATAGCTCCATTTATTAACTGGCTGGGCATACTTTCTCCTTAAAAAAGTCGGGAATTATATATTACTTTCATAAATAGATAGAATTCTGGGAATTTTTAATTATATATTTACCAAATTTTCGCTAAACTCCCCGCTCATAAATCAAAAGAAGGAGAAAAATATGAGTCTATACGACAGACGAAATTACGCGGACGGCTATGAACTATCGGACGCGTCACTGGAACAAGGACGAATCTCTCAGACTATCAAACAAACCTACGCGCTTCTAACCGCTTCGATGATAGCTGCGGCGGCAGGGGCTTTTGTGGCGATGAGTTTCGGCGTGAGCTTGGCTATTCATCCATTTTTATATCTAGTGCTTTTAATGGGGCTGATCTTCGGTATGCAAGCAGCCGTAAATCGCGGCGCTAATACGATTGCGCTAGTTTTGCTTTTTGCATTTACCTTTATTACCGG
This sequence comes from uncultured Campylobacter sp., assembly GCA_963529615.1. Classification (GTDB taxonomy): domain Bacteria; phylum Campylobacterota; class Campylobacteria; order Campylobacterales; family Campylobacteraceae; genus Campylobacter_B. The sequence goes on along the minus strand of CAUSAC010000002.1, from coordinate 40,137 downwards.
TCTTACTCTAGGTAAATTGATCGCTATTTATATTGCAGCGGGTGCCGGAGACGTAGTAACGCATGCGTTTGTGGCTACGGCGATTACTTTCGGTGCTCTTACCGTTTATGCGATGAATACAAAGACAAATTTCGATTCTTGGGGCAAGCCGCTATTGGTATCGCTTGTGGCTATTATCGTGCTAAGCCTTTTGAACTACTTCTTTTTCAAAAGCACCGTGCTTGATATAGCAATTTCAGCTTTTTCGGCTTTAATCTTTTCGATGTATATCATCTACGATACTAAAAATATTATAAACGGCACCTATACTTCACCGATAATGGCTGCCGTAGATATGTATCTAAACATCTACAACCTCTTCCTTTCGCTGCTAAGAATTTTCGGCGCAAGCAGAGACTAAATTCTATGCACCGCTTCGTGCGGTGCACTCTTAACTTAAAATTTATAAATCTTTTATTATAATCGCAAATTCAATTTTTTCAAAAGGTTTTATAGTGACTACGTTATTTTTGGTTTTACAAGTCGTTTTTGCCGTGATAATTACGATCTCCGTCCTGCTGCAAAAGAGCTCTTCTATCGGACTTGGCGCATACAGCGGAAGCAACGAAAGCTTATTTGGTGCGAAGGGTCCAGCGGGATTTTTGGCTAAATTTACCGCCGCGATGGGAATTCTATTTGTGATAAATACACTCGTGCTTGCGTATTTCTATCAGCAAGATGCTAAATCTTCTGTCGTAGATCGCGTAAAGATTGAAGCAAATGCTACTAAATCCGTGCCAAACGCTGTCCCTGGCGTGCCATCCATCCCAGCTTCAGGCGCAAAGCCTAATTTCGCTCCGGCAAGTACCGAAGCAAATCCTGTAAATAGCAGCGAGGTAAATTCAACAGCTCCGAAGATCGAAGCACCCGCAGCTCCTGCTACCGATACAGCCGCAGCTAGCGCGCCTGCTCGGTCGCAAGCATCAAGTGATACCAATGCCAGCGCCGCTTCCGCAGATCAAAACACAACCAAATAAACTCTAAATTTTAAAATTTAAAAGCGCAAAATCCGCGCTTTTAAATGCTATTCTTATTTTTTTAACGCTATAATTTCGCAAATTTTATTTAAAGGATTTGAATGCTAGAAGCTATCTACAAAGAGCAAAGAACAAACGGCGATCGAGCTATCGAGGCTTTAAAAAAGGACTTTACGACGCTACGCACCGGCAAGGTAAGCGTGGCGATCCTAGATCATATTTTCGTGGATTATTACGGCTCGCAAACTCCGCTAAATCAGGTCGCGACCGTCCTTTCGACCGATGCGGTAACGATTTCGATCACGCCGTGGGAAAAACCGATGCTAAAGACGATCGAAAGCGCGATCGCAGCGGCGAATATCGGCGTAAACCCAACTAATGACGGCGAGAGCGTGAAGCTCTTTTTCCCGCCGATGACGGTCGAGCAACGCCAAGAAAACGCCAAAAAGGCTAAAGCGATGGGCGAGAAGGCCAAAATCGGCATTCGCAACGTCCGCAAAGACGCCAACGACGAGATTAAAAAGCTCGAAAAAGACAAAGCGATCTCCGAAGACGACGCCAAAAAGGGCTACGACGAGGTGCAAAAGATCACCGACTCTTACTCCGCCAAGATCGACGACGCAGTCAAGGCCAAAGAAGCCGAGCTTTTGAAGGTTTGAGCTGTGAATATAGAAAAAATCTATCGCGACTGCGGCGCATATCTGCGAGGGCATTTTCTGCTTTCAAGCGGCAACCATTCGGAATTTTATCTGCAAAGCGCTAAAGTACTTGAGGATCCGCAGCTCGCGGGGCAGCTCGCAGACGAGCTCGCCGCTATCATCGAAAAAGCGGGCGTGGAGTTTGATAGCGTCTGCTCGCCTGCGCTGGGCGGAATTTTAGCCGGCTACGAGCTAGCTCGCGCGGCGAAAAAGCGCTTCATCTTTACCGAGCGCGTAGATCGCGTGATGAGCCTGCGCCGCGGCTTTGAAGTGCACAAGGGCGAGAGATTTATCGTCTGCGACGATATCATCACGACGGGCGGCTCGGCGCTTGAGAGCGCGAGGCTCATCGAAAACCTCGGCGGCGAGGTCGTGGGCTTTGCTGCGCTTGCCAATCGCGGATTTTGCAAGGTCGCAAATTTAGCGAACAGCAGTGCAAAGAGCGGTGCCAAACTGCCTGCAGATAAGCCGTTTTTTGCGCTAGGCAATTTCGAGTTTAAAATTTACGAGCCCGATACCTGCCCGCTCTGCGCTGCCGGAAGCAAGGCGATCAAGCCAGGAAGCCGCGGAAACTAGGCGCCGATTGCCGCTAACAAACTGCAACGAGATTAAATTTTATCCTGTCGGCTCTAAATTTAGCGCGCCGGAATTTTAAAATTTAATCCAAAACGGATCAAAATGGCAAAACAAAAAGCTAAAATTTCACCGATTTTTCTGCGCATAAAGGCCTTCATCGTCGATCTTTTCATCATCGCGATGCCCCTATTTTACGGCGTTACCTATCTCGTCTTGGGCTCGAAAGAGGCTCTGTGGCGCAACCAAGCCGCAATTGCGCTTATCTGGCTCGCGTACGGCGCGATTTGCGCAGCATTCTACGCTCGCAGCGCCCAGACGCCGGGCTACAAGCTCGCAGGGCTTTATCTCATCGACGTTCGCAGCGGACGCAAGGTAAGCTTCTTTAGGGCGCTAGCTCGCTTTGCGTGCTTTGTGTTTGCGGGCTTTAGCGTCATCGGGCTTTTGATCTGCTTCTTTCGCAAAGATCATCTAAACTTACACGACCTACTAAGTGGGGCCGCGCCCGTCGTGCGAAAGGACGCGCAATGAGCGGACAAATTTGCGGCATCGACGAGGCCGGGCGCGGCTGTCTTGCAGGACCACTTTGCGTCGCTGGCTGCGTGCTGCAGCGCGAGATCACAGGACTTGCCGATAGCAAAAAACTAAGCGAGAAGCGCCGCGAGGAGCTTTACGCCCAGATCATCGAAAATTCGCGCTACAAAATCGTCGAAATTTCAAGCGCACAGGTCGATGAAGCGGGTCTAAGCTCCTGTCTAAGATCGGCACTTGAACAAATTCTCGCGTATTTTGCGGGTTTTAGCAGACAGATCATTTACGACGGCAACGCAAACTTCGGCGTACACGGGCTTCAGACGCTCGTAAAGGCCGACGCGCAAATCGCCGAAGTAAGCGCGGCGAGCATCCTTGCCAAAGTCACGCGCGACCGCACGATGAACGAGCTCGCGCGGCGCTACCCGCAATACGGTTTCGCGCAAAACAAAGGCTACGGCTCGCGCGCGCACATCGCGGCGATCGAGCGGTACGGGCTCACGCCTTTTCACCGCGCAAGCTACAAGATCAAATCGCTGCAACCCTCGCTGTTTGATTAGTGAATTTGTTTTGCCGTGATTTGTTTCGCGCTGTTTAGGACGCGCTCGCTCGCTTAAATTTCGACCTCGCACCTTCTGCGTGCATTCGGCACTAAATTCCAACTTTGCACGCTCTGTGCGTATTTAGCGCCAAAATTTAGCCTGCCCGGATTGCAGCGCCCGTCATCAAAATTTACTTGCTGCGGCATCTATCTTTAAATTTTGAAATTTGCCGCTCCTTTATCCGCCAACCTCGATCGAGATATGCCGCCTGTGCGCTTTAGCTGCACGCAGATTTCAAAACGAACTTCGATAAAGCGAACACGCACCACGCCGCACTAAATAAATTAAAATTTCGATTCATGTTAAATTTAGCCCATATTTGCGCCGTATCAAAACTCAAGATTTTAAAATTCGAGACTTGAAATTTTGCGCGGAATCAGACGCGAAATTCCGCGCACAAAGGCGGTAAAATTTAGAAATTTTAACCAAACTTTCGCTATCATCACGGCTTAAATTTCACCCAAAGGAAACCGATGTTTGAATGGATCGCCTCACCCGAGGCATGGATCAGCCTGGCGACGCTCACGGGGCTTGAGATCGTGCTTGGCATCGACAATATCATCTTTATCGCGATTTTGTGCGGCCGCCTGCCCGAGGCGCAGCGCGGACGCGCCCGTATAATGGGGCTTGCGCTTGCGATGTTCACGCGCATACTGCTACTTCTTAGCTTAAGCTGGATCATGGGACTAACTAAGCCGCTATTTAGCGTGCTTGCGCGCGATTTTAGCGGACGCGATCTCGTGCTGATCGGCGGTGGATTGTTTCTGCTCGTCAAATCCACGCTCGAGATCCACTCCAGTGCCACGGGCGAAGCACACGAGCATAGTGCTAGCAGCGGCAAGGCAAGCTTCGGCGGCACGCTCGTGCAGATCGCCGTTTTGGACATCATCTTTTCGCTCGACAGCGTCATCACTGCCGTGGGCATGGCGCAGCACCTACCCGTGATGATCCTCGCAGTCATCATCGCCGTGGGCGTGATGATGCTCGCTAGCGGCGCGATCGCGCACTTCGTGGACGCAAACCCGACGATCAAAATTTTAGCGCTTGCGTTTTTGATTTTGGTGGGCGTCTCGCTGATCGCTGATGGGCTGGGCTTTCACATACCTAAGGGCTACATCTACTTCTCGATGGCGTTTTCACTGCTTGTTGAGCTCATCAGTATCCAGATCCGCAAAAAATCCGCGGCAAAGTAGGAGGAACGGAATTTTGCGAGATCTCAAAGGCGCGCATGGGATTTGCCAAATTTCTTTCACCGCAGCAGATCAAACTTGCTCGCGGCACGGTCAGGGATTTAAAGCTAGAGCCCGCGGCTGCAGACACGGCGAAATTTAGCTTTACGCTGGAGCGCTTGCGCTTTGCGGGAAATTTGGACTTAAAACGCGACGGAATTTATCTGCCGATACGCGAGGGCGACGAGCTGGCGGTGATATATGAAGATGAAGCTTTGGGCTCAAGGAGCTTAAATTCCTGCCGCGAGGCTTTAAGCAGTGTAGGTTTAAGCGGCGAAAATTCCGCAGAGCGCCCTAACTGCGAAGTTTCAAGTAGCGGAAATTCCGCTGCCGCAAATTCAAACCGCGACGCATATAGCGATACGGCGGCAAGTGCGCGCCAAAATTCTACAGCATCTGATTTATCGGACAAAGATCGCAGCGGCATAAATTCCGCCGCTTTAGGTTTTATCCGCAAAGATTTAAGCGGCCCCCTCTCTTTAAATTCTACCCGCGAGGAGCACGGCGCTTTGGCAAACTCCGCCGCTTCCGTCCTTCCGCTAGATTTCGTTAATCTAAGCCTAGGCGCGCAGCGCTGGAAGGGCGCCGGCAGCACGGCACTCGCCATGATATTCGCAGCCTTCGGCGTAGCGCTAGCTGCGATGAGTATCTACTGCATAATCTTCATCTTTGATGCAAGGGCTCCTGTGGGGGCGATAGCCCTGCCCGTCCTTGTGCCTTCCGCGTATTGCAGCTTCAAGTTTATGCGAAGAGACTGGCGCGCCGCGAAGTTCGGACGCATATTTGCGGCTCTCGCGCACTCCAAAGAGCCCAAGCGAAGCGGCGAAGCGAGCGGCTACGCCAGCGGCGTGCGCGTGCTGCAAAGCGGCGACGTTTATTATTTTGGCTTCGCGCTGGACGGAGTATATTTATCGGGCGATAGCAAGCTGCAGATCGTTTCCGACGGGATACTCACAGATCAAAATTTAGCGGAGCTTGCGGACGGCAAAAATTCTGCGAAATTTAAGAATTTAGACGCAGAAAATTCTACAAATTCTGCGAGCGTTAAGAATTTTGCGAAATCGGCAAATTCCGCAAGTTTTGTAAATTCTGCCAACGCAGCAAATTCTACAAATTCCGCCCGCTCCGCCGAAGTCGCGGCACCCGCCAAGGCGAAGGACGCCCCGCAGAGCTTTGAGCTGCAAAACGGTGATATTCTCCGCGCCCGCTACAAGGACTACCGCGTTAGTGGGCTTTGGAATCAAAGCCGCAGCACCAAGCTCGGCGATACGCGCAGCGGGCTTCGGCGCGCAGCGGATTTTATCGCGGGTGTGGCATTGCAAATAGGCCTGCGTCTAGGCGGCGCGCTCGTGCTGACGTGGCTCGGCGATCACATCGGCGGCTCCTTCGGCAACGCCCTAAGCTTCATCGGATTTTTGCTGCTACTTAGCCTTATGCTTTGAAAGGCGAATCTCAAACGGCAGCCTCCCGTAATTTTACAACTTCAAGCAATTTCAAATTTCGGAATTTCGCAGAATTCTGCAGCGAGCGGATTTGGATTTTAAATTTTAAGGCTTTTGGGCTGTAAATTTAAAGGCGCGGCAAAATTTCGAATTTCAACCGCGCAGAATTTCGACTGTGAAATTTTAAAATTTTAAATTTTAAAGCGTAGAATTTCGCGGCACGAAATTTTGATTTCAGAATTTTAAATTTTGCGGTGCAGAATTCCTCTGCGTGGATTAAAATTTTAAATTTCAAAACGCGCGGGATTTTAAGGCGCGTAAAATTCCAAAGCGCGAAATCAAAAAGCGGAATTTTAAAATTCCAAATTTTACGGCGCGTGAGGTTGCAGCACGGAGCGTGAAGCTATAGTGCGCGAGGCTGTGACACGCAAAGCTGCGGCTAGCCGTGCGCTAGCTCCAAATTCTTTCGTTTAGTTTTAGATTTTTTACGAGCGCCAAAAAGTGCGAAAGCTCGCGCTTGAGCTGCGCGGCAGGGTCGCGGCGCAGCACGCTTTCGTCGATGTCCGGCTCGAAATTATCGCGCCCCGTATTTACAAAAATATAAATTTTGCTATCTAAAAAGCTAAGACTGACGGGCGCGGCTACGGCACCTGCGAAGCGCAAGAGCCTCCGCATAAAGGCGGGTGTTAAAATATACATCGCGCCCGCTGCGTCCTCGCAATACACGGCGAAGGCGGCGTTAAACTCCGCATCGTCCATATCGATCTTTTTTAGCCCGCCTGTGTTCGGCGCGCCGGCGCAAGCGGGAAAGATCAGGGTTTTGGCGCTTATGCGTTTGTTAAATTCCGCGTAGAAAAAGGTGCCGAGGATTTCGCTTTCCGAAAATCTATTAAATAAACTTACGTCACAAAATGCGAACTTCACGCCGTCATAAACGCCCGAGACCCTGTCGTTGCCGCCTTTGAATTTATCTAGTCGAAAAAAGAGCCCTGAGAGCTTAAGCTTGGCGGGATCGATACTGCCTTCAATATCGTATCGATAGCCGAATGCCTTAAAATAGGGCATTAGATAGTGCTCTTTAAAAGCGCGCCGAAATTTTACCGAATAGTCTTGCTTAAAGTCTCTAAACAATACAAACAAGCTCGAAGCAGCCAAGATTAAAGTTATAATCGCGAGTAAGATATATTTGGAAATCGTGGGGCGATTTTGTAAATCATTTAGAAATAGGCTCATAGCAAAAAGGCAGGCAGCGTAGATTATCTTAGCTTTTATGGAGCTTTCATCGCACAAAACGGCTACTATAAGAACAACCGCGAATAATCCGATAAGAGACAACAAATCTATCATCTCTCCTCCGTCGCGCAGTTTGTATAACAAAAACACGCCGTAGCCGAGCATGCACGCCGCCGCAAAGATCGTATTTCTTTTCGCCTTATACAAAAGCCCCAGCCTGATCTGCTCCAGCTCGCTTGCGCTCATTTTGCCCCTTTTAAATTTGAGATGGATTATGACGCTTGCGAGCTTTAAATTTGCTTACGAACGGCGCCGAAATTTTAAAATTTAGACTTGGATAAATTTACGGTTAAATTTTAGCGGTGGATCGTCTAAATGAAGCAAAGGCGGAATTTTGGTAGAAATTTAAGCGACACGAAATTTTAAAATTCCGTGCCGTAAGAGAGATAAAATTTTACGGGCGCGATTTAAATTTCGCTATAAAATTCCACTGCGCCGAGCCGCAAAATTTCGCGGAATAAACGCCGCAAATTATGCTGCGAAATTTAGGATGCCCGAGCGAACGCCGATAAATTTACGAACGCTCGCACTGCAAAAAGCGCCGCGCGGACGCCGCTAGAAAATTTAAATTTTTCTATAAGGCGCCTGTCCGACTTCGTAGAAGTTATTGCCCTCGCTGTCGATCGCTACGATAGCTGGGAAATCCTCGACCGTAAGTCGCGCAACCGCCTCGGGGCCGAGCTCTGGATAGGCCAGCACTTCATATTTTTTGATGCTTTGGCTAATCAGCGCGCCCGCTCCGCCGATAGCGACCATATAGACGCAACCAGATTTTTTCATCGCTTCGACTACGGCGTCGCTGCGGTAGCCCTTGCCGATCATGCCGTTGATGCCCACTTCGTTTATCATCGCCGGAGTGTATTTATCCATGCGTCCGCTAGTCGTAGGTCCTGCGGCACCGATAGCCTGACCCGGTTTGGCAGGGGTCGGTCCCAGATAATATATCGTCTCGCCCGCTAAATTTACGGGTAGCTTCTCGCCGCGAGCGAGGGTTTCGGTTAGAGCCTTGTGCGCGGCATCGCGAGCTGCGATGATGGTGCCGCTGATTAGGACGTTATCGCCCGCCTTTAGGCTTTTTACTACGCTTTTATCGAAAGGTGCGGTAATTCTTTTAACTTCTGACATGATTTCCTCCTTATAGTTCAGCGTCGGCATGGCGAGCCGCGTGGCAGTTGATATTAACGGCGACCGGAAGCCCCGCTATGTGGGTCGGATACCACTCTACATTTACCTTAACGGCGGTATTTATGCCGCCCAGACCCTGCGGACCGACGCCCGTAGCGCGCGCCATCTCCAGTAGCTCATCCTCTAGCTTGGCGTAGCGCTCGTCGGGATTTCTGCTGTCGATCGAGCGAACCGCGGCTTGCTTGGCCAAAAGCGCCGCCTTATCCATCGTGCCGCCGATACCGACGCCTACGACCATAGGAGGGCAAGCGTTAGGACCAGCGTATTTAACAGCCTCTAAAAATACTTTTTTTACCCCCTCGATGCCGTCTGCGGGAACGAGCATTTTTAGTACCGATTTGTTTTCGCTACCGAAGCCCTTAGGAGCTACTTTAATCTTAAGCTTGTCGCCGGGGATGATGCGGGTATTGATGACCGCAGGAGTATTGTTTGTGGTGTTTTTGCGTTCAAAAAGCGGCTCTGCGACCACGGATTTACGTAGGTAGCCGCCTACGTAGCCGTCCGCGACGCCTGCGTTGATAGCATCCTCCAGATATCCGCCCTCGATATGTACATCCTGACCGAGTTCGACAAAAACCACCGTCATACCGGTATCTTGGCAGATCGGCGCGACCTCTTTCGCCGCCAAATCGGCATTTTGCAAGAGCTTGCCTAAGATATCTTTGCCGATAGGTGAAGTCTCGTTCTCGCGCGCTTTCTCAAATGCCGCGCGCATATCTGGCGTGACGTGATAACAGGCTTTTTTGCAAAGCTCGCTGACTACTTTTGTAATCTCAGCCGCTTGGATCGTTTTCATGATCTCTCCTTGTATTGAAATTTTAATGGATTATATTCCGTTAAACTAAAAACTTAGTTTAAAATTTTATCTTCATTTAATAAATTTTAACAAAAGGCTAGAAAATAAGCGGCTTTTAATCTTTTTATAATAAAATACCACTTTTCGAATTATCAAATACTAAAAATTTTGCGAAGAAATTTTAAAATCAAGGAAACCTATGAAAAAGAAAACTCTTGTGCTGCTCGTGGGCGCTTGTGTGCTTATAGGAATGATACTTTCTCTTGGGATTGCGGAGATGGTTCACCTTACGGGCACCGATAAATTCTGCGTATCCTGTCATACGATGCAGCCGATGGCAAACGCATTTCACAACGATGTTCACGGCGGCAATAACCCGCAAGGCTTCAAGGCCGATTGCGTCGCCTGTCACGTTTCTCATGAAAATACCTTTATGTACCTTTGGACTAAAGCTCTAACCTCCGCAAATGATGTCTACAAAACGGTCTTTACCGATGCCGATAAGATCGACTGGCAAGAAAAACGCAAGGAGCGAAATCATTTCGTTTATGAAAGCGGCTGTCTAAGCTGCCATCGAAATTTAAAAGAGCAGAATAATCAAGTAAATAAAGCCTGGCTCGCGCATAGGGATTATTTCGCGGGCACTACCGGCAAAACCTGCGTGCAGTGCCACGAAAACGTTGGCCACAAAAATATGGGTATAGAGATCACCAAATATTGGGATAAATACAACCGAGAAAATAACAAAACCAAGTAAAGGAGAAGCAATGCTAAAAAAAGTCGCTATTTTAATAGCCTGTATCGCATCGTTTGCATTCGCAGAAATGCCCGCGCAGCATGCGAATATGTCCGCGTCGGACGCGAACGTAAGCAATTCCGTAAACGTTAGTCTTACGAAGAATTTAAAGGTAAATAGGCAGCTTACGCCGCTAGCTAGACGCTGCGTCGAGTGCCATGCCGAAAAAACTCCGGGCGTCGTTGCGGATTGGAAGATGAGCCGCCACGCTCACGTAGGCGTTAGCTGTACCGACTGCCACTCACAGCCAGCAGATAGCCCTATAGCAGCTAAAGAGCCGCATCCGAAAGACACAGATAATCATATTTCGGTACTAGTTAGCCCAAAAACCTGTGCTAAATGCCACAGCAACGAGGTTAAAGAGTTTGAAAACAGCGGTCACGCAAGAGGCGCTATGCAAATGCAAGCCAACAAAGGAATGGTTGATCTAATGTATCACTACGAAGGACGTGATATCCCTGATCTTAAACATGCACCTGATATTACCGGCTGCTCTCAATGCCACGGTAGCGTCATTAAAATGGATGAGCATAACAAGCCTACCAAAGAGACCTGGCCCGTTTACGGCATCGGTACAGTTTATCCGGACGGTAGCGTAGGCGGATGCAAATCATGCCACTCGGGTCATAAATTTTCGATTGCTGAAGCTCGTAAGCCTGCTGCTTGCGCATCTTGCCACTTAGGACCTGATCATCCGGATATCGAAATTTACAACAACTCAATGCACGGACATGTATTTAACGCTGAAGGCAATGAGTGGAAATTCGATAGCGCTCCTGGTACTTGGGCGGTTCCTGACTACCGCGCTCCTACATGCGCGACCTGCCATATTAGCGGCGGTGTGGGCGATTTAAACTCCACTCACAATGTATCTCAACGCTTGAAGTGGAATTTGTGGCTGCCTAAGAGCAATCTACGCACCGGCGGTAATGAGACCGCGGTAAGCGAGTTTTTAAATACCGGCAAGTTAACCATTGGTAATCCTTTGGCGGGTAACCTAAACGGTCCTGAGGCAGCGCGTGCCGAGATGAAGCAAGTCTGCAAAGAGTGCCATGCAAGCACCCATACGAATAATTTCTTTGAGGTGGGCGATAAGCAGGTACTTCTATATAACGTTTACAACGACGAAGCGACTAAGATGCTAAAAGAGCTTAAGGAAAAGAAACTTCTAAAAGACGATCCTTGGGCGGATGCGTTCCAGCGAATCTACTATGTTTCATGGCACCACGAGGGTCGCAGAATGCGCCAAGGCGCGCTAATGGGCGGACCTGATTATTCGCATTGGCACGGCGTATTCGAGGTCAAAAACGATATCAGAGAGATGCGCGAAATCTACGAGCGTCGCATCAAAACCGGCAAGATCGAGGAATAATCCCTCTTAGTCTGCTAAATTTTGCCGGACTAAACAGATCAAGCTTGTAAGCCCCTGCACTTCGCAGGGGCTTTTTTGTTTGGATAAAATTTTGGAATTTTATTTCGTAATCCGCAAAGCCCATCGAAAATCGCCCCTAAAAGCCACTGTCTAATTTATTAAGATCATTGAGAATTTATGACGGAAGTAGCTGATAAATTAGAGTAAATTTATCTCTTTGCAATCCAAAATTAGCTACAATCGCGCATATCATTTAAAAGGAATTTTATGGACAAGCAAACGGCATTAGACTTTTTGAGACTTCATCGGCCGATGCCTGCGCAGCTTTCGGATCAGCTCGCGGTAGAGTTTCGCGCGGTACGGGAGTTTTTGCGTGATAATCCCTGCGACGAGGCGCTTGAGCCGCTTTTGCGCTCGCTAAACGAGGACGACGGCGCAGGTGAATATCCGCTCGTGGACGAGGTATTGGGCGCGGCGGACGATGCTGCTGCGGTAGCTGCGATTAGAGCGGTCTTGGAAGATCCGAGCACGGGCAGCGGAGCGCGATTTTGGGCGACGCTTTTTAGCGTGAGCTTCGTCCGTAAGGAGCTCATCGCAAGTCTGGAGACATCGCTTAAATACGCAAACGATGATTTGATCGAGCTTACGAAGGAGCAGATCGAAATGTTTAAGCAGCTGACGTAAAGTTAGCTGCATAACTTATAGTTACGCCTTACTCGATAGATTGCGCCGCTACAAAGCAAATCTAAATTTATAAAAATCGGCTTAATCGCAGGCTGCTTTTAAATTTTAAAATTTTGCGGTCGCTTAAAATTTTTTAGAGGCTACGATTACGAAAGAGGCGCACTTTATTTTCTATGGGCTGTGACAGGCGCCCTGTGCGAGGATTGCTATCGGCAAAGATATAGCGTCACCGCTAAGTGCGAGCGGCGCAGGCTCCGAGAGATATGTGCCTAGGCAAGGGTAGAAATTTTACGGCGTCGTTTGAAGTAAAATTTTAAATCTGCAGGCTTGTGATAGAATTTAAGTCGTAATAGTGAAGCAGAATTTAATATCGCTACGAGCTCACCGCTGAAATTTTAAGATTGCGTCGCGCAGTGACGAGATTTTGCTCGGTGCGATCCGTACGAAATTTTAAGCCGTAAAGATAAAGCGGAATTTCTCATACGCGATTTTTTTGAGACGAAATTTTAAGCAATGAGTTTGAAGCGGAATTTTAAGGTGCGAGTTAGAGACTATAAACTCGCACCGCCGATAGAGGATGCCGCGTCTTTTTTGCTCTGAGAACTCCTACCGCACGGCAAAGAATTTTGCGCCATTTCGCACTACAGCTACGGACCTCGACCACGCAGTGAGCAAGGCTGCGCTATGCGACTAAGGATGTTGCGCATTTCATAAGCGATCTTGTAGCGAGATTAGATTATGAGTCTCGGCGTGCGGCGTAGGAATTTGGGCGGGTGTGATCCGTGCAAGGTTGCGTGGCACAGATTTTGCGCCTCCATCTGCACCGCCAAAAAAATTCTACCGAGCGGAGTTGTGATCTAGAAATTTTGCAGCGGCATGAAATCTCCTAGCGCGGATTTTGAGCTTGCGCAAAATTTTGCACCGCTAGCATTTGAGAGACCTGAAATTTTAAATTGCATGTCGTTTTAAAATTTTAAACTTATGAAATTTGAGCCGCGCTTACTTTTAAATCCTAATTATGCGCCGTGCTTGGCGATGAAATTTTAAAATTTTATTGCGCCAAGAGCAGCTCGATCAATCGGCGGACGCAGCTAAAAATAAGATAGATAAAATGCATCAGCGCGTGAAGCGGAGTTAAATTTAAATTGCGGGCGAAATTTTAAAGCGTGGCTTAGACCGCTACGCGGGCGTTCGGCTCGGCTATAAAATAGTTAAATTTAGCGCTAGCGTCTGCGGGGGCTTCGGCTACCTGATTTTTGCGGTGCCGAAGCAAAGTCCGTTTTCGTTGCACTGCATATTTTCTATCTGCGGATCCTCGCTTTCGCCGCAAATTTGAATCATCTGATGCGACGCCTCGTCCATTTTGGGCTCGCTGCAATGCGAAACGCCTGGCTTTGGCTGCTCAGGATTGGAGCAGCCGCATACAAACAGCGCTGCGCAGGCGAATAAAAGAGCATTTTTCATTTTAAATCCTTTTAAAAAAATTTCGTAATTTTATCTTTGTAAAACTGAAATTTTACGGAATTTAAAGCGTTTTGGCTAAATTTAATGCAGCTGCATCTGCAAATATAAATTTTCTAAATTTCGCGTTAGATACGAAGAGGCGGCGTGTAAAGCGAGATAAATTTAATATTTGTGAGCGAGTTTTAAGACGCAGCTCAAATCGTTTTGCGGAAAGACGTAAGATTAAAGATTTGCCTAATCCTTTTATATATTGTTTTAAATTTTTTTACCGAAAGCCGCTATAATTGCGCCCTTTAAACCAAAATAAGGAGAAAACATGGCAATGACGAATTACATGGAACTTTTGATGGCAAATCAGCCGTGGAATTTGATTTTATTTATGGCGGTGCCGATGGGCTTAGCAGAAGCGATAGTAGCGAGCGAATTTTTTAGCTTGTACCACGCGCAGAAGGGCTCTTTGTCGCTAAAAATCAATAAATGCCTTAGCATCATTCTCGGCGCTTATTTTACGATATTAATCATTTACGTAGCGGTTAAAATTTTGCCCGTCATTCATTTACGTGGCGCTGCGGACGCCTTAGCTTTGGCGGCATACGTAGCGGCGGCGCTGCCTGCGCTAGTACTGCTACTTTTGGAGCTCGGAGTTATCGCAAAAGGAGCGGAATTTAGAGCTAGGCTTAAATTTCATTTCTTGGCGCTGATTGTATTTTTGGTGCTAGGACACGTCGCGATGATTTTTGGAATGACCGATCCAGGTGTGAGTGGCATGGATCATTCTATGATGGATCATGGCTCGATGAGTGGGATGAGCCAGGATATGGGTTCGATGGAGGGGATGGATCATTCGCATATGAATCATGGCTCGATGGAGAACATGGATCACGGCGGCATGGATCACTCAAAGATGGAGCATTCACATTAACTTTAGTATGCCCGGCTTGGGCTAAATTTTAAATTCTATTCCGCCGAGCTGCGGAGCTGAGATTTTATGTTTTAATTGCCTTTCGTCTACAAAATGCATATGTAAGCCCCTCTAAAATAGAATTTTACCGCCTTTCATATGCCGCCTGCGAGGCGGTAAAATTTAATATCAAGCTTATCGCCCCACCTTTTTATGTTCTTGCGATCTTTTAAGCTGACTTATGCAGGCGAAAAGCTCGCACATAGGTGGTTTGAGGTTTAAATTTGCGTGCAAACCGCTTTGGTATATTTTTTAACGTTAGTTTAATGCTAAATTTATATAATTTAAGCGAGTTATATTTTAAGAGACGATTAAGAATGAAATGTGCTAAGCTTGGAGGCGGATAGAGAATGCAAGATTACGAATTATTGGACGTTTTGTCCAATAAAAGGGTGCTTTGCCTAGAGGATGAGCCCGGGATTTTAAAAAATATAACCGAATCGCTACAGCTGTTTTTCGGCGAAGTAGTGGGGGTTAAGGACGGGCTGGAGGCGCTTGATGAGGCGATGAGCGGCTCGTACGACGCGCTGGTTTTTGATATCGGCGTGCCGCATATGGATGGGCTTGAGGTCGTTAAAAAGATCCGAGCTGCCGGCATCTCAGTGCCGATCGTGATACTTTCGAGCCACACCGAGCAGGAGTATCTGTGGCGGGCGGTGGAGCTTAAGATCACTAGGTATCTGCCTAAGCCGTACGACAAAAGCTCGTTTATAAAGGCGCTGCAAGATGTCGCTGCGGAGCTGATAAACCATGCGCCGATATTTAGCATAAACGATGAACTGAAGTATGATTTTACCAAAAAGATCATCTACGTAAAAGACAGCGCCTGTCATCTTTCCAAAAGCGAGAGCAAGCTTTTGGAGTACTTCTTAGCGCGCAAAAATCAAACCGTAACCTACGAGCAGCTATTCGACTACATGTGGGAGTTCGAGCAGCCCAGCAAGGAGGCGATCAAGGCGATCGTCAAAGAGCTGCGCCGCAAGATCGGTAAGGACGTGATCAAAAATTTATATGCGGTGGGGTATCTCTTTGAAGTATAAATTTAAATTTATCGTAGCGGTTTTCGTGCTGCTATATATCGTAATTACGGCTTTGGTTTTTAACTTCTACCGCGAGCTTGCGCTAAAAGACACGAGGCGCGAGGCGTTTTATATCCTAGATACGATGAATGCGGTGCGCGATTACGTCTCGACCGTGCAGCGCCCGCTAATAAACGAGCTTAAAGAAAAAAAGCTTCTAAGCGAGGATTTTTTCGATCCGAGGCTGATGTCCTCGACCTACATAACGCGCGAAATTTATAAAATTCAGCTCGCCAAAAATCACATTAACTACGACTACAAGCTCGTCGCTACCGATCCGCTCAATCCCGAACACGCTGGAAGCGAGTTTGAGAATGAAATTTTAGAGGGCTTTAAAGAAAACAGATATAAAGAATACTCCAGAATCGTCTATGATAAAGGTGGCGCCTCGTATCTTTTGAGCCTGCCGATAACAAACTCTCAGCCTTCGTGCACTGAGTGCCACAGCATCAACGCAGCGCCTAAAAAGATGCAAGAGCTCTACGGCGATGTGGGAAATTTCAAAGGCGGCCTGGGCGATACGATCGCGATGATAAGCTTTAAAATTCCGATAAAAAGCATTCTGCTCTATCACACCAAAGAGTTTGTCGTTAGCGGCCTAAGCGTGCTTGCGGTGTTTTTGATCTGTATATTTTGTATCTATAAAATTCATAAAAAAAACGAGACGCTGAAGATGCAAACTCAGCTTTTGATGATAAATCAAAGCCGCCTCGCGCTCATGGGCGAGATGATCGGCAATATCTCGCATCAGTGGCGCCAGCCGCTATCGCAGATCAGCTCCACGCTCATAAATTTAGAGCTTTACAACGAACGGGGCAAGCTCTCAAAAGAAAGGCTCGAGGGCGGCATAAAAGACGCGGGCGAGCAGGTGAAATTTATGAGCGATACGATCGAGGATTTTAAAAATTTCTTCAATCCGAACATGCCCAAGAGGGAATTTAGCGCCGGCGAAGCGATCGAGCAGGCGCGTAAAATTTTAAACGCCTCGCTTAAGAAGCACGTCATCGACATAAGCGTGCGGATAGAAGAAAATTTTACGCTTTACGGCAACGTAAACGAGCTCATCCAGGTGCTAATAAACATCATAAACAACGCAAAAGAGGCGTTTTTGGACGTGCCGCTTAAACGGCGCGAGATTAAAATCCGCTCGTTTTTAAAACAGGGCGAGCGGGTAATCACGATCGAAAATAACGCAAGCCGCATCGACGAAGCGCAGTTAGATAAAATTTTTGAGCCGCACTTTACGACAAAACAGCAGGGCAGCGGACTAGGGCTATATATGAGCAAGATGATAATCGAAAAAAATGGAGGGAGCATAAGCGCTGCAAATTCTGACGAAGGCGCGATATTTACGATCTCTTTTCGTTAAATTTAGACTTTATTAAATTTCTCCCTTTTTCACCCTTTTTTGTTGATATTATTCCAATTGTAGAACTTTGCTAATTTAAAAATTTGATTTTCAAAGGAGGAGCCATGAAAAAATGGAATAAGATGCTACTAGGCGCGCTAGCCTGTATTAGCATTTTTGCCGCAGGAGCCTGTGCTGATGAAGGCATGGGGCATGAGATGGAAATGTCGCAAAAATCGCGCGACGTCATCGCAAATCCTAAGGGCACGTTGCAAAGCAGAGGCGTCATATCCTTGCAGGACTACGTCGTAGAAGAGCGAGAGATGTATGACTGGCTATTTAAAAATCACCCGATTTTTACCAAATACGGCGGCAAGACGGTCGGTAAGATGGATGTACACGACCGAGGTTTGGAGTGGCTTGCGGAAGGGCATGGATTTGACTTTTCAAAGGCGAGTAAAAGAGACGACGGCAAGGGCTATAGCTCTATGATGTATAGAATCCCTGCGGGCTCTTCTTTGCAATTTCCGAATAAATTCATAGGTCCTGAAAAATGCGGCGAGTGCCACCCTGCGCAGTATGAGACATGGAGCAGATCGCGCCACGCTACTACTATCCGCTTCCCGGGCGAGCACCCGGAGGTTAATAATAACTTAACCGATCCTGTATTTAGCCCGGATACGGCGTCTATCCTTCCAAAAGGTATTACCCCTGACGTAATTTATGCGACCGTGGGGCACCTAAGGACAAAATTTGGCTACGTAGATGCATGGCTTCTACGCGGAACCTATCACGTAGAGGGCGGCTTGCTAAGAGATGGTACCGGTCAAATCGTAGCCGGCGGCAACCAATTCCAAAGGACTTGGGCGTTAAATTTAGACGATGAGACGGTCAAAAAGATTAAAAAGATCGTTCCGGAATTCCCGGGCACACTTGAGGAATACGGCGATAACGGCGGTTACGTAAGAGGTCTTGCGTCGTATGCTGCGAAATACAAAAAATCGATGTTTTTCCAAGCAAACAGCTCGTATTGCGAAGTCTGCCACCCATTCAAATTCGATTTTAAAACTAAAAAAGAATTCTATGCTGCTTTGGGTAATGCAAAAGAGCTTCAAAAGCACACTATCTCCAAGGGTATCACCTGTGAAGAGTGTCATGGAGCGGGCGGTCACTTGGATGGTGCTACAAATTTTAGAACCTCAAACTGCGAACGCTGCCACCAAAGATTTAACTATAGCCCTGATTTAGCTCGTGCTAATCCGCTAAACAACGGAAATCCCGATCTATCTCTTAGCTCTAAATTTAAATCTATGGGACCAGGATGTGGCTCTGAAGGCTCTCAATCATACTTCACCGCTCACTACGAGAAGGGTATGCGCTGCGTAACCTGCCACGATCCGCACGATAACACCGGACCGGTAGTTGGCGATAAAACCGTCAAGGGCGTAAATTACAACTCCGAGCAGGGCTATTTGAGCGCGTTTTATACAAAGCCTAAGATCACAAAAGAGTGCAAAGACTGCCACCAAGAGCAAGCCTACATCGCCGCAAGAGCCGATACGCATAAAGACAACACTTGCGCATCTTGCCACATGCCGTTTATGATGAGCTGCGAGAACTTCTATGCTATTCAGTTCCAAGACAACGCGGGATTCGATACTCAAAGAAGATCGCACATCTGGAAGATCGACATCGATCCTGCTAGAAAATCTCTAGTCGCAGGCGATGCCGCCAAAGGTCCAAGAGATGCGAAAGATTGGCACTTCCAAAGAAATAAAGATGGACGAAATTTCGTCGATCTTATGTGGTCGTGCGCACGAACATCTTGGGCGGATAAAGATATGCAAGATACCAAAGGCTGCCACAGCCCTGTCGTTTCCGAACTAAAAGAGACGCTTCACTTCAAGAACCAAAAACAGGTTTACGATGAGGTTATGGGCTGGCAAACTCCAATTAAGAGCGACTTCTCGCAAGTTAAGATCGGTATTCAAGGAATTTACTCTATCCTTGAGACTAAAAAGCTTAACTCCAGCGATAAAACTCGCGTTTATGAGCTGATCGAAAAAGCTCAAGATACCGTCGATCTTATCGAAAAAGACGGCTCATGGGGAATGCATGGCTTTAAATATACTAAGCAAAGGCTAGAAGCCGCTAAAGAGTATATCAAAGAGGCTCAAAGAATTCTAAATAATAATTTATAATTCTTTCGGGGTCGCATAAGCTCGCGGCCCCGAAATTTAAAAGGCAAATGTATGCAAAAAAGACTAAAAATTTTCTTGCCTATCGTTTTGGCAAGCTGCGCGTTGGGCGCGAATTTAACTACGCAAGAACAAAAAGAATCTTATAGCATCGGAGCTTCCACCGGAAGCTATGTTTCAAACCAGCTGCATTCACAAGCCGCGTTAGGTGTCAAATACGACTTAGATGCGGTAATAGAGGGGTTTTTGGATGCTCTTAAAAAGCAGCAGAAACTAAAAGATGGGGAAATTATTGCGCTTTTGAATCAAAGAGCCGATAAGCTAAATAAGATCGTAGAAACAAATTCCAAAGCGGAGCTTGATAAAAATTTAAAAGCGGGCAAGGAATTTATGGCGAAAAATGCCAAAAATCCGGATGTTAAAACCACAAAATCCGGTCTTCAATATGAAATTCTAAAGCTAGGTATGGGCGAAAAGCCAAAGCCTGAGAGCGTAGTGGTGATGAACTACAAGGCGTATCTGACGAATGGTAGTGTATTTGACGATACTTTCGCATCTAAAATTCCGGCGCATCTTTCTATGATAGGCTTAATCGACGGATTGCGCGAGGGATTGCTTTTGATGAATACAGGCTCGAAATATAAATTTACAATCCCTAGTAATTTAGCCTACGGCAACGTGGACGTAGATAGAATTCCTGCGGGTTCTGTGGTGATTTTTGAAGCCGAACTACTAAAAGTTTTAAAGCCTGGCGAGCTTGCCGATGCGGCCAAAAAGCTTAGCGAGAGCGAGGCTAAAAGCTTTCACGACGCGAACAAAACAAAGTAGTTTTGCTTAAATTTAGTCGGAGGAGAATATGCAAAAGCAAAGAAGAAATTTTATAAAATCCGCCGCACTAGGCTCTTTAGGGCTTGGCGCAATCGCCTCAAGCTTACTCGCACAAAATAGCGCGGATAAAAGCGCGCAAGACGCAAATACGAGCGCCAAAAAGCAAGAGCCTAAAAAGCCGCACTACGGCATGATATTCGATCAGAACAAATGCGTGGGTTGCACTGATTGCGAGATCGCTTGCAGGAAGGTAAATTTGGTCCCAAAAGGCCAGATGAGGCTTTTTATCCAGGATAAAACCGATCCGCTAAATTTGAAAGAAAAGCGCTATGTTAGAGTATCTTGTCAGCAGTGCGAGGACGCGCCGTGCGTGAACGTCTGCCCGACAAAAGCCTGTCACAAGGATGAAAAAACCGGCATCACGACTATGAACACCGATGATTGCATCGCTTGTAAATACTGCATCGTCGCCTGTCCTTACGATGTGCGCTTTATAAATCACGAAACAAGAGCCGCAGAGAGCTGCAACTTCTGCTTGGATACGAATTTAAAAGACGGTCATGAGCCTGCCTGCATTGAGGCGTGCAGATACGAGGCGATCGTATTCGGCGATCTAAACGACGAAAGCTCGCACATCAGCAAGCTACTTCGCGTAAAAGATAGTCTGCGAATGCATCCTGAGTGCGGCACGAAGCCGAGCCTGCGCTATATTCCTGCGGTAAAACTAGGAGTGTGATATGAACGGAGCTATAAATTTTACTGCGACATTCTCGCACGGCGTGGAGTGGGGCTGGCCGATCGCGGTCTATCTTTTGCTAGCGGGTATGAGCGGCGGCGCTTTAGTAGTCGCGATCCTTGTTAAATTTTATAAAAAGCAAACCGAAAGCACGCCGCTGTTTAAGGCCGCGTCGTTGCTATCTTTCGTAGCGATCTTACTCGGTATGGTCTGCCTAGTAGCCGATTTAGAGCGACCGCTTCTTTTTTGGAAAATTTTGATTAATTATAACTTCACATCGGTTATGTCCGTGGGCGTGGCGGCGCTTTGCGTCTATATCCCGCTTAGCTTCGTAGCCTGCCTTTATGCGTTTGAAGCTGATCTTAGCGGATTTTTATCGCGCAGACTTACTTTTTTAAAAGGGCTTTTCACGCTCGTAATGAAAATTTTAAACGCGCTTCGCCCGCTGCTTCTTGCGCTTACGCTAGTTTTTGCGGTCGCGATCTGCGCCTATACGGGATTTTTGATCTCGGTTTTAGTTAGATTTCCTATCCTAAATACCGCCGTTTTACCTGCGCTTTTCGTGGCGTCGGGCTTATCGGCGGGTATTGCGGGCTCAAGTCTAATAGCCGCGCTTTTCTTTAAAGCTGAGCTGCACGGAGGCGATCTAAAAACCTTACACGCGGTCGAGTGGCCGGTTTTAGCGATGGAAATTTTACTAATCGGTATGATTTTCGTCTCGCTCATCACGGGCAGCGACGTGCAAAAAGCCGCCAGCGTCGCATTTAGCGAGGGATTTTATGCGAAAATGTTTTGGCTAGGCGTCGTAGGCGTAGGCTTTTGCGTACCGCTAGTTTTAAATTTCGTACTGGGCAAAAAGATCGCTCACACCGCGTTTGCGTTCTACGTTAGCGCACTTGCCAGCGTCATGGGCGTGCTGCTTCTTAGGATGTTTATACTATACGCGGGACAAACTTACGATATAATAATGTAAAACTGCGGAGGGTTAATGAGCGCGCTAAAAATATTAAAATTTTTCATCTCTTACAAGTTCGCGCTCTGCCTCCTCTTTATCCTAGCCGCAGGTGCCGGCGTCGCAACCTTTTTAGAGAGCATTTACGATACGCAAACGGCTAAAATTTTAGTCTATGAGGCGCGCTGGTATGAGTGCGTCATGGGTACTGCGACGCTGAGCCTGCTCGGTATAATCATAAAATCTAAAATGTGGCGCCGCTTCGGCTCCTTCGTCCTTCACACGGCATTTATCGTTATCTTTATCGGCGCGGCGCTGACGCGCTATTTCGGCACCGAGGGCGTGCTGCACGTAAGAGCGGGCGAGAGCGAAAGCGAGATGGTGAGCGTCAAACCATACTTGCAAATCCGCACGCAAGACGCGCTGTTTGAGCACCCGCTAAATTT
This sequence comes from uncultured Campylobacter sp., assembly GCA_963529615.1. Taxonomy (GTDB): domain Bacteria; phylum Campylobacterota; class Campylobacteria; order Campylobacterales; family Campylobacteraceae; genus Campylobacter_B. Next base: position 17,908 of record CAUSAC010000002.1, on the reverse strand, counting down.
AAGCCAGATCGGCGATAACGATTTTAGCTTCACGCAAAGTATAAATTCTAAAAGCTTCACCGTCAAATTTAGCTCCTACAAACCCGCGCCCAAAGGCGAGCAGGGCACGCTTGCGGTAAAGGCGGGCTTTGAGGGCGGAAGCGAGCAAGAAGCGCAGCTGCGCGGCGGCGCGGGCTGGCTGGGCGAGCCTAAAATTTTAAACTTTGACGGCGAAGAGATAATGCTAAGCTGGGGCTCGAAACTCATAGAGCTTCCGTTTGCGGTAAAGCTTTTGAAATTTAAGCTCGAACGCTACCCAGGCTCGCAAAGCCCGTCATCCTACGCCAGCGACGTTGAAATTTTAAAAGAGGGCAAAAGCGCGGGAGAGCATGAAATTTATATGAACCACCCGCTAAGCTTTGACGGCTTTAAGCTCTTTCAATCCTCCTACGACACGGACGAGCTGGGCAGCGTGCTGGAGCTTAACCGCGATCCGGGTAAAATCCCCACTTATTTCGGCTATTTCTTGCTTTGCGTCGGATTTATCGGCAATCTTTTTACCGCGGGCAGCAGGTTTAAAAAGCTAGCTAAATTTATCAAAAATAACGCGCCCGCCGCGCTTCTTCTAATCGCGCCGCTTCTTTTAAGCGTGGAGCTTCGCGCCGCGGATGAAAACTATCTGGCAAACCTTAAAGCCAACTCGCGCGTTCATGCAAACGGCGCGTTCGCGGAGCTTTTAGTGCAAGATTACATGGGCAGGATCAAGCCGCTTAGCACCGAAGCAAGCGAGATCGTAAATAAAATTTCAGGCACGGATTCGCTTTATGGCTTAAGCGCCGAGCAGATGATCCTAGGAATGAGCCTAAATCCTGCTTTCTGGCGCGATCAAAAGATCATCAAGATCAAAAACGACGAGATCAAAAAGATGCTAGGCTTAGCCCCGCAGGAGCGATATGCGAGCTTCAATTCGGTCTTTGATGAAAACGGCAACTACAAGCTCGCCCACGCCCTGGACGAGGCGAATGAAAAAAGCGCCTCGCGCCGCGGCGTGCTCGATAACGAGCTGATTAAATTCGACGAGCGACTAAATATCGCGTATCTGACCTTCAGAGGGGTATTTTTTAAATTTATCCCCGTGCCGAACGACCCGCAAAACGCGTGGCTCTCGCCGAACGACGCCTTTGCGGATTATAGTATCGCTCCGCAGATCAAAGGCGTGCTAAACGACTATCTAAACGGTCTACAAGATGGAATTTCGGATAATGATTGGGCTAAAGCGGATGCAGCGTTAGCGGAGCTGAAAAACTACCAAAGAGCCACCTCGGCGGCTATTCTTCCAAGCGTTAGCCGCGTCAAAGCCGAGGTGTTTTACAACAAAGCTTCGGTTTTCAAAAAGCTAGTTTATTGCTATATGATCCTAGGCGGCGTAGCTCTAATATTGGCGCTTTTGGGCGCGCTTTGCGGTAAGCGCTTCACGCTCGTGCAAAAAATTTTATTTGCAGCCTTTGCTACAAGCTTTGCGGCACATACCCTCGCGCTTGCGCTGCGCTGGTACGTCGCGGCTCACGCGCCGTGGAGCGATAGCTATGAGTCCATGATCTACATCGGCTGGTCGGCGGCGCTTGCGGGGATCATATTTTTTAGAAAGTCCCTACTTACGCTAAGCGCGAGCTGCTTGCTGGCTAGCGTCGTGATGCTGGTAGCGCATATGAGCTTCGTAAATCCGCAGATTACCAACCTCGTGCCGGTGCTAAAGTCCTATTGGCTTAGCATCCACGTCTCGGTTATCACGGCTAGCTACGGATTTTTAGGGCTTAGCTGCCTACTTGGGCTTTTGGCTCTTGTTTTGATGGCTCTTAAAAACAGCGCCAATCGCGAGCGGCTTAACGCTCAGATCAGATATATAACGGCTATCAACGAGATCAGCCTCATCGTGGGGCTTTCGATGCTGACGCTCGGAAATTTCTTCGGCGGCGTGTGGGCGAATGAGAGCTGGGGGCGATACTGGGGCTGGGATAGCAAAGAGACCTGGTCGTATGTTTCGATCATCGTCTATGCGATCGTGCTGCATCTAAAGCTTATCCCGAAGTTCAGCTCGATCTATGTTTATTGCGTAGGCTCGACGCTCGCGTATAGCTCGATCATAATGACCTATTTCGGCGTAAATTTCTACCTCACCGGCATGCACTCTTATGCCGCGGGAGATGCGCCGCAGATACCCGCGCCGTTTTATTGTATAATAGCGGCGGTATTTTTAATAATCGCTCTTGCTTTCAGGGGCAGGGACGTAAAAACGATATGAAGGAGTAAATTTGAAAAAATTTCTAATAGCGCTGGTTTTGGCTGCCGCGGCAAATGCGGGCTTTATCAGCGAGGGCATTCAAGCTCAGCAAAGCGGCGATCATAAAAAACTCGCAGAAATTTACGAGCGAGCGTGCGGTTTGGAAAATAAAGCTTCGGGCTGCTATAATCTAGCCGTTTTGTATTTTGAGGGCACCGGCAACGTAGAGAAAAATTTCGAAAAAGCGATCAGCCTCTACGAGAAGGCGTGTGGCGCTAAATTTGCGCTTGCGTGCAATAATCTAGGCTATGTCTACGAAAGCGGCAACGGCGCGGATCAAAATTTTACCAAAGCCGCGGCTTATTACGAAAAAGCCTGCAAAGATAACGAAGGCTGCACCTCGCTCGGGCTTTTATATGCAAACGGCGCGGGGCTCGCAAAGGACGTCACCAAGGCGGCGAGCCTTTATGAGAAGGCCTGCACCTACGGCGATATGATGGGCTGCAACAACCTGGGTTATCTGTATCTGAAGGGCGAAGGCGTGCAGCAAAGCTTCGCAAAGGCTAAAATTTTTTACGAAAAAGCCTGCGGCGGCGACATCGGCATCGGCTGTAACAATCTAGGCTATCTATACGCCTTCGGGCAGGGGGTAAGCCAGGATTATAAGCAAGCAAAGCAGCAGTATGAAAAAGCGTGCAACCTCGGTCACTTCGACGGCTGCAATAACCTAGCCATAATGTATGCCGAAGGAAAAGGGGTGAAGTCCGATAACGCCAAAGCAAAAGAGTTTTTTAAAAAAAGCTGCGACGGCGGCATTAAGATGGGATGCGAGAATTTGGAATTTTTAAATTCGATTAGTAAGTAGATTTAAAACATCAAATTTTTAAGGAGATAGTATGATTTTACGTTCGTTTTTGGCTTCGGCCGCGCTTGTTGCGCTCGTTTGCGGCGCCTCTATGGATGGGGCTAATAAGCCGGCAAAGCCTATGTTTCAAAGCGTGGATCCTAGCAAGGCTACGCTTGTAGGAAGCGGCGAGGGTAAAGAATACTGCGCCGTTTGCGGAATGAATTTGGTTAAATTCTATAAAACTAATCACGTTTGGAACGGCAAGCAAGTTGCTTCTCTGCACTGCTTGTACGAGATTACGGGCGGCAAAATTCCAAGCGATGCGCAGGTTGTCGATACGAAAAATCTAAATTTGATCGACGTAAATAAAGCCTTTTACGTCGTGGGCAGCAAGATCAAAGGCACGATGAGCCGCAATAGCAAATACGCCTTCTCGAGCGAGGCCGATGCAAAAGAATTCCAAGCCGAAAACGGCGGCGAGATAATGAGCTTCGCCAAGGCCTACGAGATTGCAGGGCAGGACTTCGCGGGAGATAACAAGATGATCAAAGCCAAGCGCGAGGGCGGCGTTTACGCGCACGGTAAAGAATTTTACGAAGCAAACTGCGAGAAAACCGATCCAAAAAGCTTCAAAGCCATCTCCGAGCTTAAAGCTCATCTCAAAAATGTTTGCGACGCAAAAGGCGCGAGCAAGGAGCCTGAGTATGACAAACACCTGCAAGCCGCGGCGCTGTATCTATGGGATGCGCCGGCAGATTTAGGCAGCAGCGGTAAAGATGCAAAAGCGAAAAAACCTGAAAAGATCGTCGTGCCGCAAGGCGCTAAATGCCCGGTCTGCGGCATGCTAGTGGGTAAGAACCCTAACTGGGCGGCGATGATAGAGGTTCAGGGTGGCGAGAACCTGTATTTCGACGGCGTAAAAGACCTGATGAAGTACTACTTCGAAAAGGGCAAGGGCTTTGATAAAATTTTCGTAACCGACTACTACAAGCTACACAAGATCGACGCTAAAAGCGCTTTTTACGTGCTCGGCTCTAACGTCTTAGGGCCGATGGGCGACGAGCTCATTGCGTTTGATAGCGAGAGCGCGGCTAAGACCTTCGCTAAAGATCACGGAGGTAAGAGCGTACTTAAATTTGACGAAATTCAAGAGAGCGTGATAGAAGGGCTATAGGGGCTATGAGGCTCATTTGCGCTTTAATGATTTTTTTTGCCGCCCTTTACGCGCTCATTGCGGTACATTACGTAAGCTTTGATCGCGCAAAGGGCGAGCAGTGCCTACAAAAGCTCGCACGCGAGATAAAGGACGTGCGGCTCTTAAGCAGCTTTAAGAGCAAAGCTTACGCGGAGTTCGTCTATGATAAGTAGAAATTTCATCGACTACTCCGTAACTCTGCTGCGAAAAGACAAAGCCGATCACTACTTTAGCTTCGCGATCTTTGCATTTATCGTTTTTATTTTAAGCTCGGTGCTTTTTATCTCGGGCTCCATTCAAAACGATCTCGAAAAGGTCATCAAGCTCAGACCCGACATCGTCGTAGAGGCTCTACGCGCGGGTAAACGCGATCTGATGCACGACGGCTATATCTACGACGTCTCTAAGATCGCGGGCGTCAGCGAAGTGCAGGGCGCCGTGGACGGGATGTATTACTTCGCTCAAAAGCGCGTTTGGTTTCATATCGTAGGCGACGAAAGCCTGAGTGAAAACGAAATGATCGTAGGCGAGGGAGTAAAGGCGGCGATGGGTGAGTGGTACTATGAGGACGAGTTTCACTTCTTAACCGAACAGCGCCTAATCGCGATTAAGATTAATAAAATTTCGCCGCACGAAAGCAGCATCGTCTCAAACGACGTGATCTATCTAAACCCCGCTACCGCGCGCGAGGTGCTAAGCCTCAAAGAGGGCGAATACACCAAGCTCTACGTAAGCGTGCCCAACCCCAACGAAGTAAGCGAAGTAGCGCTTAAGATCGTAAATTTATACCCCAACACGCAAGCCCTTAGCGCCGAGGACGCGGTAGCCGAAGTGAGGCATCTGTATTATTACAAGGGCGGGATCTTTATGGTGCTTTATGCCGTGGCGATGATCTCGTTTTTCATCTTGCTGAAAAATCAAATTTCGCTCGCATACGGCGAGAAGAAAAAGGAGATCGCGATCTTGCGCAGCATCGGCTTTTGTATAAAGGACATCATCGCGATGAAATTTATTCAAAATTTCATCGTCTCGCTAAGCGCCTATCTGCTCGGCGTCGCGGGCGCTTATGCTTATGTTTTTGTTCTAGACGCACCGCTTCTGCGCGATATATTTTTAGGCGGCGAGCTGCGAAATTTCATCACCTTCACGCCTTCTATAAATTTTAATATGCTCTTTTTGATCTTTATCTTTAGCGTGATCCCGTTTTTGGCGTTCGTCATCATCCCATCCTGGCGCATCGCTATAGGCGATATGAGCGAGGCGGTCAAATGAGCAAGATAGAGATCAAACAGCTTTGTAAAATTTACAACGAGGGCAGGGCGAATGAATTTCGCGCTTTGAAGAATATAAGCTTAAGCATCGAGGAAGGGCAGATCGTAATCTTAAAAGGAGTTAGCGGCAGCGGCAAAAGTACGCTTCTATCCATCATAGGCGCGCTTTCTAAGCCGAGCAGCGGCGAGGTTTTGGTTGACGGCGCAAACGTCTCTAAGCTCGCCGATATCGAAAGCTCCGCGTATCGCCATAAAAAAATCGGCTTTATCTTCCAATCTTTCAATCTGCTTGAGGTGCTTAGCGTCCATAAAAACGTCCTTGCGCCGCTTAGTCTTGAGCGGCTGAGCAGAGATGAGCTTGGCGCGCGCATAGACGAAGCGATGCAGATCGCTAATATTGCACATAAAAAAGATCAGATCGTCTCTAGCCTTAGCGGCGGTGAGAAGCAGCGCTGCGCTATCGCAAGGGCGCTCGTGATGGGACCGCAGATCATCTTGGCCGACGAGCCGACGGCAAATTTAGACAAACAAAACTCGCTCGGTTTCATCGAGATGCTCTCAAAACTCAAAGAGCTTAAAAAGACCGTTTTGATCGCGACGCACGACATACTCTTCGACGAGCTAAGCTTCGTGGATCGATACGTCTTTTTAAAAGACGGAGAAATTTCTGCATGAGCGTATTTCTATCGGGTAGCGTGATCGCGTTTTTGGCCGTGGAGCTGATCGTAATAGCGCTGATGGCGATCTCGCAGTTTCACATCGTGCGGATCATGCGCTACTGGGACTTTAACGCCACCTCAAATTTACAATACGCCCTGGAGAAAAGAAACTATCTCATCAACACCATTTTGTTTTTCACGATAGCGTGCAAGATCATTTTGTTTATATTTTTCGCGCTCTGCTTAAACGAGCTCTCTTCGGTCGTGCCAGGCGCGATGTGTTCCGCAGGCGTCGTGGGCTCGAACCGCTACGGCAACATCCTGCTGCTTTTAAAAATTTTACTGATCTTCGGCTTTGGGCTCTGGCTTATTTTAAACAGCCTCGATCTTAAAGCGGGCAAATTTCCCTATCTGCGGCGCAAATACCTGATCTTTACCATCCTTTTTACGGGCGTTTTGGCGGAGTTTATTTTAGAAATTCTATTTTTTATCAATATCCCGTTGCGCGTGCCGGTGTTTTGCTGCTCGGTCGTATTTCGCGCGCCGAAGCTTCCGTTCGGCTACACGCAGGCGCTTTTGGCGACCTTTTTTTACGCGATATTAGGCGCCATTTTGATCTTAAATTTCTTAAAGCAGTCGATGGCGAGCTTTGCTTTAAATTTACTCTTTTTGTTCGTCGCATACTACGCGATCACCTATTTTTTCGGGCTTTACGTTTACGAGCAGCCCAATCACAAATGCCCGTATTGCATGCTTTTGAAGGATTACTACTTCGTCGGCTACGCGATTTGGGGCTCGCTGTTTTTGGGTATATTTTTCGGCATCGTGCCGTTTTTAACGGAGCTTATCACTAAGCGCGCCTACACCCACCTGCTTAAATACTCCTCGTTCTGGCTCATTCTAAACGCGCTCATCTGCAGCGCCTACGTCGTTAAATACTACTTCGTACGGGGCGCGCTGCTATGATTAAGAAAATTTTTGCCGCGGTTTTGCTCGCCTGCGTGATGGGGCTGCTCATATCGTCCATGGATATAGCCGAATCCAAAATTTCCGTGCGTCACGGCAACACGGATAAGCAGCCGCTGCAGATAGAATTTGGCAAATATCTATGTCACGAGAGCGGCACGGTGATAAACGATCTGTATAACACCGCTCAGGCCGTTATGCCAAACGGCGATACATATTTTTTCAACGACATCGCAAACGTCTTCATGTGGCTGATGCGGCAAAAAAACAAAGATGAGATCGTGGTGTGGGTTTATTCGCAAGATACCGAAAGATACATCATCGCCAAGGACGCCTGGTACTCGCGCGTCGAGATCACGCCGATGGGATATGGCTTTGGCGCGTATGAGTTTCACAACTACGGCAGGAGTGACTACTACTACGACGAGATCGTGTTGTGCGCCGCTCGCGGCGAGACACTGCTAAATCCGCTCATCAACATCCTGCTATCGGAAAATAAAATTTAGCCTCGCGGCGGATCGAAAAATGAAATTTAGTCCCGCGACGGATCGGAAATAAAATTTAACCCTTCGGCGGATATGAAATAAAATTTAGCCGTGCGGCAGGTAGGAAATAAAATTTAACTCCGCAGCGGGCGCGACTTGTCGTAGATGCGGCTCGTCGTTTGAATTTTATCCGCGTGCGGCTTGAATTTTACCCGTGCCTTTTATTAAATTTTGCCCGCCGCCGCCGCTTTCGTTAAATTTAGCTCGCGTCCGAGTTTGCGTTCGCTCGCAATTATTAAATTTGCTCGTATTTGCCCGAGCTCGCATCGGCTTGCTCTCGTTAAATTTGATCCGTCCGTGCCGCGCTTTTAAAATTCCAAGCCGCAACGATTTGCGTCTGCTACGTAAATTTTACCTGCGTTCGCCGTTTGCGCTAAATTTGGCTCGCGTCTGCTTAGACGTTGCCCGTCGCGCGCCGAATAAATCTATATCAATACGGGTGCCGAAATTTTAAGCTATAATGGCGTTAAATTCCACATTAAAGGAGCGAAAATGAGCGAAATTTTAGATCAGACGCTGGAGTGCGCGAAAGAAATTTTAGGCGCCCAGGCGCTGGATCTTAAGATCGAGCGCGCGGTCGTGGGGCTATTTTTTAGCGGCGTGAAGCTGCAAGGAGGCGCGTGCGGGCTTAGCTATACGCCGCTAAAGTCCCTATCGGGCGCCGTTTGCTGCCCCTCGCAAGCAAGCGTGATGCCCGATTCGGGCAATATCGCAGACAGGAGCGTGCGCTATCTGTTGCGCGATCTGGGCTCTGCCGCGCCGCTTAAAAAGACGCTCGCGCTCGCCGCGCTAAATGCGCTTGGAAGGGCGTGTTTTGATAAAATTCACGCAGATTACGACGTGAAATTCGGCGCCGATCCCTTTGAGCAGCTGCAGATCGAGCGCGGCAGCTTTAGCGTCGTCGTGGGCGCGCTGGTGCCCTACATCAAGACCCTGATGAAAAATGGCGCGGATTTTAAAATTTTAGAGCTTGATAAAAGCGCGCTCAAGCAGGCCGAGCTGCCGTTTTACCTGCCCGCAAGCGAGGCCGCAAGCGTCGTGCCGCGCGCCGACAACGTGATAATCACGGCTACGACGCTCATCAACGACACGCTGGATGGGCTTTTACGCCTGAAAAAAAGCGGCGCCAAGCTCGTGCTCGTAGGGCCTACCACGCCGCTACTGCCGCGGGCGCTGTTTGAGCGCGGCGTGGACTTTGCGGGCGGCACGCTCGTGCGGGATGCGGACGCGGTACTCGATATCGTCGCGCAGGCAGGCTCGGGGTATCACTTTTTGGGTAAATTTGCCGATAAAATCACGATCTGTAAGGGCTAGCGCGCAGATTGAAATTTTAAAATTTAGCGCGCAAGCGGCTTTGCTGCGAATTTTGATAGATCTACGCGAACGTTTTAAGAGGTCTTTTTTAAAAAACGATGTAAAATGTCCGCTTTAGAAATGAGAGGAGCTATAGATGAATAGCAAAAGACGAAATGCGATGAAATTTAGCCTGGCGTGCGCAGCTTCGCTACTTTGCGTCGGTACTGCCTCGTTTGGGGCGAGCTTAAATTCGAAGGAGAAAAATATGCAAAAGTGCGTCTATATCGTGCACGGCTACGATGCTTCGCCTAAGAAGCATTGGTTTGCCTGGCTCAAAGACGAGATCGAAAAATCGGGCGCGAGGGCGGAAATTTTAACGATGCCCGCGCCTGCGAATCCGAGGCTTGATGAGTGGCTGAAAACTCTGCGAGAAAGCGTAAAATTTGAAGGCGAAGTCTATCTGGTCGGACACAGCCTCGGCTGCCCTACGATCTTAAATTTCTTACAAAGCAGTGCCATGGGCGGCACAGTAGAGGGGATCGTGCTGGTCTCGGGGCTTGCAAAGCCGCTTAGCGATCCGCAATTTAAAATTTTAGACGAGTTTATGGATAGGGACTTTGATTTTGGGCGCATAAAAGCCGCCGCAAAACAGCGCGTGGTGGTTGCTGCAAAGGATGATTATATCGTGCCGTTTAGCTTCAGCCGTGAGCTAGCGGGGCAGATCGATGCTAAGTTTTACGAGGTGCAAAAGGGCGGGCATTTTTTAGACAGAGACGGCTTTACGAAGTTTGATCTCGTGTATGAAATTTTAGAAAAAATGATGAAGCTAAAAGGCTAGACTTCGGTCAAACGCACCCGCTTGGTTTTTGCTTCTGCATTCGCCGCTCGCATTTTTCTCTGCCGAAGCTTGGATTTGATTCAAAGAGCGGCAAAAATAAGACCTCTTCGTTAGCTGCAAAGCTCCACGCTTGCATAGATAAGTCCGCGGCGCAATCGCCGTTTGCGAGGCGAGTTCCGCGCGGTTTTTTGAAATTTTGCAAACGCCGCAGCGACATAAGTGTGTTCTGCATAAATGTCAAAGCGCGGCGACTAGCGAGAATTTTATCCGTTCGCAAAATTTTGTCCGCGGCGAAATTTCATACTCGGCTTGCGCGAGCTAAATCCGTGCTCAAGCCCGCGCCGCGTAGAAGATAAAATTTAGCGCCCGCGGCGGAGCTTTTGCGACGATAGAATTTTAAAATTTTAAGGCAAGTGGGATGATGAAATTTTAAATCTCGCCCAGCTTGCGAGGGCTAAATCTGCACCTAAGTCCGTATCGCGCGAGAGATAAAATTTAGCAGGCGCGAAAGGCGCATAAGTTTAGCTTTTCTTTTCGTTAAACATATACGAAATCACGAAAACGATCAGGCAAACAGGCGCGAACGCAAATGCAAACACCGCGCTCCAGCCGGCGGCACGCTCGCCCCAAAAATACCCCGCCGCGAGGCATGCCGAAAACCCGCCGTAAAAAGCGCCGAGCGATAAATTTTCTACCGCAAAAAGCAGTAAACTAAGATTTGGATTTTTAACAAAAAGCTTGCTTAGCTTAAAGTTTTTATACCTTTTGAACAAATACCAAAGCAGCGCGCAAGCCAAAATTGCAAATATTGCCGTAAAAACAGCGATTCTAGGTGCACCTAACAAAGGCAAAACCGCCAAAATCAAAGACGCTGCCCACCTACAAAACTGAGCCGATCAGACCGCCGCCCGCCAAACAAGCAAGAAGACCACCCACTAAGCTAGCAAATATCTCGCCATCCTGTGAAATTTATATCTTTGTTCCGCGTTCATCGGTCTTAATTCCCTTAAATTTTTAATAAAATTCATATTAGAGAATTTAGCGCATCTCTATATCTCTACCGCCCAAATAATATTCTTCCAGCGGATAATTTATATTGCCGCAGTTATCAAATTTAAACCCTTTTCCAATACCGACTACGGCATTTTTTCTCTCTTTATAGTATTTCTTCACGATAATAAAATTTCCTCTCTCTCGTATCGCACAGATACTCCGAATGGTTAAATTGCATATAATTGCCGTTAAATATAGCGAATTTATCAAGGAGCAAAGTGCCAGTAACATCATTCTCGCTACCATCTATTCCAACTATCGGTCTATCAAATCCAACGCTCATATCGTTCAAATTTATTTTTAGATATTTCTTTGGATCGGTTTTTTTAGCCTTTAGCTCTTTCATCAGTATCTCCTCCGTCGTTTTTCCCTCTTGATAATATTTTTCTAATACTTCAAAACAATTCGATAAGTTTATATTTTCTAGTTCATAGTATGCAACCTCGTATCTACTATGCCAAAAACTACCGTAGGTTTTAAATTTGTAATCGTCAATCATCCAATCTAGTTTTATATCATAATCTAAATACGCTCCTGCTACTCTTTTATACAACTCCTCTTTGGGTAAAATTCTATCCTCTTTTAGGCAGTATCCCTGTTTGTATTTATTGTAATCAGGGAGGGAAACGACGGCGAAGCCTCGTGAAGTGGAATAATCGGGGATTATACGGATAAATGCGGCACAAAGTATTATTATAAGAAGCAGCGTGCCCGCTAGGGCTTTAAATTTAATAGACCTGTAGAATTTCATATCAGTCCTTTTCTATCCATCCATTCGTTAGAGGCTAATTCTTTCGGACCAGGAGGAGTTTTCTTTCCCCACAAATAATAACTCAATATATCGGCGCCGTAATTACCCTCTAATTCTAATCTCAAATCAGTTTCTTTTTTCCCATCTCTTATCCTTTTTCGGTTACATTCGTTAAGATAAAATTTCAACCAATCTTATCCACCGTGAATCCACATATCCAGCTCCTGTTCCGCCGGAGCTTTGATATCAAAATCTATATTTCCGCAATTATCGTATGAGAATTTACGTCGCAGATTTTTCATATGGGTATAAGCCAAGACTTCGTTAAGGCTTTCTAAGTTCTCATATCCGTTTTTTATTCGCATTAAATTTTCTTTGCTTTTGATTTTTGTTAAATCTTCTTTATTGTTAAGCTCGATATACCAACTTATATAACCAGGTCTGGCATAATTCACAAAAAATTTATTCTCTTTTATTAAAAATGATTTTTCTAAAAACATTTTTCCACCATGAAGCGGATTTTTCTCTTCCGATAAGATAATAGGCTGTCTAAAGCCCAAAATTTCATCCTTATATACAAAATATTTTGATAGATCGGAGATATCTATTTGCGTCTTATCTTTTATCACATAATCAAAACTCTTTCTGTCGGTATTTTCAACTAAAAAATCAAACCAGTTTTCTTCATTGAAATCGCCGATTAGATAGAGCTTAGAGATGTGCGCCGTATAAAAACTATGGCCGAAATTTTTTATATCGTGCTCATCGATAATGGTATTTCGCAGAACCTCATAGTCGCGATATCTTTTAAAATAATTTATAGCGGCATTTTGAAGTAGTTCTTCGTTGCTCAGAATTCTATTCTCTTTTAGACAATATCCCTTTTGATATTTGTAATAGCTAAAAATAGTAACTACGCAGGAGCCTTGCGAAGCGGAGTAATCCGGCACGATGCGGATAAATGCGGCGCAGAAAAGTAGTGCCGCGGCTAGGATTTTAAATTTAAGTTTGCGAAATTTCATTACGATCCTTTAGGTGCCGCCAGCGAGGCAAACGCATACCTCGCCGCCTCGTTAAATTTATACCTTCGCTCCGCATTCATCGCCCTGACCTTTTTAAATTTGAGATAAATTTTAGCGACACTCAAAGTTTTCTGCCTAGAGCCAAAACCTCTTTGCATCGCTAAATTTCATATCTCGCGCTAGCCAATTTTAAATCGCCGCAACATTTAAATTTTTGGTTCTCGCGGCGCTTAAATTTTACTCGGCGCGGCGCGTAAAATTCAGCGGTGCGGCACCAAAAATTTCAGATAAATTCTAAAGCCGCGCCTTAGTTTTACGCCCGCAAAATTTAATCGCACCGCAAAAAGCTACTCCGCTGCGCAAAATTTAACCGCGCCGCGCTAAAGCTCGTTACTTCTTCGGTTTGCTTAGCTCGTAGCCGAAGCGGATCTTTTTGCTCTCGCCCGGCTTTAGCTCAAAGTCCCAGCTAAGTAGTCCATCCTTGCCGAGGCTGTTCTGCTCGGGCGAGTTTTTCAGCGTGACCTTTACGTCCTCATGCGTCGAAACGGGTGCTCGCTCTTGCAAAACCACGTTCCACGCGCGCTTGGAGCTATTTTTGATCTCGTAATCCCAAGCCGTGGAATTTTTACTTTCGCCGCCGAAAAAGGAGTTTTTCGTGAAGTTGTTCGCCTGCTCTTTTTTGACTTCGATCAGGCTGTTTTTGCCCAGATATGCCGTAGCCTCGGAGTTTGCGGCAAAGCCTAGATGCACGAGCCCGATCTGCACGCCGTCGAGCTTTATTAGCGTTTCGCTCTCCTCTATGCTTCTTTCGGGGATAAATTTAGCCCGCACGTAGGCCGCCTCGCTGCCGTAGCCGTCGATGAGCAGATCAAATTTCGCATCCAGGCTCTGTTTATCGAAGCTGAACTCGCCCGTCTCGCCCGCTTTTAGGCTCACGCCGCTAATTTTCCACGCCTTTGAGAGTGAGCTTTCGATATTCGAGCCCGTCCTTGCATACGACGATCTAGCCTCCGCCGCAGGCGCCCTCTGCATATCCGCCACCTCTAGCATCACGTCCTTTTTATAAGCCGCTGCGGGCGCCGGCTTTCTAGGCTCGCCCTCGTACCACGGGTAAAAGGGCTGCGGCGCGGTCTGCGAGGAGTATTCGTAAGGATACAGCGCGATCGTCAAATTCGCTAGCTCGGCGTTTAGCGGATTTTGCACCGAGAGCTTTTGCGCGACTTCGATTTTGCCGCTTGCAAGATCGGCAGAGAGCTCGTTGTGCGTGTAGGCGCTTACGTCAACGGGGTAATTGATCTTAACGAAGCTCGGATCGCAGCTAAAGTTCGCGTTTAAGCGGCGTTCGTTTTTGATCCGGTATTTTGAAATTTTCTCTTTGAGCTTTCCGATTTGCTCGTCCGTCTTTGAAATTTCGCCCGCTACGAGCAGGACTTCGTCGTAAATTTTTTGCGAATCCGCCTTTAGGCTCGCTAAACTTCTATCTTTTAAGCTTGCGAAGTCGCTTAAAAAGCGCTGCTGCGCCTTAAGCGCGACCAGGCGGTCGTTTAGCTCGCGCAGGCTCTTTTCGTCCGCCTCTTTTTTGGCAAATTCCGCGTTTTTAACGGGCTCGATCTCCTCCAAAGACAATTCGCGCACCTCGCAAGAGCCCGCGATCTCGATGCTGCGGATATCCAAGTACTCCGGCACGTTCACGCTGAAGTTTGATTTTTGCGCACCGAAGTTTTGATGCAAGAAGGCGGAGTTCGCGTAGATCTCAAGGCTGTTTTCCTGCGCGCTCAAATTTACGGCAAGCGCCGCAGCTGCGCTTAAAAGAACTATTTTTTTCATTTTTACTCCTTAAAAATTTTACGTAATTGTAACGATAAATTTTGATTTTTATGCTTAAAATTCAGAGCAAATTTTAAAATTCCGACCCCGCCGCCCGCTTTGAAATTTTAAAATTTCGCCGCCGTAAAAACTCCGCCGCGGACGTTAAAATTTTACTGCCGCTAGCGCCCATTAAGTCCTCTCACTCGCGCGGCTGAAGCGATAAAATTTAAATTTAACGAAGCTTCTATTATTAATGACGAGCTTGTCCTTTCGCAAAGTGAAAAACAATAAAAATTTTAAAATTTTGCGTATCAAAATTTATGTAACTTTAGCGGGACGTGGGGCAGAGCCCCACTCGCGCAGGCTCGAACCTTGTTCGAGCCGAGAAGTCAAACAGATAAATTTTAAAATTTTGCGCAGCAAAATTTCTGAAACTTTAGGCGAGCGAAGCAATGCGAAGGAAGCGCGGGGCGCTTCCTAGCCTTCGCGAGAAATAGCGAAGCTCCTCGTCGCAAGGACGAGCTGTGTTTGTCCGAGAAGCCAAACTGATAAAAATGCAGGCGCTAGCCTGCCGTAACTTTAGGTGGGTGCAGGGAGTGCTTGCACTCCCGCTCGCAGCGGCGGCTTAGCTGTCACGCGAAGCCAAACCGATAAATTTTAAAATTTTGCGTAGCAAAATTTCTGTAACTTTAGGTGGGTAGAGGGAGCGAAGCTCCCCGTCGCAAGGACGAGCTGTGCTCGTCCGCGAAGTAAAGACTAGAATGGATACGTCAAACAACAGACCCTGCCGACCTTTTCGTTGTAGCTGACGTCGAGCTTCAGATCGTATAGTTTGCTTAAAATTTCGCTCTTTATGATCTGCTCGGCTTTGCCGTATGCGACCTCGCCGCCGCCTTTTACGAGCGCGACGTATCCGCCCAAAAGCAGCGCGAAGTCCGGATTGTGCGTGGCTAAAACGACGGTGTAGCCGTTTTTTAAAAGCTCCTTTGTGGCGCGGAGGAATTTGTATTGGTTAGCAAAGTCTAACGCCGAGGTCGGCTCGTCGAAGATCACGATCTTAGGCTCGCTGCAAAGGGCGCGCGCGATGGACGCCATCTGCCTCTGGCCGCCGCTTAGACGCGTGATGATCTTGTCTTTTAGGTGCCAAATTTCAAGCATTTTCATGTAGCGCTGCGCGAGCTTGTAGTCGTTTTCGCTCGGCTGCGAAAAGATCCCGATATGCGCCGTGCGCCCCATCAGGACGTATTCAAAGACGCTGTAGTCGTACTCGCAGACCTCGCTTTGCGAGACGTAGCCGATGATCTCGGCGCGCCCTTTGGCGCTGAGGCTCACCATATCCTTGCCGTCGATTGAAATTTTACCGCGCAGAGGCTCAAGCGTGCCGCTGATTAAATTTAAAAGCGTCGATTTGCCCGCGCCGTTTTGCCCCAAAATCGTCAGCATCGCGCCCGCTTCGAGGTTGAAATTCACGTCGCGCAGCGTCAGAGGGGCGGATTTTACGTAGCCGAAGTCTAAGCTCTCAACCCTAACCATTTAACTTCCTTTTGTTTTTAAGCAGGATGAATATAAAAAATAGCGTGCCGATGAAGCCCGTAAGCACCCCTAACGGGATCTCGCTTTGATTTATACTGCGCGCTACGTCATCTACGATGAGTACGAAGATCGCGCTTAAAAATATGCTCGCGGGGATCGCTTTGGTGTTGCTTACGCCCACGATCATGCGCGTTAGATGCGGCATCAAAAGCCCCACCCACGCGACTATGCCGCTGATACACACGCTGCTTGCGGTTAGTAGCGTCGCGCAGACGATGATGATGCCCCGCTCCAGCACGACGTTTACGCCGAGCTTCGCCGCGGTCGCATCGCCCATGGATAGGACGTTTATGCGGTAACTCATCAGCACCAAGATAGCGATACAAACCCCCATCACGGGCGCTATCATCGCTAGCACGGAGGGATCGACCTTCGCGAGGCTTCCTAACTGCCAATACACGATGTCTGCAAGCTTCGTCTCGGGATCTGCCATAAATTTTAAAAATCCGATCAGCGCGCCCATCAGACCGCTTACGATGATGCCGGCAAGCACGAGCATTATGGTGGCGCTGGAACGCAGCGCTCGCGTGATCAGAAGCGTAATGCAAACCGCCGCGAGCCCGAAAACAAAGGCGAAAAGCTGGATCAAAAGGATATTTAGATCAAGCAGGATCGCGATCGCCGCGCCCACGCAAGCCCCCGCGCTAACGCCTAAGAGATCGGGCGAGACGAGCTGGTTTTTAAAGACGCCCTGATACGCCGTGCCGCTGATGCCCAACGCCGCACCCACGAGCACTGCGGCGATGATACGCGGCAGGCGCACCTGCATGATCACGTTGTGGACGTTTTGCGCTACTTCGCCGCCGCCAAGCGCTTTTAGCACCTCGGCGATGCTTAGGCCGAAACGCCCTATACAAAGCGATATCGCAATCGTCGCAATCGTCGCTAGTATCAGCAGCACGAGCATAAATTTAAAATTTTTCATACCTTCCCTTGCTTTAAATTTTATCTTTTGCCTTAAATTTAATCTTTGAAATTTCGCTTCATCGAAACCCGCTTAAAATTTCGCCTTAAATTCCGCCTTCCGGCTCGTAGGCAAAAGGCTTGCAGTAAAATTCTTTCGTGATAGCTCCAAGATCAATATTTTAGAAAAGATCCGGATGAAAATTTTAGCCGCCTGCAAGATTTGCAGTGACGTCCTCGCGCCCGTGTGGTCTCAGCCGAAAATGTTTGCAGGTACAGCATAGACGCACTTTTGCCACACCGTCTCAAGCTGCGAAACGCAGGACTTGACAGCAGAGCCTCCGCCTCGCACGACATCTCCTACCGATGATGACTTAGAGACTGCGGCGGCTTTGATTTATGCATCTAAATCCTTAAATAAATATGGCATTTTAGCACATATCATATTAAATTTTTATGATTTCAACTTTCATACATGCGGGCGAGATCTAATGGCGTACAGCTCCGTGCAATAAGGCTTTTAGCAAAATTTAACTTGCGGATTTCAGATGAGAGCCTACGAAATTTACGCCAAGATGGAATTTTAAAATTTCATCTTTCCGCGAAAGATAGACTTGAGCCTGATAGCGGAAATTTGCCGATTTAGCAGCAGACGTAGCGCGCGGCGAAATTTTATGCAGGATTTGAAGATTTGATTTAGAATTTCATAAATGGATGTGGTGCGAAAATTTTATCTTTATTTGACCTCGGTTTTGCTAGCCACTTAGTTGTAGAATTTTACTGCTCGTTTAGCTGTGGGATTTTATTTGCCCGCAAGAGGTTAAATTTTATCATGAAATTTCGCATCGCTTAAAATGCGATGCGAAATGAATCCGTCCGTCGCTACTGCCAGCCTAGGGC
>CAUSAC010000001.1:0-102476 GCA_963529615.1 uncultured Campylobacter sp. | reverse complement strand
CTCGTCGAGTAAAATTTACAAATTTGTGTCAAGAGATCTATCTCGGACGATTAAGTCATAAAAGCTCAAATCCGCTAAAATTTGATAGAATTAGCAAAAAAGGCAAAAATGAAAACAAAACCGTTTTTATCGCAGCTGGCCGCGTTAGTCGTCGTTGCGGCGATATTTTACGCCAGCTACGGCGCCACGAACGCCCTCGCGAGCGCTCGCGCAAACGTGCCCGAGATTTATTTCGCGTGGGAGCGCGCGCTGCCGTTTTGGGCGTGGAGTATCGTGCCGTACTGGTCGCTAAATTTGCTTTACGCGCTTGGATTTTTCCTCTGCCGTGACGCCGGGGAGCTCACGCGCTACGTTACGCAGCTGCTAGTAGCGCAGATGATCGCGACGCTGTTTTTTATCGCTTTTCCTCTGCAAATGTCGTGGGAAAAGCCCGCGGTTTCGGGCCTTAGCGGCTTTTTGTTCTCAAGCCTGGCCGCCTTTGACCTCCCGTTTAATCAAGCTCCCTCGCTGCACATCATACTTTGCGTCGTGGTGGGCGCTTTTTACCTTGGCAAGGTGCGCGCGGTTTGGCTTAAAGCGGCGCTTGTCGCGTGGTTTGAGCTCATCGGCCTTAGCGTGCTGACCACGTATCAGCACCATTTTATCGACATTCCGACGGGGCTGGCTGCGGGCTGCTTGGTGCTACTGATTCGCCCGCTAGACGGCGCGCCGCTTAGATTTGCCATGGCTAGGGAGTCCGCGCGCTACAAATGGGCGGCGCTATATCTGGGGCTTACGTTTTTGACGCTTTTTGCGGCGATTTTGGGAGCTAAAATTTGGGGCGCGTGGATGCTGTGGCTATCTTGGGCGAGCCTTAGTTTCGCGCTGGTTGCTTGCGGTTACGCGTTTTTAGGCGCGGGAGTTTTTGCTAAAAACGGGCAAGGCCGTCACGCTGCCTCGGCTAAAGCTTTACTTTTCCCGTATCTTTGCGTCGCGCGGTTAAATGCGCTTTTTTGGCTGCGCGGTCGCCGGCTTTCAGACGAGATTTTGCCAGGGCTGTATCTGGGCTCGGTTAAGCAGGCGGGCAAATTTGACGCAGTGCTAGACCTGGCGGCCGAGTTTGAGCGGCCTGGCGGCGCGCAAATTTACGCGAGCGTGCCTATGCTAGATATGATAACGCCCGGCGCGGACGAGCTAAAACGCGGCGCGGACGAACTTGAGCGGCTCGTGAAAACGACTCTCTGCGGCGGCGAAAATTTGCAGCAAAGGATGGAACTAGGATCAAATTTTAGCGCCAAGGCGGGCTGCGCGCACGGGCGAGATTTGAAATTTAACGAGCAAGCGGACTCGCGGGTAAATTCGCAAGCGCGTGGCATGGCAAACGAAGGCGAAATCGCCGAGGCGGGGCAAGCTCTTGCAAACTCAAACGAACGAACCGCCGAAACAAACGGCAAAAAAGTGCTGGTCTGCTGCGCGCTGGGCTACGGCAGGAGCGCGTCGGTGCTGCTTGCTTGGCTGGTGATTTACGCAGGACTGGGCTTTGACGAGGCGCTAAATTTGCTAAAATCTCGCCGCGAGAAGATCGCGGTCGCTAGCTTGCTGCGCGATCGGATAGCGCGGTTAGCCGCAGAAGCCCGCGAAATTTGAAAGCGGAGTAAAGATCAGCTAAATTCGCAAAAGCAAGTGCGGCAAATTTAAGTGCGAAATAGGCGCAGGCAAAATTTGATCAAGTCCGGTTTGAGGGATCAAATTTAAAAAATTTGCAGGCTAGAAACAAGCGGCATTGCAAAATTTTCGGCGAAAACGAACGGGATTAGCCAAAGGCAAACGTCCAAAATAAGGAGAGAAAATGACGAATGCGGAGCAAAGCAAAAAAGCGGCGCAAGGCGGGGAGCAGGAATGCCGCCAAAGGGCGGATGATAGAGCCTTGGCGCTGGTTACAGCTAGGTTTTTGGCGACGCATAGGCTGTTTTTCTTGTTAAATTTGCTCCAGCTTGCCGTCTGCCTTACGATTTTTACGAATTTTGCCGTGATTGCGGGCTTTTTAGCGGCTTTTACGGCTTTGTTTTATCTGCACGTTAGGCTGCATTTTGACGCGCTGATTTTTAAAGATTTTGCGGAAGGAAGGCTTGATTGCGGCAAATTTGACGCGGCGCTTGCGGAGCTAAATTTAGCTAGCAAACCGCCTAAAATCCGCGATATGAAAAGTCGCTGCGCCGGAGCCTTGCGGCTGTATAAACTAACGGCCGCGCTTACTCTCATCGTCGCAGTCGCGGCTTTAGCGGGTTACTATCTGAGCTAAATTTGCTTACCCGCTTAGACGGTTACGGAACGCCGATTTAGACGGTCGCGTCGGTTTGGTGAGCAAAATTCAACAACTGTTTTTCATGGCGAGATAAACGGGATAAAATTGATTGCTTTTGCGGGCCATTTTTGTAGCGACTATTTTAAGCGATGAAACAGCGGCTAGTATCGCCGGCGCACTGCATTCGAGCGCTTTTAAATTTGACGATTTCATCGGTATTTTAAAATCTCAAAGCATAAAAAAATCCAGTGCAAAAAGACGAAATGGACAACCGAGTAAATTTAGTCGGGGCAAAATATACGAATTTCCTTTTATAGCACCACGACCTCGGTTTCCAGTTCGATACCGAATTCTTCAAAAACGCGGCTTTGCGCTAAATTTATGAGCGCAATCACGTCCTCAAAGCTTGCGCCGCCGAAATTTATGATGAAATTGGCGTGCTGCTCGCTAAATTTCGCGCCGCCGATCGCGTGGCCTTTTAATCCCGCCGCTTCGATCAGTCTGCCCGCGGCGTCATTAGGCGGATTTTTAAAGCAGCTTCCAAAGCTTGCTCCCTTTGGCTGATTGGCACGTTTGGCGGCGAAATCCGCGGCGAGCGAGACGTCAAAGCCGCGCGAAATTTTAAACTCGGCGCCCAAAATCGGCTCCTCGATCCCGCTTCTTCGGTAGCCGAAGCTTATCCGCTCGCGCTCCACCCAGCCGCGAGCCAGGCGCACGGCGAGCAGGCTATCGCTGATGCTCGCGCCAGCGAGCCCCGCATTCATTTTGATTAGCCCGCCAAGCTGCCCTGGGATGTTGCGCAAAAACTCAAAGCCGCCGATGTTTTGCTTTTTGGCGAAATTGTAAATTTTACCCGACTTCGTCGCAGCCCCGATGCTAAGGATATCGCCGCTT
This sequence comes from uncultured Campylobacter sp., assembly GCA_963529615.1. Classification (GTDB taxonomy): domain Bacteria; phylum Campylobacterota; class Campylobacteria; order Campylobacterales; family Campylobacteraceae; genus Campylobacter_B. Next base: position 99,298 of record CAUSAC010000001.1, on the reverse strand, counting down.
AAGCTTATGCGATCGAACTCCTCGCTTAGCATCGCAAGGTGCGGCGGCGCGGGCGAGATGAGCAGATTATTGCCGCCGCCGATAATCGCGCGCTCGTGGATACTCTCAAACTCCGCAAAATCGGCCTCGTCTTTTAAAATTTGCACCGCGAAGCTCCCGCCGATGCGTACGGAAGTGTATTTGCTAAAATCTATCTGCTTTGTTTTCAAAATTTTGCCTTTTAAATTTCATTTTTTGGTTTCTTAAATTTAAAATTTTACCCGCTGCGCCCCGTATCGTTCTAAAATTTAGCGATGCCGCCGCGCGGCATGGTACGCCACTGGATACTATTTCAAAATTTAGCGTCGCCATCGCGATTAAATTTAGCTCGCTTACGATGCGTTTTTAGCGGCGCGCTACATCGCACGCGCAGCTCGCACCCTGCGGCACAAAATACAGCCGCACAATGTACCTCCGCGTATAAAATTTCATCGCCGCGTAGCCGTAAATTTGAGGCGGAACATTGCACTGCGACAATGGCGCCACAGCACGCGGTCGATTGACGAACTTGGTGGGCGATCCGCGGCAAACTCGGCGTTAAATTTGCGCTAAATTTTAAACCCGCCATGCTGCGCGGCTAAATTTCAAAAGCTACGGCGCAGCACCGCTACGGCAAGAACGCGGGGTAAAATTCTACCGCGCGCCTGCCTTTACGCCGAAGTAAAATTTTCGCCGAGGCGCAAACCCCTTAATGCCTAGGAATTTAGCCGAAACGAAGGGGCAGTGTTCCGAGCAAAATCAGCCGAGACAAGCGCTCAATTTCAACTAAATTTTAACCTCGCTCGCTTTACATCGGGTTTTGCCCGCCGCAGTCCGCAAAGCGAATCTCGTTATATTCGCGCGGGATAAAATTCTCCTGCGCGCTAATCGGCGCAGGGTAAAATCCGCGCTCGTAACCAAGTTCAAATAGCCTATCCACCGCCCTTATCTGCGCCCCCGAAAGCTCGATCGAGGCCTCGTTGGCATAAAGGCTCAGATATTTTTCGAGCTTTGCGTCGTCCACGCGGATGAGATTTCGCTCGAGAAGCATGTGCGATAAAAGCGGCTTATGCGCGGTGGCGATGCGCACGCCCCCCATTAGTACGCGCTCGCACTCGGTGGCGTCCGTTATCGGTAGGCTGCGGCGAACCGCCATGCCGCCCAGAGGCAGCGGCAGATTTTCGCCCGCTAGCTCGCTCCAGATGTCCCAGATCTCGCGCTCCACGCAAAGCTCGTCCGAAAAGTCCAAAATGCTCTCGTGTATCAGCACGCCAGCGTCCACCTCGCCGCTTAAAACCGCGCCCTCGATCTCGAGAAAATTTTTATAAACTATGCGCGCTTGCGGGTATGCCATGCGAAAAAGCAGGGCGTTTGTCGTGTGCTTGCCGCTTAGCGCGACTTTGAAATTTCGCTTTAAAACCGCACCCTTTTTCTTGACTAGTTTTGGTCCGTAGCCCTCGCCAAAGCTCACTGCCGTGCGCAAAAGCGCGTATTCGTCGCAGATGAGCGGATACAGCGCGAAGCTGATCGCCGTGGCCTCGTAAGTACTCTTTAGCGCCTCGTCGTTTAGCGTCTGGATATCAAGCGCGGTGGCGCTAAATTTTAGGTTTTTGGAGCTAACCCAGCCAAAGTCAATCGCCTTATACATAAAAATATCGTCGGCGTCGGGCGAGTGAGCGACATTTATATGCTTAAAAATCTTCAAATTTAATCCTTTTTGCTCCGCTTTAAATTTCGCGCGCGGCGCGCAGCTTGATTCCAAAATGTTGCGAAATTATAGTGAAATTTTGCTACAACCCTCATAAAAATGCGGAATTTCTAAAGAAAAACGTGAAAAATTAAGCCCGTTTAAAAGGCTAAATTTAATGCTCTCCGCTTGCCGCGCAGAGCTTTTGCGCTTCTTAAAAATTTCAAATTCCGATGCCGCCTCGAATTTGGACGAATAATCAAAAATTCATTTCAAATTTGGTAAAATCAAGCGAATTTATTTTTAAGGAAAAACATGGACGAGGGAAAGAAAAAGACGCTGGATGCGGCGCTAAAATCGATCGACAAAGCTTTCGGCAAGGGCACGCTGGTGCGGCTGGGCGATAAGCAGGTCGAGCCGATAGACGCCATCTCTACGGGCTCTGTGGGGCTTGACATCGCGCTTGGCATCGGTGGCGTGCCGAAAGGGCGTATCATCGAGATTTACGGGCCTGAGAGCTCGGGTAAGACGACGCTTACGCTTCATATCATCGCCGAGTGCCAAAAGGCGGGCGGAATTTGCGCATTCGTAGACGCCGAGCACGCGCTGGACGTCAAATACGCTTCAAATTTAGGCGTCGATACCGACAACCTCTACGTCAGCCAGCCCGACTTCGGCGAGCAGGCGCTTGATATCGTAGAAACCTTAGCAAAGAGCGGCGCGATCGATCTTATCGTCGTAGATAGCGTCGCTGCGCTCACGCCGAAAAACGAGATCGAGGGCGACATGGGCGATCAGCACGTGGGGCTTCAGGCGCGACTTATGAGCCAAGCGCTGCGTAAACTCGCCGGCGTCGTGCATAAGATGAATACGACGGTGATCTTTATCAACCAAATCCGTATGAAGATCGGCGCGATGGGCTACGGCACGCCAGAGACGACGACCGGCGGCAATGCGCTTAAATTTTACGCTTCAGTGCGCATCGACATACGCAAGATCGCTACTTTGAAACAAAATGAAGAGAGTATCGGCAACCGCGCCAAGGTCAAGGTCGTGAAAAACAAGGTGGCGCCGCCGTTTAAGATCGCGGAATTTGACATAATGTTCGGCAAGGGCATCAGCAAGGTGGGCGAGCTGATCGATTACGGCGTCAAGCTCGATATCGTCGATAAAAGCGGTGCGTGGTTCAGCTATGGCGACACTAAGCTGGGTCAAGGTCGCGAAAATGCTAAAATTTATCTAGAGAATAACCCTGCCGTCGCTGAAGAGATCACTGCAAAGATCCGCGAGCAGATGGGTAGCGTAAATTTCAGCGCAGACGCGGACGATGAAGAAAATTTACAAAGTGGAGATGAATGATGATTTATATCGAAGATGTTTATGCGATAGAGGTGTTAGATAGTCGCGGCAACCCGACCGTGAAGGCGACCGTGGTTCTAAGCGACGGCACCGTAGCAAGCGCGATAGTCCCAAGCGGCGCAAGCACGGGCAAACGCGAGGCGCTAGAGCTTCGCGACGGGGGCGATAGATACTGCGGCAAGGGCGTGTTAAAGGCTGTTGAAAACGTAAATTCGCAGATCGCAGAGGCCGTGATTGGGCTTGATGCCTTCGATCAAAAGGCGCTTGACGATGAGATGCGCGAGCTTGACGGCACTGATAACTACTCAAATTTGGGCGCAAACGCCGTGCTTGGCGTATCTATGGCGGTAGCGCGCGCGGCCGCTAAAAGCCTTGACGTGCCTTTGTATCGCTACCTTGGCGGCGCAAACGCTAGCGTACTGCCGGTGCCGATGTTTAATATCATCAACGGCGGCGCGCACGCAAATAACAGCGTGGATTTTCAAGAATTTATGATTATGCCGTTTGGTTTTGATAAATTTAGCGACGCGCTGCGAGCGGCGAGCGAAATTTACCACACGCTAAAAGGCCTGCTAAACGCGGCGGGCCACAGCACGGCAGTGGGCGACGAGGGCGGATTTGCGCCAAATTTAAACGATAACGAAGAGCCGATCAAGCTCATCATGCAAGCTATCGAAAAGGCGGGCTACAAAGCGGGTGAGCAGATCAAGCTAGCCCTTGACGTCGCAGCTAGCGAGCTATACGAAAACGGCAAGTATAAATTAGGAGGCAAGGAATTTAGCAGCGAAGAGCTGATAGAGCGATATGCGCAGCTTTGCGAGAGGTACCCGATATTTTCGATCGAAGACGGCCTAAGCGAGGACGACTGGGCAGGCTGGGCGAAGCTAACGAGCAAGCTTGGCTCTAAAGTGCAGCTCGTGGGCGACGATCTATTTGTAACGAACGAGAAAATTTTAAGCGAAGGCATCGCTAAAGGCGTAGGTAACGCGATTTTGATCAAGCCAAATCAAATCGGCACCGTTAGCCAAACTATGCAGACGATCCGCCTAGCTCAGCGCAAAGGCTACCGCTGCGTGATGAGCCACAGAAGCGGCGAGAGCGAGGATAGCTTTATCACGGACTTTGCCGTCGCGATGAATACGGGCCAAATCAAAACGGGCGCGACCTCAAGAAGCGAACGCAACGCCAAATACAACCGCCTGCTTGAGATCGAGCGCGAGACGGACGAGTTTTTAGGAAGCCGAATTTAAAATGTTTTTTAAAAAAAAGTCCAAGCGGGGCTTAAAAGGCGGTGCGCAACGCCCCTATATGGACGCAGCGGATTATACGGACACGCAAGGCAGATATTCAGACGCAGACTTTGACGAGGACGATTTTTTTGACGATGATGAATTTTATAGCGATGAAAATTTTGGCGGAGGCTTTAGCGAGGTAGGGGCTGGCTTCCGCAAAAATCGCAACGGAACCTCACACGGCGTAGACGAAACAGGCTCTGCCTCTGAAGCCACAAGCAGCAGCTTTAATTTAAGTGGTAAAAGCTCCGCTGCAAGCGGAAACTACGAAGGCAGCGCGCAAGCAGACGCGGGCTTTTACAGCGCGGAATTTATTGGGGGCGGTGATTTAAAGAGTGCAGAATTATACGCGAAAGAAAACCACTTTCCAAACGACGCGGATTTTGCGGCTCAGAGCGTAGAGCACGGCTTTAATGACACGGGCTTTGCGGCGCAAGGCATAAATCCTGCTGCGCAAGGATTTTTTTTTATACCGCAAAACGCAGATCCTGTCGCTAAAAAAGCTTCAAAGAAGCGTAAAAATTTAAAAGAACGGCTGAATTTTATCAATCCGTTTTCACCTCTTAAGCAGATTTTTGCAGCTCTTGCGCTGATCGTCTGCGTTGTTTTTGCGGGCATCTTCGTGGGTGACGTGCTGTTTGGCAAACGATCGTTTGAAGTGCTGCGCCAGCTGCAAAAGGAAAAGGCGTTTTTATTCACTGACGTCGAGCGGCTAAAAGAGGAAAACGCCGAGCTACAAAAGCTTTATTTAGAGCGTCGCTCGCTCGATCCGGACCTTAAAAAATGAGAAAAAATTTTTTGCTAATTTTGGGTCTTTGCGCTTTTTTAAACGCAGAGAATTTAAATAGCGCAAATTCAAACGCTACGAAACCTAGTATCGCCGCGGTAAAAGAGCAAAATTCTACCGATTTGGCGATTAAAGAGCCAAAGACAGGTGCACAAAGCCCAAGCGCTAAAAAGCAAGCTGTAATGAAAGCCGAAACATCTAAAAGCCCTACCGCAGCAATGCAAAAAAGCGCCGCAGAAGCAAATTCCAGCGTCAAAGTAAGCGTCACCAAAAAAGCCGTGAGCGCACAGCTCTCGCAGACCGAAAAAAAAGCTCCTGCGCTCAAAGCGGGCATCGGTGCTCCTTCGCAGACCATGAAAACGGAGCTGAACTCTTCTGCGCAGCTTTCAGTTGCGATGCTTCCGCCTCCTGATGAGTTACCGATCGTGCCAGAAGTAAGCGAGTCAAATTCTACAGTAGCGCAAAATTTCAAGGCGGCACAGAATTCTACAGCGCAAAATTCTACGGTGCAAAACTCCACTATGCAACAAAACGCGCAATCTGCTCCGCAAAATTCCAATCCGACGCAAAGCTCCGCCGCCACGCCGCAAAATACTCCCGCGCCTAAAAATTTTACGCAGCAAACCTTTGCGCTTCCCTCCGACGCCCTTACGATCGAAAGCTTAATTGTGCGATATAGGGACGACGACGGGGTCCTGCACGAAAAGATCGTTGATGTCAATCGCTCGATTGATTGGCACGATGACTTCGTGCTAAGTGCTAGCGCCAAACCCGCGCTACATAGGGCACTGGACGTCTCGGTTACTTCGACTGATCCAAATTTACAAAAGCAGGCCTCACAAAGTGGCATCACGCCTAGCTTCGCGCCGCGCCTGGAGCTACCGCTAGAGACGCTTAAATTTGACGACGGATTAAAATTTGTCATCCGCAAAGACAGCGTGCAGCTCATCACCGCAGACGATTTCAAAAGCTCTGACGCAAATGTTTCTGGCACGCTTGAAGCGGAGTTTTGGCGCCAAGAGATCCCGCTTAGCGGTGCGAGCTTTGCTGTAAATATCGGCGGCTTTAGCGACATCAACGTCACCAAAGAGGACGGCTACTACCGCATCGGCGTGCGCTCGCGCGAGGGCAACCTCAGCATCAGACGCAAAGATGGCGGGTATTTGATTTACAAAAATTCTAATTAAGGAGAGACTATGACACATTTAGAGATTATGAAATTTCGCCACGCGTGCAAAATTTTTGACGAGAACAAAAAAATCGGTAAAGCCGATTTTGACGCCATTTTGCAGGCAGGCATCTTAGCACCTAGTTCTACGGGGCTAGAGCAATGGGACTTTTTGGTTGTGCAAAACAAGGCGCTGCGCGAGCAGATCCGCGAAAAATCGTGGAATCAGCCGCAGATCACCTCTTGCTCACATCTGGTCGTGATTTTAGCAAAGATCAAGGACATAAAGCTAGGAAGTGATTATATCGAGCGAATGATTACGCGTAAAAAAGATGAAGCGCCTAAATATATCGGCGACAGGCATAAATTTTATCAAGATTTTTTAAGCGGTTATTTTCACAACGACGATGAGGAGCTATTTAATTGGTCGCACGCGCAGTGCATGTTCGCAGCACTTGCGATGATGAACGAGGCTGCAAGCCGCAGCATCGACAGCTGCCCTATGGAGGGCTTTGATCGCGCGGCGCTCGGAGAGATTTTGAATCTAAAATGGAATGAGCGTCGCGTGGCGCTACTCGTGCCTTTCGGCTACCGCGTAAATCCACAGCCGCAAAAGATCCGCCGTAGCATGGATGACGTAGTAAAGTGGATCGAATAAGCTGGAAAGCGCTTTTGAAGCGCTAAGCTTGAGGCGCAATAAATTCCAAAGTCTAGTGCAAAAACGTGGCACACGCGTTTTTTAGGAATTTACCGCGTTTTTAGCCTTTTTCTCGCCCGCAAATCTTGTGCGGCGAGATTTAAAATTTTATAAAATCACCGAAAATTTAAACGAAGGAGCGAGCGTGAAAAAAATGTGGGAGGGGCGCTTTAGCGAGGCGAGTTCGGCGCTTTTGGAGGAGTTTAACGCCTCGATCGGCTTTGATAGGGTGCTTTGGCAGGAGGATATCGCAGGCAGCAAGGCTCACGCAAGAATGCTCGGCGCCTGCGGGATTTTAAAGCCTGACGAGAGCAAAAAGATCGTCGCGGGGCTTGACGCCGTATTTGAAGAGATAAAAAGCAGTAAATTTAAGTTTAAAACCGCCGACGAGGATATCCACATGGCGGTCGAAAAGCGCCTAAGCGAGCTCATCGGAAGCGATCTTGGCGGTAGGCTGCACACCGCACGCAGCAGAAACGATCAAGTCGCGCTTGATTTTCGCCTATACGTGCTTAAAAGCGGCGCTCAGGTTGCCGAAAAGATCCGCGAGCTAATCGCCGCGTTGCGAGATATCGCGAGAGAGCACGCGGACACGCTGATGCCGGGCTACACGCACCTTCAGCACGCCCAGCCCGTGAGCCTTGCCTATCATCTGCTAGCTTACGCGTTTATGTTTCGCCGCGACTACGAGCGCTTTACTAGCTCGCGCGAGCGAAACAACCTCTGCCCGCTAGGCTCCGCCGCGCTTGCAGGCACGCCGCATCCGATAAATCGCGAGCTCGTCGCGCAGCAGCTGGGGTTTGCGGGAGTGACGCCAAACGCGATGGATAGCGTCAGCGACCGCGATTTCGCGCTGGAGATTTTGTTTAACGTGAGCATGCTGATGACGCATGCGTCGCGCTTGTGCGAGGAACTCATCTTGTGGAGCTCGCAGGAGTTCGGCTTTATCACAATCAGCGACGCGTACAGCACGGGCAGCTCGATCATGCCGCAGAAGAAAAACCCCGACGTCGCCGAGCTCATCCGCGGCAAAACGGGGCGCGTAAACGGCAATCTCGTCGCGCTACTAACGGTGATGAAGGGCTTGCCGCTAGCCTACAACAAGGACATGCAGGAGGACAAGGAGGGCGTGTTTGATAGCGTCGCCACCGCGCTTGCTAGCCTTGAAATTTTAAAACAGATGTTAAAAACGGCTAAATTTAACGAGCAAAATATGCTCGCGATGACGCGCCGCGGGCACCTCACGGCGACCGATCTGGCGGACTATCTCGTGCGGGAGAAAAACGTGCCGTTTAGACAGGCGCACTTCATCACGGGCAAGGCCGTGGCGTATGCGGAAAATTTGGGCCTAGATTTGAGCGAGCTAAATGCGCAGCAGCTTGCAAGCGTGGATGAAAGCTTAGGCGGCGATGCGGTTAAATTTCTTGATCTAAATGCCTCCAAAGAGGCGCGCAAGTCGCAAGGCGGCACGGCAAATGAGAGCGTGGCGGCGCAGATTGAAATTTTAAACGAGTGGCTGAAAGGGTAAATTTAAGGAGCTAAGTACGGCGAAATTTTGAAATTTCGCAGTCGTGTCTTTAAATTTGAAACTTCGGCGGTCTGTGTGGATACATGCACGGGCTGGGCGGGATTAGCGAGCGGCGGCGCGTTAGTTATGTGTGAAACGGACTTTGCAGCAGTGTTTTAAGCACCCGCCGCGGGTAATTACTGCGCAAATTTAAAAATGACAGCGCGTCCTAAACTAGCTTTAGAGAGGACGCCTGAGACTATAAAGTTAAATTTAAAGACCGAGTCGGCGCAAAATGGAGTGCTTGGTTACAAATTTAGGCGTGAGATAAAATTTTAAAAAAGCGTGCCGCCACGGGGCTGTTTAAGCGTGGCTAAAAAAGCGCGAGCAGGCTTTGTGGGCAGGTTTTTAATCGGCGCCGAAAGCGGCTCGGAGCAAAGTTTAATCAGAGTAAATTTGGGCGTTAAGCGGCATGCACGTAATCGATAAGGCGCGAACGGAATTTAATCAAAGCAAATGAAGTGGCATTTTCTTCGTTTCTACGCGTCGTGGAGGCATGGGCGAGGCTGAATCAAAGTAAATTTTAAACATGGAGGGCGTTTTGATATATCTGGTGTCTAATACGAGATTTGATCATCCGCAGGTGAGGCAGCTTACGGTCTGCGAGATAAAATTTCTCAAATTTAGCCTGCCTGCGCAGATCGGCGCGCTAATTTTTACCTCCAAAAACGCGGTGGCGGCGATAAAATTTAATGAAATTTCACTTGATTTAGATACCCCAGTTTACGCTATAGGCGAGCCGTGCGCTGCGGCTGCGCGCGAGTTTGGATTTCGCGGCATTTATACGGCGCGGCACGGGCACGGAAATGAATTCGCCGCCGAGATCGCACCGCTCTTGCAAGGTAGAGACGCACTGTATCTGCGCGCGCGAGAGACGGTATCGAAGCTGGAGCAAATTCTATCTAGCGCCGGCGTGCGGCTACAAAGCGTGATCGCCTACGAAAATTGCGTCCTTAGCCTCCCCGCCGCCGCAAAGCCGCCGCAAGGCAGTACGCTGATTTTTACCTCGCCTAAAAACGTCCGCGGCTTTACCGCAAATTTCGGCTGGGACGGGGGCTACAAAGCGATCTGTATCGGCAGGACGACGGCGAGCGTTTTGAGCGAGTTTTGCGAGCCGATAATCTGCGAAAGAATGTCGATAAAATCCTGCGTCGATCTGGCGCTTTTGCCATAGTTTAAGCAAATTTTGACTATAATTTTGCCCAAGCCTGGGTGAAGCGAGAGCGTTTTATATGAGGGTTCAACATATTTGTATAAGCGACGACGTGAGAGGTCCGTGTGACGCGGCTCGGCTCGAGCTTTTTTTAAAAGTTACGGGTTGCGACCTAGAGATTTTTCCTAGTTGCAAGATTGGCTTTGTTTGAGCCGATTCTTTTTACGCAACGCTCACTTGGGTTTTTTACGTTACGGAGGCTTCATTGAATATCCTAATAATCGGCGGCGGCGGTAGAGAATACGCGATCGGGCTAAGACTTCGCGAGGATAAAAACGTTTTAAATCTGTATTTTGCTCCGGGAAACGGCGCTACTAAGGCGCTCGGTAAAAATTTAGATTTAAAAGATTTTGATGAACTCGCGCTCTTTGCGAAAAACAACGATGTAACTCTTACCATCGTGGGTGCCGAAGAGCCGCTTACAAAAGGCATCGTGGATATTTTCAAAGCGCAAGGTCTCGCGATATTCGGCCCCAGCGCCGCTGCGGCGAAGCTTGAGGGTTCTAAGGCCTATATGAAGGACTTTCTGGCGCGAAATCATATCAAAACCGCAAAATTTCTAAGCAGCGACGATCTATCCGAAATTTCAAAATTTATCGATACTCTAAACGGCCGCGTAGTGGTCAAAGCGGACGGCTTGTGCGCAGGCAAGGGCGTCATAATCGCAAATTCCAAAGATGAAGCTAAAAAAGCCGCCGCAGATATGCTAAGCGGCGAAAGCTTCGGTGAAGCGGGCAAGCGCGTCGTAGTGGAGGAGTTTTTAGATGGTTACGAGCTGAGCTTTTTTGCGATCTGCGACGGGGAAAATTTCGTAAGTCTGCCCGTAGCGCAGGATCATAAAAAATTGCTTGACGGCGATCTGGGTCCAAACACCGGCGGCATGGGAGCTTATGCGCCAAGCCCGCTAGCGGATGCCGCGCTGATAAAAAGAGTAGAAAGCGAGATCGTCGCACCCACGCTAAAAGGGATGAGGCAGCAGGGCGCGCCATTTTGCGGCGTGCTGTTCGTGGGGCTTATGATCGTGAGCGGCGAGCCTTACGTACTGGAGTACAACGTCCGCTTCGGCGATCCGGAGTGCGAGGTTTTGATGCCGCTAATTGACGGAAATTTGAGCGAAATTTTATACAACGCCGCCGTAGGCAAGCTAAATAGCATAAGCTTAAAAGAGCGATTTGCGGTGGGCGTCGTGATGGCTAGCGAGCGCTACCCTTACGGCTCTTCGCAGCCTGAGCCGATCAAGACGGGCGAAATTCCTGCGGGCGCGCATATCTGCTACGCAGGCGTGAGCGAGCGAGAGGGGCAAATTTGCGCTAGCGGCGGGCGCGTTTTGGTAAGCGTGGGCGTCGCGCAGAGCCTAAAGCAGGCGCGCGATGCGGCTTACGCGCTGTGCGAAAATATAAAATTTAGCGGCGCGCAGTATAGGCGCGATATCGCGCACCAAGCCTTAAGAGATAAAATTTGATCATCGCTCCGCTTAGCAAGCGCGTAATCGCGTTTAGTATCGACGAAGCGGTCAGCGCAACGCTTTTTGTGGTCGTGCTATTTGCTATCGACGAGCCAGAGCTTGTCGCAGCGGCGCAAAGCGGAAGCAATCTTGAGGTACAAAAGATCGCGTCGAAATTCATTTTGCATTACGCGATAATAAAATTTTTATATCATACGATTTTTGTCTATCTATACGGCGCGACGCTAGGCAAGCTTGCGGTTAAAATTTATTGCGTCCGCGCTGGTGGCGGCGACATGGACATCGCTACGGCAGCGATCCGCGCGGCGGTTAGGTTGATAAGCGAGATGATCTTTTATATGGGATTTTTGGTGGCGCTTTTTACGAACTCGCGCCAGAGCCTGCACGATATGGCGGCGAAAACATTGGTGGTAGAGATTGAAAAAGAGTAAGAAATTTAAAATTCTAGCGCTTAGTTTTAGCGCTCTTTTAGCAAGTAGTGCGAGCGCAAAGGTCCAAGACGTCGAGCTTATAGCAGATAATGTCGAGAAAAACGGCTTTTTGACGGAGGCGAGCGGCAATGTAACGGTGTATTCGCAGGACTACTTTATCACCGCCGATCGAGCTACATACGACGAGCAAAACGGCATCATCGAGCTTTTTGGTAACGTCAATGCGATGCGCGGTAGCAGCGAAACTACGCGTGCGCAGCATGTCAAAATCGATCTGAAAAACGATAAGCAGGAAGCCGACGTAAATTTTATGATGGACAAGGACTCCGAGCTTTGGATGCAAAACGACGCGAGCTGTAGCGATAGCGAGTATTACCGCGTGGAGGGCTCCAGCGTATCTAGTTGCAACGTTACCGATCCTGATTGGCGCATCAAATTTAGTAGCGGCATGCTTAATAAAGAGAGCAAATTCCTCCATCTGTTCAATCCGAGATTTTACGTGGGCGATGTGCCGGTGCTCTATCTGCCGTATTTCGGCTTCCCGACCGACCGCACGCGCCGCACGGGCTTGCTGCCTCCCGAGGCCGGCTACATCAGCAAGGAAGGGATTTACTACAAGCAACCGATCTATTTTGCGCCTTACGATAGCTGGGATTTTCAGCTCGATCCGCAGGTGCGCACGCGCAGGGGCTTTGGCGTATACGGGACATTTCGATTTACGGAGTCGCCGTATTCTTACGGCGAGATTAGAGGCGGAGTTTTCGATAACTTCTCGCGAGCGCAAAAACGCCTCGAATACAAAAACGAGCGCCATCACGGCTTTGAAGTTCAATACGATCGCAGCAAGCTTGCGACCTATCTGCTAGACGGCGATCTACGCGAAAATTTATGGATCGATTTTACTCAGCTAAACGACCTTGAATACTACGATCTGAAGGAAAAGGGAGGTCTTGGCAACGATGCGGATAATTCGCTCGTAACTTCACGGCTGAATTATTATTTGACCTCAGACGAGCACTATTTTGGCGCTTACGGACGCTACTACATCGATACAAGCAAGCTAAACGCCGATAATACCTTCCGCAACGAAGATACCGTCCAAGAGCTTCCGACGCTGCAATATCATAAATTTAGCAATGATTTGGGACTACCAAATTTGATCTATTCGCTTGATGCAAAAGCGCGTAATTACACTAGATGGGAGGGCGCGACTGCTCGCCAATACGAGTTTGACGTACCGATTAGTATAAGCACGCCACTACTGGCGGATTATTTAAATTTCGCCTTTACCGAGCGAGTGTATATGACCAATATCGATTGGCACGATAAATTTTACTACGCAAACGGAGATCTTGGCGAGGATAAAAGCACTTTCTACGCTAATCAATACACCGAGCTTTCGCTCTACACCGACGTAGCCAGGGCTTACGATAGCTTGTATCACACTATGAGCTGGAGGGCGGATTTTATAATTCCCGGATGGCAGCAAGGCGATATAGAGGATAGAATTTTAAAGTATCATCAGTATAAATACGACCTTGCTCGCGGTGCAGTAGATCGCTCGCGGCTGGGTAACTTGCAAGATTCGCTTTATTGGGAGGATAATTTCTTGAGCGAGCTTAGTGACGAATACACCCACGAAAATGCAGCTTTAAGTATGACGCAGTTTTTCTATAATGAAGACGGGCGTAAATTTTTACGCCATAGCGTCAAGCAGCGATATGACTTCGATGATCACGAGTTCGACGATTTAGAACACCGCATCGACGGGTATTTCGCAAACGGCTTAAATATCGGGAACCGCTTTACCTACTCACATAAATATAAAAGCTTCGATAAGGTCTATACCTACGCCAACTACTCCAACGACGACTTTAGCTTTGGACTCAGCCACGCTTACGAATACGAAAAGCTAAGCATGGAGCCTAAACGCTATACGAAAGATAACTACGGCATCGTAAACGCTTCGGTAAATTTGCCTAGGAATAATAAAATTTTTGGGCGTTGGGATTACGACTTAGAGCGATCTTATTCTAAAATGTGGCGCGTGGGACTTTCTCATACGCGCAAGTGTTGGAATTACTCTTTTGTGTATCAAGAGGATATCGAGCCTAAAAATACCAGTACGACGGGCTATAGTAAAGCAAGCAAGGAGCGCGGAATTTACTTTCTCGTAAATTTCTATCCGTTCGGCGGAGTAGGGTATGATTTTTCGGTAAATAGCGAATACGGAAGCGAAAAATAATGACGCCTAGAGCTGAGCTGATGTTTGAAAACCAAATCGACGCCGCGATGAAACTCGCAGAAATTTTACCCGCTACCGTGATCAAAAACGAAAATTTTCTGATAATCGCTCAATCCCTGGAGTCGCTTCCTATCGCAAATCATCTTGCTCTAAAGCTGGGACTTCATTATGAGTTTTTATTCACAGAGCCCGTTTTGGCACCCAATAATCCGGAATGCGCGATCGCGTGCGTAAGCGAAACCCAAGAGATCGTGATGGTAGATGAGCTCGTGCGAAGCTTTGGCATCAGCCTGGATTATGTTTACGGGCAGGCGAATAGACTTTATGAGGAGAAAATTTTAAAAAACATGTATAAATTTCGCAAGGGTGAGCTTTTGGGAAATTTAGAGAAAAAAAACGTCATCTTGGTAGATGAGGGGTGCGAGAGCGGGCTGACCGCGCTTACTTGCATAAGGACGCTCGTAAGCTTAAACGCCAAAGCGATCTTTTATGCCACGCCCGTTATCGGCAGCGATAATGCGGACGAGATCGCTATGCTGGTGGATGGAATTTATGCCGTTCACAAGATCAGAGATTTCGTGAACGTGGATTTTTATTACAAAGAAAAAACGCTCTCAAGCGCGGAGGAGATAATGCAAATTTTAAATAAATGTCCGCTTTATCTGCCGTTTCACGAGACCAACAAAAACAAGGAGAAAATTAATGCAGTGCAAAATTGAAGTAAATGGCAATACCGAAATTTTCGATATCAATAAGGTCGCAAAGCAAGCCGCGGGCGCGGCGCTTTTGCGTGTGAAAAATACCGCCGTGCTCGCTACCGTAGCGCGCGAAGAGACGCAGGTGCAGGAGGACTTTTTGCCCCTTACCGTGCAATATATCGAAAAGATGTACGCGGCAGGCAGAATCCCCGGAGGCTACATCAAGCGCGAGACCAAGCCGGGCGATTTTGAGACACTTACCAGCCGCATCATAGACCGCTCGCTGCGCCCGCTCTTTCCGAAGGGCTATGCGTATCCGACGCAGATCGTAGTTTACGTGCTATCGGCGGACCCCGAGGTCGATCTGCAAGTCGTCGCTCTTAATGCGGCGTCTGCGGCGCTGTATCTTAGCGACATCCCGATTAAAGCGCCCGTTTGCGGCGTGCGCATAGGCTATCAAAACGGAAATTTCATCTTAAATCCGAGCAACTCCGCGCTTAAAGCTAGCGCGCTCGATCTTTATGTAGCGGGCGTCGGCGATGAGCTTTTGATGATTGAGATGCGCTCTTTGCCGCAGATTAATGGCGGCGCGCAGCAGATGAATGAATTTAGCGAAGATCTGATGGTAGATGCGATCGATTTTGCCGCAAAGGCGATAAGTGTGGGCTCGGGCGCCTACGAAGAGGCTTTTCTGCCGCTTAAAAAGCCGGATGCGAGCCTGGAATACAAGCCCGAGATCGAGGATGAGGATATCGCGGATTTCATCGATGCAAACTACAAAGACGCCGTCAAAGCGGCGATCAATCAGATGGCAAAGAGCGAACGCGCTACCGAACTAAACAAAATCGTGGATCAAATTTTAACGACCGAGATCGCGGCGCAAAACGAGTGGAGCAAAGAGGTGATCTCTAGCGTCATTGGCAAGTATAAGCGCGGCATCATCCGTACGCAGATCATCGAGGATCATTGCAGAACCGACGGACGCGCGCTTGATGAGGTGCGCCCGATCAGTATCGAGACAAATATCCTACCGTGCGCGCATGGTAGCTGCCTATTTACGCGCGGGCAGACGCAGGCTTTGGTCGTCACTACGCTGGGCGGCGATAGCGACGCGCAGCTAAGCGACAGTCTAACGCAGCTTGAGCCGATCAACGATAGATTTATGTTTAACTACAACTTCCCGGGCTTTTGCGTCGGCGAAGCAAGCCCGCTCAAAAGCCCGGGCAGACGCGAGCTGGGGCATGGAAATTTAGCCAAAAGGGCGCTGTATCCGAGCATCGATCTAAACTCGCCGCAGTCCATCCGCGTAGTAAGCGAAATTTTAGAGAGTAACGGCTCAAGCTCGATGGCTTCGGTCTGCGGCGGCGCACTTTCATTGCGCGCAGCGGGCGTGCCTACGCTAAAGCTCGTTGCGGGCGTCGCGATGGGTTTGATTTTTGAGGGCGACAAGCATGCCGTGCTAACCGACATAATGGGGCTTGAGGATCACGACGGAGATATGGATTTTAAGGTCGCGGGCACCTATGATGGCATCACCGCGCTTCAGATGGATATCAAGCTCGGCGGCATCAGCCTGGAGGTTTTAAAAGAGGCTCTAGCGCAGGCAAAGCAGGCTCGCGCGCATATTTTGGGTCTTATGGAGCAGGCGGACGCGGCGATCGTCATAAATGAAGATGTGCTTCCGAAGCTTGAAATTTTTAGCGTCGATCCGAGTAAAATCCCCGACATCATCGGCCAGGGCGGCAAGGTCATCAAAGAGATCACCGAAAGCTTCGGCGTAAATATCGATCTGGATCGCGAAAAGGGCGAGGTCAAGATTCAAGGCGCCAAAGCTAGCGCCGTATCGGGCGCGAAAGAGAAAATTTTATCGATAGTCTCGAATTCTCGCGATTTTCGCAAGCCGCGCAATGAGCGCAAAGAGGTAAAATTTCAGATCGGCGAGGAGTTTGACGGCGTGGTGCAAAGCGTGCTGGATTTCGGTACCTTCATCTCGCTACGAGACGGCGTGGACGGACTGCTGCGCGCTAAATTTATCACAACGCCTTACAAGGCGGGCGATGTAGTGCGAGTGCGCGTGACCGATCAGAAAGGCACTAAAATTTCACTGGAATTAGCTTAAAATTTTAATTAGGAGCGTAAAGATGCAGCTTAAAAAGATATTTTTCCCTATCGGCGGCGGCGAGGAGCTGGCAGAGCGCATACACGGAGCGCTGCTCGTAAATAAATTTTTCGGTACGCACATCAACATAATGGCGTGCCAGCTCGATCCTAAGATGATCTACAATGTCCGTATGACGCTAAAAGGCGGCGTGCTGATGGAGGAGTTTTTAAAATCCGCGGGCGATGAGATGCAGGCCGAGCGCGAGGTGATCAAAGCTATCTTCGACGCCGAATGCGCTAAGCTCGGCTTAGATCAAAACGACGACGATCATGTCCCAAATAGTGCCGCTTTGAGGCATATGGTAGGCATCCGCTCCGAGCTGGTCGAAAAATACTCCAAATATTGCGATTTGGTGCTGGTCTCCGTGCCACCTACGGGCGCTATTACGGGCACGTTCGAGGCTGCAGTTACCAAAAGCGGCAAGCCTTGCATCGTCATACCGCGCAAGCTGAAGGAGTTTAGGGCGGATAAAATTTTAGTCTCGCTTACCGGCACTGCGGCGTCTGCGCGAGCGCTCGATAATTGGCTGGAGCTTTTGCAGCGCGCCAAGTCCGTCACCGTCATCACCGCAAACCACTACCTCCAAGAGGGCATCCCCGAAACGAAGCGCCGAATAAGCGATTATTTGGCTCTGCACGACGTTAATATCGATGCTTTCGAGACGCTAAACGCAGACGGCAAGATCCCGGGACAGGTGCTGCTAGAGTACGCCGACGCGGGCGATTTCGACCTAATCGTCGCGGGCTTGCACTCAGACAGCGGCATAAAGGAGATTTTCTTAGGCGGCGCGTCGAAATACTTCCTGCAAAAGACCAAAATTCCGGTCTTAATGTAGCTTGAGGCTTGTGTGCCGCGTCGCGGCACGCCGCCCGCACCGCGTCTAAGCTTAAATCGGCTTTTAAGCGCCGCAAGCTAAAGCTTAAATTTTAATCGACTCGCCGTGGCTTTATTAGCCCGTCTGCAAATCGTGTAGTTATGCTATTTTGCAGACGAATTACGATTAATTTTATCGCTAGCTTTGCTAACGAGCCGCGTTTGCTTTACCGCGGCTAGAGAACAAGTATATCTGCGGCGAGCGTGCCGGTCTATCTTTAAGCGTGCGAGTTTGGAATTCGTTTCTTTACTCGCCATTTTTGGCTGCGTCGCGAAATTTTGCATAAAATTTGCACTTGAAATTTCTGTTTGCACGCTAAATTTTAAATTCCAAGGAGCGCAGATGGCGTTTGAAAATGCAATCATTACAAAAGAGGATGATGAGAAGTATGGATTGAGCGAAATTTACTACAAATATAATCCATACTATGAGACTTTTATTAACGAGCTTGGTTGGACTATTGATCGAAATGCGGATTGTTGGCTATGGAAAATTTATAGTTTTCCTGATCCAGATTATGATCATGGCACTGATTCTAAAGGAATTTGGATTTTATATTATAATGGTGAAGTTATTGAAGTCACCCTTGATTATGATATCGACGAAGCATTGAGACCTGGAGAATTCCATAGAATTTGGAAACTGCTCAATCTAAATCCAAAGCAAACACCCCTTTTGTCGGCAAGCGATATAATGAAACTGTTGAATGTAATATTAAAAGCGTATGGTTATTCTACTCGGGAACAAATCCCAAACTACACCATGGAACTCCAAGACCTAACCGATCGCGGCGCAAAATAGAGCTTTAAATTTAACTCTATTTCAATCCCGCACTAAATCAAAATTTTTATAGAATTCTAAAATTTCACGGAATTTTGAAATTCTAAAATTACAAAATCCTATAATTTCAAAATTTTAAAATTCCCGCCCTAAAATTTCTTGTAAATCAAATTTATCAAAATCATCGACGCTAGCGCCTCTATGAGCGAGGCGATGATCATCGCGAAGTATATCTCTTGCGAGATCGCGGCGGTGGAGTAAAAAAGCGTCGCCGTGGCGATCACTAGCGTCAGAGGCATAGAAAGCGATAGTGCGAAAAGCGCCGCGCCTTTGCGCCCTAAGGTGCTTAAAAACGTAGCGCTCGCAAGCAGTCTGATGCCAAACATCAGCGTCGCTAGGCTTACGGCAAAGCTCATCACTCCGGGCATAAGAAGCGCCTCAAGCTTGATCACGGCTCCGGTATGTATGAAAAATATCGGCACCAAAAAGCCGAAGCCGAACGACGATAGCTTCTCGATGAGGTCGTCCTTGTGAGAGAAAAAGGTCGGCAGAAAGGTGCCTGCGATAAAGGCGCCGATGACGACCTCAAGCCCCAAAAGCATTACTCCGGCGCATATGAGGCAAAACAGCGCCATCGCAAATCGCACGTCCTTTTCGTTTTTGTCGTACTTGGGCATGATGACCGTTTTTAGCGCGGGGAACCACCAAAATAAAATTTCAAGCCCTTTAAAAACCGCTAGAGCGGCGACCGAAAAGCCCAAAAGCGCGCCGATGTGAAGCGCCATCTCCATGCCGAAGCCGTTTTTAAGGTAGATGCCGCCCACTGTGAGGACGGCGATGCTGATGAGCTCGCCGATCACGCCCGCGGGCATCGCGAGATTGAGCCACGCCTGATCCTTGCCGTATTCCTTATACAGCGCCGAAAGCAGCCCGACGCTCATCAGAGGTGCGGCGATGATAAGCATCTGCGGCAGTTCAAACATCCAAACCGCAAGCGCGCTTAGGATATAAAGCAGCGCCAAAAAGATTAGGATCAGCCGCAAAATTTTGCGCGGCATCGCAAGCAGCGCGCGAAAATCCACCTCGCAGCCCGCCAAAAACATAAGGTAGCAAAAGCCGATCTGCGCGGCCAGATCGAAGGTCGCGCTTGGCGGCAAAAGCCCCAAATTTGCAGCTATGATGCCAAGCATTATCTCCATAGGCGAGAGCGGAATTCTAGCTAAGCTCGCTAAAAAGGGCGAAGCGAAGATCAAAAAGGATAGCGCGATTAGGACGTAAATTTCATTCATACGCTTTGGCCTCGCATCCTTTTATATTTTTCCCGCGCTGTTTTAGAATTTTTTCGTATCTTTCTAGCATTTTCTCTGGTTGCTCAGGGGCTTTTAGTATCATTTTAAGACTTCCTTTCAGTCGCTTTATAGTTCTTTGCGCTGCGAACGGAGACGAGATGCGCGCAATTTTTGCTCTTGCACCACAACACAGGCAAATCTAAAAGCCTCTTTTTGCGCCCGCAAATCTCGCCCGGATTTAGCACGAGCTTGCCGTAAATTTAAATTTTGCGCCGCTAAAGTGTTTTGATTCGCTGCCATGTGGCAATAACCCACCGCCGCACATTGCCGATACTCCACCGTAGCGTTTTTATCTATCGATACGTCGCACCAATCCATCGCCGCGGTGTTTTGATTTCTCATCGCGCTATTTTGGTGCGCCGATGTGCTGTGGCAATCTGCCGTTACGCTGCGACCATTTGCCGATGTGCCGTTTTTTGATATACCCCGCTTATCAGCAAGCCCTTTCGATTCGTCGCTGCCGTATCGTCGGTAATCCATCGATGTGACATAGCGATCCGCTACCGCAGCGAAAAAACTGATGCGGTCGTAAATTTTAATGTATCTGAGTGGCGTTTCGCAGCCCTCTCTCGCGGAGTTTGGCGGTAGGACGAAATTTTGCGATGAGGCGGAGTTTTGCGAGGAGGTAAAATTCTGAGGCAGCACGGAATTTGGAAGCGAAGCGGATTTTGCGCTCGGCGCCGTGAGAATCGCACTTTTATATGTCGCCGCAAAGTTTAAATCCTGCGTGGCTTGAGCTGCAGAATTAGAATTTTGAACGGAATTCCCGCTGAGATTTTGGATAGAATTCTTATCGCTGCGTAGCGCAGATTTTAGATTGGGTGCGGCGAAGCTCGGAGAGAAATTTTTGCTCTTGATAAGAGCGCCTGGAATTTGATTAAGGATTGTGGGCGCAGAATTTTCGCTTTGGCTTCGGTCGGAATTTTTGCCGCAATAAAGGATAAAATTTTGTGCGTCGTAGCTCGAACTTATCGTAATAAAGCCCCGATACGCCGCCGTCAGGTAATTTTTATCTACGACGGGATTTACAGCCCCTATTTTTGTGACGGGGCTTTGATATGCCACGCCGCTTGCAACTCGTATCGGCGTAGAATTTCGCGTAGCGCCCGAGTGCGGGTTTATGTCTAAATCTGCGGCGGAGAAATTTGATTTAGAATTTCGGACGGAATTTTTGCCTTCGTCGTTTGCGTCCGAGCCTGAACTTACAGTCAAATTTAAGCTCACGCTCAGTGCGGTTAAATTTATTACGTGATCTGCTGCTTTAGAATTTGCGATTAAAATTTTCCCGCGATCTGCTCTGCAGTTTGAGCCTAAATTCGTGCCGCGGCTTACTTCATCGCTAAAGTCCAAATTTCTGACTAGGTCTGTGCCGAAATCCTTGCGAAAATTTACCGCGCGATCCGTGTCTGTGCGAGAGCCAAAATCCGCGGCGAAGCTTGGCCTGTCTGCTTCATTTTGCGCTGCGGGCTCTTCGTCGAAGAGATAAAACGGATGGTGCATTATTTTTAGTCGCAGCCCGGCAAACTCCGTGCAGAAGGGCTCACCCCGCAGGCTGAAGTCGTTTTTAAACTTTACAAGCGCTTGATCGTTATTATGAGGCGCCGTTTTAAACGCTATCGACGCCTCATTATTATTGTCTGGTGTCGAGAAGTAGGGCTTGCCGCTTTGTCGCAAAAGCCGCAGCGTCTCGCTCTCGACGATGCCCTCTGCGTGCACGAGTAGATCGGCTCCGCGCGCGAGCAACCACTCTATGGCGCCGGCAGCGACCTCCGTTTCAGGGTGGGAGTCCGAGATGACGCCTATTATCAATCGATCTCTTCTTTAAGCTTGCACTGCGGGCACTCGGCGAAGTTGCCTTTTTTCAGCTCTTTTCGGAGCATGTATGAGTTGCCGCACTGCGGGCACGCGCGCGCAATCGGCGCGTAGTTGCTCACAAAGCCGCATTTTGGGTAGTTCGTGCAGCCGTAGAATTTGCCGCGTCTGGAGAAGCGCTCGACGATCTCGCCCGTGCCGCAGCTCGGGCACTTAACGCCGGTGGAGATGAGCGGCTTTTTCTCCTTTGCTGCGCCCTCGATTTTGCGTGAATATTTGCACTTCGGATAGCCCTCGCAAGCGATGAACTCGCCGTATCTGCCCTTGCGCTTGATTAAATTTTTACCGCACTGCGGGCATTTTTCATCTAGCACCTCGGGCGCCGCCTTCTCCTCGCTTGCCCCCTCGGCGCTGGCGTCCGCATTGCGCGAGTATTTGCATTTCGGATAGTTCGAGCAAGCGATGAACTCGCCGAATCTGCCCTGCCTCTTAAGTAGCTCGCCGCCGCAGTTCGGGCAGATTTCACCGATCTTTTCGGCTAGCTTTTGGCTTGCGATCGATGTTTTTCCTTTGACGATCTCGTCCATAAAAGGGTAGTAGAAATCCGCTAAAATTTGCTGCCAGTCCGCTTTGTTTTCAGCGATGTCGTCGAGCTTTTCTTCCATTTTGGAGGTAAACTCGCTATCGACGATATTTTTAAAATTTTGCTCCAGCATCTCGGTAATCTTAAAGGCGATCTCGCTCGGCACCAGATGCTTTTGCTCGATATTTACGTAGTTGCGCGCAGTAAGCAGCGAGATGGTAGGCGCATAGGTCGAGGGCCTGCCGATACCTAGGCTTTCGAGCTTTTTGATGAGGCTTGCTTCCGAATAGCGCGCCGGCGGCTCGGTGAAGTGCTGCTGCGAGCTTAGACTTTGCAGGCTCATCGCGTCGCCCGCGCTAAGGCTTGGTAAAATTTTATCCTTATCCAGATCGCCGTAAGCCTTATAAAAACCGTCAAATTCCACCTTGCGTCCGCTGATCTTAAACGCGCCCTCTTCGCCGCGCACGATGATCGTTTGGATCTGCGAGACGCTCGGGCTCATCTGCGAGGCTACGAAGCGGTTGTAGATGAGCGCGTAAAGGCGGTATTCGTCGCGAGGCAAGATTTTTTGCGCGAGCTCGGGGGTAAGCTTTAGATCGGTAGGCCTTATTGCTTCGTGCGCTTCCTGCGCGCCTTTGCTTTTGGTAGCGTATAAATTCGGGCTTTTGGGCAGATATTTTTCGCCGAAGCGCTGCCCTATGAGCTCGCGAGCCGCCGCAATCGCTTCTTTAGCGATATTTAGCGAGTCGGTTCGCATATAGGTGATCGCGCCGCCGTTTTTGGTATTGACGCCCTCGTAAAGGCTCTGTGCGAGGCTCATCGTCTTGCGCGGATTAAAGCCCAGAGCCGTGCTCGCCGCCTGCTGTAGCGTCGAGGTCATAAACGGCGGGTAGGGGTTCGTCTTGCGCGATTTGCTCTCGATACTCTCTACGCTAAATTTGTCTTTTTGCAGCTCAGAGACGATCTCGCTAGCCTGCGCTGCGTTTTTGATCGAGAGCTTTTCCATCTTCTCGCCGCGAAATTCCACGAGCTCGGCTTCTAAGTCCTTTTTAAAAACCGCGTCGATGCTGTGAAATTCTACCGGCTTAAAATTTAAAATTTCGCGCTCGCGATCGACGACGATTTTAAGCGCGGCGCTTTGGACGCGACCCGCGCTTAAGCCGCGCTGGATCTTTAAATTTAAAAGCGGACTTAGTTTGTAGCCCACGATGCGATCGAGCAGGCGGCGAGCTTGTTGGGCGTTTACGCTTGCGATATTGAGTTTGCGCGGCGAGCTTAGCGCGTTTGAGATCGCGCTTTTAGTGATCTCGTGAAATACGATGCGCGGCAGCTCCTCCGCTTGCTTGCCGATCGAAGCTGCGATGTGGTAGGCGATCGCCTCACCCTCGCGGTCCTCGTCCGTCGCGAGATAAATTTGATCCGCCTTTTTGGCGAGCGTCTTTATCTGCTTTACGATCTGATCGTGATCGGCGCTGATTTCGTATTCGGGCTCGAAGCTTTTATCTTTGATTTTAATGCCGAAGCGTTTTTTAGGAAGGTCGCGGATATGGCCTTTAGACGCGATTACGTCGTAGCCATCGCCTAAGAATTTTTTGATAGTTTTGGCTTTTGCGGGGGATTCTACGATGATTAAATTTTTCATTGTTTAATCCTTTAGAATTCTAGGCAGCGTGATGCCTTTTTGGCTTTGGTATTTGCCCTTTTTGTCGCAGTAGCTCACCTCGCATGGCTCATCTCCTTGCAGAAACAAAACCTGCGCGATGCCTTCGTTCGCGTAAATTTTTGCAGGCAGCGGCGTGGTATTGGAGATTTCAATCGTTATATGCCCCTCAAAACCGGGCTCAAAGGGCGTTACGTTTACGATGATGCCGCAGCGCGCGTAGGTGCTTTTGCCCAGACAGATCGCAAGCACGTCGCGCGGCATTTTGAAGTATTCGATGGTGCGCGCTAGCGCGAAGGAATTCGGTGGCACGATACAGACGTCGCCCTCAAAATCCACGACGTTTTTTGCGTCGAAATTTTTAGGATCGACGACCGTTCCGCCGACGTTTGTAAAAATTTTAAATTCGCGCGCTACGCGTATGTCGTATCCGTAGCTCGAAAGTCCGTAGCTAACGACGCCGCGGCCGATATTTTCTTCGCAAAAGGGCGCTATCATATCGTGCTGCTGCGACATCTGTCTGATCCATTTATCGCTTTTCAGTCCCATAAAATTTCCTTAAAATAATCAAAATTTTTCGCGCATTATAGCAGCAAAACATAATATTTAACAAATTTTGTGCTAGAATGAGCCCTCGTTTAGTTTGTTTTTGCAAGGGAGAAATTATGAATCTTTTTAGTAAATTTACGCTGGCGGCGTTTTTTATCGCGTCATCTTTGGCTGCTGCGAAGCCAAATATTTATATTTTAGCTACCGGCGGCACTATCGCGGGAAGCAGCGCAAGCGCTACGGAGGGCAACTATACCGCAGGTTCTAAGGGCATAGAAGATATCTTATCGGCAGTACCGCAGCTAGGGGATTTAGCTACAATTAAAAGCGAGCAAATTTCAAATATCGGCTCGCAGGAGATGAATGATGAAATTTGGCTCAAGCTTGCAAACCGCGTAAGCGAACTGCTTACTAAAAACGATGTCGACGGCGTCGTCATCGTGCATGGAACCGATACGATGGAGGAGACGGCATATTTTTTAAGCATGGTAGTAAAATCTAAAAAACCGATCGTGTTGGTGGGCGCGATGCGAAACGCAGACTCGATGAGTGCTGATGGACCGCTTAATCTATACAACGCCGTTGCCGTCGCGGCAGATAAAAACGCTCGCGAAAAGGGCGCTCTTGTAGTGATGAACGACGAGATCCACGCCGCGCGCGAGGTTACGAAAACAAATACTACTAACGTTGCGGCTTTTGCCTCGCCGAATTCCGGCAAAATCGGCACCGTAAATTATGGCGTCGTAAATTTCTATATGGCGCCGCTTCGCAAACACACCGTCGCAAGCGAATTTAATATCAAGGATATCAAGTCCTTGCCGCGCGTCGATATTATTTACGCGCATCCGCAGGACGTGAGCGATTTCGTAGAGACTGCCGTACAAAAGGGCGCCAAGGGCATTATCGTAGCGGGCGTAGGTAATGGAAATTTATATCCGGATCTGCAGGCTGCGCTCGCAAAGGCTAGCGAAGCGGGTGTGATCGTCGTGCGCTCAAGCCGTACAGGCAGCGGCTCAACTAGCGTTAGCTCGGAGGTGGACGACGCAAAACTTGGCTTTCTAACCGCCGATAATCTAAATCCGCAAAAGGCGCGCGTACTGCTGATGTTAGCCCTTAGCAAAACGAGCGATAAAGCTAAAATTCAGAGCTTTTTTGCGACACATTAACGCATAGGGCTTCGCGCGGATAGAATTTCGGCGCAAGGCTTAAAATAATATTTCAGCATAAAATTTTAAAGAAAAGCAAGGCGCGGGATTTTAATATGAGCTCGGAGGCGAGATTTTAAAGTAAAGCACGGCATTTTTGCGCTCTGAGCTTGGGCATAGAATTTCGGTCGTAAAATTAAGCGTTAAATTTTTAAAGGATTTAAAATCATCCTGCGCCCTTGCGGCAAAATTTCGTGCTTTGCCCGCAAAGCCCGAGCTTTAAAATAGGCTAGGCAAATCGCACCTTATAAATATTTAAAATCAGTCCGCAAATTCTGTCGTAAATTTCGCTTTGCACTTCTTAAAAGTCCCGCAAAAATCCATTTAAAGAAACAATTATAAAAATTTAGCTAAAATTTCGCAAATTTTTTCAGGAGAAATTTATGACAAAAGCAGAAATCAAAGAGTTAATGGATTTTTTCGGCGAAAAGCAGGGCATTAACGAGCTAAAAATTAAAGATAAAGATTTTGAGATCGAGATAAAAAAATATGGCCCATGCGGTGGGAGCACGCCTCAGCTTACCGCACCGGCACCTGCCCCGCAGCTTGCTGCGCCTGCGGTAAATGTGCTCGTGGGCGATAAGCCCGCCTCAAAAGGCGCGATGGATACGATCGACAGCCCGATGGTGGGTACTTTTTATAAGGCGCCGAGCCCCGGTGCGGCAGAGTTCGTAAGCGTAGGTCAGGTCGTGCATAAGGGCGATACGATTGGCATCATCGAAGCGATGAAGATTATGAACGAGATCGAAGCGGAATTCGACTGCCGCATCAAAAAAGCTCTCGTCGAGGACGGACAGCCCGTCGAATACGCTATGGCGCTGTTTGAGGTCGAGAAGCTATGAGGGAGCTTAAAAAAATTCTAATCGCAAATCGTGGCGAGATAGCGCTTAGAGCGCTTCGCACGATCCAAGAGATGGGCAAGCAAGCCATCGTCGTGCACTCCACCGCCGATCAGGACGCGCTTTACGTGAAATACGCCGACGCGTCGGTCTGCATAGGCGGACCGCGCAGTAGCGATAGTTACCTAAATATCCCCGCGATCATCACAGCCTGCGAGCTAACCGAAGCTGACGCGATATTTCCGGGATACGGCTTTTTGAGCGAAAGTCAAAATTTCGTAGAAATTTGCGCTAAGCACGGCATTAAATTTATCGGTCCAAGCGTCGAGGCAATGACTTTAATGAGCGATAAGAGCAAGGCTAAGCAAGTGATGATGCGCGCGGGCATTCCTGTAGTGCCTGGCAGCGACGGCGCGATCGCAAGCGTCGAAGAAGCACGCAAGCTAGCCGCTGAAATCGGCTATCCGGTCATCATCAAAGCCGCAGCCGGCGGCGGCGGGCGCGGAATGCGCGTGGTCGAGCGCGAAGAGGATATTGAAAAGCTCTTTTGGTCGGCAGAAAGCGAAGCGATGAGTGCATTCGGCGACGGCACGATGTATATGGAAAAATATATCACAAACCCGCGCCACATCGAGGTTCAGGTCTTAGGCGACGAGCACGGACATGTCGTGCATATCGGCGAGCGCGACTGCTCGATGCAGCGCCGCCATCAAAAGCTGATCGAAGAGAGCCCGGCCGTAATCTTGGACGAGCCGACACGAAAGAGCCTGCACGAAACGGCGGTTCGCGCCGCTAAAGCGATCGGATACGCAAGCGCGGGAACGTTTGAGTTTTTATACGATAGCAAGGATAAGAAATTCTATTTCATCGAGATGAATACCCGCTTGCAGGTCGAACACACCGTAAGCGAGATGCGAAGCGGGCTCGATCTGATCGAGTGGATGATCCGTATCGCACAGGGCGAGAAGCTGCTGCCTCAAAGCGAGATAAAATTTAGCGGACACGCGCTTGAGTGCCGCATCACCGCCGAGGACTCTAAAAGCTTTATACCAAACCCGGGCAAAATCACAAAATACGTCGCTCCGGGCGGCAGAAACGTGCGTATGGACAGCCACGTCTATGAGGGCTACTCGGTGCCGCCTTACTACGACAGCATGATCGGTAAGCTCATCGTCCACGACAGGGACCGCGATCGCGCGATCGCGAAGATGAAGGTCGCGCTAGACGAGCTCATCATCGGCGGCATAAAATCGACGCGCGATTTTCACCTGATGATGATGAACAACCCCGATTTCTTGAGCAACAACTACGATACGAACTACCTAGCCAAGCATTAAATTTAAAATTCCAAGGGATGAAATTCTCTTGGAATTTTAAAATTTATTTGAAATTCTAAATTTAAGATTCCGCTTGAAATTTTGCATTTAAAAATCTACTTGAAATTTTGTTTTAAAATTTTATCGCGCCACGCTTCAAAGTTTGCTATTAAATTTTACCGCTAAATCTAGGTGACGACGTGCTAGATACGCCATTGCTGCCGCTTATGTATTTTGCGATGAGATTGACGGCGGGTTCGGTTTAAATTTTACATTCTGCGGCGGCTAAAATTTAGAATTTATGTCTTGCTATCGCAAATATTTGCTCTTGTCCATGCGGTTTAGCGTTGGTATGCGCTGCCACGATATTTTTCTTTCATACGTAGCGATCGAGTTAAAATTTTAGTATTGCGTGCCCTATCATTTATTTCTGCGACCGGCTGCCGACGTGCGCGAGTAAGCGGTATAAAATTTACCGCACGAGCCGCTGTACCCGTTCGGCGTAAACTTGACCGCGCTCGCTGTTGCGAGAGCGAAGTAGTATCGAGCCGCAAATTTTAAACTATTTCGCCGCACGCGCTTGAGAAATAGCGCCCTGCTTCGCGGACAAAGCGTTCTAGGTCTTTAAACCGTCAAATTTCAAGCCCTGAAAATTCCTCGTAAAATTTATTTAGATAATCAGCGTAATAGAAGTTTTGATTTCTAGCGTCAAATTTGCCCGCCAGCTCCAAAGCCGTCTTGTAGTTGCTCTCATCGCCAAATGCGCTAACGGCGATGAAAAATCGTAGGTCATTTAGGTCGTCGTTACCCTCAAGGATCGCGCGCGAGTGCTTGTGAGCCAAATTTAGAGCCATCTCGCGCTCGTCCAGCCTAACGGCGATCTCGATTAGCGGCGCGATCTGATTTATGACGCGAGGATTTGACTCGATCGTCGCCGCGGCCTTTGGCAGCAGGATTTTTGCCTCCCAGGTCCTACCTAGTGCTATCATACTAAAAAGTATTGGCGCGTAGGTTATTTGCGGCACCTCGGAGCAGGTTAGCTCGCCTGAGAGCAACGGTTCGGCTAGCTTTAGCGCCGCATCGTGCTCGCCGGCAAAGCACAGATACGCGATCTCACCCGATGCCTCGCACGCCTCGCAGTCACCCATATCGTCTTTAGCGAGCTTTTTCCATAGCTCGTAGTTGGTCTTCGCCTCTCTAGCGTCGCCCATATCGATGTTTTGGTTCATCAAAGCCTTGTAGTAGGCCGCCAGCGAGAGCTCCAAGCGCTCGTAGTAAAACAGCATCGCCTCGTTGCCTCGTCTATGAGCTCTCTTTCGATCACGGAGCTTTTGGCGATGCCCGAGACTATCCATTTAAATTTCCACAGACAGCTCTCAAAGTCGCCAAAATTCGGGTATTCGCTTTCTTTTAAATTTTGCGCGATGTAGTTCGTGAGCCATAAAAGCGCCCTCGTTCTTAAAACCGCGCCGAATTTTTCAAATTCCTCGTTTAGCACAAAGTCGCAAATTTGCGCGGCAAATTCGAAATTTCCCGCTTCTACGGCGTCTCTTATCGCGTCAAATAGACACTCCTCCTTATCTATCACGCTTTTAAGCTCATTTAGCTTTTCATAAAGCCCCTCTAGCGAGCCCTGTTCCATCCTTGCTCCTCATTAAATTTTGCGGTAATTATATCCGTTTAGTCTGAAGTTAAGTAGGCGCGTCGCGATTTTAAAGCCCAAAAGGCAAAATGAAATTTAAGCGCTATTTTTAAAACAGTTCTGTTCGCGTGCTGTTTTGGCGCCCTATTTGCCGCCGCGATAGGTAAATTTCAGCTTTGTTATATAAATTTAATATTAAAATGCCGTATTCATAAATTTTTTTAAGAAAAGGGGATTTATGGACATAAACATGCAGCGCTTTAAAAGCGAGTTCGAACAGATAAGCCGCTTTGGGGCTTTGGCGGGCGGCGGGCTTACGCGGCTTGCATTTTCGCGCGAGGACAAAGAGGCGCGCGACTTCCTCATATCGCTACTTCAAAAAGAAAATTTCAAGATCAAAATCGACGATACGGGCAATATTTTCGCTAAATTTGGAGGCGTCAGCAATCCCGATCTGCCGTCCGTAAGTGCTGGCTCGCATATTGATAGCGTGCCGCAGGGCGGCTTTTACGACGGCACGCTAGGCGTCATGGCCGCTTTAGAGGCGATCTGCGCAGTGCGAGATAGCGGCGAAAAGCTTGCGCGACCGCTGGAGCTCATCGTCTTTGTTTGCGAGGAATCGAGCCGCTTTAAAATGGCGACCGTAGGTAGCAAGATAATCAGCGGCAAGCTTTCGCGGCAGCGGCTAGACGAGCTAAAGGATAAAGACGGAATTTCGCTATTTGACGCCATGGAGGATTTCGGGCTAAATCCCGCGAATTTAAAAAACTGCGTCCTGCCCAAATCCAGCTTTCATAGCTACATCGAGCTTCATATCGAGCAGGGGCCGGTATTGCAGCGACGCGGCATCCCAGTAGGCATCGTCACGGGTATCGCCGCGCCCGTGCGATACGAGCTGCGGATCGAGGGCAGGGCCGATCACAGCGGCGCTACGCCGATGGATATGCGCTGCGACGCCCTAGCTTGCGCGAGCGAGATCGTTTTAAGCGCGGAGAGGATCGCCAAGGAGGGCAAAACCACGGTAGCGACGACGGGCTATGCAAACGCGCTACCGGGCGTGCTAAACGTGATCCCTGGCTCCTGCACGCTAGGTCTTGATATACGCGATATAGACGAGGATGCGCTCAGGGCGGCGGACGATCAAATTTGCGCCGCGATAGATGAAATTTGTGCTCGCAGAGGGTGTAAATTTGAACTAAAAAATCTCATCAAAGATCGCCCCGTAAAGCTAAGCGAGGAGATGATAGATCTGCTTGAGAGCTGTGCCTGCGAGCTTAAAATTCCAAGCCTGAGGCTTCCTAGCGGCGCGGGACACGACGCGATGAATATGACGGAGCTTGCGGATCGCGTGGGGATGCTTTTCGTGCCGTGCAAGGACGGCATCAGCCACAACGTAAATGAAAGTATAAACTGGCACGACGCGTTTGCTGCTACGAAGGTTTTAGCCGCGGCGATGTTAAATTTAGCCAAAGAATAAAGGAAAGAATATGGATACTATCGCACAAAAAGTAGAGGCGCTCAAAGGCGAGATGATCGGGGATCGCAGGTTTTTCCACTCGCATCCCGAGACGGGCTGGTTTACCTTTTTTACGACCGCAGTTATCGCAGATCGAATGCAGCGCCTGGGCTATGAGATAAAGCTCGGTCGCGAGGTGGTAAAGGCCGAAGCTAGACAGGGCGTAGGCAGCAAGGATGCCTGCGAGAAGGCGAAGCAGCGCGCCAAAGAGCTGCTAAATGCAGATCAGATAAAATTTCTTGATGCGATGGAGGATGGGCTAACGGGTCTAGTTGCCGAAATAGACACGGGGCGCGCGGGCAAGACGGTCGCTTTTAGATTTGACATAGACGGCGTGGACGTGACCGAGAGCATGGATGCGGATCACCGCCCTTTTAAGGAGGGCTTTCGCTCCGACATTAGCGGCATTACGCACGCGTGCGGGCACGACGGGCATATCACGATGGGCCTTGCTCTGGCAAAGCTGATCGCGCAGAGCTTAGATGATTTTAGCGGTAAATTTAGATTTATATTCCAAACCGCCGAGGAGGGTACCAGAGGCGCCGTAGGCATGGAAGCTGCGGGCGTCACCAAGGGCGTGGATTATCTGCTTGGCGGTCATATCGGCTTTCAGGCAAACACGATGAGAGGTATCATCTGCGGTACCAAAAAGCTACTTGCGACCACTAAATTTGACGTAAATTTAAAGGGTAAGTCCGCTCACGCAGCGGGCGCGCCGCAAAACGGAGCCAATGCTCTGCTCGCCGCAGCCGAGATGGCGCTTGATATGCACGGTATCACTAGACACGCAGACGGCGTCACGCGTATCAACGTCGGCGTGCTGCGCGCGGGCGAAGGACGCAACGTCATCGCGCCTAACGGCTACCTTGCGTGCGAGACGCGCGGCGAAAGCACGGAGCTGAATGAGTTTATGAAAGCCAAATGCATGGACATAGTGGAGGGCGTTTCTAAAATTTACGGCGTCAGCTACGATGTGCAGGTCACGGGCGGTACCGCAGGCGGCGATAGCGATGAGGCTACAACGCAGCTTTACGAGGATGCGGCGAAGGCATCGCCGTTTATCGACGATGATAAAATCGTAAGGGAGCTAAGCTTCGGCGCATGCGAGGACTTCGCGCATTTTATGCGCTCGGTGCAAAATGCGGGCGGCAAGAGCGGATATTTGATGATCGGCACGACGCTTGCGGCGGGTCATCACAACGGCAAATTCGACTTCGACGAGGATTCGCTGCTTGCGGGGGTGGACGTGTATCTGCGCTGCGCGTATAAGCTAAACGGCAAAGCTTAAGGAAGGCGGCATGAAAAGAGCACTACTTCTAAGCGCTTCTAGTTACAAAGACAGCGACTATCTAAACCACTGCAAGGGGTGGATCAAGGAATTTTTAGGAGATCTTTGGGGGGATGAAATTTTATTCATTCCGTTTGCGGGCATTAGGCGCACAAGCGAGCAATACGAGCAGAAGGTCGCGGATTGCTTGGAGAGTAACAATATCAGATCGATCCATCGATTCGCCGATATGAAAGCCGCCGTTAAAAATGCCAAATCGATCTGCATCGGCGGCGGCAATACCTTCGTGCTGCTAAATGAGCTTTATAAATTTGATCTTTTAGGCGCGATCAAAGACGCCGTGGACGGCGGCACGCCGTATTTCGGCTGGTCTGCCGGCGCAAACGTCGCAGGCAAGACGATGATGACTACCAACGATATGCCGATCGTCTTCCCGCCCTCGCCGGTGGCTCTTGGGATCTTTCCGCACCAGATCAATCCGCACTTCATAAGCGGCAAAATTTCAAACCACAACGGCGAGAGCAGGGAGGAGCGGCTGGAGGAGTTTTTGATCGTCAATCAAAACGACAGCGTCTATGCTATGCCCGAGGGCAGCGCGTTTTTGATAAACGGAAACGAGTGCGAGGTGATGGGATATGCGGACGTGCTGAAATTCGAGTATAAAAAAGAGATCTCGCGCATCGCCGTGGGAAGTAAATTTAAAATTTAAAAGGAGTTATCGTGCAGACACTTAGGTTACTTTTGGCGCTTGCGGGTATCGTCGCAGTCGTCGCTTTGCTAATCATGAAGAAGGATACTAAAACCGTGCTTATCGGCGTGGGTTTGGTGCTGTGCGTGCTTTGTCTAAAGCCGCTGGACGGGCTGAGCGCCTTTACCTCGTATATGACTAAGGCGGGGCTTATTAAAGCGATATGCGCCAGTATGGGTTTTGCCTTCGTGATGAAATTTACCGGCTGCGACCGCGCGCTCGTAAATTTACTAACCAGGCCTCTTGGAAATATCGGATTTTTATTGATCCCTATCGTCGTGGCGCTTACATACTTCATAAATATCGCTATCCCCTCCGCTGCGGGCTGCTCGGCTGCGGTCGGCGCTACGCTGATCCCCGTGATGATGGCTGCGGGCGTTAAACCGGAGATGGCGGGAGCTGCGGTATTTGCGGGAACTTTCGGTAGCGTTTTAAGTCCGGGCTCGGCGCACAACGTATTTGTAGCCGATATGGTAAAGGCGCACAACCCATCTTACACGGTTCAAGACGTCATCGCCGTGCAGTTTTCTAGCGCGATTACCGCTTTGATCGTGGTTTTGATCGTAATGAGTATAACGGCGATAGTTTGCAAAGACTACACCAAGGGGGTGAATTATCTAGCGCAAAGAGAGGACGGCGCAAATTCCGCTGCGTCAAATTCCGCCGACGGTTCAAATTTAGACGCGCAGCCTCAAAAGATAAACGTCTTATACGCGCTTATGCCGTTAGTGCCTTTGGTGATCTTAATCATCGGCGGTACGTCCAAGCTCAACACGATCTCCTTTCTTAAATGGACCAAGATGGGCGTCGCCGAGGCGATGCTACTGGGCGCTATCGTCACCATCGTCATTACTATGACCAATCCTCAAAAGATCACGAAGGAATTTTTCAAAGGCATGGGTAGCGCGTATGCCGATATCATGGGTATCATCATCGCAGCGGGCGTCTTCGTCGCGGGTCTTAGCGCGTGCGGAGCGATCGATTTCGTAATCGAGTGGCTAAAGGGCGAGCAGGGCTACGTAAAATTCGGCGGCACCTTCGTTCCGTTTTTTATGGGCGTCGTGACGGGCTCGGGAGATGCGGCGGCGATGGCGTTTAACACCGCGGTGACCGTGCATGCGGACCAGCTAGGGTTTGCGCAAGATAAGCTCGGTATGGCGGTTGCGATAAGCGGCGCGCTAGGCAGGAGCGCATCGCCGATCGCGGGCGGATGTATAGTCTGCGCGGGACTTGCGATGGTAAGCCCTATTCAGATCGCTAAAAGAACGGCTTTGGGTATGTTTCTATCCGTCTGCGTCATCGCATTTTTCATTTTGTAAAGGACTTAATATGGATATCGTGCAGAGGTTTTTAAACTATACCAAGATTAACACCACCACAAATAGAGCCGCAGGTGCTGCGGGCATAATGCCCTCAAATCCCAAGGAGCTCGAGCTCGCAGGCCTCATAAAAGGCGAGCTAGAAGCCCTGGGCATAAAAAATATCAGCCTTAGCGAGAAGTCGATTTTGATCGCTAAAATTCCCTCAAATTTAGACGCGCCCGCTCCGAGCGTAGCGTTTTTTGCCCACCTTGATACCAGTGCCGAGCAGACGAATGATACCAAAGCTCAGATCGTAAGATACGAAGGCGGTGATATCTGCCTGAATAAAGAGCTAGAGATCTATCTTAAAGAGAGCGAAAATGAGGAGCTGCGAGATTATAAAGGAGACGAGATCATCGTAACGGACGGTACCAGCTTGCTAGGCGCCGACGATAAGGCGGCGATCGCTGCGATCGTGAATGCACTGGAATTTTTCGTCCAAAATCAGCAGATCAAGCACGGCGAGATAATCGCTTGCTTCGTGCCGGACGAGGAGCAGGGCTTGCGGGGCGCAAAGGCGCTGGATGTAAGCGAGATAGGCGCGGACTTCGGCTACTGCCTTGATTGCTGCGGCATCGGCGAGTTTATCTACGAGAATTGGAACGCGGGCGATTGCGTCGTTACCTTCAAAGGCCAGTCCGCTCATCCGATGAATGCCAAGGGTAAGCTCGTAAATTCCTTGCTTTTGGCGCATAAGTTTATCTCGCTGCTGCCCGCGGGCGAGGCGCCTGAATACACAGAGGGTAAGGAGGGCTATTTTTGGGTCAAGGAGCTTAGCGGCAACAGCGCAAAGACCGTCCTAAAGATCGACGTGAGGGAATTCGACGAGAAAAGATACGCACAGCGTATGGAATTTTTGCAAAAAACTGCGGACGGGCTTCGCGCGATCTGGGGCGATCGGATCGAAATTTCGCTAAACGACCGCTATAAAAACGTCTATAACTTTTTGAAAAACGACGACGCGCCAGCAATTCGCTTTGCGAAGCAGGCCTTTAAAAGCCTAAACATCGAGCCTAAGATCAAGCCTATGCGAGGCGGCTACGACGGCGCCGTCATCTCCGCAAAGGGGCTGCCGTGCCCGAACCTCTTCACCGGCGGGCACAATTTCCACTCGATCTACGAGTATCTGCCCGTAGGCTCTTTAAGAGCGGCGAGCGAGGTGGTTAAGCAGATCATAACGCTAGCGGCGGCGCAAGCTTAGCTAGGGCGCTTTCTGCTCCGCGCGCAGATTTGATTTTAATTTAGCTCGTTCATTCCGCCGCGAAATTTTACCCTGCAAGACATAATTTTTGGTCCCGTGGCGACAGATGACGCGGGCTACGACTACGACGCGGCTTTTAAGCGCTATCACTCAAGCGAGGAGATGGCGGAATTCTTGCTTACGCTTTACAACAGCGACGCGTGCGTGGGCGCGGTGGATCGAAACAACTTCGAGTTTAGCTTGGGGGCTGCGCGATTTGATTACGCGGGCAAACGCTAAATTTATGCGTCATGCGACGAGGCGTAAAATTTGAGTAACGTAGCGCCGGAGTTAAATTTGACCGTAAAGTGCGTTAAAATTTAAAGAAATTTAGGAGTGAAAATGGGGAAATCGGCTCTTGTGCTAGGCGCTACTAGCGTTGTGGGTAGGGAGCTGGTGCGCGAGCCCGGGTTATGATGAGGTAGGGGCATGGGCGCACCGCCAGACGGACTTTTGCCATTTTAAGCTTTGCATACGGATCATTGATTTTGATGACATTTAGGATATCGCGCTGCATAAATTTGACGAAATTTTTTGCGCGTTGGGTACGACGATGAAGCAGGCGGACTCGCGCGAGGCATTTTTACGCGTGGATGTAGACTACATCTATGCGGCGACAAAGTGGGGCAAAGCAGTGGGCGTGCGGCGCTTCGTGCTCGTATCAGCTCCGGATGCGAGCGAAGGTTCGCCAAGCTTTTATCTGTGCGCCAAAGGGCAGATCGAGCGGCGCATGAGCGAACTCGGTTTTGATAGCCTTCAGATCGTCCGTCCGCCGATAATCCTCGGCTAGAGACCTGATGTTCGCCCGCTAGAGCGGCTTGCGGCGGCGGTTTTTAAACTGCTGCCCGCCTGCGTGTTCGGTAAATTTAGACCGCTTAGCGGCGCAAGTATCGCCCGCGCGATGATAAATGCGGCTAGCAGCGACGCGCGAGGCGTACAAATCTACGAACCGCGGGAATTTCTATAAATCGCGTATGAAATTTCGGCGCAAGAGCAGGATTAAATTTAAAACTAAAGTTTTAGGCAGTGTGGATAAAATTTTATAAATTGATCTACTTAAATTAAATTTTAAATTTAATATAATTTTATAGTAAAATTTCCTACTTGAAATTTTAAGCGTGGAATCTTGCGTACTGTATTGTTGCAAAATTTTTGTTATAAAACCCTATGCTAAAATTTTAGGACTAAATTTGCGGTTTATTTAGTTTAGCCGCAAATAAAGCTTCCTGGGGCTTCAAGCTCGCATGCGGTTATGGCAACTTCAAACCCCGAAGCAATCGTAAGTTTTACAAGTTTTATAAATCCGCGACATTAAATTCTAAAAATTATGAGCTACTTAGGAGGCGAAAACGGTCTATTTTTTCGCTTCTTTCGGCGCGGTCGGCGGGTCAAGCTGCATGATCTTATCGCCTAGGCGCTGAAAATTTGCGAGGCTTTTTAGGTGGAAATACGCTAGCTCCAAATATCCGCGGCGCGCGAAATCCGCAAGCTTTTTATCGCTTAACTTCAAAAGCTTTTCGCGATTTACGACCGAAAAGCCGTTTAGCAGGGATGATTCCTTGCCGCTAGAGTTGATGCCGAGCTCTTTGGCTTCTAAAATCCCCGCCTTTTGAAATTCCGCTGCTGCAACGCGCGTGCGCATATCTAAATCGGCGTAATTTTTCATCACCTCTTTTAAATTTTGTAAAAACGGCGTCGGCTTACCGTCTTTAAAAAGCGCCTCGCCTCCGCCTTTGATCTGCTGCGCGTCTTTGTCGAAGCAGATCGCAGTCTGCTCGCCGATCTGGGCTAGGAAAAACGGATAATTCTGCACCGAGGAGGGCACTGCTCCCTTATAATCCTTATCGATTAGGACGTTTTTGGTGCGTCCTAGTAGCGCCACCATTTTGGGCTCTTTTTCGATGGTAAATACTATAACGAGGTTATCCGCGCAAAACGGAATCTCCGGTGCGATCACCGGCACGAAAGGCGCGGTAGGGAATGCATCCGCGTGATACTGTAAATCCGCGTGTTTAACGCTATCTAATACGACTGGAGTCATGTTGATCCTTTAAAAAATTTTAGCAATTATATAAAAAAGAATATTAAAATTCTAAAGAATTTTGAAATTTCGCCGGTTTTTACTTGCGTAAATTTATAGATTTGGAATTTTAAATTTGATAGAATTGCCGGTAAATTTAAGGAGCGAAAGTGGGCTTGGATGAGCTTTTGGCGCTTGCCGAGGGCGCCGCAAAAAAGGCAAATGTCGCGATAATGCAAAACTACGATAAATTTGATATCTTTGTCAAAGCGGACAGATCGCCGCTTACGAATGCCGATCTTGCGGCAAATGATGTGATAATGCGTGCCCTGGAGCCTAGCGGCATCGCGATCTGCTCGGAAGAATGCGTGCTGGATAGCAAGCGGCGTATGAGCGAGGAGAGATTTTGGCTGATAGATCCGCTGGATGGCACAAAGGAGTTTATCGCCCGCAACGGCGAGTTTTGCGTCTGCATCGCGCTTATCGAGCATGGGCGCCCAATTTTAGCGACGATCAGCATACCAATAAGCGGCGATATATATAGCTCAAACGGCGGCGGAGTTTATAAAAACGGCATGCTGCTCGCTCGCCCCGCTAGCGCACCGCAAATATTTATGTACGGCCGCCATAGCAAATCCGTAAAATACGTGCAATTTGCGCAGAAATTTGGAATGCAACTAATGCGCAAAGGCTCTGCGATAAAATTTTGCATCTTAGCCGAGGGAGGTGCGAGCGCGTATGCGAGATTTAGCGATTGCTCGCTTTGGGACATCGCCGCGGGAGATTTTTTGCTGCATCAAAGCGGCGGAGCGGTAGTGGATCTAAAGACGATGAAGGCGCCGCTTTACAACGGAAAAAGCCTGATAAATAACCACTATTTGGCGATCGGCGCGAATGCAATGAAAAATTTATCTGAAATGTTAGAATTCGCAAAGAACTTTTAAGTTAAATTTATAGTAAACACTCTATAATATAAATCCAAAAATTTTTTATCAAAGGATAAAAACATGAAGGGCTTTACTATGATCGAATTAATTTTCGTGATCGTGATTTTAGGTGTTTTGGCGGCAATTGCCATTCCAAAACTAGCAGCTACGCGCGACGATGCAGAGGTCGTTAGAGCAGCACAGAATGTATCTACATCACTGACTGATCTAATGGCTTATTATACTTCGCAAGGCGAGTATGATAATAGCACGACAGGTTTTAATAACATGACGAATGTTAAAAATCCTATTACCGTAAAAGGCAAGACTTGTGCTACATATACCGTCGATAGCAAAACCAAGGTTACTCTTACAAAAAAGATGGATGGTTTATGCGCTCAGGTATGGGATATGCCTGGGTTAAAGAATATAAATGCCGTCTATACATCTGACGCTTTATTGATTATTCAATAGTAGCTTCTTTGGCGCAGGGATTATCTCTGCGCCTTTTTATTCAAAAATCCAAGCAAAATTCCAATCATCCAAACAATTGCGAAAAATATAAAGATAAAACTCCAAAATTGCGCCAGATCCACGCTTTTACTTGCCGGGAATAGATACCAGCCTCCGCTATAAAGCGCCGTTAGTTTGGCTTGCAGTCCGTCTAGCATTGTATCGGTTGGCACCGCCGGTACGTCGAATGCGCAGCTGTTAAATGGCTTAAAAATCGGCACCGCGCTTAGATCAAAATTTAAAAATTTCACCGCTCCACTGCAGCCGCTCATCCCGCTCATATCTCCGCTCCCTCGCAGTACCGTGTGAATTTTAGCTAAATTTAGCGATGAGACAAATCCCAGCGCCGCGCCGTAAAACCATACCGCATATCCGCAGATCGCGCCGTAAACGCTCTTGCCGCAAATAGCTAAAATCGCCACTCCTAGCGCTATGGCGCAAAGTGCGAATCTCACGTGAATACTAAAGCTTTCCGGATAGATAAAAAGGAATTTTTGCAAGAAAAAATATGAAAATGCTAGCCAAAAAAACGCCCAGATAGCACAAAAAGCGAGAAATTTTTTAGAGTATCTGTTTTGAAATTTTAAAATCATAAAAATCCTTTCCGCGCATAATTTTATAATAAATTGCAGATATTTTTGCTAAAATTCCAGCTTTTATAGCAAAAATTTAAAGCAAAGGGTAAAATTTTGAAGGGTTTTTTACGCAGATTAGAAAGAGCTTTTGATGCGTTCGCAAATATCTTAGGCGTATTGAGTATCGTATTTTTGGCGCTTTTAGTTATAGTCGTTTTTTACAATGTTGTGGCGCGCTATCTTTTTCCAGCCGCAAATTCCGTCGCTATGCAAGAACTTACATGGTGGCTATATTCGGCGATGTTTTTATTCGGTGTGACCTACGCGCTTAAAGAAAATGCCCACGTTCGCGTGGATATTTTTTACGAAAATTTTAGCCCTACTGCAAAAGCGCTCATAAATATCTTAGGCACGATATTTTTCATTTTGCCTTTCGTAGCGCTCGTGGCATTCTTTTCGATCGATTATGTGAGCGAGGCTTATACGAGCCATGAGGCCAGCGCCAATCCCGGCGGTATGCAGCATCTTTGGATCATCAAGTCCGCAATCACGCTTAGTTACGCGTTTTTATTTATCTACGCATTTGGATTTTTGATTAAAAATATTAACGCCCTGCTTGATGTTAGGGAAAACAAGGGCTCGGAATTTCTTAGTGGGAATTCTTCGGGCGCGCAGAGTGTGTGAGGGCAAAATGAGCTTAAATTTAAAATTCTATAAATTTCACACTTTTTGCGCTTGGGCGGAATTTTACCGAGGCGAGATAAAAGGTGGCGAGCTATGATAGGCATAGTGATGTTTGCGGCAGCACTTTTTATGCTGTTACTGGGATTTCCCGTTGCGTTTACGTTCGGCGCCGTGGCGGTGATTTTCGGCTTTATCTACGGACTTAGTGAGGCATGGGATTACGCGCAGGGCTTTGAAATTTTAACTGAAGCTTTCGAGGATATGAGCAGGCAGTTTTTCTCACTGATGCCTAATAGAATTTACTCGATTATGGAAAATCAGCTGCTAATTTCGGTGCCGCTTTTTATTTTGATGGGTATGATTTTGCAAAAGACTCGCCTTGCGGAGCGTTTATTAGAGTCGATGGCATTTTTATTCGGCGGCGTACGAGGCGGCGTGGCGATCAGCACTGTTTTGGTGGGCGCGCTACTTGCGGCTACGACGGGCATCGTGGGCGCGACTGTCATCGCTATGGGCGTCATCAGTCTGCCCGTGATGATGAAATACGGCTACGATAAGCCCCTAGCTACCGGCACCATCGCTGCTGCGGGCACGCTTGGGCAGATTATCCCGCCCTCGATCGTGCTGATTATTTTAGGCGATATACTTTCGGTTTCTGTAGGCGATCTTTTCTCTGCAGCAGTTATTCCTGGGCTCGTGCTAGTGGGTTTTTACGTGATTTATATTGCGATTATTTCATATATTTGCAAAGATTATGCGCCGCCTGTTCCGCCGCTAGAGGGACTTAGCAAATCAAAGCAAATTTTTATCGCGCTTAAAAACGTCGTGCCGGTGCTTGTGCTGATTTTGCTAGTCTTGGGATCTATTTTTGCGGGCATCGCTACGCCTACGGAGAGCTCGTCGGTAGGCTGCTTGGGCGCGATAGCGCTAGCTGTTTTGTACCGCACGTTTTCGTTTAGGCTGATCTATGACGCGCTAAAGAATACCGCTAAAATTTCGGGCATGGTTTTTATGATTTTGATGGGCGCCACGGCATTTTCGATGATTTTTTCTTACACGGGCGGAGATGAGGTCGTAAAAAATTTTATGGAAAATCTGCCTGGTCAAGCATGGGGATTTATCGCGCTTACGATGGTAGTTATCATAGTGCTTGGATTTTTTCTCGATTATGTAGAAATTTCATATATCATTTTGCCGATACTTTTGCCGATAGTAGAGTCTTTGCATATCAATCCCGTGTGGTTCGCGATCTTAATCGCTGTAAATTTACAAACATCGTTTATGACGCCGCCATTTGGATTTTCGATATTTTTCTTAAAGGGCGTAACGCCGCCGCAAATCCACACCACGGACATTTACAAGGGCGTACTGCCTTTTATTTTATTGCAAATTCTAGTGCTATTAACACTCGCAATCTTTCCGGGGGTTTTTGGTTTAAAAGCTTTTTTAGGCTAGAAATATTAAAATTCACGCTAAATTTAACCTAGGAGCTAAAAATGGCTAAAAAGCTTATCGACGTTATGGATACGACTTTTCGCGACGGATTTCAGTCAGTTTTTGGTGCGCGCGTGGCGATGAAGGACTTCCTGCCCGCCGTTAGCGCGGCCAAAGACGCAGGCATCACGCACTTCGAGTTCGGCGGCGGCGCGCGGTTTCAGAGCCTGTATTTTTACCTAAACGAAGACGCGTTTGAGATGATGGATAAATTTAGAAGCATCGTGGGGCCTGAGGCGAACCTGCAGACCCTTAGCCGCGGCGTCAATACCGTCACGCTCGATACCGGCAGCCGCGAGATCATCGATCTGCACGCCAAGCTTTTTGCCAAGCACGGCACGACGACGATTAGAAATTTCGACGCGCTAAACGACGTGGAAAATTTAAAATTTAGCGGCGAGTGCATCCATCGTCACGGTCTTAAACACGAAGTCGTAGTCACGATGATGGATCTGCCGCCCGGATGCAGCGGCGCGCACGATGCGGCGTTTTACGAGAGAATTTTGCGTCAAATTTTAGACGCGCAGATCCCGTTTGACAGCGTCTGCTTCAAAGACGCAAGCGGCACCAGCAGCCCGCAGAAGGTCTATGAGACGATTAAGCGCGCGCGTAAAATTTTAGGAGAGGGCGTGCATATCCGTTTGCACACTCACGAGACGGCGGGCGTTAGCGTCGCATGCTATCAGGCTGCGCTCGTTGCGGGCGTAGACGGCATCGACCTTGCCGCGCATCCCGTAAGCGGCGGCACGAGCCAGCCGGACATCCTTACGCTGCTACACGCGACGAAGGGGCAAAATTTCGACCTGGGGCTAGATGCAGAGAAAATTTTAAAATACGAAGAGGTTTTGGGCGAGTGCTTGAAGGATTACTTCATGCCGCCCGAGGCCACGCAGGTAAGCCCGCTCATTCCGTTTTCGCCGATGCCCGGGGGCGCGCTTACTGCAAACACCCAGATGATGCGCGATAATAAAATTTTAGACAAATTCCCGGCCGTCATCAAGGCTATGCGCGAGGTCGTCGAAAAGGGCGGCTTCGGCACGAGCGTGACGCCGGTTAGTCAGTTTTATTTCCAGCAGGCGTTTAACAACGTAATGTTCGGCCCGTGGAAAAAGATCGCCGAGGGCTACGGCAAGATGGTGTTAGGTTATTTCGGCAAAACGCCCGTTAAGCCGGATGAAGGCGTGATTAAGATGGCGGCGGAGCAGCTGGGCTTAGAGCCTACGACCAAGCATGCTGTAGATATCGCCGACGCCGACGAGAGCAAGAGCGTCGCGTATGCGCAGAAGATTCTACGCGAGCAGGGCATCGAGCCTAGCGAGGAGAACATATTTATCGCGCTTGCATGCAAAGAAAAGGGTATCGCGTTTTTAAAAGGCGAGGGCAAGGTGATGAGTCGTAAAAAAGAGGACGTAGCGCCCGCTGCAAGCCATCAAAACGGTATTTCTAAAAATGGCAAATTTGACGTTAAGATTAACGGCAAAATTTACAGCGTAGAATTCGCAGGGCAAAATGTGCTCGTAAACGGCGATCGATACGACGTTAGCTTCGATACTTCAGCGCCCGCAAAGCCGCAAGTGCAAGCCGCTCCCGAAAGCAAGGCAAGCGGCGCGGACGGCAACGAAGTAAAAGCGACGCTTCCTAGCAACGTATTTAAAATTTTAATAAAGGAAGGCGACGCTGTTAAGGCGGGGCAGAATGTCATCGTGCTTGAAGCGATGAAGATGGAGATAAATATCGAAAGCCCACGTGACGGCATAATCGATAAAATTTTGATCGCTCAAGGCGATACGGTCGATGCCGATCAGGTGCTCGCGATTTTAAGATAAGCTCTAAAATTTAGGCGGGCGCTTCCGCCTAAATTTCATGGCGATCATCCTCGGTGCTTAAGCGAGCTCACCTAAATTTTAAGCTATAATAGCGCAATCTTTTATCAAAATTTAATTTAAAAAGGACGCAAAATGACAACTCCGAACGATTTGGATAAACTAGGTCTTAAAAATATTAAAAAAATCAATCACAACCTAAGCTACGACGAGCTTTTCGAGCTTGAAAAGGCGATGAATGAAGGGCGCGTATCAAGCAACGGCACCTTTATGGTCGATACGGGCATCTTTACGGGTCGCAGCCCAAAGGATAAGTACTTCGTAAAACAAGATCCGAGCCAAAAATACATCGCCTGGGGAAAGGTAAATCAGCCTATCTCAAAAGAGCTTTTCGATAAGCTTTTAGCCAAAGCCAAAGCCCAGCTAAGTGGCAAGGAAATCTTTATCCAAGACGCCTATTGCGGCGCCAGCAAATCTAGCCGTAAAAACGTACGCTTCGTAACTGAAGTCGCGTGGCAAGCGCATTTTGTTAAAAATATGTTCATCCGCCCAAACGAGAGCGAGCTTGCGGAATTTCATCCGGATTTCGTCGTTTATAACGCGTGCAAATGCAAAAACGAAGATTACGCGAGCGACGGGCTTCACAGCGACGTTTTCGTTATTTTTAACGTTGAGGAAAACGTCGCCGTCATCGGCGGCACCTGGTACGGCGGCGAGATGAAAAAAGGAATTTTTTCGATGATGAATTACTGGCTGCCGCTTGCGGGCAAAATGTCGATGCACTGCTCGGCAAACGTGGGCAAAGAAGGCGACACGGCGCTATTTTTCGGCCTAAGCGGTACGGGCAAAACGACGCTCTCGACCGATCCAAATCGCAAGCTAATCGGCGACGATGAGCACGGCTGGGACGATGAGGGTATATTTAACTTCGAGGGTGGCTGCTACGCGAAATGCATAAATTTAGACCCGAGCAGCGAGCCTGAAATTTACGCGGCGATCAAGCGCGACGCATTGCTTGAAAACGTGGTCACCGACGAAGCGGGCGTCGTGGACTACAAAGACGGCAGCAAGACCGAAAACACCCGCGTCAGCTACCCGATCTATCATATCGACAACTACGAGCCAAGCTCTGCGGGCGGCCATCCAAAAAACATCATC
The DNA here is from genome assembly GCA_963529615.1 of uncultured Campylobacter sp. Classification (GTDB taxonomy): domain Bacteria; phylum Campylobacterota; class Campylobacteria; order Campylobacterales; family Campylobacteraceae; genus Campylobacter_B. The sequence continues at coordinate 54,555 of CAUSAC010000001.1, read as the reverse complement.
TTCCTAACAGCCGACGCGTTCGGCGTTTTGCCGCCGGTCGCAAAGCTAACCAAAGAGCAGGCGATGTATTATTTCCTAAGCGGTTATACGGCCAAAGTCGCAGGCACCGAGCGCGGTATCACCGAGCCCGTGGCGACATTTAGCGCGTGCTTTGGCGAGCCGTTTATGCCGCTACATCCGACCGTCTACGCTAAGCTTCTAGGCGAAAAGATCGATAAGCACAATGTCAGCGTCTATCTCGTAAATACCGGCTGGAGCGGCGGTGCGTACGGCGTGGGCAAGCGAATGAGCATCAAAGCCACTCGCGCATGCATAAACGCGATCCTTGACGGCAGTATCAAAAAGTGCGAATTTGAAAATTTCGAAAAATTTAATCTAGCGATCCCAAAAGAGCTAGCAGGCGTCGAGACGAAGCTGCTAAATCCTATTAATACGTGGACGCACCCGGCGGAATATAATATAACGCGCGATAAGCTAGCAAAGATGTTTGAAGAGAATTTTAAACGCTACGAGGACGTAAAAGAGGGGGTCGAGTTTGCTAAAGCGGGCCCTACGGCTTAGGCTCCTGGGTCTCGGGGCGATCTGCGCGCTTTTTGCCGCATGCGAAAACACCCCTTCAAATTTAAAACAGCCGCTCGTTGCGATGAGCGGCTTTTCCTTTTACGACGATCCGCTAAGCTACATCAACAATGTGCGCGCAAAATCGGGGCTAAACTACTTTGCGCAGAATGAAATTTTAAATATCTCCGCGCTTAATCACGCAAAATATGTCGTCGCAAACGAGGCGATGTCGCACGACGAGAGCCCTGGCAAGCCGAATTTCACGGGCGAGAATCCGTCAAAGCGCGCTTTTTACGCAGGCTATAATGCCGCAGTACGGGAAAATTTATCCTATAACTCAAGCGATCTAAAAAGTGCGATCGACGGGTTACTCAGCGCGATTTACCATAGATTTGCATTTTTGGATTTTGCCTCGGATGAGATCGGCATCGGCTATTTTGAACACGGCAAAAAAAGTAGCTACGTTTTTGAGATGGGAAATTCGCGCCTCAACGCTTTTTGCTCGCGGAATTTAAACGACGAAGGAAGCGGCAAATTTCTACTGGGGATGTGTAAAAACGAAACGCTACGAATGAGGGAGGATAAGTTCAAAGGCGCCACTGCGCTAAACTCGCGTCCTTACGTCTATTACCCGAACGACGAGCCCGCGCTTGCATTTTTCAGCAATGAAATTCCAGATCCCATGCCAGAGTGCAAAATCACCGCAAATCCCGTAAGCGTGGAGTTTAATGCCGAGGAACCGCCCGTAATGATGAAAAGTTTTAAAATTTACGAAGGCGGTAGGGAGCTTCAAAACGTTAAAATTTTAGACAAAAACTCCGATCCTAACGCCATTTTAAGCGATAGGCAGTTTGTGCTTTTCAGCCGAGATGTTTTTAAATTTGACACCAAATACGGCGCGGAGTTTAATTACGAGCAGGGCGGTAAGCAAAAGACGCTACGGTGGGAGTTCATCACGCAAGCGCCTAAATTTAGATACTTCGTCGTGCAAGGCGGAGAAAATCTGAGCGTAAAAAACGGCGCGTTTTACGATATATTCGTAGCCCCCAAAGACTGCAACGATTTGATGAAAAGCTACAAAACCAGCTACTCCTTTATGGATAAGCCCGAAATTTCAAGCCCCGCGGCAAATATGCTGCGCGTAAAGCTAAACGGCGCAAAGGGCGCGAAGCTTGAAATTTCAACGGACAACGGCGCGATAATAAATCTATATTTAAGCGATAGCTCCAAAAGCTACGGCGGCATGGGTAAAATTTACGCCGCAATCGCGGCGGTTTTAGCGGCGATCATTTTGTTTTATCTTTTGGCAAGGCGCAGAGAGCGATAGGCGAGACCTATTTTCGCGACTTCTGTTTTTGCCTGCGCGCACATGGGCGCATAATGCCTGTCTAGCGTGAAATTTAATGCAGAGCCCTACTTTTAAATTTCTAAATTTCATCTCCATTTATCTCATCCGCAAGCTTTAAAATTTTAGCCTGTACCGCCTCAGGAGCGTAGATATCCATCCACTCTATCCCGTTTGATGCGCTAAAAAGCACGGCGATCCGTCCCTCGCTCATCGCGCGCTTAGCAAGCTTGGTTGCTGCGGGGCTGTTTCCCATATTTGGCGTCTCGTCTATGCTTATCTCGGCGCAGCGGCGTAAAATAGGCGCCAGATCAAACTCGCCATCAAGCAAAACAACGACCGAGCCACGCCTAAAACTGCAAGCGTTCCAAAAAATTTCGGCGCCGTTTACGCATTCGCGCGAGAGATCAAGGCGAAATTTACCCCGCTCGCGCACGAGAAAACTAAAGGCGCTCAAATTTAACGGGTGCTCCACGCTACCAAAAGCCCCCACGATACTATCTTTGCGCCCGTTATAGACGTAGGCGGCGAGCGCGTTTTGTAGTAGCGGAGCGATGACCTGATCATGCGCGCTCGTGTGATCGTCATCTCTAGCGCGGCCTGGGATCTTTACAAAAAACGGTTTGAAATACTCCATAAACGCTCCTTAAGCTTATAAAATTTGCTCGCTTTCGTTTTTAAATTTAACGGCTTGCACTTTTAAATTTATGCCTATTTGGCTCTTGCGATAGCCGAATTTAGTTCGCGGCGCCCGCTTTTTCGGCTCGTTTTTCAGACGCCGCCGTTTTAAATTTTATTCTTGTATCTGCTATCGCAGCTTCTTGCGCTTATGTATCGTTTTTACGCCTATCAAATACAACTTGGATGGCGGGTTTAGATTTTACACAAAATACTCGCGCGCAGCATCCTTGCTTTCAAATGGGCTTGCGCTCAGCTCGCTGCCGTCTATGAGCACGATGTAGCTGCGCGCGGCGTCCGTTTTGGCGTATGTTAGCGCCAGTCTCGCCGCAAGCTCTCTATCCGCCTCGCCCGCGCCCCTACTTAGTAGGCTTAGCGCGCCCACGACGTCGTCTTTAAATTTTATCTCGCTAAATTTTGGATTTTGCACTGCGGCAAGCTTTTTATTGTCGCTCTCGTCCCGCCCGATTATTAGCTTGGCACCGCCTGGCAGGCGCAGATGGCGCCCGAATTTTAAAATTTCAGCGTCCGCGGGCGTTTCGATCTTTTCAAATTTTACCGCATCCTTGATCCGCTCGCTGAAGCTTTGCACGGTCAGCAGACAGCCTCCTGCGGGCGTTTCATAGTCCTCAAAGCCGAACTCCGCCGCCAGCTGCATCTGTCTAGCCCGCCCGCGCCCGCTGATGTCAAGTAGCGCGCCCCTGTCTACCCAGCCCTTGATCTCGGGCGTCGTGGGCGGCAGCAGCTTAGCGCACAACGGACGCAGGATCAGCCCCTCCTCATCGCCGCTAAGCCCGCCGACCTGAGCTAGAGCCTGCGCGCGCTGGCTCATCGGGCGCTGTCCGAGCACCTCGCCCGTGATGATGAAGCTCGCCCCTTCGCTTTGCAGCATCGCAAGCGCGGTCTTAAACATATATCCGTGACAGTCGATGCAGGGGTTGAAGTGCTTGCCGTAGCCGTATTTGGGCTCGAAAAGCACCTGTCGTAGATATTCGCTTCTGATATCGACGCTTTTAAAATCCGCCCCCGCGGCTGCGGCTCTGCGGCGCATAATCTCGCTCTTATCGTCCTTGCCGCCAAATCCGATATCCATATTCAGCGCGAGCACCTCGATGCCTTGCGAGACGATGAGTTTGACCGCGAGCATGGAGTCAAGCCCGCCGCTAAAGAGCGCCAATGCCTTCATTTCGTTCCTTTACTTGAGTTGGTTGATCTTTTTTTGATACTCCAAGATCCGCTCGATCTTGTCGGGCGCGTCGGAGTTTTTGAGCTTTTGCATCAGATCTTGCAGGGCGTTGCGGCGTAAAATTTTGCACGCGTCGTTAAAAAGCGCCGCGCCGCCGATAGGCAAAATTTCATCATCCAGCGCGAGCGCGCACAGATTTTCGCGGGCTTCGGTTTCAGCGTTTTGGACATTTTGGGCATTTTGAGTGCTTTGAACATTTTGAGCTGCAGCTTCCCTCTCGCCTTGCTTTGCGCCATTGTTTGAGCTCCGCCTCTCGCCGCCGTTTGCGCTTTGCTGCGCGGAACCTTTTAAATTTACGGCGCCTTCGGAGCCCTGTCCGCTAAAATTTTGCTCGCTAGAGCTCTCACTGCTTTTTAAATTTACGCTCTCGCCCTGGATAAAATTTTCGCTCGCATTACTGCCCGCGATGAAATTTTTAAAATTCTCGCCGCTGCGAGCGAAAGCCAAAAACGCCTCGAAGATATCACCGTGCATACGAAAATCGCGCCGCTCCAAGCAGCCGAGCCCAAGCTCCGCCATCTCGCCATCGAGCAGCATCGATTTTATGATCTGAAGCTCGGCGATCTCCTTGCGGCGCAGTAGCGAGCGCCCGAGCCTCGCCGAAGCCGCAGGCGGCGCAGAGCTTTCGTAACGCGCCGTGTTTTGCGCGCGAACAAAATTTCCGACGTTTAAGCTCCCGCCGTCTGCGCCGCGCCCCCCGTAAGAGCCAAAATCGTGAGAGTCGAAGCTCCCGCTCTCGTTAAAATTTCGCCCCTCAAAGCCCGCGCCGAAATTTTTACCGCCGCTAGAGAGATTAAACGAAGCGGGCGAGACGTTTAAAATTTGCGCCACTAGGCTCTGATAAGACTCGGCGAGCACGGGGCCGAGCGCTGCGGTAAATTCTTTGATCTCATTTAGCGCAGCCTCTTTTTGCACGGGGCGGGCGAGGTCATATTTTTTAGCGATTCTTCGAATCAGAAACTCCCCACTCTCCATGCCGCTAGCATAAATTTGCTCTAGCTCGCGCACCTTGCCCGCCGCAATCATATCCGCAGGATCGGCACCGCCGCCGATTATAGCGACGCTTGAGTCGATCTTATTTAGGCACAAAAGCCGCGCCGATTTCATCGCCGCATTGATGCCCGCGGCGTCGCCGTCGAAGCTAAGCACGACGTTAAGCTCCGCGCGCTTTATAAGCGGCAGATGAGCGGGCGTCAGCGCCGTGCCGAGCACCGCTACGGCGTTGTCGATACCCGCTTGATGCAGCATGATGACATCCATGTAGCCCTCGGTGATGATGAGGGTTTTTTTAGCAATCGCGCTTTTTTTCGCAAGGTCGAATGCGTAGAAAATTTTAGATTTATCAAACAGCGCGCACTGCGGCGAATTGACGTATTTAGCCGGGTTATCGCTTATCGTGCGGCCGCCGAAGCCCACGAGCTTGCTTGCGTGGTTGTAGATCGGAAAGGTGATGCGCTCGATGAAGCTTGCGTAGAGCCCGCGCTCGTTTTGCTTCACCGCGCCCGCATTTAGCGCGTCTTGCGGCGGAATTTCTTCGTTTTGCAAAACTCTGATCGTCTGCACGCTAGCTCCTGCGTAGCCAAGGCCGAATTTGCGAATGCTCTGATCGCTCAGTCCGCGCTCGTGCAGGTATTTCACGGCGGCGGGGTTTTGATAAAGGCAGCTTTGGTAGTAGGCGTTTAAAATCCCGAGTACCTTCTTCTCTTCGCTGTGCTCCTGGACTTTAGCGCCGGTGTATTGCAGCGCGAAATTATACATCCCCGCAAGCTTTTCGACCGCTTCGGGAAAACTTATCTTTTCGTAATCTTGGATAAATTTAATCGCGTTGCCGCCGGCCTTGCACGAAAAGCAGTGAAAAATTCCAAGCTTGGAGCTCACGCTCATGCTCGGGTGCGAATCGTCGTGGAAGGGGCAGACGCCTACGAAATTTGCGCCGCTGCGCTTAAGCGGGACATATTTTTCTACGACGTCTACGATATCTACGGTGGCCAGCAGATTTTCTATGCTTTCGTTTTTAATCATAAGCGAAATTATACCCGCACTTTGCTATAATTGCCCTTTATTTTTGCGACGAGGTTTGATTTGGATAATTTTTTCTTAGACGATCGCGACCCGATTTTCGGGCTTATCATGCTGATAAGCATAATCTTGCTAGTGTCGATTCTAAGCTATATTTGGGGAGTTTTTTCTAAAAAAAACGAGAGGCAGAGTTTAGAGAATTTTATCAAAAAATTTGACACCCTAGACGCGCTTAGCACCGAGCACAGACAGCTTCTGGCAAGCCCGCAAATTGATATCCCGACGCTTGGAATTTTAGCTAGCTCTTTCGTAAAAAGCGGCGACTTCGAGCGCGCGATAGAAATTTATCTAATCGCGCTAAGTAAGGCTAGCGGCGGCGTGCAGAGGGAGTTTATCCTCACCAATCTCGGTATCGTATATTTCAAAGCGGGCTTTTTAGGGCGCGCCGAAGAGGTCTTTTTGCAGGCGTTAAAGCTGCGCCCGAGAAACAAAGAGGCTCTTACGCATCTTACGGTGATTTACGAGCGGCTAAAGCGCTTTAATGAGGCGCTTGAGGTGCTTGACGCGCTGCGCGAACAGGACGCCGAAGTATATGCTCAAAGCCAGTTCGAGCGCGCCCAGATCATCGCAAACGACGCCAATACGCCGTTTAATAAAAAGATCGCTAAAATTTCAAAGCTAAATTTCAAAGGCGCGGGGCGGTTCTGCATGGAGCTTTTTATCAAAAACAAAGAGCCTATGGAGGGCTTTGACCGCTTCCCACCGATCGAGCAGGCTATCGATCTGATCTATGATTCCCCTGCGGCAGTAAATACGCAGGATGCGGAGTACAACGCGCTTTTTTACGCGCTTGGAAAAAGCGATCAAAAGCCGCTGCGCGCGAGTAAAATTTTTGAGATCAACGCGCTTATGGCTATGAAGGACGCGGGCTTTGAGGATGCGGGGCTTAGCTTTAGCTACACCTGCGCGAAGTGCAAAAGCTCGGTGGGGCTTTTCTCGCACCGCTGCCCGGTCTGCTACGAGCTAGGCAGCATGGAGATCAGAGCGCAAATTGCGGAGAAAACCGGTGAAATCGGTCAAACTTTTTAGCGACGGCAGCTGTCTCGGAAACCCTGGAGCAGGCGGCTGGGCTTATATCTTGCAATACGGCGACGCGATAAAAAAGGCAAGCGGCGCAGAAGCGATGACGACGAATAATCAAATGGAGCTAACGGCCGCTATAATGGGGCTTAGCGCGCTTAAGCAGCCCTGCCGCGTCGAGCTTTTTACCGATAGCGAGTATGTCGTCAAGGCGATAAATTCCTGGCTCGCAAAGTGGGTCGTTACCGATTTCAAGGGCAAGAAAAACGCAGATCTGTGGCGCAGATACCTTGCGGCGGCGGCGCCTCACGAGATCAAAGCATCCTGGGTCAAGGGGCATGCGGGTCATCCGCAAAACGAGGAGTGCGACGCTATGGCTCGCGCGGCTGCAGAAGCGATAAAGGGCTAAAATTCTGCGACGAAGCTCGCGGTTGCGCGGATTTACCCGCGTTTGCTTTGCACGCAGAGCCGCTTCGGCGTAAATTTTATCGCAAAGTCGGTTTTAGCGAGTTTAGTTCACTTAATCGGACTCTGGCGGAGATTTCGTTAGCAGCGAGCAGGCTTTAGTGCGACTTATATTCTCGGCGGGTCTGTTTTTGGCGAGAATTAAATTCACGGCAGGCGAGCTTCGGCGCGGTTTGCGTTAGAATTAGCAGGCTACGTTTAAATTTTATTCGCTGCAGATCGGCGTCAGTGCGTTTTATTCGCCGTATTAGTGCAAATTTAGCGCGGGCTATGCCTGCACTCGTTTGTTTCGCTTGCGCAGGTTTTGTTTGTAGCAATGTCGTTTGCGTGCGAGCTGCCGCGGATTTCGTAAAATTTTATAAAAAGGGCAAAGATGCAAAATTTAGAAAAATTACAAGAAAAACTGGGCTATAAATTTAAAAATTTAACCCACCTCAAGATCGCTCTTACGCACAAAAGCGCCAAAAACGGACATAACAACGAGAGATTAGAATTTTTAGGCGATGCGGTGATGGATCTGATCGTGGGTGAGTATCTTTTCAAAAAATTTAGCAGCGACGAGGGCGATCTGAGCAAGCTGCGCGCCGCGCTCGTGAACGAAAGCAGCTTTTCTAAATTTGCAAAATTTTTGGGCATCGGCGAGAACCTGAATATGTCGCTGTCCGAGGAGCGCAACGGCGGGCGCGAGAAGCCCTCGCTGCTTTCGGACGCCTTTGAGGCGATAATGGGCGCCGTCTATCTTGAGAGCGGGTTGCAAAACACCGCCCGCATCGCGACTGCAATCTTAGAAATCCTCTATCCGCGTATCAGCTTTAACGAGCTCGTGCGAGACTACAAAACCGCGCTGCAAGAGCTCACGCAGGCAAAATTCGGCGTCACGCCCGAATACGTCCTTTTAGGCTCGAGCGGCCCCGATCACAAAAAAAGCTTCGAAATGGCGGCACTCGTAGGGGGCAAGCGGCTCTCATCCGCCGTGGGAGCTAGCAAAAAAGAAGCCGAGCAAAAATGCGCGCAAATCGCGCTCGAGCTTTTACAAAACAGCGCCTCGCACGGCACTAGCGCGACAAATAGCGAGCAAACAGCATGCGATAGCGAAGCACAAAGCCGCGCGAACTGCGCTCAGGACGACAAAAAAGGCTCGCGAAATGGTGACGGACGAGCGCGGGGCAGCAAAAATAGCGACCATAATGATCGAGGTTGCAAAAGAAGCGACCGTACTGGCGTATCAAGCGGCACGCCGAGCGCCAAAAAAAGCAATGAGCGAAGCGTGCGCGATACGGATAAACAAAGCGGCGGCGATCAAGGAGGCGCACTATGAACACCTTCGGCGAGAGATTGCGCCTTAGCACCTTCGGCGAGAGCCACGGCGCAGCGATAGGCGGAGTTTTGGACGGATTGCCGGCAGGCGTGGAGATCGAGATTTCAAATATCCAAAGCGAGCTTGACCGCCGCAAGCCGGGTGGCAAATACACTACGCCGCGCAAAGAAGCCGATGAGATCGAAATTTTAAGCGGAATTTTTGACGGTCGCAGCACCGGTGCGCCGATGGGATTTATCATACGCAACGCAAACCAGCACTCGAAGGACTACGAAAATCTCAAGGATATTTTCCGCCCCGCTCACGCCGATTTTACATATTTTGCCAAATACGGACTGCGCGATTACCGAGGCGGCGGACGGGCAAGTGCGCGCGAAACCGCCGTGCGCGTGGCTGCGGGAGCGTTTGCGCAGATCCTGTTAGATCACTTTAAAATTTCCGTAAAAAGCGGGATTTACGGCGTGGGCGAAATTTACGCGGAAAATTTGGACTTCGACTTTGCGCAAAACAGCGAAATTTTCGCACTCGATCCCGCTGCGGAGAGCGCGCAAAAGGAGTTAATTCTAAGCGTCAAAAATGCGGGCGATAGTATTGGCGGCTGCGTGCTGACGCGCGTTACGGGCGTGCCTGCGGGGCTCGGCGAGCCGCTGTACGGCAAGCTGGATGCGGCGCTTGCGGGCGCGATGATGGGCATAAACGGCGTAAAGGCCGTGCAGATCGGCGCAGGAGTGAAGGCAAGCACGCTAAAAGGCAGCGAAAATAACGATTTTATGCGCGCTAGCAAGGATGCGATCCGCACCAACGGCGGCAAGATCGGCGCAAATTTCGCAAGCAACAATGCAGGCGGAATCTTAGGCGGCATAAGTAGCGGCGCGCCTATCGAGATTGCGACGCATTTTAAGCCTACTCCGAGCATTTTCATGGCGCAGCGCAGCGTGGACGTGCGCGGCGCAGACGCGATCTGCGAGCTGCGCGGGCGGCACGATCCGTGTATCGCCGTGCGCGGCAGCGTCGTAGCCACCGCGATGGCACGGCTGGCGATCGCCGATGCGCTGCTGCTAAACGCGAGCGCGACGCTAGGGAATTTAAAGCGAATTTACGGCGAGGATTAAATTTAGAGGGGCGCCTTTAAATTTTGCGAAATTTCATGAAATTTTAGGAGCGAGCGATGAAATTCTCGCGAGCGAGGCGGGCAAATTTTAAATTTACGCGGTAGGCCTATCGCGACAAGGAGGGCAAATGAGACTTGAGCGTATCGGCGAGGGCTCGGCATTGATCGCGCGCATAGAGGCGATCAACGTCGCGGCATTCCCCGAAATCGAGCGTATCAGCATAAAAAATTTCTTAAAAATGTCGCGCAAAGAACAGCTTGAAATCGCGGCGATTTTCGAGGATTTTAGCGCCCTAGTCGCTGGCGGCGCTACGGGTAAAAATCGTGCGGCGGCGAGCGAAAATTTATGCGCGCCGAAGCAGGATTTTTGCGCGGTAAAGCAAGATTGCGGCGAAGCTAGCCAAAATCGCGATGCTGCAGGTAAAAATTCCGATGCGGATAACCGCGGCGCGGCAGAATTAGCCTCTTTGAGTTCCGAAAATCGCGGCGCGGCAGATAAAAAATCTAATGCGACGTGTGAAAAATCCAGCTTGAAAAGTAAAAATCCCAGCGCGGCGATAGGCAAAAATTCAAACGCGGCGGCGCAAAATTTAAGCGGCGAGGAGCTGGTGGGCTTTTTCGTCTATAGAACCGAGCAAACCTACAAGCGCGTGGTTTCGCACCACAAACAGCCGCCGCCTCGCCTCAATGCGGATAAAATTTTAAAATCCAAAGCCCGTAGCAGCGCGGAATTTGACGGCGCAGAGGATGAAATCCCAAGCGGTAAAGCGGAATTTTCAGAGGCAAAATTTTTTAGCGTTGCAAGCGGCGAAATCGCGAGCCAAGAAACGCAGCCTCTTAGCGGCGATGAAATTTTAAACGCGAGCGCAGATAGCAAAATTCCGATCGACGCGGACCATTCGATTTGCGGTGCGGGCGGCAAAATTTCATCAAGCGCTAGAGGGGATGAAATTTCATCAAGCGCCGCAGAAGGCGAAATTTCGTCAGGTACCGCAGAAAGCGAAATTTTGCGCTACGATGAGAGCGAAATTCCAAATAGCGAGGAGAGCGAGATTTTTTACGTAGCCTACCTCGGCATCGATACGAAATTTCGCGGGCTAGGGGTCGGCTCAAGGCTGCTCGCGCTCATCGTCACACAAAATCCGCGCGCTCAGATCGTCCTTGACGTCGAGCCGCCGCACGAGGACGCGCCCAATCTCGCGCAGCGCCTACGCCGTATAGAATTCTACGGCAGGCACGGCTTTCAGCGCTGCGGCAAGTTTTTCAACTACGCGGGGCTAAGCTTCGAGATCCTTGCTAAGCCGCCGCTAACGGCGCCGCAGCAGGGATTTGACGTAGCGAGCTTCGTGAAATTTACCGGCGCGGGCAATAAATTTAGATTTAAAATCACCGACGCGCCGTTATATAAAAACTAATGCAAAAGCCCGAATTTAGCCTCACGGAAGACGATACGTTTTATAAAATTTTCTCCGCCTCTATCCTTGCGTTTTTTTGCATTTTTATCTCTTTGGACATCGGCGGATCGGGGGAGCTGTTTTACACGGACAGCCCGCTACGCTCGCAGCAAGCCAAGCCCAGCCTGACGATCGTTTTTTTGTTTTTGGCGTTACTTTATCTGCGAAGCGGTAGCAAAGAGGCGGCGCGCGTGGAATTTGACGAGCTTAAAATATCCTTTCGCAGAGGGCTAGACAAATACGATCTTATACTTGGATGCGTCGATCTGATAGAGCCGTCGCTCGGTTTCGTGCGGACGTTTCGCGTGCCGTTTCTAAGCTACGAACGGTTTTTGAAACTGCAAGAAATTTTAAAATTCTTGCTTCTTTTCGTATACGTCGCGGGCGTGTTTTTGACGATCAAATTCGGCTTTGCCGAGGCTGCGATCTATGCAGCGGCAGGCATTTTTGCGATTTTGATCGCTTCAAAGCTCGTCGTCGCGCGAAGGCTAGACGGACGAGCGGGGCTACGACTGCGCGACTGCCTGCTACTGCGCGGTAAGGACGATACGGGCGCGGCGGTATTTTTTTGCATCCGTCCTAGCCGCGCCGAGCGCGAAGCTCTACGCATATATTTTTTGAAAAATTTCAGCTACGACATTAAGGCATGAAATTTTTCAGTTTTCAGCGTAAAATTTAGACCCGCGGGGTAGTCTGGCTACGGCTAAACGTAAACGAAGCGCAAAGGCGGATATTGCGTGAGTATTTCGCGGCGAGATTGAGTCTGGATTTCGAGCAAAATTCTACTCACAGCAATCGTAGATGAGATCACTCGGCACCCGAAGTAATCCTCGAAGTAGTCGCAGACAAGCTCGCTCTGTGTCTGAAAAGCCCCATAATTAGTCGCAAAGAGCGCCACATTGTCCGCCGTTTAGTGAGGATGATCACCGCTCGTCGCAACTCGCCTTGCCGCAAGCGCCTCCGCAAATACCCCGCATCTTTAAACGCGTCGAAAGCGAGACGACGATAAAATACGAAAATCATACCGAAAAGGAATTTTATGAGGGATTACGACAAAGAGCCGATCAAAATCATAGATAGGGCGGTATATTTTCAAGAAAAAAGCCTATTTTTATCCATAGTGCTTTTTTACTCTGTATATACGACTAATGCCACTTTTATGGATATTATAAAAGGCGACGATTTGTTTATGGTATTGTGCGCCGTAGTGCTATTCATCGCACAGATATGGTGGTACGTAAAATGCAATTTCCAAGCCTCTTATTTTACGTTTTATAATGACAAGCTATTTTATAATTTCATGCAAGGTACAGAGCCCAATAAAATATGCAATCTTACGGATATAGAGAAAATAAGCTTTTGCGTGGTTTCAGAGCTTATGGATAGCTTCGGTAGATTTCACTACCTTACCTCCTACGAGCTTTATAAAAAATCATCTATTGGGGTGCATATCGGCAAACTGGCGCTGTTTTTATACTATACGATAAATTTTATCTTGCTTGTTTTGCCGTTTAAAATTTTTATGTTGATTAAAAATAAAGAGCCGCTAAGTCTGCTAAATAAAAATGTCGTGATTAAATTTAAAAATCGCAACTATTTTTTGATAAACATCTACTCAAAGCGCGAACTGGATGAAATTTTGCAGTATTGCAAAGACAAAAATATAACCGTGGAGCAGAAAACAAATTTTATCCCGCATTGGCAAAATTTTACCTATTTCACTGACAAGAACGAAATTTGGAGCGATGATTTTAGCGATACGCAAATTCCAAAAGACACGTTTAAGCGAAAGCTTAGGCGGTTTTTTAGCTTGGATTAGAGAACGGATTCCGCCCGTTTCAGCGTAAAATTTAGACCCGCGGGGTAGAATTACAGAAATTTTTACATGGAGCAAACAATGAAAAATTTCTTTCTAGCCGCAATAGTTTGCGCGCTTTTTAGCGGTTGCGCATATGAAGCGCAGTTTAATCAAAATGCCGACGTAGCGCCGTTTGATGACACTATAAGCGCGACTAACGCCATGCAAAGCGCGCTCATTTATATCCCTAGCGAGCTAATGGGGACGAAAAGCTACGCCGCAAGCTCGAAGCTAGGCAGAGACGATGAGCTTAAAATCGATGTCGGCGAGTTCGTCGCAGGCGAGGCAAAGCGCTTCTTTGGCACCTACCTAAGGCGCGTGAGCGTCACCGACGACGAAAAAGCGCTGCAAGGCAAAGGGCTAGTCATCGCGCCTGAGCTTAGTTCGTTCGGCTTTGGCTTTTACAGCTCCGACGGCATCGACGTTTCGGCAAAGCCCTACGTGCGCTACAATCTACGCTTAAAAATGTTTAAAAACGGAAAGCCGATCTACAACCAAAATATCGCCGTAAACGAGCGCAACTTCGGCGAGGAGGAATTCTTCGGCGGCGGTCAGGGCTCATACGCGCAGATCGGCGGGATCTTTCAAAAATCGATGGCGAATGATTACGCCGTGCACGCTAGAGAAATTTTGGACGTAATCAACGATAACTAATCGCGCTTGCACCTTTGTGCGTGGTAAGCGGCATCTGGTTGATTATTTTTGCCTGCCGTCTTGTGGTAAAATTTGTCGCGGCGATCTTGCAGCAAGCGCTTGCGGATCGTCGCGCCTAAGCTCTATCTGGCGATATAATTAACATGGCTTTAAGGTGCACAGATATGTGCTTTCTTGCGGGATTTACTCATTTGGGGCATTGGATTTTGATATCGAGTTTGCCAGCACTCTAGGCATCAAATTTAATCCTGCAAGCTGGGTAAATTCCGTAAAAATCACGTTATGAAATTTAACTCAGCAGTTCGTATTTAAGTGCGGCAAGCCGATAAATTCCGCACCTTGACATACTGCCTAATTCCACTTTTCGGAGCCAAATTTTGTAAATAAATTTTTCACATTCTCTGCCCTGCTTGCATAAAATTCCATATTCGCAGCACAAAAAAATTCGCCCTAAATTTAAAGCACCGATTAATATTAATTTTTATATCATTACTAAATTTTTTAAGGAGAGAACTATGAAAAAGTTTTTATTGCTTCCGTTTGCTTTCGCGGCGCTTTTTGCAGCACCAAGCTGCGATAATGTCCAACTCAAAGCGGCTGTGGAAGGTATCAATAAGAGTGCGCCGATGCGAGTCGACGAGATTACAACGTTAACTGGCGCTGAGTGCAAGGATGGCAGCTTTATCTACAACTACGAGCTAAATGACGGCATGGGGATGAAATTTGACAGTGTCGGAAACGATCAAAAAACCGTGATACAAAATGTCATAGATAGCCAAAATAAGCAAATTTTTTGCAACCAGATGAAGGTAATGCATCCGCTAATAAACAGCGCGATATGGAGCTATAAGATAAAAAGTGGCGAAGAATTTATAAGAGTAGAATTTAAGCCTAGCGACTGCAAGTAGGGCTTGCGCGGGATTTAAAATTTAGCGCGGCGTGAGCCTTTGCCTGCTCGCCCGCGCCGAATTCGCTTAAAATTTATCCGCTTCGCTTTTTATTTTGCCTGCGCAAAAGTAACATGTTAAAATCTCTGCTTGACTTTTATCGCGCCGTCGCGTATAGCATGACGCGGATCAGCGTGTATTTCGTCGCCACAAAGCGCTAAAACGCGCCGAGTCCTTTTTAAGCCACGATCTAATTTTGCGTCAAATTCTGCCGGCGGCGTTTTTCATTAAAATTTTACTATTTCACGCGGAATTTTATCTATGCAACAATGCAAATACCGCGTAAAGCTTTAACACAAAATTTTATAAGTTGTGCGGAATTTTATTTGAAACAGCATCGTAGATTTTGAGTCAAAATTTTAGGATTTATTACTACGCTGCACTTGCTGCGATGAAATCTTGCTAAATTTCGTTCGCGACCTGCTCGCAATAAAATTCTGCGTCAAAGTATAAGCTCGCTCGCAAGCTTACAAAGGTACCAGCCGCCAACGCGCCGCCACACAAAACGCGGCTAATCAAATGCCTCGCTTAGGTTTAAAATTCACCGCGCGCAGCTATTTTTATCAAGCTTTAGCTGTATTGGCGGCAAGCCCTCTATCTCATAATTTAACACCATCGTTTTACCAAGCTCCCGCAGGCGCTGCGAAAATTCCGTGCTGCAAAAGCCGGCTTTCGCCTTAGCAAACAGCATCTCTTTTAAAATTTCCGCATCACCCGCATCCAGCGCGCTAAGGTCTAAATTTGACGAGCTATTTAACGCGTAATCGTATATGAAGCTACCCTCTTCGCATGCGGCGCCTTTTAAAGTCGTAGCATCGTCGATCCTACGCGGCGCGCCCTCGTTTATCCGCGCTAGCGCATCTCGCACCTGCTTGCTTTCGCAGAAGTTTCGCTCTAGCTCGCCGCGTTTTTTCTCCACATAAAATTCCATCGCCACATTTGCCAAAATTCCGATTCCAAAAAGCACTAGCAAAATTTTAATCGGCTTATTTAGCCGCGCACTTAAGCTTCGCGCGTCCATCAGCGCGCCCTTTCGCAGCACAGCAGCGTGTGTCCGACGCCTAGTCTGTCGTGAATTTGCGAAATTTTAAGCCCAGCGCGCTGCGCAAATTTAACCATATCGTCCGAGTGATAAATTTTGCTATTGCCGTTTGCCATCGCGGCGAAATACACGCTGATCTGCGTCATGCTATACGCGGCGGTTTCGTAGCGCTGCCTGTCCCAAAACGGCTCCAAAATATAAAGCCGCGCCTGCTCGCTCATCGACTCCGCCGCGCGCGCGAGGATGCTTACGATCTGCTCCTCTGCAAAGCAGTCCAAAAACTGACTTAGCCAGATCGTGTCAAAGCCGCGCGGAAAGCGCGTAGCGGGATCTAGCAGATCGGCCGCAAGCCCGTCTATGCGCTCCGCGCCCTGCGCGCCCGCGACGGCGTCTTTCATCATCGAAATTTGCCCCGCAAGATCCATTATCGTGACACGCACATTTTCGTCGTAGCCTACGCACCGCTTAGCAAAGCGCCCCGTGTTGCCGCCTACGTCTAAAATTTTATCCGTCTTGCGCGAGAAAATAATCTTTAGCGCGGGCTCAAACGCCAAATCCGAATAAAAATGATCAAACGCGAGCCAGCTCTTGCGCACGTGCGGCGGAAGATGCGAAAGCGCCTCGTAGATCGTAGCCCACTGCCCAAAAACCTTTAGCCCCTCTGGTTTGCCCGATTTTAGCGTCTCTTCGAGCCTAAATAGCCCCTCGTAGCACACGTCGTGGATGAAGTCTATATCCACGCCGACGAGCTCGTCGGTGAGTAGAAAATATCCCGCCTTGCTGAGCCGAAATTTCTCGCCGCACAGAAGCACCGTGCCGATGCTAAGCGAACTTTCCAAAAGCAGCTTTACGGCGTATTCACTAAGCGAGAGCTTCTGCGCGATCTCGCTTATGCTTAGCCCGCCCTCCGCCTCATGAAGCGCGCTTAAAATTCCAAATTTTTTCATCAGTCGCGAGACCTGAAAGACCACCGGCGCGAAGGCGATCGCGTTCGCCGTCCTCTGCGCCTCGCCAGCACTTTGATGCTCGGTGCCGTAGCGGTCTAAAAGCTGTTTAGGAAGTTTCATTTTTGATCCTGCTTATGTAAATTTCGCAAAATTTTAGCAAAAAATTCTAACTTTTCTTGCGCCCGCTAAGAATTTGCGCGTATCTTAGAATTTTGCGATGAAATTTTAAAATTCCGTCTTAAAATTTATGGAATTTTAGTTAAAATCCTTTCACCAAAATTTCGCGTAAAAGCTCTGCGAAAATGTCAAATTTAGGAGAATCCTTGAAGCTTCAAATGTCCTTGATGTCGGTTGCCTGCGTCATAATCATCCTGGCTGGTCTTAAAGCCGCGCAGGCTATCGTCGTGCCATTTTTGCTAGCTATTTTCATCACGGTGCTCGTCTCGCCGCTGGTGCTTTATGTCCAAAAGATCCGCGTCGGGCGCGTTTTTAGCTTCCTCATCATCACCTTTGCCTTCGTGGCGATTATAGTGTTTTTCGGCGCAGTCATCTTCGATGCGATCAAGGAATTTTCAGCGCGCCTGCCCGAGCTTCAAGCAAAATTTGAAGAGGTGCTAGGAGGCGTGAGTGCGAAGCTCTCTCGATTCGGCATAGAGCTTAACGCCGCAAACCTAGGCATCGATCCGGGCGAAGCCGCCGCGCAGCTATCTGCACTACTGCGCAAAACAGGCTCGATAGTCTCGACGGGATTTTTCATTTTTATAATGGTTTCATTTATGGTCTTTGAAAGCTCAGTGATCGACGAAAAAATCCGCTATTTTTCGCAAAGTAGCCGCGCTACGCACACTTTCGTGAAGAAATTCGCCTCCAGCCTCAAAAAATATCTACTAATTAAAACTATCGCTTCGGCTTGTACCGGTGCGCTCATCGGGCTTGGGCTGTGGGCTCTTGGTGTACCGTATGCCGCGCTGTGGGGGATTTTAGCTTTCGTACTAAATTTCATCCCCACCATTGGCTCGATCGTAGCGGTCTTTCCGACGCTTTTCGTGACATTAGCTACGATGGATATAAGCTCTAGCATCTGGACTATCGCAATCTATTTGGTCGTAAACGTAGCGATCGGAAATATCATCGAGCCACGATTTTTAGGGCAAGGGCTCGGGCTTTCAACGATCAGTGTGCTTGCAGGGCTACTATTGTGGGGCTTCGTGCTTGGTATCGGCGGGCTATTTTTGGCTGTGCCGCTTACGATGAGCTTGCAAATCGCGCTTGCCTCAAATGACAAAACACGCTTCATTGCGACTCTATTAAGCAACAAGGTCGAAAGATAAAGCGAAATTCCGCGGAATTTTAAAATTCTATAAATTTTAGCTTGAGCGCGCTCAAGAGTATTTTTGTCTCTTTTAGATAAAATCCGCCCAAAAGGATCAAATATGACGAGCGAAAAATTTATTTACGAAATAAACACGGTAACGAAATTTATCCAAATTTACTGCGATGGCAAGCATACGGACGCGCTTAAAAAAGATGGTGCCGTGCTTCATGACTACAAAGACGATAAGGGGCTAGTGCAGACGCACTTTCATCTCTGTAGCGACTGCGAGCGGATGCTACGCTATGCCTACGCGCGCCTTGGTGCCTGCCCGCATACCGAAAAGCCACGCTGTCACCACTGCCCGCATCCGTGCTACGAGCGTGAAATGTGGGTAAATATGGCTAAGATGATGAAATATAGTGGTATGAAGTTAGGACTTACGAAGATCAAAAAGCTTTTTTCGTTTAGAAAAAGCTAATTTGTGCGGGCAATTTAGCTAGAGTTTGCGGGTAAAATTTATCTCTGCAAACCCGCTTCATCTTTATGCAAAAAGTATAAAAAAGTAGCGTGAGAACAAGCGCAAAAAAGATATAAAATAAATCAAAATGCTAAATCTTAGCGCGTAAAATTCTACCTTGCAAACGCAAATCCTCCGCAATCCTTGATAATAAATAATTAAATTTGAGTTTATAGTTTTAAGTTAGAATTGTGCCCAATCAAAGGAGAAAATATGAAGGTCATTACCATCGCGGTCGTTAACGGCAGGGTCGTAAACGAAAAGGAATTAATCGCGTCTATCGCCGATTATGACGATTTTACCGCGGTTGCCGAACAACTCCGCAAAGGGCTGAAATCGAGGTATTTTACATCTAGAGAGCATGCGAGGATATACAAAAAAATCAGCGTCGAGACGGGCTTTAGGCGCGTGCGATTCGACTACAAACCGTATAAAGATAAAATTTCAAATCTCATCGCCGAGGGCTACACTGTCAAGGCGATCTTAAAAAAGATCGGCGAGGAGGACGAAGCGTTCAAAAACGCCGTTACTGCGCCCGGGCTTACGCACTTCATCTCCGTGACGTTCAAAGATGAAAAAACAAGACTTCGCGCAACCGCCAAAAAAAGCGAGGACTTTTTATACGCATATCGCTTTGAGATTAAGAAAATGCATTTCCAAGGCGTTAGCAATAAAGAAATTTTAAAATATATGAAGGCTCATTACGAAAAGGATTTTGCCAAAGTAAGCGAGCGCGATATAGCGGCTTTTATCGAGGCAAACGCCGTGCTTGATACCGACCGCAAACTCTCGCTGTATAAAAAGCCGAGCCTTTATGATCCGCATTTTAGCGAGATTATGAAGCTTTACGCAAGCGGTATGCGCGTCTATGACATATGGAAGACGCTTAAGGCCAAATACCCCGAGCTAGCCAAGCTTCAGGCGCCGAGCCTTTATCAGTTCATCGCAAACAACGCCCTTGGCAAAGCCAAATATATGCAAAAAGACTGATATGCCCGCGCTCTTTGTAAATTTTACTTTCAAATTTAAAATTTCGCCGCGATGAAGATCAATGGAAGCCGGTGAAATTTCGATGAAAACCTGCGTCATTCTCTGCGGCGGCAAAAGCTCGCGTTTCGGCAGCGATAAAACGCTGTTTCCATTTCGCGGGCATCCCAGCATGACGCACTTTCTTTTCTCGCGCTTAAGCCGCGAGTTTGAGCGGGTTTTCGCCTGCGCCAAAAGCTCTAAATTTAGCCCGCCGCTTCCTATGATCTACGACGAATTTGAGGAATTTTCGCCGATGGGCGCGCTGTATTCGGCGCTAAAACCATTTAGCGGCGAGCGCATTTTTATCATCCCCGCCGATATGCCATTTGTAGAAATTTCCACCATTCGCGCTCTTAGCGAGCAGGAGGGGCAAATTTGCGTGGCGGGCGACGAAGCACATAGACATAGCCTGTGCGGATTTTTTGACGCGGATCTCGCTCCGCACGCGCTTGAGCTCTACCACGCAGGAGAGCATAAGATCGGCGCGCTCATCGGATCTGCAAATTCCAAAGTGCTAAATTTCAAAAACAAAGAGCAGTTTTTAAATATAAATTATCAAAACGATTTAAAGGGTGTAGATGAAATTTAAAGCTTTAGCATTCGCGCTTTGCGCCATGAGCCTAGCCGCACAAGATCTATCCGAGCTATACGCAAAGGCTAGCGAATACGAGGCCAAGGGCGATTACAAAAACGCGATGATCTATTACAAAAAGATCGCCGCGGCAAGTCTAGCGGAAAGCGGCGAAAAGTCGCGGCGAAAAGTCGCAGAAAATTCTACCTCGTCCGCAGAAAACCGCGCTTCGCACGATTATACCGCCGTTTTAAGCTCTGCGCCGCCGCAAAATTCTGTCGCAAAAAATTCCGCCATGGTGGAATCCAGCGCGCCAAATTCCACTTCGTCAAATTTCGCAGACGCAGGCTCGGCTGCGTCAGGTTCCGCGTCAAATTTCGCATCATCAAATTCCGCCTCGCTCTCGCAGAATTCCACTGCGTCAAATTCCGCGCCACAAGGCGAGCAAAATGGTCGAAATTTTGGATTTTTGGGGCTTAAATACTATGAGCCGATCTATATGCTCTTTACCCACGATTTTAGCAAAAAACCCGATCGCAAGGCGGATGAGCTGCATTTTGAGTTTAGCTTTGAGCGGCCGATAACCTACGACGCGCTGGGACTTGGAGAGAAAATTTCATTCGCTTACGCGCAAAATTCCTGGTGGCAGATCACGCAGGATAGCGCCCCTTTTCGCGAGAGTAACTATCGTCCCGAGCTCTACGTTAGCGCGCCGGTGCCGTTTGCGGACGAGCTAAAGATAGGCGCAATGCACGAGTCAAACGGCAAGGGCGGCGAGGAATCGCGCTCATGGAATAGGCTCTACGCGCAAAGCACATGGAGCGTGGACGGATTTTCGATCACCCCCAGAACCTGGTATGCCTTTTGGCTGGACCGCACGAACGAGGACATCGCGGATTATATGGGCTACGGCGATCTGCGCGCGTCATACACCTTCGGCAAGCAGCGACTTAGCGCTCTGTGGCGAAACAACCTACATTTTGACGACAGTAACCGCGGCGCGATCGAGCTGAACTACAGCTTCCCGATCTTTAACAGCGGATTTTATGGCTATCTGCGCTACTTTAATGGCTATGGCGAGAGCCTCGCGGACTACAAACGCAGCGTCAATAAGATCGGCATCGGACTTTCTTTCGTAGAATTTTAATGCCATCTGCACCGAGTTGCGAGCTAAATTTGAACTCACGATTCGTTGTGCGTCTTAAAATAGCACCAAATTTCAACCGCTTTTAAATTTCTTAGAAATTAATATTGTTTTAGCTAAAATCGCAGATTAAATTTTAAACAAAAGGATCAAAAAATGGCACAAATTCAAGAGGCCGAGCTCATCTGGAAAGACGGCAAATTAATCCCCTGGGCGGAGGCCACTATCCACGTTTTGACGCATTCTCTGCACTACGGAAACGCCGTATTTGAGGGCGTACGCGCCTATAAAACTAACAAAGGCTACGCGATTTTTCGCTTGGACGAGCACACTGCCCGTCTTGAAATTTCGGCAAAACTCTGCCTGATCAAGCTTCCGTTTAGTTTCGAGCAGCTTCGTCAGGCCCAGATCGACGTCGTCGCAAAAAACCGCTTCGATCAGACCGTCTATATCCGCCCGCTAGCATACTTTGGCTACGGCTCGATGGGCGTTTCGTCTAAGGACTGCTCTGTAAATGTCGTCGTCGCAGCGTGGCAGTGGGGCGCATATATGGGCGAAGAGGCGCTACGCAAGGGCATCAAAGCCAAAATTTCATCGTGGATAAAGCCGGCGCAATTTTCGATGATGGCAAAAGCCAAAGCGAGCGCGAATTATTTCAACTCGCAGATGGCAAATTTTGAGGCGGTCGATGCGGGATACGATGAGGCGATACTGCTCGATCCGCAGGGCTTCGTCGCGGAGGGTCCGGGCGAGTGCCTATTTATCGTAAAAGAGGGCGTCATCATCACTCCGCCGAACGACACCAGCCTAGAGAGCATCACTCAAAACTCGGTCATAGAAATCGCGCGCAGCCTGGGCTACGAAGTCCGCAGAGAGCGCATCGCTCGCGATCAGCTCTATGCCGCGGACGAAGCGTTTTTTACCGGCACCGCTGCGGAGGTCACGCCGATTAGCAACATCGACGGCAGGATCATCGGCAAGGGCGAGATGGGCGAGGTCACGAGCCGCTTGCAAAAGGCGTATTTCGCCGTCGTCACGGGCAAAGACCCAAAATTTGAGCACTGGCTCACTTACGTTAAATAAGGACGCGCATGCCTGCGGATTTGAATGATTATTTTAATAAGAAAAATGGCGACAAAAAAGGCGGGAATTTAAATTTTAAAATTCCTAATTTTGGAGGAATGGGTAAGTTTAGCGGCGTGATTTACGCGATAATCGCGATAATAGCGCTGCTCGTGATCTCAAAACCCTTCGTCACGATCCAATCGGGCGAAGTGGGGATCAAGTCAAATTTAGGCAAATACGATCCGACGCCTCTTGGCGCGGGACTTCACTTTTTCGTGCCGTTCATACAGGACGTATTCGTCGTAGATACTCGCACGCGTATCATCAACTACACCAGCAGCGAAGATATGAGCGCAGGTATCGCCACTAAAAGCGGTACCGCGGGCGGTATCATCAGCAAAAACTCGCTCTCGGTGCTAGACTCGCGAAATTTACCCGTCAGCATCGACATCACCGTGCAATACAGGCTCAATGAAGCCACGGCGCCCAATACGATCGCCGAGTGGGGCTTTTTATGGGAGGATAAGATCATCGATCCGCGCGTAAAAGACGTCGTGCGCAGCGTCATCGGCAACTATGCCGCAGAGGAGCTGCCGACCAAGCGCGATGAGATCGCTAAAGCGATCGACGACGGCATCCGCAAAAATATCGAAGCGCTGGCGAATTCGCCAGTGGATCTGCTAGCCGTACAGCTTAGAGAGATCATCCTGCCGGCGAAGGTAAAAGAGCAGATCGAGCGCGTGCAGATCGCCAAGCAGGAGGCCGAGCGCACTAAATACGAGGTCGAGCGCGCAAATCAAGAAGCGCTTAAAAAGGCTGCTCTTGCCAAAGGTAACGCAGACGCCGTCAAAATTGAGGCTCAAGGTCGCGCCGATGCCGCTAAGATCGAAGCCGACGCGCAAGCTTACGCCAACAAAGAGGTCGCAAAGAGCTTGGATGCAAATCTTTTAAGCCTCAAGCAGATCGAGACGCAGGCTAAATTTAACGAGGCGTTGCGCGAAAACAGCGACGCGAAAATTTTCCTAACGCCGGGCGGCGCGGTGCCTAATATCTGGGTCGATACGAAAGATAAGGCGAAGCAAAGCGCCATCGAGCGGGAAAATTAAAATTTCAGGCGGTTATGCGCCCCGATTTCGCGAGTTAAATTTAATAGCGAGATTTAAAGCAAGCCTGCTCCGGACGCATAAGCTTAACTCGCGATTTTGTAAGCTAAGCTTAGCAGTGAGCGTAAAAGCTCGTGACGAGCAGAACTCGCGCCCGTCGCAGCTTAAACCTAGCGGTCGCTTAAAATTTAGCCGCTAGGCTTGTCCTTTAAATTTACGAGGCGCTCCGCTTCGTAAATTCACAACTCAAATTCCGCGTGCGGCGGCTAAATTCAGGGCGCGCGACTTCGCAAACTAAGGATCAAAGATGAAGGTAGATTGGCAAAAATTAGGTGGGCTGCTCCCAGCGATCGTGCAGGACGCGGGTGACGACGCGGTTTTGATGCTCGCGTATATGAACGAAGAGGCGCTAAGCCTGACGCTGCAAACGGGCTACGCGCACTACTTTTCACGCAGCAAGGGGCGCATCTGGAAAAAAGGCGAGAGCAGCGGTCACGTTCAGCTCGTAAAATCCGCCTTTTTGGACTGCGACAACGACGCGCTGCTGCTTAAAGTCGAGCAATGCGGCGGATCCGCCTGCCACACGGGCGCGCGAAGCTGTTTTTTCAAGGAAATTTCGTTTCAAAAAGACGATGAAAATTTCGAGAGTTTGAATGCTTGCGGTGCGATAAATTTTGCAGAGCACGGCTCTGCAGCCTCTCTCGCGCAGAAAAATTCCGCTAATTCTCGCACAGAGCAGAATTCCGCTTCCTGCGACGGCTTGCAGAATTTAACGCCCAAAAATTCTACCGATTCCTGTGGTAAGCAAAATTCTGTAATGCAAAGCCCCTCTGCGACGAATTCCGCGTTCACAAATTCCGCTGCAGAGCGCAGCGAACAAAATTTAGACGCCGCCTCGCAAAATTCTACGCTCGAAAACTCTACGGAAAAAAGCCCGTACGGCATTTTGGACGAAATTTATCACGCTTGCTTGGATCGCAAGCTAAACGGCGAGCCCGCGCTCTCCTATGTCGCCTCGCTCTACGCGAAGGGCGAAAACGCCTATCTCAAAAAGATCGCCGAGGAGGCGTGCGAGTTTGCGCTGGCGTGCAAGGACCTCTCGCGCAGCGAGCTTTACACAGACGTCGCGCGCGAGGGCTTCGGCGAGCACAGAGCGGGCGAGCCGCGATACGACGTGATTTACGAGGGGGCGGATCTTTTATTTCACCTTCTGCTCGCACTTGCGGCGCACAATATCCACCCGGATGCCCTACTTGACGAGCTGGCGCGCAGGCAGGGGCAAAGCGGCATCGAGGAGAAGCGTCGCCGCGAAAAATGATGCGTAAAATTTAATCACAAAAGCACCTCTTCCACTCGCCCGCCTTGCGCGGCGAGCTAAATTTAAAAAACGTTGCCGAAATTCTACGCCGAATTTCAACGACGAAAGTATATTTCAACCTCGCTATTGCCGCAAGATTTAATCGCGCTGCACGAGCAAATCCGCGCGCAAATTTAAGCGCTTGCGCAAATCGTAAAATTTAACTAAAATTTTAAAATCAAATTTTAAAGGATAGCTGATGAAACCGATCACGATGCAGGAGGCTTTGGACGCGGTTAGCGAGCGCTACTGCAAAGGGCATCACTACGAAAACGTAGCACTCACCGATGAGATGGTGCACCGCATCTGCGAGGTAAAAAGCCTCGTAAATATGGGCTTTATAGCTACGGCGATTACGGATGCGGCGCTGCAGCATCTAGCTACGCTGCCGAAGCTTGCGTATCTGTTTTTACAAGATAGCGATAAGATAAGCGGCGAGGGCTTTAGATACTTTGCAGAACACGCTAAGCTCGAGCACATCGGCATCGAAAACGTTAACATCACGGACGAGGGGCTAAAAGCGATCGTGCAAATCCCGAAGCTAAAATCGCTGCGCCTGATCAATTCACGCGTGAGCTTTGCGGGTCTGCTAGCCGCGGCGGATACCAAAATCCAGTTTTATCTTGGCGGCGGGCAGTTTAGCAAGGAACAAATTGCGGAATTCGAACAGGCGCAAAGAGACGCCGCAAAGAGCAAAAAGAAGCTTGATCCAAATGACCTGACGGCAGCACGGAGTGCACTTTTAGAATTTTTCGCGGCGATGAGCGAATGGGAGAAATTTGCCACATCGCGAATTGATGATGCGGATGACGGCGAGGTGCAGCGCAGATGCGACGAGCTATTTGCGCGCTACTGCACGCCCGTTAGGCGCAGCGGCTTTCGCCCCGAGGGCATTTCGTTTTCGATGGCGGAGGGCGGTACCTACGGCGGGTACGAGCTAACGGACGCCGAATGCGAGAGCAAAAATAAAATTTACATCTACGCCAAGGACGAACACGGCTTTGCGCGCCGCTTCCTGCTCGTGCGCAAGGACGGGCGCTGGCTCGTAGACAGATGCCAAGGCATGGACGGCAAAAACCGCGGGCTGTAAAATTTGAGCGCGAAACGGAGCTCAAATTTCATCCGCGACGCGACTGCAGAGATAAAATTTAGCCTGCCGCGGGCACTGTGATAAAATTTCATCGGCGCTGCAAAACAAAAATAAAGAGGGCAAATGAGCGGTAAAATTTCTGCGTACGACGCGCACGGCGATCAAAGAAAGGCGCGAATGAAAAGGCAAATTTTCTCCGAGCTGGGCGTCTTCGTGATAAAGGGTCCTCGCGCTGCTAGCACGCTATCTGGATGAGCACGGGCTTGCGAGCGGCGATGTTCTTGCTTATTTTACGCAGACCGAGCACGGGGACGCGGTCACAGAAGAGGGTATCGCGGTGCCGATATTGGGCGTTCGCAGCGATTATTACGATTTTGCGGTTACCATGGGCGAGGCGGATGAGGAAATTTTTAATCAAAACGAAGCAAAAATCATCTCTCGCGGTTGGGTCTTTCACTCATCAGGCACGCTGAAGATCGTAGGCATCGGCTATTTTAAAGATATGAGCCGCATCGGCGAGCAAAACAGCCTAAGCTTTAAGCTAGAGCGCGGTCGATACCGCTTGGAAATTTTAGGCGGATACCGAAGCGCAAATTTTAGCGGCTCGCCCGCTTCCTGCAACGATACGCCCGTTTTTCATCTACGGCTTACGCCCTCTGCCGAGCCTAAATTTAGCGGCGATTTGGAAACGTCATTTTATTTTTAGCCGAATTGATAAAATTTCGCGTAAAATTTCTCTTTTTGTGCACGGCGGGCAGGCAAAATTTTATAAATTTAGCCGCATTTGTCCGCTGCGCCGAGTAAGATGCTATAATCGGCGCCAAATTACGGGAGGCGGAGATGATTTTTGACGAACTTATGGACGCGCTGGCGCAAAACGGCTGGCAGATACGACGCAGGGATGAAATTTGCCCGCCGCGGAGCGAATTTTTAGGCGGCAGATTTAAAAATTTAAGCGAAGATTTTTACCGCTTCGTTTGCTCTTTTGAAATTTTGAGCGACGCTGCGGACGCCGTTTGGTTCGTATCCGCTAGGGATTATGCGTCGCCGAGCTCGGACGAGGCGGAATTTCACTACGGAGATTTTGAAAAAGAGAGCCTGGAGTGCGCGGCTAACGATGCGCAAAGAGCCGCCGTGAGTGCGTTTTGGAGCGGGTGCTTGCCGTTTTTGTTTTCGGTCAGAGGCGAACGCTGCTTCGTGGGCATCCTCACGCAGGGCGCGGACG
Source organism: uncultured Campylobacter sp. (assembly GCA_963529615.1). Taxonomy (GTDB): domain Bacteria; phylum Campylobacterota; class Campylobacteria; order Campylobacterales; family Campylobacteraceae; genus Campylobacter_B. The sequence goes on along the minus strand of CAUSAC010000001.1, from coordinate 27,414 downwards.
CGGGCAAGATCGTATTCGGCGCGGAACCGATATACGAGGATGCCCTGGTCATCGCGCAAAACTTCGAGGAGCTTATCGCTCTTTTCCTCGCCGCACTCGCGGACAAAAGCGCCGCGAAATATCCGCTTTCTTGCTTTGTGTAGCGGCATGCGATGCGAGCAAAGCGGTACTGCGAGCGCGAGTAAAACAGCGGCGAGGTGCGGTAAATTTTAGCCTCGCATAAAATCTGCGCCGCGGATCACATCGGAGAGTAAAATTTCGCTCGATGTTTAGAGCAGGGCGCGGGAAAAAACGGCGCCGTAAATTATACGAACTACGGAAGTCTGCCCGCGCGGCTCTGCCCCTCTATCTCCTTGAGCGCTTTAAGAATATCCTCGCTTTGAAATTTAATGCTTACCGATAGGAACGGGCAGTGCTCTACTCGCCCCAAAAGTGGCAGGTCGCTTGCGCAAAGTAGGAATTTTTGCATGTCGTAGCGATGCTGTTTGCCGCTAAATTCCACCATTTTACCGCCGCGCAGGCGCAAGCGCACGCTAGGCTCATAGATCGTCGCGATGAAGTCTGGGGCTTTCTTTGATGGTAGAAGCTAAGCGCTCTATAGGCGTCTGAACGTGTCCGTAGGCGGGATATAGCTCGTCCGCGATCTTTGCAGCGTCTTTTAAAATTTTATCTACTTCGTTTATGCTCGCTCCTTTAAATTTATGCAGATTACACTTACATTTGCACGATTAGGCAAGGAATTTGAACTATCGTGCTACCGCAAAATTTTAAAAAAGGCTATAATTTAGCCAACTTTATTTAAAGGAGAAAAGATGACAGATTTTAGTTTTTGCAACCCCGTGAGGATAGAATTCGGCAAGGATAAAGAAAAGCATATCGGGCAGTACATGAAGGAAGCGGGTGCGAGAAAGGCTCTCGTGCTATATGGCAGCGAGCGCGTGCGAAAGAGCGGTCTGATGGACGTCGTGGAGAGCAGCTTAAAGGCAAACGGTATAGAATTTGCGCAGCTTGGCGGCATAAAATCAAATCCCGTGCTAAGCAAGGTAAACGAAGCAATCAAGCTCGCCAAAGAATTTGGCGCAGATAGCGTGCTTGCTGTGGGCGGCGGAAGCGTGCTGGACTCCGCAAAAGCCGTAGCCGCAGGCGCCTGCTATGAAGGCGACGTGTGGGATTTTTTCACCGGCAAAAGTCCGAACGCCGCGCTTAAAATTTTTGACATCATCACCCTTGCCGCGACAGGCTCGGAGATGAACTGCGGCGGCGTAGTGACCAAGGAGCAGACCAAACAAAAATACGCGATCAGCGCGCCGTGTCTATACCCGAAGGTCTCGGTCATAAACCCGCAATTGCAAGCAACCGTCAGCCGCGAGTATCTCGTATATAGCGCGAGCGACATCATCGCGCACAGCATCGAGGGGTATTTTACCGCTAGCGCCCATCCGGAGATCGTACGAGCCTATATCGAAGCCAATATCAAAACCGTCATCCGCACGACCGAAGCTTTGCTTGCAGATCCGAGCGATTACGATGCGCGCGCCGAGTTTGCGTGGGCCGCGACGATGGCGCTAAACGGACTAACCTACGTGGGCGTGGACGACTTCGGCTATCCGAATCATATGATTGAGCACGCGATGAGTGCGGTCGTGGACTGCGCGCACGGAGCCGGTCTTAGCGCGGTGATGCCTGCGTGGATGAGGTGGTATAAGGATAGGAATTTAAGTGCGTTTGAGCGTTTCGCGCTTGAAATTTTCGGCCTTAAAAGCGCAGATGAGGGCATTCTGGCGCTTAAGGCGTGGTTTGATAAGATCGGCACGCCGACTAGCCTGGCGCAGCTAGGCATCGAAGGCAAGGTGCTAGACGAGGTCATAGAAGTAGCCGCGACAAACGCCAAAGCGTGGAATATGGCGGAGCTCTACAGCCGCGAAAATATCGCTAAAATTTTAGCTTTTGCAAAATAAGGTGCGAGTGCATAGATAAAATTTAAACCGAAGGGGCGAGCGATCACCCTTTTCTGAAAAAGCAGGCAGTAGTATGGGCGCGCTAGAGATTACCCCTACTAAAAAATAAGCGACAGCACGGATAGCGAGATGATCGTCTCGCATCTCTTAAGTCCGTGGGGCTCGCTGTAAGAGGGCAGGGGCGACAGCGGCGCGTCTAAATTTAAAGCTCAGGCGGCTGTGGATCGAGCGTGAAATTTAGCTATGTTTGTCAGGGTAAACTTTGCCACATAATACTTGCGTCGAATTTGATGCGCAAATCTCGCAATAAATTTTACTCCGGCGCGAAGTTTCATCGCGTTTAATGGCTTTACTTAAACGCTCTTATCCCGCGCTATCTTAAAATTCGCTCGTTAAATTTTAACTCGGCTTTATATTTGTGATTGCGAAATTTGCTTTTGCGTGCCGTTGCGCATTTAAATTTACCCCTCGATGCTAAGCAGATCGCCGAAAATTTCTTTACAATACCGAATGAAGCGTTTGGGAATTTTAACGCCGCTGATATCCACGGTGATGACGCTATCTTGGACTTCAAAAACGATAAGCTCTAGTGATTTTCACAGCCTTGCAGCCGTTATAGCATACGTCGCCTACACTTGGTGTATAAGCCGTTATGCGGTGCGTCTGCGTCCTCATACCGCCCGAGCCTGATCGGTATTTGGAAAAGCAGATAGTTTTTATAGTCGTACCTGTCGTCCGCGAGGCCTATCATATAATAATTCTCGGCGCTGTTTTTGGAAGCGGTCGCAACACTTGCTTTAAAATTTAGTCTAAACATAAATTCTGCTTTGGCAAAAAGCGGCAAATTTTACCGCTTCAAATTTACACGAGCTGTGCGTCCCCGCCTTTTACGACCTCGCCGATAATGTAGCCGTCCGTATTTGCCAGCACGAAGTCTGCATTTTCTTTCGGTGCTACGACGATCATACCAACGCCCATGTTAAACGTCCTCATCATCTCGGCGGGCTCGACCTTCTGTGCGATGATTTTAAAGATTTCGGGCGTGCGGATAGCGGCGCGATCAATCTTCGCACCTAGTCCCTGTGGAAATACGCGCGGCAAATTTTCCACGATGCCGCCGCCTGTGATGTGCGCGAGCGCGTGGATCTTGTCTTTTAAATTTAAAAAGTCTCTGACGTAGATCCTGGTCGGCTGCAAAAGCACGTCGATGAGCGCGCGATCGCATACCTTGTCGTCAAATTTTAGCCCCAGCTCGGCGATCACTTTGCGCGCGAGCGAGAAGCCGTTTGAGTGCAGGCCGCTGCTAGGAAGCGCGATAAGTACGTCGCCCTCGCGGACAAATTTAGAGCGGTCGATATCGTCCTCTTCGGCGATACCCACGGCAAAGCCCGCTAGGTCGAAGTCGCCCTTTTCATACATCGAGGGCATCTCAGCCGTCTCGCCGCCGATCAGCGCGCAGCGGGCGAGTTTGCAGCCCTCGGCGATGCTTTTTACGACCTCTTTGGCATCAGCGATCTCAAGCTTCGCCGTCGCGTAGTAGTCGAGGAAAAACAGCGGCTCGGCGAAGTTACAGATGAGATCATTCACGCACATCGCGACGAGGTCCTGGCCGACGCCGTCAAATTTGCGCGCGTCGATCGCTAGTCGCAGCTTTGTGCCCACGCCGTCGGTAGCGCCTAGGATTGCAGGCTTTTTGTAGCCTGCGGGCAGCCTTACTGCGCCAGAAAACGAGCCGATACCGCCTAAAACGTGCGGAGTTTGCGTGGCTTTGACGAACGGTTTTATTGCGTTTACGAACTCATTTCCCGCGTCTATATCGACGCCTGCGTCTTTGTAGCTTATCAAATTTTATCCTCCAAGATGGTATAATTTCGCAGATTTTAGCTAAAATCGAATAAAAACGCTATAAAGGCTCACCTTGAAATTTAAACACGCCGTCGTCATCACGGGTAGTATCGGAAGCGGTAAGAGCGCGGTTTGCGAGCTGCTTCGTGATCGCGGATTTGAGATCATCGACGCTGATAAGATTTCGCACTGCGTCCTTGATCGCTGTGCCGCGCAGGTGGCTAAAATTTTCGGCACGCAATACGTCATGCAAAAAGACGCGCAGGCTAGAAATTTGAGTTCGCATGTGAAATTTGATGCTAGCGGCGATGAGGAAATTTTATCCGCCCCTTGCGTTTCAGTAGATCGCAAAAAGCTAGGCGAGCTGGTGTTTAAAGACCCCACGGAGCTTGCAAAGCTAGAAGCGCTGCTGCATCCGAAGATAACGGCTGAAATTTTATCGCAGGCGCAGGCTTTGGAGGCGAAAGGAAAGCTCTATTTCGTCGATATTCCGCTGTTTTTTGAGGGCAAGAGGTATGAGTTTTTTGATAAAGTGGTGGTCGTTTATGCGCCTAAAGATACGCTGATCGCGCGCGTGATGAAGCGAAACGAGCTGGATCACGCCGCCGCAAAGCACCGCGTGGAGCTGCAGATGGATATCGAGCAAAAGCGCGCTACGGCGGATTTTGTGATAGACAATAGAGGCGATTTTGCCGCGCTTGAGGCCGCAGTGGAGAGATTTTTAAAAGAGCTGAAAGATAAAATTTAACTCTTTGCGCAAGAGCTAGTAAAATTTCTACGCGAATTAAGATGAGACTAAAAATAAAGGAGAGATGATGAGGATCGGTAGCCGCGTCCAAAAGGGCGCTAAATTTCAAAAATTTAAAAGTATGCCGTTTAAAGAGCGGTTAAAATTTGCGGCGCGAGCGGTTTTGCTCTCCGCGCTGTTTGCGACGGGCGCTACGGCGGAGATCGACGATCTAAGGAAGGGCTGCGCTGCGGGGAGCGAAGCGGATTGTAAAAAACTAAACCGCGTGATAAATGAGCTGCAGCGCAACTGCGACGCAGGCGGCGAGGAAAACGCGCTGGATTGTGCAAATTTGGGTTACGCATACGACTCAAATAGAAGCTTCAGGCAGGCCGCGCGCTATTACGACATGGCGTGCAAGCTCGGCGAGCAGAAGGGCTGCGTCTATTTAGGGCTGCTCTACAACGACGGGCAGGGGGTGGCGCAGGATCGCAAGAGGGCGAATGAGCTTTTTAGCGACGCCTGCAAGAAAAACAGCAGTGAGGGGTGCGCGAGCCTTGCATACAACTATAAAAAGGGGCTCGGCGTCTATCCCGACACGAAAAAGGCGACCGAGCTTTTGATCAAGGCTTGCAAGATGGGGCAGGTCGAGGCGTGCCACAATCTCGGGCTTAGCTACGCTCTGGGCGAAGGCGTGAAAAAAGACGCGGACAGGGCTAGGATATTTTTTACGAGGGCTTGCGAGCAAGGACACGCGGATTCGTGCGTAAATTTGGGCGTTACGTATTTTAAGGGCGACGGCGGGCAAAAGGATCATGCGCTTGCTGCGAAGTATTTTAGCGAGGCGTGCGAAAAAAGCGACGAGCCGCTAGCCTGCTCAAATTTAGCGTATCAATACGAAAAGGGCTGGGGCGTAGCGAAAGATAAAAAGAGAGCGCGCGAGCTTTATGAAAAGGCTTGTAAGCTCGGAAGATTTGATGCTTGCGAGCATTTAAAGGCTATGAGGTAGGCTCTAACATCAAGCGTGAAAGGCTTACGATAAACCAGCTAACTAATGGGGGCGAGTTAGTAAAATATGTCTCAAAAGGGTCTAAAATAAGCGATGCGCTTAAATTTAGATAGAAGTAAAATTTTAATAAAGCGTTAGTGAGCGTTAGTAATTTTAAAAATTTGCGAGGTAGATAATGAAAATTTCAAAATATAATGCGAGCGGCAATGATTTCGTAATATTTACGGATTCAGTTAAGGCGGATAGATCCAAGCTAGCGCGTGAGCTATGTGATAGGCGCGATGGAGTAGGCGCCGACGGGCTCATCGTCGTACTACCGAAATTTAACGGTATCGAGGGGATAAATTTCGAGTGGGAATTTTATAATAGCGACGGCAGTAGCGCCGATATGTGCGGCAATGGCTCGCGCGCGGTATGTATGTACGCGTATGAAAATTTCTTGGCCGCGCAGAGTATGAAATTCCTAAGCGGCGCAGGCGTAATTAGCGGTGAAATTTTCGGTATTTTCGGCGGAAATTTGAGCGAGAGCATGCGAGGCGAGCTACGCAATGTAAGCTTTGGCGAGATTTTCAATCTTCGCCCTAACGCTCACGCGTTAGTAGCTAACGTCGAGGTAATGCTAACACGCCCCAAACGCCTGGGCGAGAGCTTTGAGGAGGCGGGGCTAACGTGGTATTTTTATAACACTGGAGTGCCGCACTTGGTAACTTTTGTTAGCGATTTAAATGAGTTCGATGCCGCATTGGCCCACGATCTGCGCGAAAAGTATAACGCTAACATTAATTATGCGTTAGTTCAAAGTCGCCTCGCAAGCAAAATTTTAAAAGTGCGCACCTTTGAGCGCGGCGTAGAGGCAGAAACGCTTGCATGCGGTACAGGGATGGCGGCATGCTTCATCGCAGGCGTCGAAAATATGGGGCTAGCTCCCGACATCCGCGTGATACCTGCAAGCGGCGAAACGCTAAATTTGCGCTTAGGAGATGGAGGTAAAATTTACTTTCGCGGCGACGTTAGGCATACTTTCGATGGCGAATTTATCGGATACGTGGAGTAGGCAGGGCGGAATTTCGAGCCGATTTGCGCGAGAATCCGTCAAATTTTCGAGTGTAATTTATACAAAATTTCGCTTTTCACTCCGTTTTATAAAATAATAGATTTGCAATACGACAGTGAAATTTTAAAATTTTATAATGATGAAATTTTAGAATTTTTGAGGATGGTTTGCGTGAGAATTTTAATTGCGAAGTAAAATTTGCCGCTTCACTGCAAAATTTAATTCCTAAATTTCGGAATTTTATGAAATAAAATTTTAAGATTTCAGCGTGCGGAATTTTACTACTAAGTTTGGAATTTTTTGATTGAATTCTGCACTTGTATTGCGCTAATTTAGGCTTCTGTGGAATTTAAGCGTTATAGCGTTATAAAATTTACGCTCTAGCCCACTCATTCGGTTTATAAATTTTGCTGCCACCGCAAAAAATCCGCCGTGTTCGCACAAGTGAAATTCTGTCGTATTTGCACGAGTAAAATCCGCCACTAATAGCAGAAAGCGCGGCATCAAGCGCAAATCCTCGGCGCGGGTAAATCTATCATTGACGATAAAGGCTGGATTTATCGATGCGGCAATTCTTGAAGTGCGGTAGAATTTACTAACGACGATAAAAGCATAGTGTAGTTACGGCGAAATTTAAAATTTGCGCCCGCCGAATTCCGCCGCGCCGTCATTTTGTCGTTTAAATTTTTAAATTCCATCCGTGTCGGTTTCGCCGAAACTAGGCGTAAAGCCTAATGATTAACTCTCTGGCGAGCGCTAAAATCACGACGAAAATTATAAATTTTAATAAAGATTTTTGTCGCATCGTGGCGAGCATAGCGATGCCGAATAAAACGAGCGCAATGTCTAAAAATGTATCTTTCATGAGCTTAATTGAAATTTAATCAAAATGCTAAGTATGATAAGAAGTATTATAAAGCGCAAGATTGAGCGCATGGAGGATAGATCGCCAAATTCTTTGTCATATTCCTTTTTTACCTCCCACTCAGCTTTCCAGGCGAACATTTTTACTATAAAATCCAGCATTTTCACTTCCTTTTTTTTAAGGCGAGTCACATAAAAACGAAATTTTGTCGCGCCATGTGAAATTAAAGAATTCTATCTAATCGGCGCTTAAAATTTTTAATTTTGGGCTATTTGTCGGCGTTTTGAACGAGCGTTTTTTCGTATTTTTCGATAAAGCTTCGCCCTGCCTCGCATAGGCGGTAGATGAAAATCTTCGATGCCTTGCCCGCATCAAGCCCCGTATCCTTAATGCTTTCGCGCTGCAGATAGCCCCAGTTTTTATGAATTATGTCAAGAGTCGATTTGATCGAGGTGTAGTTGCGCCCACTCGCAGCTGCGAATTTGTTCACGGGCCTCATAAACTCTGCATCGCTTTGCTTATTGCGACACAAAAGCCCATCTTCGCCTTGCGATTCGACCAGTTTTAGCGTTTCATAAATGAGTTTATCTTTTAATTTGATCATCGGCTTTCCCTTGCATAATTGATATGGGCTTGTCAAAATTATATCATAAAATTTGTATTTTATGATATAAGATGTCAATAATCAGAAGCTAAGCGCGAATTCATGAAACGGCACGACATCGCAGCGGATGCCCTCAATCTCGAGCCTACCGGAGTTTGCCATAGAAATAGCTTTTAAGCTCGTGATACCGAGCTTCTTGAGCGCGCTTAAGATTTTGCGGAATTTTAAAAAGATAATGTCTGCGTCGCTGAAAGGAATGACGAGAACCCCCATCTTTAGAGCAGGCAGGTAAAAATCCAGCTCTTTTGTGTAAAAAATCGGCGTATTTAGTCCTAAAAGCTCGCAAAAAAGGACGTTGGCAAATTTTTTCGAGAAGTCCTTTTTGCTTGTTAAAATTTCGCGCATATTAAAATGCGAAAAATATAGTTTTTTTGCGCGCGCGGGCTCGCCAGCTTTGCTTAAAAATCTGATGAAATTTTCCCGCTCAAGTTTAGCGATGGTGCCGTATACGGCGTCTTTGGAGATCTTGATGCGCGGCTTTAGCGCGGTGTAAATTTTATTTGCGCTAAATGCGGCGTGGACGAAGCTTAGGCACTCTTTGAGGATTAAAATCTCCGTGCGGCTAAAGTTTGCCGCAAGCAGCCTCTGCTCGAATTCTAAAATTTCAGCGGGGGTTATGAAGGGGTTTTTTGCGCCGCCGCCTTGGGCTAAAAACGCCGAAATCATAGAGTTTATCTCGTTGTGGCGCTTGTCGAAGGCGATAAATTCTTCAAATGAAAGCGGCAAAAGCTCAAGCCGCTCAAAGCCCGGCAGGGCCAACTCTCTATCGCGAGTAGAAATTATAAAGCGCTTTAAATTTAGCCCCTCGGCGAAGCTTTGAAGCGATGAAATTTCAAAATCGGCACTACTGAAATTATCCAGAAAAAGCGATGAAATTTGCTCGTTGGTGGCTAAAAATTCTTTGATCTTGCGGAAGAAATTCTCGCTCCTGTTTTTTATGCCACCCGACTCCGCATTTTTTGCGTTGTTTAAGCCGTTTGCGCTTTCATTTTTTGTATCTGTATTTTTTACGGCGGCGCGGTAAAATTTATCTATATCCGAAATATCTGCATCGAGCGTAGTCTCTCTACTTATTTCATTCTCATTTACTTCGCTAGCCTTTGTATCGCCTGCGCTATTTCTAGCTGCAAAAATTGCATCATTCGCTACCGACTCTTCAAGGCGTAGATCGGCTAAATTTAGATACAAAATTTCATCTTTTTTAAGTTCTGAAATTCCATTTTTCAGCACGGCGCTTTTGCCGGAATTTAGCACTCCGTATATTATAGTTTTGGGCGAGTCTATACCTCTTTTGCGCGGAATAAAGCCCATAAATTCCGGCGGATTTTCGTAAAAAAATTTTAGATCATTCATAGTGGATATTTTAAAATTTTCCTTATTAAAAGGAAATAAATCTGAAAAATCCTATGAAATTTTTATATCTATTTTAAATTTATCTAAAAATTTTTGTATTGAAAATTTCCGGCACTCTAAAAATTTTCGGAATTCTATATATTTTTCCTTATTAAAAGGAAATATTTCCATAAAATTTGGCTATTTTCTTGACAAAACCGGAGCGCTTTTATATAATGTGCGTCTTTTGTTCGAAACAAAGGGTCGCGCGTTGCGACAAGTTCTTTATTAAGGAAAAGTGATGCAAAAAATTAGGTTAAAACTCAAGGCTTATGACCATCGAGTTTTAGATCGCACAGTTTCGGCTATCGTTGAAGCCGTAAAAAGAACAGGTGCGGACGTCAGAGGTCCCGTGCCGATGCCTACGAAGATTAAACGCTACACCGTTTTAAGATCTCCGCACGTAAATAAAGACTCCAGAGAGCAGTTTGAGATGAAAATTCACGCTCGTATGCTAGACATCGTAGCGGCTACGCCAGATACGGTTGATTCGCTAACTAAGCTTGATTTGGCTCCGGAAGTCAACGTCGAAGTTCATGCGATGGGCAAATAAGGGGTAAAACAATGGAATATATCGTAGAAAAAATAGGTATGAGTAGGACGATCGACACGAGCAGCACGCCCGTGACGCTTTTACGACTTATCAATACCAAAATTTGCGAAGTTTGCGATGAGAAAAAAGCTATCGTAGCATACGCAGAGGGAAAAGCGTATAACAAAGCTATCGCCGGCATTCAAAAGAAATATAGCCTAAGCAAGGAATTTAATAAATTTGCGACTTTAAGTTTAGAAAATGCCGAGCTTGGCGATCAAAATTTAGATGTTTTGAGCGAAGCCAAGATCGTCAAAGTAAGCTTTAAATCCAAGGGTAAAGGTTATCAGGGCGTTATTAAGCGCCATGGCTTTGCGGGCGGTCCTGCAGCGCACGGTAGCCGCTTTCACCGAAGACCAGGCTCGATCGGCAACTGCGAGTGGCCCGGTCGCGTTCAGCCTGGTATGAGGATGGCGGGACACACTGGAAACGAAACGATCACTGCCAAAAACGAAGTCGTGAGCTTCGACGCCGAGAACAAAATTTTAGTGCTTAAAGGCTCGGTTCCTGGATTTAACGGCGCAATGGGCAGAATAAGGATAGTAAAATGAGTAAAGTAAGCGTGCTTAACGAAAAACTAGAAAAAGCAAGCGAAATTGAAATTCCTGCGAAATTTTCAGAAGTCAATTCGCACAATCTATATTTGTACGTCAAATCTTACCTTGCTTCGCTTCGCGCAAATACGGCTAACGCTAAAACTCGCGCCGAGGTTAGCGGTGGTGGTAAAAAACCGTGGCGACAAAAGGGTCGCGGTGGCGCACGTGCGGGCTCAACCAGAACCAATGTCTGGGTAGGCGGCGCGGTCGCATTCGGTCCGACTAACGAGCGAAATTACGAGCAGAAGGTCAATAAAAAGCAAAAACGCCTTGCGCTGGAATTTGCTATCAATGAGAAAGCAAACGAGGGTAAAATTTTTATCTTCGATGATTTGGAGCTAAAAAGCGGTAAAACCAAAGATGCGGCAAATTTTATTGAGAAACTAGGCGTTAGAGATGCGCTAATCGTTAAAAACGAGCTGGACGCGCAAACTCTTTTGGCCTATAGAAATCTAAAAAATTGCTATGTCATCGATGTAAGCGAGGTCAATGCTTACCTAATCGCAGTTTACGGCTCGGTCGTATTCGAAAAAGCGGCATTTGAATCAATAGTGAAAGAGGACTAAAATGGCAGATATAACAGATATCAAAACGATCCTTTATACGGAAAAGTCTCTCGGTCTTCAAGAAAACGGCGTGGTCGTTATCCAAACTAGCCCGTCGGTTACGAAAAACGGACTAAAAAGCGTTTTAAAAAACTATTTCGGGATTACTCCGCTAAAGATAAATTCTTTAAGACAGGACGGCAAAGTAAAAAGATTTAAAGGCAGAACTGGCGCTAGAAACGATGTGAAGAAATTCTACGTCAAATTACCTGAGGGCGCAAGCCTAGAAAGCGTGGAGGCGTAAAATGGCAATTAAAACTTATAAACCGTATACTCCAAGTAGAAGATTTATGACCGGGCTTAGTAGTGAGGATATCACTGCAAAAGCTAGTGTTAGAGGCTTGCTCGTTAAAATTCCTGCCGCAGCCGGAAGGAACAATAATGGCCGCATTACCAGCCGCCATAAACAAGCCGGAGCAGCTAAACTTTATAGAATTATCGATTTTAAGCGAAATAAATTCGGCATTCCTGGCAAGGTCGAGGCGATCGAATACGATCCGAATCGCAACTGCCGAATCGCATTGATCTCATACGCAGACGGCGAGAAGCGCTACATCATCAAGCCTAACGATCTTAATGTGGGCGACGTAGTAGCTGCTGCCGAGGGCGGATTAGATATTAAACCCGGCAACGCGATGAAGATGAAAAACATCCCTGTGGGAACTATCCTGCACAATATCGAGTTAAAACCTGGCAAAGGTGCTCAAATGGCACGTAGCGCAGGAGGCTATGCTCAGCTTATGGGTAAAGAGGAAAAATACGTCATTTTGCGTCTGCCTAGCGGTGAGATGAGGAGAGTACTTGCAGAGTGCATGGCCAGTATCGGCGTAGTGGGTAACGAAGAGTGGGCAAACGTCGTCATCGGCAAAGCCGGACGCAACCGCCACAGAGGCATCCGCCCTCAAACCAGAGGTTCTGCGATGAACCCGGTCGATCACCCGCACGGCGGTGGCGAGGGTAAGAAAAACTCCGGTCGCCATCCGGTAACTCCGTGGGGTAAACCGACGAAGGGCTATAAAACTCGCCATAAAAAAGCGAGCGATAAGCTTATAATTTCAAGAAGGAAAGGAAAATAAAAATGGCTAGATCGCTAAAAAAAGGTCCTTTCGTAGATGATCACGTAATGAAAAAAGTCGTTGCGGCAAAGAAAGCCGGCGATAACAAACCGATCAAGACTTGGTCGAGACGAAGCACGATCGTGCCTGAGATGATCGGACTTACGTTTAACGTTCATAACGGAAAGAATTTTATCCCGGTTTACGTCACCGAGCATCATATCGGTTATAAATTAGGCGAGTTCGCTCCTACGCGCACTTTCAAGGGTCACAAAGGCTCCGTGCAGAAAAAGATCGGCAAGTAAGGATAGAATATGAGTAAATCAACTATTAAATTTGTTCGTCTTTCGCCGACAAAAGCAAGACTTATCGCGAAGCAAATTCAAGGCATGAATGCGGAATTTGCCCTTGCTACTTTGGAATTTACGCCTAATCGCGGCGCGAAATATATTGCTACGGCGATTTCAAGCGCAGTCGCAAACGGCGGCTTTGAGCCTGAAGAGGTCGTAGTTACCAGCTGCCGAGTGGATGCAGGTCCCGTGCTTAAGAGATTTCGTCCGCGCGCCAGAGGTACGGCTAGCCGTATCCGCAAACCTACTTCGCACATCATCGTCGAAGTAGCAAAACCAAGTAAGAAGGAAGCGTAAATGGGACAGAAAGTAAATCCGATCGGTTTAAGATTAGGAATTAATCGAAATTGGGAGTCTAGATGGTTTCCTTCTAAAGCGACGCTTTCCGAGAGTATCGGCGAGGATTACAAGATCCGCAAATTTTTAAAAGCTAAGCTTTATTATGCGGGAATTAGCCAAATTTTGATCGAAAGAACGGCTAAGAAAATTCGCGTAACGATCGTAGCCGCAAGACCGGGTATTATCATCGGTAAAAAAGGCGGCGAGGTTGAAAATTTAAGAAGCGAAGTCGTTAAGCTAGTCAATAAAGACATAGTGATCAATATCAAAGAGGAGCGCAAAGTAGGCTCGAACGCACTTTTGGCTGCGGAAAACGTAGCCATGCAGTTGGAGCGCCGCGTTGCATTCCGCCGCGCTATGAAGAAGGTCATCCAAGGCGCTCAAAAAGCAGGTGCAAAAGGAATTAAAATTTGCGTCGCAGGTCGCTTAGGCGGTGCGGAGATGGCTAGAACCGAATGGTATTTGGAGGGACGCGTTCCGCTTCATACTCTAAGGGCCAGGATCGATTACGGCTTTGCCGAAGCACATACGACTTACGGTAATATCGGCATTAAGGTTTGGATCTTTAAGGGTGAAATTTTACAAAAAGGCATCCAGGCTGAAAAGGCCGATGATGCGCCTAAAAAAACACGCAGACCAAGAAGAGGTAAATAGTTATGTTGATGCCAAAAAGAACAAAATACCGCAAGATGATGAAAGGTCGCAATCGCGGCTATGCGACGAGAGGAAATTCCTTGACGTTCGGCGATTTCGGTATCAAAGCGGTAGAGGCGGGTAGGGTAAATTCTCGCCAGATCGAAGCGGCTCGTGTCGCGATGACGCGCTTCGTGAATCGTCAAGCTAAAATTTGGATTAAGGTATTCCCAGACAAACCGCTTACCAAAAAGCCTCTACAAACTCGTATGGGTAAGGGTAAGAGCGGCGTAGAAGAGTGGGTAATGAATATAAAACCGGGCAGGATCATTTTTGAGATGACCGGCGTTAGCGAAGAGGTTGCTAAAGAGGCGCTTATGCTTTCGATTCATAAACTACCTTTTAAAACGAAAATCGTAAGTAGGGAAAGCGAAAATGAAATATACTGATTTGAAAGATAAAGATTTGGCTGAGCTAAATTCTATGTTGAAACAAAGTAAGTTGCTTTTATTTACGGCTAGACAAAAGCTAAAAACTATGCAGCTAAGCAATCCTAACGAGATTCGCGCTATCAAAAAAGATATCGCTAGAATCAACACCGCTATTAAAGCGAAATAAGGATAGGTTATGGCATTTAAAAGAGAAATTCAAGGCGTAGTCGTAAAGAAGGCGGGCGATAAAACAGCTACCGTTTTGGTAGAGCGAAGGGTTATGCACCCTAGATATAGAAAGATCGTAAAAAGGTTTAAAAAATATCTGATCCACGATGAAAATAACGTCGTAAAGATCGGTGACACCATATCTGCGATCGAGTGCAGACCGCTAAGCGCTAGAAAATCGTTTCGCTTAAAAGCGGTTTTGAAAACAGGAGTTGAATAATGATACAGAGTTTTACCAGACTTGCGGTAGCTGATAATAGCGGCGCAAAAGAACTTATGTGTATTAAAGTTTTGGGCGGCAGCAAAAGAAGATACGCCACAATCGGCGATATTATCGTTTGCTCTGTAAAAAAAGCGCTCCCTAACGGCAAGATTAAGCGCGGTCAAGTAGTAAAAGCCGTAGTCGTTCGTACGACTAAAGAGTTGCACAGAGGCAACGGCTCGCTAATTAGATTCGATGAGAACGCAGCCGTTATTTTGGATTCAAAAAAAGAGCCGATCGGCACTCGTATTTTCGGTCCTATCGGTAGAGAGGTCAGATACGGCGGTTTTATGAAGATCGTTTCGCTGGCTCCGGAGGTTTTATAATGGCAGTAAAATTTAAGATTAAAAAAGGCGATCAAGTAAAGATCATCGCAGGTGACGATAAGGGTAAAACAGGCACTGTCAAGGCAGTGTTTCCTAAAAAAGCTCAAGTTATCGTCGAGGGTTGTAAAATGGCTAAAAAGGCTATCAAACCAACCGAGCAAAATCCACAAGGCGGCTTTACGAGCAAAGAGATGCCTATGGATATTTCAAACGTTGCGTTGGTAGAGGGTTGATTATGAGCAGACTAAAAGATAAATACGCTAATTCCATCAGAGCTGCTTTGCAGAAAGAATTTGATATAAAAAATCCTATGCTTATCCCGGCGCTTGAAAAGATCGTTATCAGCGTAGGAACGGGCGAATCGAGCAAAGATCAAAAAGTGCTTCAAAATATGGCAGATACTATCTCGCTGATCGCAGGTCAAAAAGCGCTGATCGTCAATGCAAAAAAATCGGTTGCAGGCTTTAAAGTGCGCGAAGGTTTCCCGGTAGGCATAATGGTTACGTTACGAAAGGAGCAGATGTTTGCCTTCCTAGACAAACTGATCTCTATCGCGCTTCCTAGAGTTAAGGATTTCCGAGGACTACCTAGAACGGGCTTTGATGGACGCGGCAATTACAACTTCGGTTTGCAAGAGCAGCTGATGTTCCCTGAGGTCGAATACGATCAAATTTTAAGAACTCACGGTATGAATATAACCGTTGTAACGACTACAAATAACGATAAAGAGGCATTTAAATTGCTAGAACTATTCGGCATGCCTTTTGCAAAAGGAAAATGATATGGCAAAAAAATCAATGGTAGCCAAGGCGAAACGCCCCGCTAAATTTAGCACTCGCGCATATACCAGATGTCAAATTTGCGGTCGTCCGCACTCCGTTTATAAGGATTTTGGAATTTGTCGCGTTTGCCTTCGCAAGATGGCAAATGAGGGCTTGATCCCGGGTCTAAAAAAAGCAAGCTGGTAAGGAGAAGAGATGATTAACGATCTTATTTCAGATGGACTAACTCGCATCAGAAATGCTGCGATGCGAAGGCTAGATACTACTAAGCTTTTTCACTCAAATGTAGTCGAGGCTATGCTGAAAATTTTAGCTGAGAAGGGCTATATCGAGAGCTACAACGTAGTAGAGGAAAACAATAAAAAGATCATCAACGTGGTGCTTAAATACGACGAAAAGGGCAGGAGCGTGATAAACGAAGTTAAAAGAATTTCGACTCCGGGTCGCCGCGTGTATCAAGGCAAAGACGAGATCAAGCGCTTCAAGAACGGCTACGGAACCGTCGTCGTTAGCACAAGCAAAGGTGTTATGAGCGGTATCGACGCACATAAAGCGGGCGTCGGCGGCGAAGTGCTTTGCACGATCTGGTAAGAAGTTTCTACTTTTTATGGCATTGTGGTATCCATTCGTAAAAGTAGACATACCCTAGACAAATAAAAAGGAAAATTATGTCAAGAATTGGTAAAAAACCGATCTCTATTCCAAACGGCTTAGAGGTCAAAATCGACGGCTCGGCGATAAAATTTAAAAAATCGAATAACGAAAAAGAGCTTGATTTAAAAGGTCATGTCGATGTAAAAATCGAAGACGGAAAGATAGAATTCTCACCTAAGGGTGAGGATAGGCAGAGCAGGGCGTATTGGGGAACATACCGCGCTTTAGCCAACAATATCGTCCTTGGTCTTACCGAGGGCTTTTCAAAACAGCTCGAAATCAACGGCGTCGGCTATAGGGCTGCGATGAAAGGCAAGGTGCTTGAGCTAAATTTGGGCTTTTCGCATCCGATAAATTTTGAATCTCCAAAGGGAATCGAAATCTCGGTAGATAAAAACGTCGTAACCATCAAAGGCGACGACAAGCAGCAAGTAGGTCAAGTAGCAGCCGAGATCAGAGGATTCAGACCGCCTGAGCCGTACAAGGGTAAAGGCATCAAGTATCTTGAAGAGCATATCATCCGCAAAGCCGGAAAAACAGCTAAGAAATAAGGGTTGAGAAATGACACAGAACGTATTAAAAAGAAAGATCTCTTTAAGAATCAAGAGAAAAAGAAGAATTCGCGCTAAAATTTCAGGCGTCGCATCTTGCCCTAGAATTTCTATTTTCAAATCTAATAGAACGGTCTACGCTCAGGCTATCGACGACGCAGCGAGCGCGACTTTGTGCGCCAGCAGCGGTAAGGTTTTAAATTTAAAGGCAAACAAAGAGGGCGCGGCTAGCTTAGCTAAAGATTTAGCCTCCAAGCTAAAAGATAAAGGCATTTCTGAAGCGATTTTCGATCGCAATGGCTATTTGTATCATGGCGTAATCGCAAGCTTTGCCGAGTCGCTACGCCAAAACGGCATCAAACTATAACCCAAAGGAATGATTGTGGAAAAGTATAATAGAGAAGAATTCGAAGAGGTAATCGTCAATATCGGTAGGGTTACGAAGGTCGTTAAAGGCGGTAGAAGGTTTAGGTTTACGGCTCTTATCGTAGTAGGCAATAGAAACGGCTTGGTAGGCTTTGGCTTCGGCAAATCCAAAGAGGTTCCCGACGCGATTAAAAAAGCGGTAGACGATGCGTTTAAAAATATCATCAAGGTAAATTTAAACGGCTCTACTATCACTCACGATATCGAAGTTAAATACAATGCGAGCAAAATTTTACTTAAGCCGGCGAGCGAAGGTACCGGCGTTATCGCAGGCGGCTCCGTGCGCCCGGTTTTAGAGCTTGCGGGTGTTAAAGATATCCTCACTAAATCGCTAGGTTCGAACAACTCCTCAAATGTCGTAAGAGCTACAATGAAAGCTCTTAGTATGTTAAAACACTAACAAGGATAAAAGATGGGATTAGAAAATCTTAAAAAAGCCCCAGGCTCGACTCACGCTACTAAGCGCTTGGGTCGCGGTCAAGGAAGCGGCCTAGGTAAAACTGCGGGTCGCGGCGGCAAGGGTCAGACCGCGCGTACCGGCTCTCATGAAAAAAGAGGCTTCGAGGGCGGTCAGCAGCCGATTCAGCGAAGGCTTCCAAAGGTAGGTTTTACTTCTAAATTTGAAAAGCCTTACGTGATCAATGTCGATAAAATCGAAGCTATCAAAGATCTTAGCGAGATCACGATCGAAAGCATCAAATCCGTTCATAAAATTTCAAATTCCGTTAAAAAGATCAAGCTGATCGGCGTAGGCGCAAAAGCGCTCGCTAGCAAGATCAAAGACGAGAATGTAAAGTCTAGCGGACAAAAATAATGAATAAATCGCTACGCAACAAAATTCTCATTACTTTGGGCTTTCTTTTTGCCTATAGGTTGCTAGCTTACGTGCCGGTTCCGGGAGTGGACGTTGAGGTTATAAAGCAATTTTTTCAAAGCAATAGCAACAACGCTTTTGGAATGTTTAATATGTTTAGCGGTAACGCGGCGGAGCGATTCAGCGTTATCTCGCTAGGCATTATGCCTTATATTACCGCTTCGATCATTATGGAGCTGCTCGCCGCAACCTTTCCAAATTTAGGCAAACTCAAAAAAGAGCGCGACGGTATGCAGAAATATATGCAGATCATCCGATACGCCACCATCGCAATCGCTATGGTTCAATCCATCGGCGTTAGCATCGGTTTACAGGGCATCCACGGACAAACCGGAGCGCCTGCGATAATGGCGGAGAATACCAACGAGTTTGTTTTCATCTCGTGCATTTCGATGCTTGCAGGCACCATGCTTTTGATGTGGATCGGCGAGCAGATTACGCAACGCGGCGTCGGTAACGGCACCAGCCTTATTATCTTTGCAGGTATCGTAAGCGCCATCCCTAGAGCGATCGGAAGTACCGTAAATTTAGTAAATACCGGTGAGATGAACGTTTT
Organism: uncultured Campylobacter sp.; assembly: GCA_963529615.1. Taxonomy (GTDB): domain Bacteria; phylum Campylobacterota; class Campylobacteria; order Campylobacterales; family Campylobacteraceae; genus Campylobacter_B. The sequence goes on along the minus strand of CAUSAC010000001.1, from coordinate 8,640 downwards.
AAAGCTAATCGCGATCGTGCTAATTATCCTGGCTACTATCGGAGCAATTTTATATGTGGAGCTAGGTGAACGCAGAATTCCGGTATCGTTTTCGCGCAAGGTATTAATGGCGAATCAAAACAAGCGCATTATGAATTACGTGCCGATCAAGCTAAATTTAAGCGGCGTCATTCCGCCTATTTTTGCAAGCGCGATTTTGATGTTTCCGACTACAATTTTACAAGCAAGCACCAATCCGATCATCCAAAAGATCCACGATTTCCTAAGCCCTAGCAATTACTTCTTTAACTTTTTGACCTTTGTGTTGGTTATATTTTTTGCGTATTTTTATGCGTCAATCGCTTTTAATTCCAAGGACATTAGTGAAAATTTAAAGAAGCAGGGCGGATTTATCCCGGGTATTCGTCCGGGTGAAGGAACGGCGAGCTTTTTAAACGAAGTTGCTAGCCGTCTTACGTTTTGGGGTTCGATCTATCTCGGGCTAGTAACCGTCATTCCGTGGCTGCTCGTTAAATTTATGGGCGTGCCGTTTTATTTCGGCGGAACCAGCGTGCTGATCGTCGTCTCCGTCGCTCTTGATACGATGAGGCGCATCGAAGCGCAGATCTATATGAACAAATATCAGACTCTAAGTGCGGTCGGGCTATAAATGGCGATTTTGCTTAAAACAAAAAAAGATTTAGAGGGGCTGCGTGCGGCGAATAGGATCGTCGCGCAGGCCCTTGATTATGCAGCTTCATTCATAAAACCGGGTCTTAGCCTGCTCGAAGTCGATAAGAAGATCGACGATTTCATCACATCCAAAGGTGCGTACCCCGCTTTTAAAGGGCTATACGGCTTTCCAAACGCCGCCTGCCTCTCGTTAAACGAAGTCATCATCCACGGCATCCCCGATGAGACGATCTTGCAAGAGGGCGATATCTTAGGCGTCGATCTGGGCTCGAAGCTAAACGGATATTTCGGCGACAGCGCACGCACTCTGCCTGTCGGTAAAATTTCAAAAGCCGACGAGGAACTCATCGCATGCAGCAAGGATACGCTGGAGTTTGCCATCAAAACGATCAGGGTAGGGATGCACTTCAAAGAGCTAAGCTTCGAGATCGAGAAATTTATCCGCGCGCGTGGCTTCGTGCCGCTATACGGCTTCTGCGGCCACGGCATTGGCAAGCACCCGCACGAAGAGCCTGAGATCCCAAACTATCTAGAAGGTAACAATCCAAAATCAGGCCCTAAAATCAAAAACGGCATGGTCTTTTGCATCGAGCCAATGATCTGCCAAAAGGACGGCACTCCTGTCATCGCCGAGGATAAGTGGAGCACGAGAAGCAAGGACGGACTTCGCACTAGCCACTACGAGCATTGCATGGCGGTTTTCGATGATAAGGTCGAAGTCCTAAGCGTCGCGTAGATTTCGCACAAAAGGCGACTTGGGCTAGTTAAAATTTTACACTTTTGCCAAGGTGAAATTCCGCCCGCGATTAGCTTTCGACAATTTTACATCGCTCGCGTCTTGGAATTTTACCTCAGCCGCTTCACGCATAAATTTTATCCGAAAGAAACCTATCGCACTAGAAATTTTAAAATCTATCGCGACGGTTTGCGGTCTAGCCGCAAAATTTTAAAAAATATCGCGTCGCAGTCGCTTCATCTGCTCTAGCCTCGTAGCCGGCTTTATGAGGTATGCAAGCATTGTAAAACGCGCCATTTGCCGCGCATCTTATTAAAATTTTTGCCCGCGACAATATTGCTTCGAAATTTGAATTAGCTAAATTTTTTGAAATTACGTTTTAATAATTTTATCCCGGAGCTTCTGTCTCATAACCTCACTCATAAATCCGCTTTACATAGAATTTCGCCTCAAAATTCCGCCATCCAATCTCAAACTCCCCGTATCTTTAAAATTTAGCCGTAAAATTTAAAGCGTAAAGGTGCGCAAGTAAGCAAGCTCAAAGCTTTAAGCGGCTAAGATTGCGCCTTGATTTTAAAGCGAAAACATGTCGCGCTACGCAGAGTGCGCGTCGTCGCGTCTCTTCGTACAAGGCAGGAAATATAAAATGAGAGAAAAATTTTATGTAGCGCTAGCAAATATAGGCGGGCTCGTGGCGCGGACGAAAGTGGGTAGGCTTATAGCGTGCTTGCTTATGAACATTGACCGCGGCTTTTTTGCCGCACTGCGCGGACGTCCTGTATGGAGGGTATTTTGGCTTAGCACGGCGCTATGCTTGCTTGCGTGCTGGGCTAAGATACATTATCAGATCAATGGGTATCATTTTTCGCATGTATTTAAAGGCTTTTCTGCGGTACTCATCATAAATTTGCTCATCTTTCACCTCTGCTATCTGCTTAGCGGGCGATTTTTTAAGCTCGTTTCGTTCGTGTTACTAGCGCTAATTGCGCTAATTGCGAGCGTGGCTTTATTTTTGATCGTAAATTTCGACTCAAGCTTCAACGTTGTGGCGATCGACGCGCTTGTGCATACCGATGCAGCCGAGACGCGCGAGTTTGTTTCGCAGTTTCTTAACCCTGCGACGATTTTATATTTAGCGGTGCTACTCGGCTGCATCTTTGCGGCGCTAAGAGCAGGGCGGAGAAAGAGGGAGCAAACGCATAGCGGTCTAAGATTGCTGCTAGCAGCGCTTTATCTTATCTACGGGGCGATCTTTTGCGCGGATATCGCCGCTAAAGCTTTCCAGGGCAAACAGGGCTATATAACCAAGCTATCGCAATACGTCCCGCTGGAGTTTGCCTTTACGATAAAAGACTATCTGAGCGATAAAAATTTCATCACCGATATGCGCGAAGTGCAGCTCGGATATGATGAGGCTAAGCGCGCGAACGAAAGCGTTTTAAAAAGCGGCGCAAATTCAGATCCGCAAAGCTCAGCCTTGGATTCCGCGTCTGAAAATTCCGCGCCCGCATCAAGCGTCCAGGCGCAAAATTCCGGCGTAAATTTAAATTCTACGTCTGCCCCGGGCGCTGAGCCGCAGAGCTGGGGCAAGACTTTAAATTCTGCGCCGCAAAGCCCCGGCGCGATTTCAAATTCCAAAACCACTGACGCTGCTACAAGCCCCGCCCCACAAAAGTCTCGCGTCAAAAATATCATCCTAATAATCGGTGAGAGCTTGCAGCGCGGGCATATGTCGCTGTATGGATACGGCGTTAAAAATACACCGCTTTTGGAGGGTCTCGAAGCAAGCGGCAATCTGATAAAATTTAGCGATACAATCTCGCCTTACGGCACGACTAATCAGGTGCTGATGCGGCTTTTAAATTTCAGCGATTACGAAAGCGAGCGCAAAAGGGCGTGGTTTCGCAACCTTAGCATTATCGATATGTTTAAGCTAAGCGGCTACCGCACCTTTTGGATTAGCAATCAAGAGGCTTTCGGCGCACATGCGTTAAGCGCTAAAAGCGCTGCCGATCGCGCGGACGCGGAATCATTCCTCTCAAAGAGCAATCTTTATGAAACCGTCCGCATCAAGCCTGACGGAGTGCTGCTTCCACTCATAAATCAGGCGAAAGCGGGGCAGAGTGAGCGAAACTTCTACGTGATCCATCTCATTGGCAGCCATATGGATTACAGCCTGCGCTATCCCGAGGGATTTGGCAAGTTTAGCGCGGCGGACGTAAAGGCAAAACTTACTTCCAAGCAGAAAGAGGTCATCGCGTATTACGATAACAGCGTGCTTTACAACGATTTTGTCATAAATGAAATTTTTAAAATTTTTTCGGGTGATGACAGCCTCATCGTCTATCTTAGCGATCACGGAGAGAATTTATACGAAAACGGGCGCCTCGGGCACGGCATGGAGAGCCGCTTTACTTACGAAATTCCGCTAATTTTCATAGGCTCTCGCGAGTTTTTGAGCGATCATGCTAAGCTATGGCAGAGGCTGGCTGCGGCGAAAGATAAGCCTTTTATGAGCGATGATTTAGCGCATTTGCTAGCAGATATCATCGGTGTCGCGCCACTTGAGTTTGACGAGCACAAAAGCCCGATACGAACGGATTTCAATGCTTCGCGCAAGCGAATTGCTAACGGAGTCGATTATGACGAGAAATTAAAAAACGCGAAGGGCTATGAGCTCGAGTAATAGATGAGTTTTGCTTTTATCCCGTTACATGCTGCATAAAATAGGAATTGGTGCATTCTGCTTTTTTTAATCGATTCATCAAATTCAGATTAAATTTGCGCCACTCCATATGGCTACGCTAATAAAAAGGCGCGCAACACTTGCTAAATTTGAGATCAAATTTATGCACCGCGGTTAGCTCTCCTTTTTTACCTCATCCATATACGAGTAAATCGTGACTTTCTGCGTCCTAAGCGCCTTTGCGACGAGCTCTACAGCGCCTTTTACCTCAAAAATTCCTTTTTGCGCGAGGAATTTTACGATACGCTTTCGATCCTCTTTCTTCATCCTCTCCACATTTAGATCGTGCGTAGCCGATGCGATCAGGTCTTGGACGATGTCAAGGATATTTTGCTGCAAATCGTTAGAGTTTTGCGTTTCTAAATTTACGTCGTCATTGAAGCTCGCCCCGTCTAATGCCGCGCTATTACAGCTTCCGTCGGTGGTAAAATTTGCGCCCTGCAACTCCTTGCTATCGAGCTTTGCATTCGGCAGCAGATTTTTTATTGCTTTGTATGCAGCCATGGCGCTTGAAGTATCGATATTTACGCATAGCGCGCCTACTACTTTGCCGTCTGCGCCGCGGATCAGCGAAGTCGAGGAGCGTATGAGCTTGCCGTTTTGCGCGGTGAAGTAGTAGTTTGCGGTGCAGTCGTTTTCAAAATTTTTACTTAGCAACACGTCCTTTACCAGATGATCGAAGCTTTGACCGATCCTCCTACCCGTTACGTCGCCGAGGACGAAAACGACAGAGTTTTGTGGCGTGCTCATATCGTGGATGACCACCTCGCAATCGCCGATCGTATTTTTAATAAGGTGCGCGGTCGGTATAAAGGCTTGCAGAAGTTGATTCAATTCGGGCTCCTTAAATTTCATATAAAAAAATCTATAAATTTAGATTAAATTTTAGAATTTTTGCAAATTTATAGAAATACTTATATATTTTTAATAAATTTAGAGTAAAATTATATAAAATTTTATATGCAAAGGAGCTTAAATGAAAGAAATTTACCCAAGCGGTTTCGCGCCGAAAAAGGCGCATTATGCGCCGGGCATCCTAGATGACGACGGTACGCTCTATGTCTCGGGGCAGCTAAGCGTAGATCCGCGCACGGGGGCCGTTCCGGAGGGGCTTGCTGCGCAGACCGCGCAGGCTCTAAGCAACGTCGCGGCAGTGCTGGCCGCCGCGGGCGCAGATAAAAACGACGTGCGGATGTGCCGCGTCTATACGCCGGGCGTCGAGAACTGGGATGTGATCGACGAGCAGTACGCGCTGTTTTTCGGCGCGCATAAGCCCGCCCGCGTCGTGGTGCCGACTACGGCTCTACATTTCGGCTGCCTTGTAGAGATCGAGGCCGTCGCAAAAATAAAAGAGAAAAAATAGGAGCGAAAATGAGCGATTTCATCTGCACGGGCTGCGGCAAGCACGCGCCCATCGATACTTTGAGTTATAAATGCGACTGCGGCGGGCTGTATAAACTAAACTCCGACGCGCCTAAATTTAACCCCGCGCTCGTAGATCAAAGCGAGTTTAGCATCTTTAGATACCGCAGGTTTATGGGTATCGACACGGCTAAATTTAAAGAAATTTCGATGGGCGAGGGGCTTACGGCGAGCGTGAAATTCGGCGAAGACCTCTATCTCAAGCTCGATTACGCGATGCCTACGCTTTCGTTCAAAGATCGCGGCGCGGCGGTTTTGGTGCTGCATGCTAAAAATATCGGCGTGAAAAAGGTGCTACAAGACTCCAGCGGTAACGCGGGCAATGCCGTGGCGGCGTACTGTGCTCGCGCGGGCATCGAGTGTGAAATTTACGTCCCGAAGGGCACGTCGCCTAAAAAGATCGATATGATCAAAAGCCACGGCGCGCACGTCACGGTGTTTGACGGCAGTCGCGACGAGACGGCGGACGCGTGCCGCAAAAAGGCCGCGCAGGAGCAGATCTATTACGCCAATCACGTTTATAATCCGATCTTTTACGAGGGCACGAAGAGCTACATTTATGAGATCTACGAGCAGCTGGGCAGGGTCCCGCGCAATATCTTCATCCCCGTGGGCAACGGCACGCTGCTACTGGGCGCTCAAGCGGCGCTACGCGAGCTATATGGGGGCGGTCTTATCGAGGCGCTGCCAAAAATTTTCATCGTTCAGGGCGAGCGTTGTGCTCCGCTTTTTGACGCCAAAGGTGCGGCGCGCGAGATCAAGCCGCAGCCGACGCTAGCGGAGGGCATCGCGATTGCAAGACCGATGCGTGCGGGCGAAATTCTTGGCTCTAGCTACGCGGGCGAGCGCGAGGTGATCTTGGCAAGCGAGAGCGACATACTGCCTGCCAGGGCGGCTCTTGCGCGCGGCGGATTTTACGTCGAGCACACGACTGCGGCTACCTACGCGGCGTATCTGCGCTACAAAGAAAGCCGCGATCTGCAAGGAGATAGCATCATCCCGCTTTGCGGCGCGGGGCTAAAGAGCGATCATTAAATTCAAGCGCTCGGCGCGAAATTTACGCGACTAGCTAGCGGCGAGGAATTTAAAATTTTCGCCGCTTTAAATTTAGCGAGTTTGTGAGTTTGTTTTTGGTGAAATTCTAAAAATTCAACGACGCGTAGGCTTTTAAATTTAAACTTGTACCGAAGCGCGGGAACACCTTTTGTTTGCGGTGTGATACGGCGATAGGTGATACAGCGCATTTTATGGGCGACTTTGCCGTCAGTTGGATTTGTAAAATTTATCTACGATAACTGGGCAGTCGCCCTTTAAATTTAAAAATACGATCAAAATTTTATAAAAACTAATCTGCAATATGCGGTACTATCTATCAGTTTTTGTTTATAAAATTTAGCCATTTTTATCGCTCTTGGGAAGCGACCTTCTACGCAGAGGATCAAATTTATGCGATTATTTCGAATTTTCTTTAGCGATGCGCGTAAATTTAAGCACAAATTCACTTTTTGCCGCAGTATAGGCGTCGCGGTCAAACTCATAACGCTTGCAAAGCTCTAATTTAAGCGCCTCGTACCGCTCGGCGATATCCGCATTCGCCCGCAAAAAATCTCTAAAAAATATCTCATCTGTATCGCCGAAATTTCGCAGATGCACGTGAAAAACGCGCTCGGCAAATCCCGCTTCGGTGTAGCCCTTATTTAGGCTGCAGCGACTCTTGCTTTCGCTCATTAGCAGATAGCCCGCCTCTATCAGGCGCTGTTTGGCGGCGGCGATATCCGAGCATTCGATCAAAATATCTACGATCGGCTTCGCCCAGATCCCGCTTACCGCGGTGCTGCCGATATGATGAACCCTGATCTTGCCATGATCTCGCAGCAGCTCGCGCAGAATTTCGCGCTCCTGCCTAAAGTATTCGCCCCAGCGCGGATCGTGCGGCACGAGACGTATCGGAAAGAGCTGCCACAGCTCCTGCAGGCTCATCGAAAGGAGTTTATTGCTCATCTTAACTCCAAAATATTGGGTGAAATTTGAATGAATGGCGGGTAGATAGGGATTCGAACCCCAGAAGGCTGACGCCTTACGCGCTTTCGAGGCGCGCTCCTTCGACCGCTCGGACATCTACCCGAATAAAAGTGTAATTTAAGCCAAAAATGGCTTAATAACAGATTTAAAAATGAAATTCCGCGTGAAATTCGGCTGCTTTTGCGGGCGGGGGTTGAAATTTAACGGCGCAAATTTAGATTTCATTTTAAATCTACGGCTTAAGATACGGCGCGGTGCGCTTTGGGCATAAAATTTATTTTCGCGCGCGTAGTTTTGGGCTTTGGGCACGGAATTTTACCGCTTTATGGATGAAATTTTATAAAGCAGCGGCGTTTTACTCTCTGCGCGGCTTTTGCGAGTAAGGAATTTTAGCATCTCGCGGGCAAATTTTATCGCGACGGCGAAAAATCACTCGCCGTTTATAAATTTCATGCGTCGCCCTACAAAACCGAGATGAAAATTTTGATCTCGTCTCCGCCGTAAAACTCAAAATCCGTTCCAAACGCTCTTTTTAGTTCGCCGGCCTCAAAAAAGCTCCAAATTTTGCTCCAAAACTTTGCTACGTTTTGCGGCTCATTTGGGAAACTAAAAACGGCGTATTTGCCGCTTTTGATCTCCAAGGCTTCGTCGCTGCGGGGCGCTTTGGTGCCGATAAAGATATCGTAAAGCCCGTCGGCGCCGTCTTCGTAATCGTAATAGACACCGTAAATATCGCTCTGCCCGTCATAGCACTCTTTCATAAATTTCGCCCACAGCGCGGGAATTTTGCCGCTCCCGCCTAGCTCGTCCGCATTTTTCGTGCGGGCTTTTAACCCATAAATTTTAAATCCGTCTAAATACGAAATTTTGATTTTTTCGCTCAAATTTTACCCTTTTCGCTACTGCTCTAAAAGCTCCCTTGCTTCTTTTGCGATCGCGACGTCGGTGAAGCCGAAAAGCTTAAATAGCTCGCTCGCGTTGCCGCTCTCGCCGAAGCTTTGCATGCCGTGTACCGCGTCTGCAAATTTATACCACTCAAGCG